>CAZUPI010000018.1:0-57493 GCA_964621755.1 uncultured Ruminococcus sp. | reverse complement strand
AGGTACGCCATCGCCTCTTACGGCGAACCGGAGTACCTGACAAGCACAGCAAGTCGATACTTTCGGTATTCCGTCCGTGTGGTTTCGTGCGAGACGTTATATATACGCTGCGGTCACACTCCACTTTGGTGGAGATGCAGCGAACACGGTGGGTGTAGCTCAGTTGGTTAGAGCGTCAGGTTGTGGCCCTGAAGGCCGTGGGTTCGAGTCCCATCACTCACCCGTAGGATAGACCGTACGTCAGTACGGTCTTTTGTTTTTCACAAAATCGCGACATTCTCTCCATCACGGTAAATAGAATTTACGTTACAAGGGAGAACTAAAAAGGGGGAGGATAACTCCTCCCCTTCTACATTAGTTGAATTTAGTTAATCGTCAGCAGATTGTCGAACATCCCCTCGTTGTCGGCAATTTTCTTTTCGTTGCCAACTGCGCAAATGTAGCCTTGCGCGAGGATTTTGTCAAACACATCTCCAACCGCGCGGAACTGCTCCGGCGTGATGTCGAGCATCTCCGCACGCTCGCGAAGAACATCCTCGTATGTGCGGCCAGTGATGTACGCGTCAAACGAGCGCGACGCTTTACCGTAACGGGATATCGGTCTTTCGTAGCCGGAGAAGGTGCCGATAATGTACTTCGTCAGCTCTTTTTCATCAAACTCAAGATTGCGGACGTAGTCGCCGGTTCCTTCGTATACTTGCTCCGTTTCCGCCAGCTTCGGGTCGCGGTAGGTGTAGAACTGCACGTTTCCGGTGTCGGCCGCAAATCCGCAGCCGCAGCCGTATGCGCCGCCCTTCACGCGGATATTCTGATACAAGTAGTCGTAGTTGACCGCCGTCTTTACTACCTGCATTGCACCGGTGTATGTCACTCCCGCCGCCTCAAGGCTTCCGGCGCGGCAGAGATACTGTACCTGCGACGGAATCTGAATCCCTTCGTTCTTCTTTTCCGGTACGAATACTGCCGGCTCGCCAAGGGATTTTCTCTCGAGAGACGCGCACTTCTTCACAAATTCCGGCAGCTTTTCCTCCACAGCCTTGTAGCCGTCTTCGTCCGTGGCGAGGCTGATTATCATCCGCTCGGGATTGAAGATGTAGTTCGTCGCTTCACGCAGCTTCACCGAAATTTCAGATACCTTTTCTTCAAAGTTGCTGTGAATGTCGCACAGGAACAGATAATAGTCAATCCCCGACAGCAGCTCCTGATAGCAATCCGCTTTCGAGAAGTACGAGCGAGCGCGTGCGGCGCCCACCGCATGACCGTTGTTCATAATGCCCCGCTGCTTGCCGGACTTCACTTCACCGATGATTTCCCGCAGTCTCTTTGTGTCTTCAAACTTCGAGGTGGCAATGATTTCAGCCGCCGTTGTCAGCGCATAATCAACCTTATCGGCGAGAACTCGAGTGTACAGCCCGTACATCGGACGGAACTCATTCGCTTTGCCGAACATTCTGTATGTCGGCGCACCAAACGACAAGTTACCGGTGTTCAGTTTGATATCCATTACCAAATCCGCATACGTGTGATCCGCTGTATCAATCTTGCCGAGCACGGCGCCCAGCAGTCCGACATACGGGATATACTCTTTCGGCAGCCCGTCGATATCAAACAGCACATTCAAATATGTGATGCCGTTCGTCTCAACATCGTGATATACTGCCTTTGCGCCGCCAATCTCCCGCTCCTCGTTGTAGAACGGCACCGTCTCGCGCGGGATATCGCTTCTCTGGAGGGACGGGATGCAGTTCAGTTCCTCCTCAGTCGGCTCGTGCGACTGGTATTCGCGCAGCAGCTTCGTCTCTTCAACGATGTGGTCGATTTCTTCCTTCGTCAGGGACGCCTTGTACGCTGCGAGCTTCTGTTTTAATTCCTCGTTGTTCTTCTCCACCAGACCGGGCTCAGGGAGAGAGTCGATGAGCACGCAGTGGTCGGACTCAAGGATATACTTTTTGATAAGTCCTTCGTAGTATCCTGTGCCGATTCTCTTCTTGAGCTCCGCACAGTCGTCGAGGAAGTGCATATACTTGAACGCCGCGCTGTCGTCATACAGCCATGACTGAAGCATTGTAGCGGCGTAGTCAAGCCCTCTCGGGCTTCCGCCGTAATCCGCTTCACGGAAGTAGAATTCATCGCGGTTGATGCACGCGAGGAGCGCCTTTTCGGAAATTCCCTCCTCAACCTGCTTTTTTAAAGTATTGATGACAATCTGATAGAACCGGTCGAGGTCCTCCGCCTTTGCATTCTTGACAATAACGGAGAAATCGTCCTCAATCATATGCGTATCGTAGCCGCCGAACACATCCTGACCGATGCCCGCGTCCAGAAGCGCCTGCTTCACGGGTGCACCGGGGGAATAAATCAGTACATCGGAGAGAATACCCCATGCACGGCAATCCAGAACGTCCAGGTTGGAGCCGCAAAGAGCCGCGAATGCGAAGTATGCCTTGCCCTCCGTCTCGTCAGTCGAGCCGACGGAATACTTTTCTGTCAGCCGCTTCGGCTCGTTTACGCCGTAATGGGTCTGACGTGCGATTTCGGAATGCGGAACGATAACGTCGAACGAAGAAAGATAGTTTTCATCCATCCAGGCGAGGCGCTCATCCATGTCGCAGTCTCCATAGATGAAGATGTACGAATTTGACGGATGGTAGAAGCGGCGGTGGAAGTCGAGGTAATACTCGTAGGTCAACTCGGGAATCACCTTCGGGTCGCCGCCGGAGTTCACGCCGTAGGTAGTATCAGGATACACTGCCCTTGACACGGCCTCCCAAATCGCACTTTCCGGCGAAGAGGTTGCGCCCTTCATTTCGCTGTAAACAACGCCGTTGATTTTGAGTTCATCCTCGGGGTTGTCCATTTCGTAATGCCAGCCCTCCTGCATGAAAATCTGGCGGTATTTATAAATATTCGGATAGAACACCGCGTCCATATAGACGTTCATCAGGTTCTTGAAATCCTTATCGTTGCATGACGACACGGGATAAAGGGTCTTATCCGGGTACGTCATTGCGTTCAGGAAGGTATTGAGCGAGCCCTTTGCAAGCTGCATAAAGGGGTCGCGTGAGGGATAATTTTTCGAACCGCACAAAACAGTATGTTCGATGATATGAGGTACGCCCGTGCTGTTTTCCGGAGGCGTCCGGAATGCCGCGCAGAAGAGCTTATTCTCGTCGTCATTGGAAATCACGCACACGCGCGCACCTGACTTCTTATGACGAAAAACCATTCCCGCGGACTTAATATCATCCAGATACTCCTCGTACATCAGCTCGTATGCCGGATTTGCCGCAAGCTCTTGACTGCTTTTCACATTTTTAGCCATAACTGAATCCTTTCGTTTCGCATATTTTGTGATTATATTATAGCACAAGTGACGAGAATGCGCAAGAGGAAATGCAGAAAGCATTCTCGTTTTTGCCCCATGCAGTCGGCCCGCCCGTAGATAAAAGAAAGAACTTGCAGCACGGCATGAAATCCCTATACGCGAAACGAACGAATCAAACTTCCCCAAAAATATTAAAGTTATATTACATTTTTTCTTTTCGCTTGCTTAAATTGGGGGTTCGTGTTATACTATAAAATGGTATAAAGTGGAGAATCCCTCAAATAAGAAAGGAAAACCATGAAAATTATCATCTCTGCCTTTGAGCCGTTCGGCGGGAGTGGGAGGAACTCGTCTCTTGACACACTGCGCTCCCTGCCGTACCGGATGTACGGGTACGATATTATAAAGGTCACGCTTCCGGTGGTATACGGAGATTGCGGACGAATCTTGTGCGAAAAGATTGCGGAATACGAAAAATCAGATGTTGCAGCGGTGATGTGTCTTGGACAAGCAAGCGGACGCGGGAGCATAACACCGGAGTACGCGGCAATAAACGTCCGGAGCAGCAGAGCGGCGGACAATGCAGGCGTAAAGTACGAGCTGTCTCCGATAGAGCAAGGAACAGACGCCGCGGACGCATATATCACAACACTTCCGGTCGGCGCAATAGTGGAGCAAATGAGAAAGGCTGGCGTCCCCGCAGCAGTTTCCTTTACCGCAGGGACATACGTCTGCAACGATCTAATGTATGCCGCTCTTTCCTACTGCAAACCTCTCAAAATTCCCGCCGGCTTCATCCACCTTCCTCTGTCCCTCGAAATCGCAGTCGCTGAAACAACCCTTGCCGGAACCCTCCCCACAATTCCGCAATCCCTCCTGACCCGTGGAATCGCGGAAGCTGTGGGAACGATAAAAAATTTTTGCTCCGCCAACCCCTATTAAAAAAAGTTCGCGCTTTCTTAAATCGCCCTTTGAGGAAAGGCGCCCCACGCGCGCTATGGAGCGGGTCTCACACGACCCTCCGTATAATTCCACATGCGATTTTTGTGCCGGAGTTGCCGGCAGGCTGTGTGGTAAAGTCGTCAGGGTGGCTGTGGATAATGACAGTGCGGCCGATGACGTCATCGAGTTTGAAGCGGCCGGTACGCACCGCCATGAGAGCGTCGCCATTATAGGAGAACAAGGGCGGCAGGTCGCCGGTATGATATGGATGGGGGAGGTCGCACAGGTTCAAGTGACTGCCGCTGTCGGCAAAGTCCACACCTGTACAGGCGGTCCCTTCGTGGATGTGGAAGCCGAAGACGCCGGATTCGTATGGCCGCTCGGCGCTGCCGCATGCTGTCCCAGCCGGAAGGCCGTGGATGTCTGCGATGAGAAGGACATCCCCCTGATAGGGATAGAACGAGACGGTTCCGGAAATCCCGTTACCGGACATGGATGCAATTGCCGCCGGCTGTATCGGGTGCTCAGGTTGCGAATTCATATATATCACCTCCGATGCAGTATATGCGGCGTCCGCGAAGTGTGCCAATCGAACATAACACAAAAAACCACCGGAAATCGGTGGTTTTTGCATAAACCCAATTGGGTGAGATTATCTCTTTGAGAACTGGGAAGCACGACGAGCTGCTTTGAGACCGTACTTCTTTCTTTCCTTCATACGAGGGTCTCTGGTAAGGAAACCTGCTCTCTTGAGGAGAGGACGGTAGGACTCGTCAGCGAGGAGGAGCGCTCTGGATACGCCGTGACGGATAGCGCCGGCCTGACCGGAGATACCGCCGCCGCGAACGTTCGCTACGATATCGAACTTGCCTGTGGTGTTTGTGACGCCGAAGGGCTGGTTGATGATGAGCTTCAGAGTTTCGAGTCCGAAGTAGTCGTCGATGTCACGACCGTTTATCGTAATCTTGCCGGTACCGGGATAGAGACGAACGCGCGCAACGGAGCTCTTTCTTCTGCCCGTACCATAGAAATAAGGCTTAGCACTTGTATACATAATTTATACCTGTCCTTTCTTATATTTCAACTTCGTACGGAACAGGCTTCTGAGCCTGCTGCTTGTGTTCGGAACCTGCGTATACCTTGAGTCTGGTGATGGCCTTGTCGCCAATGGAATTGTGCGGGAGCATGCCCTTTACTGCGAGCTCCATTGCAAATTCGGGACGGGTAGCCATGAGCTTGCGATAGCTTGTTTCCTTCAGACCGCCGATATAGCCGGAGTGAGTGCGATAGAACTTCTGGTCGAGCTTCTTGCCGGTGAGAACTGCCTTTTCGCAGTTGATGATAACAACAAATTCACCGCAGTCAACGTGAGGAGTGAACTCCGGACGATGCTTGCCGCGAAGAATGTTAGCCGCTGTTACAGCGGTCTTGCCGAGCGGTTTGCCAGCAGCGTCGATGATATACCAGCCGCGTTCAACCGTCTCGGGCTTAGCCATGTATGTGGACATGATGTAATCCTCCGATTAAAACTACAATATTGAATTTTTTCGAACGTGAAGATTATATCACTCCAGTAAGCCTTTGTCAATACCTTTTCCGAAAAAAATCCGATTATTTTAATTTATCCCCACAAAACCTCGCAAAATCACGTTTTTTTATAGGGAATGCCTCGTTCTCTGCCTTTTCCAGTCCCAGCTTGATTTCGCGGACTGTTTCGCCGGAACGCCATCCCCATCCGCTGCCGGACACAGCATGGTCAAGGACCTTTGTGAAAAGATCCTCCGCACTTTATTTGTGATACATCGCGTCGGTGACATACCCCATGTCCCCGCGGGCGATGCTGTCCGCGATTTCCTCTCCCATGGCATATATCGCGTCAATATCGTACTCCACTATCTCATATCCGGCATACTCGCTGGCAAAGCGCACTACCATTTTGTCGTACAGCTCCACAAACCGGTCGCGCGTGATACCAAAATCACGAACAAATTCCGCTATGCTCCATCTGCATATCGCGTTGTACCCATGCTCCGCAGTCCATTCGCCGTACTGCGTAACCCCATCGTCAGCGACCAAGCTCTGCTTCAGCTCGTATTCAAAATACCGCTTCACGTATTCCGCATAGCTGCCGCCGGTAAGGTAGTAGTCGTATACCGCGTCTGCACCCGCATCCCCGTACAACAGCGCGATGTTGTAGTCGTGATGATACCACAAATCCGACGTATTGTACATCTCTTCCAATGCCTCCTGCGGGATTTCCATCGCCACGATCAGCGCATAAAGGTTCATCTCGCAAGTGCCATTGGTCTGCTCGTACCAGCTCAGAAGCTTTTCCCCCCCCGCATACGCAACCGCAAGGTTTATCACCGACTGGGTTATATCGTGGAAAGAATTCTTGAATACCCCCGTGTGCTGACAATCCTCCGCCGCACTCGACAGCTTCTCTGGAATTCCAGACGCGTCATAATCCGCGAAAGACGAGGCCGCATGGCTGCTCGCCGGCATACCCGAAGAACCATTTGTCATATCTTCGTCAACCGCCGCTTTTTTCGTTGAGTACATCACAGCCATCTCCGGAGCGGGCTGTTCTACAGGCATCTCAAGAACCGCTTCTTCCTCCAGAATATCCTCTTCGTCTTCAGACATCTCCGCTTCTTCTGGGGCCTGCTCATCCACCGCACTGGTCACCTTTGCTTCATATATCATACCGGCGGCGCCTTCTTCCTCCTCCAGTGTATTGTACTCAGCTTCTTCTGAAGTATCAGCTGTCGTAGAGACGGAGGCATTCTCCACCATGCCCCCCTTCATGTTCATCGAAAGGACGTGGAATCCGAGCGCTGCCAACACAATAAAACATGCGGCCACGCTCCCCCATTTCACCAAATGACTCTTCCATGCGGCGCGTTTTTTTCCTGTTGTATTTAATTTTTCTGCATCATCCACCTGACTTTCTGCAGAGATACGCGCCATAACGGCGTTTTTGATATCCGTTTTGGGCGCCGGATATGCTTCCGCCATCAAGCGTTTATACTCCGCTTCAAAAAAGGTGTCGTTTCTATCATCATTAGCCTTCATAAGTTATACCAAAACCAATAGAAATATTCATATAAAATAAAGTATAGCTTCGCCCTCGGTCAGTATACGGAAATTATGGAAAATCACAGTATAGGAAAGCAGAAATTACTATAGATTTGCTGCTAATCCAAAACTTCCAAATTTCAACTGTCTATTAGACGTTTGTTATCCCTGGAAAGTTCCCATTTATTAAGATTTTTTTAAGATTTGCACGTCCGCGGCTGATTCGGGATTTGACTGTCCCAACCTCAATGCCGAGAATCTCCGCAATTTCGTGATACGGCAGCTCATGGATATCTCGCATGACGATAACCTGCCGCTGTTCCTTGGGAAGGGATTCAACGGCGCGGCGCACGGCTTCAATGGTTTCACGCCGCACAGCTGCGTCCTCTGGGACTTCGTCTCCGGAGGTCACGGGAACGTCCCAGATTTCCGGTTCCTCGTCGTCCTCACGTTCGCGTGTCAGGGAGACGGTAGGTTTCCGTGCGGTACGGCGAATACTGTCGCGTGCAGTATTGACAGTCACGCGGAACAGCCACGTAGAAAAACTGCAATCCCCGCGAAAGGACGACAGCGACCGCCACGCTTTAATGAACGCATCCTGCGCGATATCCTCCGCATCCGAGAGAGACATTCCAGCGGCTGACAAGACCCGGCAAGAGGTATTATAGACAAACCTCTCATAAGCAGTCACAATTTCCGAAAAAACATCGGGGTCGCCTGATTTTGCGCGTTCGACGAGAGCGGCGATATCCGTCTCGTTATCGGTGGAAAAATCGCCTGGAGGGGTTCCATTTACCGAAAGCATCTCCATTAAATAAGTAAACATCGATTATTTACCTTTTTTAATCTATCAATTGCATATTTTGTTTTGTTTATTTATTATAATTTATTATAACACAATAGTCTCGGCAAAGTCAATCTGTCCCTGCACTTTTATGCTTGACAAACCGACTAATGTAGTTTACAATACTGGAAAAGGGAATCGCGAAATATCATCGGGCAAAGCCCCGTTTTTCATTCTTAATCAAATCTTAAAGCATCCTCTCTCTGCTATTCATAAATTGATGGTACAATCGTAAAGAAAACGGAAAATTAAAACGGAAAGTTGAGGTTCACCATGAAAAAATCCGTAAAGCTTTTGTCGCTGCTCCTCTGCGGGGCAATATTGGCCGCGCCGCTTGTTTCATGCTCAAAAAGCGATGACGGCGAGACTTCCTCCAAGAACGGCGAAAATGTCGGGGAAATCGCGAAAACAGAGGTCCTTACCAACGTCTTTAAAGGGACCAAAGTCACACTTCCAGAGGATTACGAGATTCAGCGCGACGTCACTCCATATTACGACTCCGAAACCGGCAATATAAACCTTTTCTGCTCCTATTGGCACGGCACCGGTGAAATCGATGAGGAATACGGCTACGAAACATATGGATACGACTACATTATCCTGACGCTGGGGAACGACTACACCGTTCTCGAGGAAACCAAACTCGACATAGACAACAGTATCTATATCAACGAAGGCGTACTGCTGAAGGACAAGTTGTATTTCATTCAAAATGAATACAATTTCGATACCTCCGAGAATTTCTATTACACCGTCATGTATGATTTGACCGACGGTTCCATCACCTCATCCGAGGAAATCTCCTCCATGTTTACCAGCAGCGAAAGCGACAGAAGCTGGTTTTACATAAATGGCATGGCAGTCGACGGCGATGGATATGTTTATCTCTCGTCCGATATGGAGACCGTCGTGCTCAACGATTCCTTCCAAAAGAGCTTCTCCGTCATGGCGTCAGGCTGGATAAATAACCTTGCAACCGCCTCCGACGGCGCCGTATACGCAAGCGGCTATTTCGGTGAAAGCGGTGAGGGCTGCGCGCCGATTGACAAGGGTGCAAAAGCCTTCGGCAAGGCGCTTGAGCTTCCTTCCAATATCAATTCCTATGATTGCTATTTTGCCGACGGATATGATATCTACTACTCGACAGATGAGGGTCTGTTCGGCTATAACTTCCCCGCGGAAGAGTCTGCGGAAACCACAGAGCCGACGCTTGTGCTCAATTACCAGAACTCCGACCTCACGTCAAATAACGACATACTCAAAATCGTCAACCCCGACGTCGTGATTCTGATTGAGCGCGACCCCGTAACGTATGCCAGCTATCCGATGATCTACAACCGTTCCGCGGACATTGACCTGTCGCAAATCAAAGTACTCGAAATCGCGTATGTAGACGCAAATTGGCATCTCCCCTCGCAAATCGTCGCTTTTAACAAGGCAAACGACAACGTGAGAATCATCGCGCGCGACTACAGCTCATACAACAGCGACGAGGACTATAACGCCGGCTCCAAACAGCTCGTAAACGATATGTTAAACGGAATCTATAAACCCGATATCGTGACCGGCTACAGCACGAACGATGAGGTAATCAGGCAGATTTATTCCAACAATCTTTATACCGACCTATATCGGTTCCTTGACGCCAGCACAAAAGTGACGCGCGACGACCTGTTCGGCTGTGTACACCGCACGTTTGCAACAAGCGACGGCAAGCTGTGGGCTATTGGCTCCTACATAACTGCGCAGACGCTCATAGGGACCCGCGAGATGCTCGGCGACCGCGAGGGGTGGACGCTTACGGAAATGATAGAATTTGCAAAATCCCTTCCTGAAGGAACTGTTCTGATGGATTATCTTTCAAAGGACAGTGCCGCAAACCGGCTGCTCGGCAACAACGGATACGGCGCTTTCATCGATTTTGAAACCAATACCTGCAACTTTGAGAGCGAAGATTTCATCAGCTATCTCGAGTTTCTCAACACTCTGCCGGATACTTACAATTATGAGAATATCAACTACGACGACGATAGATATCTTAATTACCACAACGGAAAAATCGCGCTGGCCTCACAATATTACTACGACATAACCGAGTGGATATCGGAAGAAATCATATTCAACACGAAGGACATAGTACACATCGGCTATCCCTCCACGGAAAGCGCGCAGAACGGTACGATAATATCTATGCCGCCATACGTAATCACGTCGTTCTGCGAATATCCGGAAGAAGCGTGGTCCTTCCTGGAAATGATAATCGCACCTGAGAAGGACAGCTCCGCAGCGACATATTCCAGCGGCATTCCGGTACTAAAGTCGCAGTTCGATACCATGTGCGAGGAGTACTACACATTTTTATTCACGCTCTACTATAACGGCAGCGCATCGTGGAGGCCATACGATTCTGAATACGACGCCATTGAAATTGAGGAAGAGACGGACCAACCCGGCATTCGCAAATTCTTCACAGAAGAAGATGCGGCAACCATGCGCGACTGGTTTGACAATGTAATCGGCACTCCCGTATCGCAATATGTGGACGAGGAAATCACGAACATAGTCAACGAGGAAATCTCGAGCTACACCAACGGTGCAAAGACCGCCGCCGACTGTGCGCGCATTATTCAGTCGCGCGTCACCATTTGGCTTGCGGAACACGAGTAATCCCTGCGTGGATGGAATTTACAGCTTACAGTACACACGTAAATAATGTGTAAATTTTGCAAAAACCATTGATTATATCGACAAATTGTGGTATATTAATATTTGGATTATATCTGGAAAAAAATCTTTAAAATGTAAGAAGAGGTTTTACTATGACTTACAATAAGAAAACTGTTGAAGATATCGACGTACGCGGCAAAAGAGTCCTCGTAAGATGTGACTTTAACGTACCGCTCAAGGACGGCGTTATCACCGATGAAAACCGTATCACCGGCGCTCTCCCGACCATTCAGTACCTGATGGGACAGGGTGCAAAGGTTATTCTTTGTTCTCATATGGGCAGACCGAAGGGTGAATTCAATATGAAGTACTCCCTCGCTCCCGTCGCAAAGAGACTGTCCGAAAGACTCGGCGTTCCGGTTCCGCTCGCTGCCGACGTTGTCGGCGACGATGCTCACGCAAAGGCTGACGCTCTGAAGGATGGCGACGTAATGCTCATCGAAAACGTTCGTTTCCATGCAGAAGAAGAAAAGAACGACCCCGAATTCTCCAAGAAGCTCGCTTCCCTCGCTGAAATCTATGTAAACGACGCTTTCGGTACCGCTCACCGCGCGCATAGCTCCACAGCCGGCGTTGCAGATTACCTCCCGGCCGTTTGCGGTTACCTCATCCAGAAGGAAATCTCCATCATGGGTAAGGCCCTTGACGACCCGAAGAGACCGTTTGTCGCAATCCTCGGCGGCGCTAAGGTTTCCGACAAGATTGGCGTTATCAATAACCTCATCGAAAAGGTCGATACCCTCATCATCGGTGGCGGTATGGCTTATACCTTCTTCCGTGCGCTCGGCAATACCACCGGTACTTCCATCTGCGAAGAGGACAAGCTCGACCTCGCACGTGAAACAATGGCTAAGGCTAAGGCTAAAGGCGTAAACTTCCTCCTCCCGGTCGACAACGTAATCGGCCGCGAATATAAGGAAGATACCACTTATATGAGAATTTACTCCGACTCTATTCCGGACGGCTGGATGGGCCTCGATATCGGCGAAAAGACACAGGAACTCTTCGCTAAAACCATCATCGGCGCCGGCACAGTCGTATGGAACGGTCCTATGGGCGTATCCGAATGGGAAAACTTCGCATCCGGTACTCGTGCTGTAGCAAAAGCTGTAGCAGATTCCGGCGCAGTCTCCATCATCGGCGGCGGCGACTCCGCAGCAGCAGTTGAGCAGCTCGGCTTCGCTAATAAGATGACTCACATCTCCACCGGCGGCGGCGCATCCCTCGAATTCCTCGAAGGTCTCGAACTCCCCGGCATCGCCTGCCTGCTTGATAAATAATGGATAAATGCAATTTGCGGGGGTGACTTTTTAAGGAAAAGTCACCCCCGCACCCCCTTCAAAACCTTTTTGGGTGAGGGGACATAGGACATAAATGAAATTATGATTATATAGAGGTACGTAATAAAATGAAGAAAGAATCACGTAAAGTTATCATTGCCGGAAACTGGAAAATGAATATGACGCCGAAGGCTGCGTCTGAAGCGGTAAAAAAGACCGCCCAGCTGACTGCCGGCCAGGATGGCTGTGAAGTTGTGCTCTGCGTTCCGTTTGTGGACATCGCAAACGCGATTGAAGCTGCAAAGGGTACAAACGTAAAAATCGGTGCGCA
This sequence comes from uncultured Ruminococcus sp., assembly GCA_964621755.1. Lineage (GTDB taxonomy): Bacteria > Bacillota > Clostridia > Oscillospirales > CAG-272 > UMGS1696. Next base: position 44,966 of record CAZUPI010000018.1, on the reverse strand, counting down.
GAACGTTCACTTTAAGGAAAAGGGTGCGTACACCGGTGAAATCGCAGCTGATATGCTTGTTGAATGCGGCGTTGACTATGTTATCATCGGTCACTCTGAAAGAAGACAGTATTTCGGCGAAACGGACGAAACGGTAAATCTCCGCACAAAAGCTGCGCTGAACGCAGGATTAAAGGTTATTCTTTGCCTCGGTGAAGTTCTTGAGCAGCGTCAGGCTGGCATTACGGAAGAAATCGTCGCAATGCAGACCAAACTCGACCTCGCAGGCATTCCTGCAGAGCAGATTGGCAATGTTGTCATTGCATACGAACCCGTATGGGCAATCGGCACAGGTCTGACCGCATCCCCGGAGCAGGCAGAAGAAGTCTGCGCTCTGATTCGCGCGACAGTTGCAAAGCTGTATGGTGACGCCGCAGCAGAAGCTATGACCATCCAGTATGGCGGCTCGATGAACGACGGCAACGCAGCGGAGCTTCTCTCCAAGGTTGATGTAGACGGCGGTCTTATCGGCGGCGCGTCTCTCGTTCCCGAGAAGTTCGCGAAGATTGTTGACGCAGCGCAAGCGTAAGTAATAAATAGAAGAAAATAACCGCGCAGTATTGCCCTTATGTAGTACTGCGCAAGTTTTATATAGCAAAAAACATCGTGAAACTTCAATCTTGGATTCACAAAATTTCGCGAAGTAAATAAGGAAAGGTAAACATCATGTCCAACAGCCCCTTCAACTTTGACGACCTTGCGCTCCTCACCGTGGAGCTCCCCGATTCACTGAAAAATCTGCGCTACAGCGGCAGATTCGCCGACGAACTGCGCGAAATCGACCGCCTTTTGTCTGAAAAATCGCACCCCTCCTATGACCCCATCATGACCGCCAGACTGCAGCTCGAACGCTTCATCGCTGCCGGTATGGCTGACGATTACGGCACTTCGTTTGCCGATATGGTGGTCCGCTTCCGCGAAAAATTTCCCTCCTTCGCCGACGCGAACCTTCTCGACATCATAGACAGCGGCCACGCCGACTATCTTATCAAAACCGACGGCGTCTACTTCGAGGACGCGGCGTACTCCAATATCTGCGGTTGCTGCGACGACTACCTCGCCCGCCTGAATGACCCCGCCCACGAAGACAGCCATTGGACCAGCGACGAACAGCATGAAAACATGAAAATCATGCGCGAGGCGGGCAGGCATACGTGGCATTACAAAATCCGCCAGTGGATAAAGCCGGATGAGAATCACGAATCCCCGGGCAAAAAACTTCGCGTATGGCTTCCCTTCCCCGCAATCACCCCCGAACAAAGTGATATCCGCCTCCTCGCCGCGTCCCATCAAACATACATTTCTGACTCCCCCATCCGCACCGCCTATGCTGAATTCCCGTATCATCCAGACGAGCGTTTCGAAATCACACTGGAATTCACAAACACCGCTGTTTATCACGACCTGCGCGAATCCGCAGCGACCGACGTCATCCCGCCGGACGTCGCCCCATATCTCGCCGAAGTTGAACCGCATATCGTTTTCACGCCGTATCTGAAAAAACTCGCGGCATACCTCACCTCTGGCACAAGCAATCCCCTCGCGAAAGCAAGGCGTATCTACGACTACGTAACCACCCACGTCCGTTACTCCTACATGCGCGAGTACCGCCTGTTTGACAACATCCCGATGTACGCGGCGGTCAACGGCCGTGGAGACTGCGGCGTACAGGCGCTCCTGTTCATCACGCTGTGCCGTATCGCGGGAGTTCCGGCAAGATGGCAATCCGGCAACGCAGTTCACCCCGGAAGTGACGGAAAAGGCGGCAGTGTCGGCAGTCACGACTGGGCAATGTTCTACATTGCACCCTACGGCTGGCTGTACTGCGACCCGTCCTACGGTGGAGGCGCAAAAAAGCGCGAAGACGCCGCGGCATGGGATTGGTATTTCGGCAACCTCGACCCTTACCGCTACGTCAGCTGCACCGAATTTCAGCGACAGCTCGACCCCCCGAAGAAATACATGCGTCTTGACCCATACGACAACCAATCCGGCGAACTTGAATACGAAAATGTGGTTCTAAGCTCCGCCGACGCAAGCTGGTCCAAGAAATTAATAGAAGCCGCAAGGATTTAAAAGAACTGCACAAACTCAATCTGAAAAGTTTTGAGGGAGTTTTAGGGGGTACTTTTTCAAAAGTACCCCCTGACGTTTTCTTTTACCCAAGCTCCGGCGCATCCACAAATTCGATGGTATTTGTGGATGTGGAATCGGTTTCAAAGACGATGATTTCATTTTTGCCGGACTTGAGCATGGGAGCCGGACAGTAGAGGGTCTTCTGCGGACCCGCGTCGTTATAATAGCGGCCAAGGTTAAAACCGTTGACGACGACAAATCCGTGATGGAACCCGTCAAGCTTGATGAATGTATCTGACGGCTCGCCGTCGATGGGGAGCTCGCCGCGCAGGAACGACGCCTTGTCGACGCCTCCGTCGCATGCCTCATACTTTACGGCGGACAAGTCCTTCATCTCCAGCGGGTACATGTCCCATCCGTAGTGATTCTGCTGACCGAAGCGGATTCCGACCATGCCTTTCCTGTCGCGCATCTCCGGACCGTAGTTGATTCGTCCCATGTTCTCCACAAGAATATCCAGCTTGATTTCTTCTCCCGCTTTCAGCGCCACGCGAATGTCGTCCATATGCCTCGAACGCTCGAACCATCCGCGTTTTTCTCCGTTGATGTACACGATTGCACGGTCATGTACGCAGTCAAAGTTCAGCTTCAGCTCGCTCATCGGCCCGCGTACAGTCGTCGAATACAGCGTGAAACCGTAGTTCTGTCCGATTTCTTCCATGTATCTCGGAGCGGCGGTGTGGACCGGGGTGCAAAGTGCGTCTGCGGCGTCAAGAATGAACGCACGTTCTGCGAGCGTAACCTTGCCGTACGCCTTTTTGGGCATATTCTGACAAGTCAGCTCGGGGAGTGCGCCGAAGAACTCCTCATTGATTTTGCGTACCGCATAATACGCCGGGGTCATATCGCCCGCCTCGCTGAGGAGCGCGTTGTAGTCGTAGCTCGTGACGGTGGGCTCGTATTTGCCGCCGTGGTTCGCACCGTTCATGAAACCAAAGTTTGTTCCGCCATGGAACATGTAGAAGTTCAGAGACGCCCCCGCCTCCAGCATGTCGCGGAACAATCCCGCAAGCTCGTCTGCCTCACGAACGTGATGTTCCTCGTACCAGTGATCGAACCAGCCGCACCAGTATTCGCCGCACATTTTCGGCTGATTGGAACGGAACTTCTCCAACTCCTCGAAGCATCTCTTGGGGTTCGACCCGAAGTTTGCCACGCAGAGGTACTCCGGCAGCGTGCCGCCGTTCAGCATCCAGTCGCAGGGGCCGTCGGAGGTAAACAACGTGCAGTCCACGCCGCACTCACGATAGATATCCACAACCGCACGCAGATAATCCTTGTCGTTGCCGTATGAACCGTACTCATTCTCAATCTGCACCATGATAATGTTGCCGCCATGTGTCGCAAGCCGGGGGGTCAGCTGCTCAAACAGTGCATGATAATACCGCCGTACTTTTTCGATGAACAGCGGTTCATTGCAGCGGAGAGCGAGATTTTCGTACTTCAGCAGCCATGCCGGCAGTCCACCGAATTCCCACTCACTGCAAATATATGGACCGGGTCTGAGAATCACGTTCAGCCCGAGCTTTGCTGCCTCGTCCACATAAGCGGCAACGTCAAGCATACCGGAGAAGTCAAATTCTCCCTCCCGCGGCTCATGCAAATTCCAGCAAGTGTACGTTTCGACTGTATTAAATCCGCACTGCTTGAGTTTATCAAGTCTGTCGGTCCAATATTGGCGCGGTATCCGGAAGTAGTGCATCGCGCCTGAGACGATGGTGTACTCCTTCCCGTCCATAAGGAACGATTTGTCATGATAAGTTAAAATCCCCATGTAAGTATCCTTTCGTCGAAGAAATTTCCGGTATTAGTTTACCATATTGGAAAGCGGAAATCAAGGGGTACGTGAGTTTATCACAGCAATCAGGCTGACTTTTCGAGGTGGGAACAATATGGAAAACTTTTAATCCGGGTTTTCAATTTTTTTGTAGTATTGCTGTAGATAAATCCTCATGTTTATGGTATAATATATTTTATAGAAATATAATGGGTGTATAATACCAATAAAGGATGGTGCAGTATGGCAGGCAAGATGTTTTCCGTGATACAGCGGCGCGATGATTTGCCCGAAATGACGCCTCCCCTTGCGCTTCTTATGACGGTGTTGAACCTCGTTTTTACCGTTGCCGCCGCTAAGCTTTCTTCCTCCTTTGTGGGAGCTGTCGCAGCTCTCCCTTTGCTCGCAGTCGCAGTATGCTTCTATTCGCTCATTATCCTCCTTTGGAGACGCGCCGCCTCCCTCTTTGTTACGCCGCTCTCCTTCGTCGTGATGTATTTTTTCTCCAGCATTTCCCTCTTCGCCGCAAGCGTGATAAGCCTGTCTGTCCTGTTTACCTCCTACGTGTTTGCCGTCTCGCTTATCTCTCGCGAATCAAAATTCAAGCGGCTCACTACCTTGTCCGGCTCAATCGCAATCTGTATCGTCCTGACCATAATCGCTTGCGCCGGATTTGTCGCTGAGTCCTTTGAGGATTTCACTGTGCTCTGCATGAACGCCCTCTCTGAAGTACTCGCAACTGCCTATCAGACCGCGGAATCCGCCGCACGAAGTCTTGCACGCAGCATTATCGTCATGGCGCCCGCATATACCGCCGTCCTGTCAATCTCACTCGCCTGGTTTGTCGACCTTCTTGCAAAAAGTGCGTTCCGCCTGCTCGACTGCACGGATACCTTCATCAGTATCACCCACCGTATCTCCCTTCCTATTACCTACGCTGCGGTCTACGCCGCTGCCTTTACCTTCACTGTGCTCACGCCCTCTGCGCAAAATCCATTTCTCTATACCCTTCTCGACAGCATTACCTTGGCGATGATGCTGCCGTGTGCCGCGGTCGGCCTCTCCATGACCCTCCGCAAAATCCGCGTCCGCATGTACTACGCAAGTGGAAAACGAACGCTCACCTCTATGCTGATGCTGCTTGTCTTCGTCTCTCTCGGCGTGATAAACGCAGCTATGCTCCTCTCTGTCGTCGGCGCATATTTCGTCATCACGAACTATATCCGCACTCGCCGGAAGCTCCGCGAGAACGACCGCGACAGCGAAAAAAATAAAAGCTGATTCCTCTCGAAAACAACATTTTTCATCAAGGACTTCGCATATGTCAAAAAATTCAAAACATAAAAATGACCTGCGCAGGATTCGTAAAGAGACTGCAATCGTCTGCGCCGCAAGCGGAGCTGTATGTATTTGCCTGTGCGCCGTCGGCGCCGCTCTGCTCGCCGGAAAAGGCGCCATGACTCAGTTTGCTTTTCTCGGCGCGATTGTTTTCCTCCTCTATGCCGCTATATCCGGAGTTGCTTACTACATTTTTGAAAAATGTAGTAAAACCGGTGCGCGCGATGATGCGCTCGCCCCTGTCATGGGACGCATTATGTTCGACGCGGTCGTGAAAATGTCAACGCCCGTCTTCCTGTGCGATTCATCCGAGCGCATCATCTGGTATAACAACGCCACGGAAGAGCTGCATCCAAGCAAAAATAAGCTCTACGGCGAGCTGGTATCTGAACTGTTCGGCGTGACTCTCGCGGAAATCCGGAACAGCCGGAGTGATACTGGCGCCAGACTCATCTGCGACGGCCGCTCTTTTCTCGCAAAATTCAATCACATCAAAACCGATGACGACGATTTCGCCCTTGTAGTCACCACCGAAACCACCGAGCTTGACGCTCTCGCCGCGAAAATGGCTGGCGATGAGCTTGTCGTCGCCTACATCATTATCGACAACCTCAGTGAAATGATGCAGTACGACAGCGAGCACTATCGTCCCGCCGCCTCACAAATCGACCAGATTCTCCGCGATTGGGCGGACGAATACGGCGGTATTTTGAAGGAATATGAGCGTGACAAATATCTCTTCATCACAGAAACCCGCGTTTTGGACGAGCTTGTCATGCAGAAATTCGACATTCTCGACCGCGTACGCGCCGTACGCGCCGGCGATACCAACCTTCCCCTGACCATTTCGATGGGCGTATCCAACATCCACGGCTCCTACGAGGATAAGGAAAAAGCTTCCCATGCCGCTCTTGATATGGCTCTCCAACGCGGCGGCGACCAAGCCGTCGTGAAAGGAGACAGCAGCATCGACTTCTACGGCGGCATCACCAAAACCGTGCAGAAACGAACGAATGTCCGTGCGCGCGTTGTCTCAAATGAGCTGATGTCCGCGATGAAGAAGGCGTCAAATGTCCTCATTATGGGCCACGCGTATGCAGACTTTGACGCGTTCGGCGCGTGTGTTGGACTCGCAAGAATCGCCATGTTCTGCGGCGCCAGAGTCAATATCGTCATCAATATGGCAGACCGCAATCTCATCGGCTGCCGCGGGATGCTTGCTTCGGAGGAAGAATTCATCGGTATTTTCACGGACTCCGCCTCCGCGCTCGACCTGCTCGAAACCGGGACCCTCGTCATCGTAGCGGACGTCAACAACCTCTCCATCTCCGAAGCGCCCGAGCTTGCCTACCGCACAGAAATGCTTGCTATCATCGACCATCACCGCAAAATGGAGGAGTTTGCGCGGGAGCCTGACGTTGAGTACATTGAACCGTCCGCCTCCGCGACCTGCGAAATCGTGGCGGAGATGCTCGAACAGGTTCTTCCGAAAGACGACCTATCGCCAGCGGAAGCAAACGTCATGCTGGCCGGCATTACGCTCGATACGAAACAATTCACCAAGAACACCGGTACGCGCACCTTCTCGGCAGCAATGTATCTGCGCGACCGCGGCGCATCCCCGACCGCCGTGCAGTCCCTGTTCCGCGAGAGCTACAGCGACTACATGAGGGAAGCAAAATTCCGCTCAAACGTAGAAATCTACCGCTCCAAAATTGCAATAACGGTCACTGAGGATGCCGATGCGTCTCCTGCTGACCGCATCATCGCGGCAAAGGCTGCGGACAACCTGCTGATGGTCGACGGGATTGAGGCGTCCTTCGCCGCGGTGCGAATCGGCGACACGGTCCACATTTCCGCACGTTCATCCGGGAAAATCAATGTACAGCTCATTCTCGAGGAGATAGGCGGCGGCGGACACTACGACGCTGCAGGAGTGCAGTTGAAAGACAAATCTACCAGCGAAATCATCGTTGCGCTGAAGGCGGCAATCGACCATCATATAAAGTGAACCGGGGCTTTGAGACTCGCATTTTGAGTCTCTCCCCGTTCCGGAATTTTCAATTGGTATAAATAACATTATACATAGACAAAATATCCAAAAGTGGAGGTAAGATAAAATGAAAGTTGTATTATTACAGGACGTAAAGGGACAGGGCAAAAAGGACGACCTCATCAACGTATCGGACGGATACGCACGCAATTTCCTGTTCCCGCGCAAGCTCGCTGTAGAAGCGGATGCGAAGGTTCTGAACGATATAAAGAATAAAGAAGCCGCTCGTGAGCGCAAAATCGAGCTTGAGAAGAAGGCCGCTCGTGAAACAGCGGAGAAGCTTCAGACAATTGTAGTAAAAATCAAGGTACAGCCGGGTAACGCCGGCGACGGCAGATTCTACGGTTCAGTCACAACGAAGGATATTGGCGAAGCGCTGGCAGCGCAGCACGGCATTGACATTGACCGTCGGAAAATCGTACTTTCCGATCCCATCAAGGCATATGGTACATACTCCGTTGACGTGAAGCTTTACCCTGAAATCACGGGTAAAATTAACGTTGTCGTCGCGGCGGGCTAAGTCATAAGTTACACTTGCAAAACGAAAGAACGTGCAGCACGTTAGTTTTTGTGTCCTACGCTGTCGGAACCCCGCGTAGGGTACAAATCACTAACGCCTTTGGCGTTACTACATCTCTGTTACTCTGAGGTATCCCATGAACAACGATATTTTATCCGAACGGAGAATGCCGTTCTCTCTGGAAGCGGAACAGTCCCTGCTCGGCTCCATCCTCATTAACCCCCCGTGCCTTGACGACGTGGCTCCCCTCATCTCCTCAGATGATTTCTATATGCCCGAGCACAGCGAAATCTACTCTGCTATGCAGTCGATGTACCTCAAAAGTAAAAACATCGACGTCGTGACCCTCATCGAGGAGCTCGTGCAAAGCGGCGCCTACGACGAAGCCGGTGGGCGCGAATACTTGAAGCTCATCGCGGAAACCGTCCCCGCAGCTGTCAATGCGAAGGACTACGCCAAAATCGTGCGTGATAAGGCGATTCTGCGGCAGCTCATCTCCGCCAGTGAGGACATCTCCGAAGCCGCCTACGCCGGCGAGGACGAAGCTGAAAGTCTCGTCGAATATGCAGAGTCAAAAATTTTCCGCATCGCGGAGGGACGCGAAAACAAAAATTTCATCCACATCCGCGACGCGCTGCTGCAAGTCTACGAGAACCTCACAAAGCTATCCGAAAATCCTGACGAGCTGCGCGGCACCCCCACCGGATACGACGATCTCGACAATGTCATCGTAGGCATGGGGAACAGCGACTTGGTGCTGATTGGCGCGCGCCCCGGTATGGGTAAAACTAGCTTCGCCATGAACATCGCGGTCTCCGCCGCGCTCAAGACGAAAAAGGCGGTGTGCGTCTTCTCGCTCGAGATGTCTGCGGAGCAGCTCGCCAACCGTATGCTCTCCAGTGAAGCGCAAATTGACAGTTATAAAATGCGGTCCGGCAAGCTCGAAGGCGAGGATTGGAAGGCAATCGCTTACGCGTCGAACAAGCTGTCGGAAGCGGAAATTTATATAGACGACACGCCGGGTGTGACGGTCACAGCGATGAAGTCAAAGCTCCGGCGCGTCAAAAATCTTGGTCTGGTGATTATCGATTATCTTCAGCTCATGCAGGGCGACCGGCACAACGACAACCGCGTCCAGGAAGTCGCCGACATTTCCCGCGGTCTGAAGCTTCTCGCAAAGGAACTGAACGTTCCGGTCATCACCTGCGCGCAGCTCTCGCGCGGTCCGGAAAATCGCCCCGATAAACGTCCGATGCTGTCCGACCTCCGCGACTCCGGCGCAATCGAGCAGGACGCGGACATTGTCCTCTTCCTCTACCGCGACGAATACTACAAGGAAGAGACCGTCGAACAAAGCGTCGCCGAAGTCATCATCGCCAAGAACCGCCATGGCTCCCTCGAAAAAGTCAAGCTGGGTTGGATAGGCCGCTTCACCAAATTCACTACCCTCGCAAAAAATGCGGGAGAGTGATTCTTATCGAGCACTGCCCGCGATGGGTGATTGCTCATCTTTCGAATTATGTTTCTTATGCAGAATAATTATACAATTTTACCGAATATAAACTCGCCGCTCGACGTGAAAAAGCTGTCCGATGGGGACATGCAAGTGCTCGCGGGTGAAATTCGCTCCAAAATTATAGCAACCGTTGCGGAAAACGGTGGACATCTTGCGTCTAATCTCGGCATGGTTGAGGCAACTCTGGCACTGCATCACGTGTTCAACTGTACTGCCGAGAAGCAATCAGACGCCTTTATTTTTGATGTGGGACATCAATGCTATGCGCACAAGCTGCTCACCGGACGATATTCGCATTTCCAGACGCTGCGAAAACCAAACGGATTGTCCGGCTTTACCAATCGGGAGGAAAGTCCGTTTGATATGATGACCTGCGGCCACAGTGGGTCGTCTATCTCAGCCGCGATGGGAGTTGCGGAAGCAAATCGATTAAAGTATGGGAATACAAATGCACCGTGGGTCGTTGCAATCGTTGGCGACGGCTCGTTCACAAACGGCATGATTTTTGAAGCGCTGAATTCCCTCGCAGACCGGAACTTGAAGCTCATCATTCTGCTGAACGACAATGAAATGTCAATTTCCAGAAACGTTGGCGGTCTTTCGAAGTATCTTTCCTATATCCGCACCAGTGAGAGCTATTTCACCTTCAAGCTGGTTTTAAAACGAACCTTTTCCGCCGTTCCGCTTGTTGGGAACCACCTTGTCAATCTGGCGCGCGGAATCAAAAACTTCCTCAAGCGCGCGACCAATTCTGAAAGTCTGTTTGAAAATCTGGGGCTTGAGTACATTGGTCCGGTCAATGGGAACGATTACCAAAAAATGGTGCATGTTCTTGAGGAAGCGAAGATGAAAAACGCACCGGTGATTGTGCATATGAAAACCAGGAAAGGGATGGGGTATCCGCCTGCTGAGGGGCATCCGGAACGGTATCACAGTGCGTCTCCATTTGACGTTGCGACGGGTGAGGTCAAAAAAGACGTGTCGGGAGAAACCTATACTGCCGTTTTTTCTGAAACTTTATGCAAAATTTCCGCAGAAAATGACAAAATATGCGCCATTACCGCCGCCATGACCGATGGCTGTGGTTTATATGAGTTTTCACGCAGATTCAGCGCGCGATTTTTTGACGTTGGCATTGCGGAGGAACATGCCGCTGCTCTTGCGGGGGGTCTTGCGATGGCCGGAATGGTTCCGGTACTGGTACTATATTCCACCTTTTCACAGCGGATTTTCGACCAGCTATGGCATGACATTCGTCTGCAAAACGCGCATGTCGTCATGGTACTCAGTCACAGCGGGCTGGTTCCCGGAGACGGAGTGACGCATCAGGGCATATACGATGTTGCGATATTCAAGTCCATCCCGGGAATCACCGTTTTTTCCCCCGACACCACGGACGAGCTTCGGACGCATCTCGCCGCTGCCATTTCCGGCGACGGATTATGTATCGTCCGCTATCCGAAAGACGTATCCGCAAACTACAACGCGGTAAACTTTACGCGCATGGAAGGGGACGGCTTCGTCCTCAAACGCGCATCATTTGAAAGCAGCCAAGCGAATAAAAATACAACATTGCTCGTCTTCACCTACGGCAGGATTTCCCGTGACGCCGCCGCGGTTCTGCAAGATTTGACAGACTGCGGAATTTCCTCTGAGCTAATGATACTGGAGCAAATCCTTCCCCTCCCTGCCGCACAAATCCGTGAAATTGCGGAATCCGGCAGCTTCGGAGCGGCGATAACGATTGAAGAAGGAGTAGAAGCCGGCGGTCTCGGGGAATCCATCGCGGCGGAGCTTGCCAAATTCACCCGAATTCCGGTACACACACTGGCGATAAGCGACCCACTCCTTCCCCATGGAACCCTCGACCATATCAAACGTCTCAGCGGCCTTGACCGTGAGTCGCTGAAAAAAAGGATTTTGGAACGGATTCTATCGTGAACTGGAACACACTTTTCTCAAAAGGTTTCCCCAAAACAATAGGCGTTCACACAATTTTAGCAAAATCCTGTTCCGCATCTATTGACTATCTATGGACATATATAGTATAATATAAAATAAATCCCCGAAGTTCAACGGCGGAATATTTGTACAGATATTCCAAAACTTCGAACAAAGTATAACAACAATTCAAAAAGGTCTTGAAAGGAGCGCGAGGGAAACTTTTTAAGGAAAAGTTTCCCTCGTACATATCCAAACATGAAAAAATTACTGCTCGGAAACGAAAGTGTCGCGCGCGGACTTTACGAAGCCGGTGTGAGGTTCGTTTCAAGTTACCCTGGGACCCCCAGCACGGAAATTACCGAATACGCTGCCGAGTACGACGAAATCTATGCCGAGTGGGCGCCGAACGAAAAAGTTGCGCTGGAAGCAGCTCTCGGCGCGGCGGTCGGCGGAGGACGCGCGTTCTGCGGAATGAAGCATGTCGGTCTGAACGTCGCCGCGGACCCCCTTTTTGTCGCCGCCTACACCGGTGTTTCCGCCGGTATGGTTGTCGGCGTTGCAGACGACCCCGGAATGCACTCATCCCAAAACGAACAGGACAGCCGCCATTACGCCATCGCAGCAAAGCTTCCGATGCTGGAGCCCGCCTCTTCCGCGGAGTGCAAGGAATTCACAAAAATCGCCTTCGACCTGTCCGAAACGTTCGACACGCCCGTTATCCTTCGCCTGACGACCCGCGTCAGCCACAGCCGCTCCCCTGTCGAGCTCTGCGACCGGAGGGAATACGCGCTGCGTGAATATACAAAAGACCCCACAAAGCGCGTCATGATGCCCTCCAATGCAAAAAAACGCCATTACGTCGTCGAAGAGCATCTCGCGGCACTGGCAGAGTATGCCGAAACGACGCCACTCAACACCGTTGAAGAAAACGGAACCGACGTGGGCATCATCACCGCCGGAAACTGCTGGAACTACGCGAAGGAAGCGTTCGGCAAAAATGCGTCGTACCTCAAGCTCGGTCTGCTGAACCCGCTCCCGAAGAAGCTGATCCTCGACTTTGCGGCAAAGCACAGCACCATCATCGTCATTGAGGAGCTCGACCCGGTCATTGAAAACCACTGCAAAGCACTTGGTCTGACCGTCACGGGCAAGGATGTGCTCCCGATTTGCGACGAGTACTCGGAAGAAATCCTGCGCGAAAAGCTGCTTGGAATTGAGCCGGACTACTGCGAAATCGGCTCCCCCATCCCGCCGAGACCTCCCGTTCTCTGCCCCGGATGTCCCCACCGCGGCGTATTCTATACGCTGTCAAAGCTCAAGCTGCGCGTATCGGGCGACATCGGCTGTTACACGCTCGGCGCAGTTGCCCCCTTATCCGCCATCGATTCCGTTTACTGTATGGGCGCGTCCATATCGACCCTGCACGGCACAGCGAAGGTTCGCGGGGAGGAAAACAAATACGTAGCTGTCATCGGCGACTCCACGTTCATGCACAGCGGTCTGACCGGTCTGGTGAACGTAGTCTATAACAGCGGCAACACCACAACCATCATTCTCGACAACAGCATCACCGGTATGACAGGCCATCAGGACAACCCGCTGACCGGAAAAACGCTGAAGGGCGAAGTCGCACCGAACCTGTGTCTTGAAGATATCTGCGCCTCTCTGGGCGTCTCCCGCGACCACATCCGCGCAGTGGACCCGAACGATCTGCCTGCACTTGAGGCAATACTCAAGGAGGAAACCGCTGCAAAGTGCGCGTCGGTCATCATCTGCCGCCGTCCGTGCGCCCTGCTGAAATCCGTAAAGCGGATGCCGTCCCTCACGATTGACGAAGAAAAGTGCGTAGGCTGCAAATCGTGCATGAGAATCGGCTGCCCGTGCATTTCCGTCACAGATAAAAAGGCGAAAATCGACGCGTCGATGTGCGTAGGCTGCGACCTGTGCAAGCAGATGTGCAAACTCGGAGCGATTGTGTAACTGTCACTCAATTATGAAAGGAAACGAATATGAACATAATGATAGTTGGCGTCGGCGGGCAAGGGTCGCTGCTGGCGTCGAAGATACTCGGTAAGGCCGCAATGGACAGCGGGTGCGACGTGAAAGTGTCGGAAGTACACGGTATGTCGCAGCGCGGCGGCTCGGTTGTGACATATGTACGCTTCGGCAACGAAGTATACTCGCCGGTAATCTGCAAAGGCGACGCGGACGTAATCCTTAGTTTTGAGCTTCTCGAAGCGGCACGCTGGCTGCCGAACCTCAAAAACGGCGGCACGATTGTGACCTCCACACAGCAAATCAACCCGATGCCGGTCATCACAGGCGCTGCGGAATATCCGTCTGACATTGTGGACGACATCAAGGCGCTCGGCGTAGACGTCCGCGCCTTTGACGCACCCGCAATCGCAAAAGAAGCCGGCAACGAACGCGCGTCCAATGTAGCCCTCATCGGACTTGCCGCAAACGTCCTCGGCTTCGACCACGAAATCCTTCGGAGCGCAGTAGCCTCCTGCGTCCCCGCAAAGGCGCTCGAAATCAACATGGCTGCGTTCGACCGTGGGTATGAACTGAGTCAGGAATAATAAAGTTAGGAATAATAAAGTTTCGCTCAAACCTTTTCAAAGAGCTTGCAGGGGTTCGGGGGGCGGCGCCCCCTGCGTATCCCCTACATCAAATCAGGAGAAACAATAAATATGGTTGAGTTGTTGGATTTGCAGAAGAAATTCATTTTGGCGCACCTTGGCGAAGGAGATACGGCGGTCGATTTTACCATGGGAAACGGGTATGATACGGTGTTTTTGTCGCAGACCGTCGGCAAAACCGGGCGTGTGACCGCCTTCGACATTCAGGAAAAGGCGCTCATTTCCACGGAACGGAATCTTCGCGCCAATGGGTGCCCCGATAACTGGCATCTTATCTGCGCGTCGCACGACAGAGCGCCCGAGTTTGTCCATGACAAGATAAAAGCAGGCATGTTCAATCTCGGATATCTGCCGGGTGCAGGAAACAAACAGCTCACCACAAAGCGCTCCACTACCCTCCCCGCCGTCAAAAATGCAATTGCCATGCTGGGCGAGAACGCCATTTTGCTGGTAGCAGTCTACCCCGGACACCCCGAAGGTGCGTTGGAGGGCAAGGAGCTTGAACAGTATTTTTCCACCATTTCCAGATTCAAGCACAGCATTTCGCAGTTTCGGATGCTTAACTCTCCGGAAAGTCCGTTTTTTATGATAATTGAGACGAAGTGAGGTTCCAGTATGAACAACCCAAATCGAAATAACCGCAATCGGCAAAACGCGCAGAACCGGCAGCAAAATCCCACTTATGGAAGGCCGCAGAATCCGAATTACGGTTACGGCTATAACGGACAGAATCCCTACGGCCAGCCACCGCCAAATCCGGAATATCTAAGACGGCGGCGCGAGATTGAACGCAAGCAGGCGGAAGCCAGAATCCAGATACAGCGGGATAACGAACGGCGCGCCAAGCAGCGTAGAAAAATGGAAAAAAAGCGCAGATTCCGCCAAAATATGCGAATCCTTGGCGGAAGGCTGCTCGTCTTCGCGGTCATCCTCGTCATAATGTGTGTGATTGCAGGCGCGCTGTTCCTCCTTTTCTTCAACCATACGCCGGACGAGCCGGAAACATCCGGAAATATCACCTACTACTGCGGCGGAAGTAAGACGAGGATCGCATCGGTTGCCGATGCGGTCGCCGATAATGTGGTTTATATTTGCTTTAACGATGTTGCGCAGTACCTTGGCATGTCGGAAAGCGGGTCCGCTGAAGCGATGAAGTTCATTCTTCCCATGTCCGACACAACCCCTGCGGACTCAAGCGGTACCGGTGACGAGGAATACATCAGCTTTATGGTCGGCGGAACGGACGTCGACATTAACGGACAAATCGTGCAGTTCGACATTCCAAACGTAATACACGGGACGGAAGTGTGGGTTTCCTCGAATTTTATAGCGCAATATATGAACAACCTCTCCTGCGTCTACAACGAGAAAAAGTCGGAAGTGAACATTTCACGCATCAAAGACGAAGAAAACTCGACAGACGACGCGGTGGTCTATCTTCCGGTATCATTCAAATTGAAAAAGGCAGATGCGCTTGACCCGATTCCGGAGGATGAGGCGCTCGGCTCGGTGACCAAACCCAAGAAAGATGATGCAGCAATCGATTCCGACGTCGCTCCTGACGATACCGTCACGGGGCAAGTCACGGAGGAGGATGCGCTTCCCTATAGTATGGATGAGCTGAACTTTCTGACTGACCTCTCCGCATACGAGAAATACATGGAACCTGAGGACCGCGACGGTTTTCTTCGGCTTGTGAACACGGTGAATCTCATCAGTGAAAGCGAGCTGCCGGACGACCTTGTGGACTGCAAATACACAGCCGCAGCTAAAACCACGCAGAAGCTTCGGCTTTATGCCGAAATGGCGCTCGAGGCGCTATTCCAAGAGATGCAGGCTGCCGGATACAACGGTATGGCGGTGTACAGCGGCTATCGGTCGTTAAGCTATCAAACGACGCTGTTTGAGAAGTACACGGAAAACGAGATGGCAGCGAACCCGTCCCTAAGCCGTGAGGAAGCGGAAAAAATCGTGCTGACTTACTCGACCCGGCCGGGAACGAGCGAGCATCACACCGGTTTAGCGGTTGACATGGACACCCTCGGGACATTCACAACGGACTTTGCATACACTAAAGAATACGCATGGCTGTCAGAAAACGCATGGAAATTCGGTTTCATCCTTCGTTTTCCGGCGGACAAAACCGAAATCACAACGATTCAGTTTGAACCATGGCACTACCGCTACGTCGGACGATATCACGCGAAAAAAATCTACGATAGCGGGCTCTGCTTAGAAGAATACGTAGAACAACTCGCACAATCTGCCCTGTAGATTGTGCGAGTTGTTTTTAAACCCCTAACCAGATTTGCATTCTGCCCAGACTGACAAGCAAAAAAAGCTGCGAGGCTTCGCCTCGCAGCAATTTTTTATTAGCCCGTAATACCGGAACGTTCGATACCTTGAACGATGTAGCGCTGACCGAACAGATAGAGGATAATCAGCGGAGCCATAATCAGGATACCACATGTGTTGTTGATAGCAGATGTGTAGAGTGCCTGACCAGCGTAGTTGGTGTCGAGGGATTTCGGTATCTTGATGATATCGGGGAGCAGCTTGGCGCCAGCGGTTGTGTAGAACAGCTCTGTATAGAAGTTGTCAGTCCACTGCCAGCAGAACGCGAACATGAATACGGTAATCATCATTGTTGTCGAAAGAGGAATGATGATGCTGAAGAATGTTCTGAATACGCCCGAACCATCGAGGTATGCGGATTCTTCCAACTCGTCCGGAATTCCACGGTAGAACTGGCGGAGCAGGAAGATGTACAGACCGTTCTTGTATGCAAGACCAGTCACGGACATGATGTAAAGCGGCCAGTTCGTGTTGATGAAGTTGATTGACGTTGTACCGTCAAGAATGTTGATCGCGTCTATCAAACCGCCGCCTAAGAAGTTCACGATGCCGAGAATGTCGAAGTAGCGGAACTTCATGAACAGGGAGAGCTGAAGTGTTGTGTGCGGCACAACCATCGTGAAGATGACGCAAAGGAACAGGATATTGTTGCCCTTGAACTTGAACTTCGCGAAACCATAACCGATGAGACAGCAGATGAAGGTCTGAATGAGCCCGCACGCAAGAGACAGGATGAAGGTATTCAGAAGCGCTTCAAAATAGCTGTTGTCGGAAATGATTGCCCTGTAAGTGTCCAACGTCGGGTGCTTCGGGATAAGTCTTACAGTTACGTCAACGAAATCTTCCGGCGCCATGAAGGACGATGAAATCTTCGAGAAGAACGGGAAGAGGATAACGTATGAGATACCGAGAAGAAGCAGGAATCTGAACAGATACCATACGACCCTTTTTACAGTGTACAGGTTAATCAGCTTCGCCTTTAGTCTTTCCAACAGCGGCGTACGCTCAAATTCAACCCGAATGGTTTTTTTGGTCTCCTTTTTTACATTAGGAGCAGATGCAACTTTATTCATTAATCAGTACCTCCTTTCTTAGTCTCTTCTCTGATAGAATACGAACGCGCTGAGGATTCCGGCAACTGCTGCAATGATGAGGATAACGATCAGGAAGTACATCCAAGACATTGCGGAGCTGAGAACGTTACCGTCAGCCTGCTCGTAAACTGTTGCAATATACGCCATAACCTGGTTGTCAGACGATGTAAACGCGTCAATGATGGTATAAATCGTATTAACGAGAATCATCGGGCTGACCATAGGAAGCGTGACCTTCCAGAATGTTTCCCAACCGGACGCACCGTCGATAGAGCAGGATTCGTAAATCGCAGGGGAAATCGACTGAAGACCGGACAGGAAGATGAGCATCTGTACACCGCAGCGGTTAACAATATTGAAGATATTGTTAACCAGGTTTACCACGTACTCAACGATTTCGGTACCAATCATCATGTTGTCGAACAGTCTTTCAACGTCCATGACGGACACGATTTCAGCCGCCGTCGAGGTCTGACCGGAACCATCGTCGATACCGGTCGAGCTTTCCATGTAAGAGGACAGCGTGTTCGCCTTATCGATGTCACTGATTAGCCCGGTTGTCAGAATAACGGGGATGAAGAATATCGCACGGAACGCCGCACGACCTGCTATCTTCTGGTTCAGAATGATAGCCACGAACAGCGAGAACAGAACGATACAGGGTATGTCGAGGATGAGCTGCTTCAGACCGGATACCAGCGTCGTTACGTAGGACGTATCGACGAGGATTGCATCTGAGTAATTCTTCCATCCGACGAAGGTAAGCTCGTAACCACCGCCGACGAGAATGTCGATTTCGTTAAAGCTGTATTTGATGGAGTCGAAAATAATCGGAATGTAGATGAGCACGAAGCCAAGCAAGAAGGGGAGGATGAAGAGCCAGCCCGCTCTTGCTTTCTTGACATCCAGAGAAGCACTGCGTCTTCTCTTTTTGCCGGGAGCATCGATCTGAATCTTCTGCTTTTTTCCGCCTTTTCCGGCGTCAATATTTAAATTCATTTAAGCACTCCCCTTTCCTTAATCTATACGTACGAAGCCAAGACCGCCGATGTTGTAGGTCTGACCTTCGTATTCAACTGTGATATCGTATGAGTTGTAGTTGAGGATGAAGTTTACGCCGCCTTCGTATTCAACGCGAACGACAGAGCCGCTTACTGTCTTATACTTGTCGAGAGTTTCTTCTTCCACAACTTCTTCGACGATTTCTTCTTCGCCGAATTCGTTCAAGTTGGCGTTTTCTTCCTCAGCTTCTTCTACAGCGGCGTCCTCTTCCTCAACAGCAGCTTCTTCCTCAACCGTTGCTTCTTCTTCTATATTTTCTTCTTCAACATCGGTTTCGGTACCGTCGCCGTACTGCTTAGCGAGACGTTCTGCAAGACGTGCGGCTCTTTCTTCGTTGAGGAGCTTCTGTGCCTCTGCCTCTGCTTCTGCTGCGAGAGCTTCCTCTTCTGCAAGGAGGTCATCTTCAAGCTCGTCAGCATCCGGTACGCGCTTGCCGTCTAAGAATTCATGGTCAACGATGTAGGAAGTCTGGAGGTCGCGTGTAGCCTCATTCAGAATGGTATAGTATTTCACAACGTCATCTTTCCAAATGTCATAGGATACGGAGTAGTACTTACTGAGAGACTCGTCTTCCTTGAGTTCGTTTGTGTTCTGGTAGGACAGGATGAAGTACATCGCCGCGCCGTTTTCGATCGCGTAGAGGATAGCCTCGTTGATGTCACCTTCCATATTCGTCGCAGAACCGGTGAAGACCTTGGAACCGTGGTAAACCATGCCGAGGAACGGGATGGATTCGCTTGCCTTCACGTACTGAGAGGAAGTAAGGGATACGTTCAGAATAACGTCCGCGTACTTAACCGCGTAAGCGTTACCGCCTTCAATCATGACGCTGCTGTAGTCTTCGTCGAGTCTTTCGAGAAGTTCAATGGTGAACTCCTTGTCATCCTCGCGGTGGTACGGTTCATCTTCATCAAAGTCGGAGTTCAAGTCTGTACCAAGAGTGGAGACTGCGATGGAATCGTTACCGTAGGAGAGGTATCTCGGTCCGAACGCGTCATAGAGGTATTCGTAATATGCCGGGGAAATTGCGAGTGCGAAGGAGGAGTCAAAGCTCTGTGTAGCCGCGTCATACGCTCTCCTGGTGGTATAACGGTCGTCGATGGTTCTGACGCCGTGCTTCTTCAGGCTGATACCGTCTAACATTTCCTGATTTCTGATGTAAGCGAAGTCGAAGTCGGGATAAATATTGAAACCGTTCTCGGCTGCGAACTTGGCGAGGTCGGTAAACCCGTCTCCTCCGCCTACGACTTTCGTCCATTTCAGTCTATACGGTACTGTCGGGTCAAGACCACCGTTTGCATAACCGGTGAGCTTAAAGTTGATGTTTCCGACGCCCAGTTCCGTGAGCTCGGCGTACATTGTCTTGATGTCCTCGAAGGTAGTAAGAGGAGTATCCACTTCGACCGGGAAGGAGAGGATTCTCTCCGTTGTCTTTAAAGAACCGAACGTTTCGATAAAGAGCGGGATGTCGTCCTTGGTGTCCTCAAGCTTAGAGATATCTCCCTTTGCAGTCAGATAGTCACGGTAAGCAGTTGCCATACCGGTCCAGTCTGCCTTGTAATAGTCTGTCAGGCTATTTTCGGCTGCAAGTTCTTCATCCTCCAGGAAGACGTACTGAATACGATAGCTTCCCGTATACTTTCTCGCGGAGGTTACAGTCCATGTCGCGTTGCCGCTGACAGAGATGGAGTCCGCAAGGTTGTATTCGTCAGACGGACGAGGTGTGAACTTTGCGTAAACTGTGTTATACGGATGGAGGGTACCGCCGCACTCTGCCATCAGAGAAGCGAGGGAGTCGCCTTCCGTGATAATTGCGAGGAAGCCGTTGGAGTAGTAGAGACCTTCTGCCGGTATTTCGGTGACGGTCTGAACCTCCTCACCATTTGCATCGACGCTGACTGTCGTGACGGAAGATGCAGGAACAATTTCCTTATCGTAATTCGTCACAACACCGTAATAAGGCATTCTCATTACTTCGGCGTGCTGCCCTGTAATTTCATGGTATGCGTAGTCCGCACCATACATCAGACCCGCAATGTTGACCGACTTGCCAATGAAATCTTCAAAGCGTATGAGGGAGCCGGAGCCATCCGGGATAACGGTGTAACCGGTGTATTCGTTCGAACCTGCACCGAAGTAAGGAAGCATAGATACTTCCTGGAACTGGTACGCAGATTCGTCGAAGGACAAGCCGTTTGCGGGAAGTCTTACTTCAAGACCGTTTTCATTGAGAGTGTATTCAAGGCTCATTCTGAATCTCGGCGGAGCCGCGTCGTCACCGGTGTAGTTGGTGAGGTCGTGGTCATAGTCGAGTTCTTCATAGGTGTAGTTCGGGCAGAAAGTCTTGATGATGCTTTCAAGCTCACGAAGCTCACGCGCCTTGATTTCCGGGTCACATACGTAAACCGCCATCTCAAGGGTAATCGGGAACTTAGCCTGCATTTCTGCAACGCCACGTTCTGTCAGGTTCGGGTCGTTCGCGTCCTTCAGTATGTAGAAGGAGTTGAGCTTATTGTACTGCCATTCGTCGTCAATCTGGGAGAGAATCAGTTGTTCGTAACGTTCTGCTTTAATCATACGCGGAACGAGACGGATGGTCTGTTCTTCACCGAGGATATATTCAACACGGATACCGTTTTTGATGTTCTTCTTCGTAATCTGACCGCGGAGAGCAGCTTCTGTGTAGCTGTACATGGTCTTCTGTACGCCATTTTCCAGGTATGTAATGATGAGCTGTGAAAGAAGCTTTTGCTTTACAGCGTCGGATATGGCCTGATAACCGGAGGCGATATCCCACGGGTTGGAGAAGGTAACCTGCCCGGTCGCGAGGTCAACCACGGCAACTTCACCGGTGAATTCCTCGTACCAAAGCTGGTATCCGTTCTGTTCCTTGACCATAATCATGTCGGCCAACTTTGCGTCAGGGGATTCGTACGCGTCTGCAAGATAATTGATGATGGGGTCGCCGTCTTCATTTACCTTATCAGCCCACGCGGCGTCAACACCGACAGCGAGCGAACCGATGAGCATAACCAGAGTCAAGAATGCCGATATAATTCTTTTACTATTCATATCTTATTTCTCCTATCTCTGTTTACAACCGGTAGTTGATTTCTTCAATAATATTGGTAATGAAGCTTACGATTTTCCCCATAAGGCTGGTGAAGAGGATTCCAATGAACATGATGAACGCCATACCCACGATGGAGGCCACACATGTAAGGATATTCTTACCAACCGTATAGTCGTGCGTAACCATCATCGCAAAGAACAGGAGGAGACCCATCCAGATGTACGCGATAGACGTGAGCATGGTGAGAATGCCGCCTTCCGATGCGGAGAGAAAGTTAGACGCGATGGTAACGGGGAGGATGAGGAGAGGCAGAGGAGTGAGACAGTAGCAGCAGGCTGTAAAGATGTCGCCCATGCTGCCCTCACCTTCAAACAGCGTGGTCAGACACCAGTTTGAAACCGTCCACAGGAGGAGCGGCGCGAGGACCGCACTGATGGATCCCATGATGTTCAACGAGGTAGACGGACGCGGGTTGAAGATATAGCCCTGACCGATGCTATTGTAGAAGTATACAATAATGGTGATAAGGAGAATCACGAATGCGCTTCGAACTGAGCCGCGCTTTTCATGCTTGAGGTCCCAGAATCCGTCGAACGGATGGATTATAACATGGAATGCGTAGAGGAGTTCCTCCTTTAGGCTCTTGCGTCCTACCTTGAGGGCGGTTCTCTTGTTTACTTTGCCGGCGAAGCCGAAGAACTTTGCAAGGAGGATACAAATCACAACGATAACAACCGGGATAGTCCAGAAGAATTTATTCGCCCAAACCTTACGAACTTCCTTGAAGGATTCGGAATAGTTTGACGTATCGTATGCGTACTTGTAGTACTGCATGGATTCTTCGTATTCTGCCTGGCGGTAGAGCGCCTTACCAATCTGGATGTAAGCTGCATCGAAGTTGTTGTTTCTCTTGAGGATTTCGGTCCAGTCGTCGATGGTAACGTCATACTGTCTTTCATTGTCGTGCTGGAGTGCCTGGAGTAAGAGGTCGCCGTACTCTGTACGTCTGAAGATAACAATGTTGTCGTTTGTCTTATCGAGGATAAGGATTTTCGAACCCTGGTAAGCGATTGCTTCGATGCTGTCGATATTACCTGTCTGTGTACCCTTGTCGCCAAAGATGAACAGGAGGTCGCCGTTTTCATCGTAGGTAAATACCTTGGAACGCTTTTCATCGATGATGGACCACGTTCCTTCCGGTCCTACAGCAACGTCGATAATCTTGGAAGCACCTGTGATAGATGCGGTAGAACTGTTCGATACGCGGACCTCGCCGGACGGAGGATAGAAGCCGTTACGCTTCATAACGTCTGAACCGGATGCATTGAGTTTCTTAACAGGAGCGTAGTCCGAGGACGTGCTCTTTGATCTAATCGCGTTCTGCTGGTCGCTCTCACTGATAGAGGAGGTGGTAACATAGATGAAGTTATCTTCATCTATGGTAATGTTATTGAACTCTGTGGATACATATTCTTCAGACTGTTCGCGCTGCTCATCGGTCTGAATCTTTCTCCAGATAATTTCGAGAGCGGAGATGGAAACCTTCTGCGCACCGATGAAGCCGAAGAAGTCGCCTTCAGTGTTGAGGACGATGATACCCTGGTAGGTTGTGGAAGATACGACGAAGATACGACCGTATTTGTCAACTGCGCAGGCAACCGGCTTGTAAATGGAGCCTTCTTCGAAGAGGTTAGAAACCGGCTTCGGAACAATCTTGACGTAGTTTCCGTCGGTATCGAACATTACGATACGGTTGTTGTCCGTGTCGCACACGAAGATGTTTTCTTCATTTACGAACACGCCGGACGGGTTTGAGAATGTATCCGGAACACCATGTTCGTTCGTGAAAGATGTAATAGAGAAAAGGTACTTGTAGTAGCGGTCGAGCACGATAACGCTTGCGGAAGAAGCGTCTACGATGTACACCCTTTCATCGGGACCCACGAACAAGTCGCGCGGGTCACCGATGGTTCCTTTGAGTCCCATATAGGATGCATCAACGACCGTATCCGGAACGTAGGCAGCGGGAGAGGTCAAAACATTGCCCTGTGCGGAGTACGTGTAGGTAGCATACGGAGTTGTAGCGGACACAATGGTCGGGAGTATCATAATGACAACGACAGCGATAAGGAGAACCCTGTATAATTTTTTCATTTTTTCCTCCCTAATCCTTCATTCCGCTGGAACCCATGGTTTCCACGATATTCGACTGCGAAATAACGAAGACGAGAATCGGGACAATCATCATGACAACGGTAGCAGCGGCAGAAGCGCCGGAACGTGCGATACCACCGGCAGTAATCTGACCAATAGCGTAGTTAAGAGTTTTAAGCTGTTCAGAGTAGATAAATGTGGAAGAGCCGGAATTCCAAAGTCCCTGGAAGGAGTAAACGATAAGGGTCAGCCAGGCGGGCTTAACCATCGGCATTGCAATCGACCAGAAGGTACGAAGCTCAGACGCGCCGTCTAGACGAGCGGATTCCAGAACTTCGGTTGTAACGTTGGATTCCATGAACTGCTTCATAAGGTAAAGACCGAGCGTAGAGCACCACGCCGGAACGATGATAGCGAGGTAGGTATCAATCCAACCGAGCATGGAGAGTGTGATGAAGTTTACGATACCGGTAACGGTAGCGGTAAACATGAGCGACTTCTGAATAATCCAGAAGCACTGCTTTGCGCCCGGGAAATCAATCTTTGCAAGAGCGTATGCGCAGATGGAAGATAATACGAGGTTACCGAACGTACCGCCGACGGAGATGAGAACGGTATTGAAGATGTAGCGGGAGAACGGAACCCAAGAGTCATTCATCAGGTTAAAGAGGTCTTTGAAGTTGTCGAACGTAGGGTGCATAACGTAAAAGCGGGGCGGGAAGTAGAACAGTTCGTTCAAAGGCTTGAGCGCCTGAATAACTGTATAGTACATAGGGAGGAACATGAATACACCCAAGATTGTGAGCATAATGGTAATGCCCGCGTCACCGCCGACAGACCTGTTCAGGATGACCTCATGTTTTCTTGTTCTTAGTTTTCTCATGTTATTCGCCCACCTTTGCAATAAGTTTCGTGACAAGTACGTTCGCGCCAATCATGATAAGGAAGAGAATAAAGGAAATCGCGGAAGCATAACCAACCTCCCAACGGTTGTTCTGATACTCTTCCAGGTGGTGAGTCAGCGTGTACGCAACGTAGTCAACGGACGGGTTGCCGGCGAGCGCGGTAACGATAGAACCGAAACCGAACGAACCGGTGATGGAAAGAATAGCGCCGAACATCAGCTGCGGCTTCATGGAAGGAAGGGTGATATACCACAGTTCCTGCCATCTGTTCTTTACACCGTCGATAGCGCCTGCTTCGTAGAGGCTCTTGTTAATGCCCTGAAGACCGGCAATGAAGGAAAGGAACGAAGTACCAAGGGAAGTCCACAACGCCACGATGATACACAGCGGCATAACGTAGTCGGCGTTCTGGAACCAAAGAATCGGGCTATCGATAATGCCCATATCAAGGAGGAAGCCGTTGACCCAGCCGTATGAGTCGCTGGAGAACAAGGTACCCCAAATAAGGTAAACGTTACCCGCAATAGACGGAGCGTAGAAAATAAGGGTTACGATTGCACGCGCCTTCGGCGGAATCTCGTTGATGAACCATGCAACCACGTAAGAAATGAGGTAGGAAGCAGGACCTGTAACGACCGCGAAGATGAGCGTGTTTTTCAAAGCGGTAATGAAGAGGTCGTCGTCAAGGAACAGCGTGATGTAGTTGTCCATGAAGATGAACTTCGGCCATTCAAGCATGTTGAACGACGTTAAGCTCAGTACGAGAGACAGCGCAACGGGAATGATGGTGAATATGAAGAAGAGAATCATGAAGGGCGCAATCATAAAGTACGCGACCTTGTTTTTCTTCACAAGGAACCATGTCCATTCCGCCTTTGTCATCTCTTTACGAGTCTTGACTTGCTTTTCAGTATTTTTAGACATGTGCTCTCTCCTTTGTTAGATTTTCTTAAAATACGGAAATCAGTAGAGGTACGATTCAAGAGCGTTTGCAGCATCTGTGATGTAGCCAGCAATTTCAGCAAGCGCGGCGTCGGAGGTATTAAGTCCGGCAGCGGCAGTTCTGAGCTCTTCGATGTTTTCACTTGCGATAGCGGCGGAAACCGCTGCAACGGACGCAGAGGACTTTGTGCCGTCGTCAAGTTCTTCGATAGCTGCGGCAGCCTGACCGAGACGCTTGGAAGCGAGGGTCTGACCTATTTCAAGCGTTTCGAGATTAAACTCGGTTCTCTTTCGTATGATTTCCTTGTTAATTGTTGTGATATAAGCAAGGAGCGAGTCAACCGGGTCTGCGTGGTTGTTATATGCGTTGAGGAATGCGAAGTTGGTGTAACGCGCGAGGATGTAGGATCCCGGATAGTTGGTAACAGCAGCGGTCCAATCCATCTGCTTCATCAGCTGACCGTACTCACGAGAGGTCCACGGGAGCTCTTCGAGCGCTTCCATGTTAGCGGTTGCGTTCTTTGCAGCCGGACCAAGGATTGCAACGAGTTCGTTGGAGTAGTCTACCTGGAACTTGGTGTCGGTATACCAGCACATGAACTTCCAGGCGGATTCAACGTCCTTCGCGCCGGACATCATAACGAGAGAAGATACGGAGGACATTGCAGTGTGGTCAATCGTGCCGTCTTCCTTTTCAAATCCGGGAACAGGTCCGAATTCCCAAAGACCTGCGAGTTCAGTAGCGAAAATGATGATGTTGTTGTATGCAGTGTAGTCCTGGATACAAATCGGCATTTCACCTGTTCTGAAACGGTTTGCAAAGTTATATGATACGGGAAGTGAATACTGGGTGAACATGTTGCACATGGTCTCGAATGCCTCGAGGGAGAGGTTGGAATCGAGGTTGATTCTCATACCATCGTCAGCCCAGAGTTCTTCGCCCATCTGATACATGTAAATCTGATAATCCTGCGTCAGACCGATTGTCATGTTGTTGAACTGGAGAACCGGAATCAGAGCAAGGAGGTCATCCCAAGTTTCGGGAACATCAACACCGAGCTCCGCGAGGATATCGGTACGGTAGAACATCATCGCCCAGGACTGGGTATCCGGGAGCGCATATGTCTTTCCGTAAAGGGTAATCGGAATGAGAGCGGCAGATGCAAAACGCGTTGTAATTTCATCGAAGTTGGAGAAAATCTCACGCATCTTTGCGTTATATTCCAAAGTCTCCGCGTCATCCCCTTCTTCGTCGGCATATGCCTCAGGGTTTATCGCGAGAACTGCGGAACGGATAGCGTACTGAATCGGGTCGACGCCTGTGCCGGGGAGCGCCACTTCAGGACCAACGCCCGCAAGAACGGACGGGAGAAGCGTACCGCTGGCAACGAGCTTCAAGGTCGCGTCAATGCCGTACGCCGGACCGAAGTCGTTGTCCATGAGGTTACGGATAATCTGCGCCTGGTCACGACCGGTTGTTACCCAAACCTCAATCTGCTTTTCGGCTTCGGAACCTTCCGCGGAAGAACCGAGGGAGTTATAGTCTGTGAAGAAGGATGCAACGAAGCTCTTGATTTCGAACCATGCAGACTGGAAGAAGTTTGCGTTTGCCTTCGGCAGTTCTGCAGAAGCGGGCTGAATCACGATGTAGTCGAGTTCAAGAGGCTGGCTGCTGACGTCGTTGATCCACTCACCGAGCGTACCTACATAAGTCTTCAGGTTGGAGAGGTTCTTTGCGATTTCGTCTTCATCAGTACCCATCTTGTAAAGGAGTCTGGAAATCTGTTCGAGGGTTGCGGAGTTCTCCGACTTGATGTTCGCCATACCCTCAATATAACTGATGATTTCCTCAAGGTTGAGGTGCTGGATAACGAGGTCTTCTACAACGTCCGGAAGAACGCGTCCGAAGCCGTAGTCACGGTACGAGTCAGGGCTGGAACCCGTGAGCTTCAGGATAGCGAGATAGTCCTCGTTGATAGCGGTCACGATCTCGGAAACCTGGCGGATAATGTCGCCCATTTCGCCGAGGGTAACTTCAAGGCGCAGGACGTGTGTTCCGGGTTCGAGATAGAACTGGAAGGTATCCGCGCCGTTATTCGCAGCCTCTACCTGCCATTCACTGTTGTAATTGAACTTCGCGTAGTTTGCTTCTTCGAAGGGGATTTCCCCGTCGATGTAAATCTTACGCGAGGTATACATACCGGCGAGTTCGTTCTGTCTGTAGCGGAATACGATTTCATAAAGTCCCGCGGACTCTACTTCAAACTCGTATTCAATCCACTGACCGGCAGTAACCCATTTTTCACTACCGATAGTATTAAGCATGATTTTGGAAGCATCCTGAGGAACTGTAATCGGAGATTTACGGTCATAAATCGGATATATAGTATAGTCGGATGTTGCCGCAGGAGTTTCTGCTACAATGTAAATGGGTTCTGCAGTAGCTTCACTCTTACCGCTTATGTATTCTTCATAGGAAGGCTTGTCTTCATATGAGAACACTGTGATTTCACTGATGACCACGGATTCACGAATCGCTTCGAGCGAGATGGTATTTACACCCTTTTCAAAGTAAAATTCGAAAGGGTCGGCGTAGTAAGTGTTGGGGTCTACAAGAGTGTATTCCTGCCATACATGGTCCACATATGAAGTCGGACGGAGCTCGTTTCCGTTGGCGTCGAGCTCAAATCTGTCGCCAACGTAGTTGTTCCGCCATACCTTTTTCATAACAAGGTATCTGGATTCGGAACATGGAACGGTACCATTTATATAAAGTGTACGTTCAATGGAGTTTGTTTTGTCGGTTACGGAACAATACTTGATTTTTATTGCGTACATACCGGCGCTGGGAACATTGACTTCCCATGTAACCTTGCCGTCGTCGGGGATCATAAGAGCCTGACCGCTCTCGCCCTGATAATCAGATACGATTTCGACTGCCGCGTCGGTTTCATCCGCCTTATAATCGACTGCAGAAATGGTAACCGTACCCGTTCCTCTCTCCACACCCGCATACTTTTCCATATACTCGGCGTAGGAGATGAATTTGAAGGATTCGCTGATTTCCTGCAGGGTCGTCTTCTTTGTTTCAGTAGACTCTGTTTCTTCTGCTGAAATCAGCGATGGAAACACACCAGAAACCATAAGAAGAGACAATGCAAGGCACATCAGCCTTTTGCATGTGGTTTTTCTCATATAACCTTCCTCCTGCTAATTTTTGAGCCGCGCAGCCGCTGACCGACGGCGGCGGGACTCCACCCAGTTCGGGGAATTTTATGCTCAGATGACGACTTAGACGCACCGTCATAGGCTTTTATGAAGTGCGTCATAGTGTCAAAAAAACATATATACGGAGACCCGGACGTTATTTTCCGTCACAAAAATCTCCCGGGAAGCACAAAATTGCACTACTCCCGATATTTATATGCCATTATAATATCATAAGCGCACAAAAATGTCAAGCACGGTCGAGCCGCGGATGGGAATAAACTTCCGGCAAAAAAAGTCGAGTTTTCAACCGACGCTTGTTGAAAAACTGGGGATTTCTCTGTGGAAACCTCGCCGTCCCTTTTTTCACACTTTATACGCCTTCCGCGAGTAAATTATATTTACCCAAAAACGAATATTTTTCGTTATATTTTCGCAAAAATAGGTTGATTTTTTGTAAATTAAACGAGATGTTTATGAACATTTCATCGATATGTAATTTTTATTTACCGTTACACGTGTAGCGACTTTCGAAGGAGAGTGATGACAATGTGAAGCGCAAACGTTCGTTTTTGTGCAACTATCACAAAAAAACGGTCTGTTTTTCTACATATATACACAATGCACAAATTTTTAAAAATTGCACTTTCGGCAGGGAAAAATGTCCTTGACAGGCGGGATTTTCCTGTTCTCACGCTCGTGCGAGCTTCACGCACTCCCGCACGGTTTCCGTGATGCGTTCCGCTTCCTCTTCCGTGGTATAACGTCCGATAGAGATACGCACAGACGCGCTGCGGTACCGCTCCGGCACGTTCATCGCGGTGAGAACATGCGACGGGGTATCTTCCCCCGCATGGCACGCGGACCCGGTTGACAGGCACACGCCCCGCATATCGCACATCAACATGAGGTTTTCCCCGTAGACCCCGCCGAACGCAATGTTGAGAGTCCCCGGCAATTTTTCCCCGCCGCCGATTATACGCGCATCCGGAATTTGCAGCAGCTCATCTGCGATACGGTCGCGTAAGGTCTGCACACGGCAGTCATCCTCATGCATACGCTCGCGGGCTTCCGCACATGCTTCCCCGAACGCCGCGATAAGGGGGACGGATTCCGTCCCGCTGCGCATTCTGCGTTCCTGACCGCCGCCGCAGAGGAACGGCCGCAAGTCTCCGACAATTTCTTTCCTTATGTATAATGCGCCAATTCCCTTCGGTGCGTGGAGCTTATGTCCGGACACAGACAGCATGTCACATCCCAGTGTGTGGACGTCCGGCATCACATGCCCGATTCCCTGCACAGCATCGCAGTGGAACAGCGCGCCCGCACGGTGAGCGAGTTCGGCGGCCTCACGCACCGGTTGAATGACGCCGGTCTCGTTATTTGCGTACATCAGGGATACAAGCGCGACCCGTCCGGCACGGCCCAGCATATCGCCAATCTCCGACGCAGTTACAACGCCGGTTTCATCAGGCGGAACCAGTATCGCCCGCACGTTGGCTGCCCGCACCGTTTCCAGTACAGCGGAATGTTCAATTGCAGACGTAACGACCGCAGCGTCCGCATGGTCCGCTGAGGCGGCATGTATTGCCCAGTTATCCGCCTCTGTCCCACCGGATGTGAAATACACCTCATCCGGAAGGCATCCCAGAAGCGCCGCCGCTTGTTCCCGTGCATGCTCCACCACGCCACGCGCGGTCCGCCCGACGCCATGAGCGGATGACGGATTTCCAAAAACTTCCCGCGCGGTCCGCGCCATCACCGCGAGCGCCCTTTCGGACACTGGCGTGGTAGCGGCGTAATCCGCATAACAAACCATAAAAACCCTTCCTTTTACAATAAGTATGTATATTTTACACCCGATACGGCAAAAGTGCAAGTGGAAAATTTTTGATAGCGATACTCCTCCGATACCGTCGGGCTTACTCACAGATTTCCGATGCGATTTGATTCTGAAAAAATGAACGCCGCCCTCATACAAACTCCCCTCACGCCCCTGAAAATACAAAAAAATTATTTATTTTATCCATCTCCATTGACAAAAATATATCTTTTCATATATAATAGTCTCAACTGCGGAGGATTATGCCGCAAAATATCGAAAAGGGTGCAGCCGGAACGTTTTTGGGCGCGCGCGCTCTTTGACGTCTAACTGTTATGGAGGTTTTTATGTATTACATAGGCGTTGACCTTGGCGGAACCAATATCGCCATCGGCATTGTAAATGAGAATTATGAAATCGTGAAGAAGGGCAGTGTTCCCACAAAACCGGAACGCGGCGCTGACGCCATCGTCGAAGATATGGCGGCTTTGTCGCGCAAGCTCATTGCAGAAATGGGAATCACCATG
The DNA here is from genome assembly GCA_964621755.1 of uncultured Ruminococcus sp. Lineage (GTDB taxonomy): Bacteria > Bacillota > Clostridia > Oscillospirales > CAG-272 > UMGS1696. The sequence goes on along the minus strand of CAZUPI010000018.1, from coordinate 13,860 downwards.
GACGATATCGCTTCCGCAGGTGTCGCAACCCCCGGTACTGCAAACAACGAAACCGGCGTCGTAGAGTATGCGAATAATATTCCTTTCCTTCGCTATCCTCTCGCTGACAAGCTGTCCGCTCTCCTGGACGGTAAGCCGGTTTATATCGAAAACGACGCCAACGCAGCCGCAAAGGCAGAAGCTATGGCAGGCGTGGCGAAGGGCGCTCCCTTCTCTGTGATGATTACACTCGGCACCGGTCTCGGCGGCGGCATCATCATCAACGGGAAGGTTTACTCTGGTTTCAACTTCGCAGGCGCCGAACTCGGTCACACCGTTATTGAAAAGGACGGCAGACAGTGCTCCTGCGGCAGAAAAGGATGCTGGGAAGCTTACAGCTCCGCTACGGGTCTGATAAACATCACAAAGGATAGAATCGTGGACGCGCGCAATGCCGGACGCAAGACGTCTATGGAAGAAATGATTGACGGTGACCTCGATAAGGTATCCGCACGCACGGCGTTCAACGCCATGAAGGCGGGAGACGAGGTTGCAGCGGAGGTCGTTGACGAATACATCAGCTATCTCGCATGCGGAATTGTAAATATCATTAATATCTTCCAGCCGAACGTTCTTTCCATCGGCGGCGGTATCTGCAACGAGGGAGAATATCTCACAAAGCCCCTTCTCGAAAAGGTATGGACGGAAACATATTCGAGAGAAGGCACGCCCAAAACCGAGATTCTCATCGCCAAGCTCGGCAACGACGCCGGCATTATCGGCGCTGCTGTGCTGGGAAAATAAACGATATTCGTAATATTTCTTATGATAAAGTTTTGCGGGGGAAACTTTTTAAAGGAAAAGTTTCCCCCGCACCCCTTTCAAAAAACTTCATGCTGGATGGGCTGGGTCTCGTTAGGTGCGATTATGAGGGCTGCGGCTCGCACATGAGGCTCAAATTACATACGCTTCTCCCTCGGCTTTTGCTTCTCTGCCGAGGCGGAAGCGTTTTTCTACATCCCATGCGCTTTCACCTTCATCCGGAATGTAGACGCGTATCATGTTATCGTTCTTCTTTGCCGTACCGGTTTCGTCTGGCGCGGGGGATATGAGGGATACGCATTTTATCGTTTCCGTTCCCACTGCCACTGCGGATATCGCAAGCTCTGCCGTAAGGCTTAAGCTATCGCCATCCGCTCTCGCCTGAATGTCCGTTACGCGTACGGATGTTTTTCCGTTTATGGCTGTGCTCTCTGCAGTTTTGTTCGATATCGCTTCGCATTCGTATCGGAACGGCAGGACTGCGTCGTCGAGCAGCGCCTCCCCGCCCCCCGCTTCCACGACTGACAGGTACACGTTCCCGGACAGGGTCATTCGTCCGTTTGTAAGCTCGAATTTATCGACTACGCCTTTGCCCCATGCGCAGACGTAAGCCATCCCAGGCTTGAGCTTCACCGACGTCTGTGTCGTGAGTCTGCCGTTTACCGCCCCCGCTGGATAGACCGAGTCATACGACGTTGTCTCGAGTGTGTCCGCGGTTCCGGTTAAGTATGCGTCAGTCGTCACGGATGCGTCCGCGCAGCGCAGCACATCGCAGTCGATATCGTATTCCATGCGCCATGTCAGGACGCCGTCGTCAGCCGCCTCCATTTCAAGAAGGACGACCTCCCCGAAGGCGGCGCAGCAGCTATTGTCCTTCGGGACCTCAGACAGCGGCAGCTCCTCCTCGACAGGCACGCGCGACTTTGCGGTGATATATGAGCCTTCCGGCGACAGGAGCAGCGCGGTCACATATGCATCTCCCTTGACGTTTATCGTGCCCCCGCTGATTCTCGCGTCGGATAGGCACAGCTCGCCGCTCGCCATAATGACGTGCATTCCCTCGCGCTCGCGAATCTCGCCTGTGCGCTCGCCGGTCTGGCGAAGCTCTGTCATTGCCGTGCACTTATACCCTTCCGTTTTGCGTCTGACGGCGTATGTTCCCTCGGTTTTCATGGACGCATCGGCAGGTTTTTGCGACAAAATCTTGATTCTGACTTTTGACGATAATGTAATTTTGCGCGGCGCCGTTACGCGGCAGTTTACGTTTTCCACGGTACAGGACATTACGATATCCTGTGGGGAAAAGCGGTCATCCTCGACCTTCACGGAAACGCGTCCGGTATAGGATGAAGTTTGCGAGGTCATGCAAATCGCGCCGTCCCCGCCCACATACAGCACGTTATATGTGACGCCTCCATCCGTCTCCAGTTCATCTCCCGACAGATACTTTCCGTCCGCGGACACTGTCGCACGCACCCCAATCACACGTCTGACCTCCGGTATATAGTCCGGCAGGACAAAATCCTCGGAAACGTCGCAAACCGACGAAGTATCAAACCTTTTCACAAACAATGTCTGATTCATTTTTCTCCTCCAAAATTGCCTATAGTGTTCCATTCCATCCTATGCTGAGGTATTGTGGAATATTCTCGTTGGAAGGAATGACGCGGCGGCGGGAACGGCGCCTTTCCTATACGATTGATAAAGGGACGTCAAGGAGGCTTTTCCTCTTTGACAGCTTCCATTTTGCGCTCCATGGCGGCGACGGTCTCACGGGAAAGATAGTGCTCGATTCGTTCGGTTTCCTCAAAGCAGTTCTGAGCCGCCTCACCGGCGTGGAGCCATTCGAGAAAGGCAAGAACAATTTTATGGCGGTGTATCAAATACGCGCCCGCCTCCAGACCGGATTGGGTCAGGGTAATAAAACCGTACCGCTTGAAGTCAATATGACCGCTCAATGACATTGACTGCGCCATGCGCGACGCGGACGACGGCGAAACATGCAGGCGCTCTGCAAGCTCACAGATACGGACGGGACGCGGAGCCGCTGCTTCCTCGTTCTCTCCTGTAAACGTGAGACGGTATATCATCTCAAGATAATCCTCCGCCGCCGGGGTCATGCCTCCACTTTTGCGGACTGCCCCCGCATATCCGCTGTCGGTCAGAAATTCTCCATTCGACATAGTGTCACACTCCTTTGACTGGACATATACTTAAACCAGTAAAACATTGTTGCTCCCGTGCAAATATATGTGCCGCCGGGAGAGAAAATACCTGCGCACAGGTCTAATCAAAGGAGACGAAATATGACTGAACATAAAAAATTGTACGAACTCCTGCCGGGCGAATCTGCAATCGTCCGCACGCTTTCGGACAACGGACGCAACATAACCGCACGCCTGTCCGATATCGGCTTAACCTCCGGTCAAACTGTAACTTGTACAATGAAAAGCCCTCTCGGCGACCCGTCCGCTTACTTAATTCGCGGGGCAGTGATTGCCCTGCGGCGGTGTGACGCCGATACCGTCGAGATAGTCGCACAACCTGCCGCCAACCGTACCGAAAACGCCGTCAAAATCAGCACGGCCGCGGGGGAAGTCCAGTGAACGGCACAATAACAGCCGCCCTCGCCGGAAATCCCAACGTCGGAAAAAGCACCGTTTTCAACGCGCTTACCGGCCTCCATCAGCATACCGGAAACTGGGCGGGAAAAACCGTAGGCTGCGCGGAGGGCCGATTCGACGTCGGTGAGCGAACCATCGTCATGACCGACCTGCCCGGGATATATTCGCTGGCGTGTCACTCGCCGGAGGAAGAAGCCGCGCGCGACTTCATCATCAACGAGCGCCCCGACGCCGTTGTGTGTGTCTGTGATGCGTGCTGTCTCGAGCGAAGCCTGATTCTGGCGATGCAAGTCTGCGAAATCGCGGACCATGTGATACTCTGCGTAAATCTCATCGACGAGGCCGAGAAAAAAGGGATAAAAATCGACCGCGACGCCCTCGAAAGTCTGACCGGCTGTCCTGTTGTTATGACTGCCGCGCGTCAGAACATAGGTCTTGACGAGCTGAAAAAAGCGGTCGCCGAAGCGAAAATCATGCCCCGGGACAAACAAAACGCAGTCCCGGCTGTTGAACGTGCGGCGTCCATTGCCAATCAGTGCGTGACGCTGACCTGCGACCCGACCAGACGGGACCGGAAAATCGACAGAATCCTATGCGGCAAGCTCACGGCGGTTCCGGTGATGCTCGCGCTTCTGGCGGTGGTGTTCTGGCTGACCCTCTCCGGCAGCGGATACTTATCGGATGCGCTGGACGCAGGCCTCAGCTTTGTCGCGCGATACATCCGAATCGGCCTGTCAGCGGTCCTCCCGGCATGGCTGACTTCCCTCCTCTGCGACGGAATCATCGCCACCGTATTCCGCGTGACCGCCGTTATGCTTCCTCCCATGGCAATTTTCTTTCCCCTGTTCACCCTGCTCGAGGACCTCGGTTACCTTCCCCGCGTGGCGTTCAACCTCGACCGCTGCTTCGCCTGCTGCGGCTCCTGCGGAAAGCAATCCCTCACCATGTGAAGATGGAAATTTAGGGTACAAAAGAAGTCACAACAGCCGAATTGCTAATGAGTAGATTGTATTGCTGTGAACGTACCAATGGTGATTGACACGCTGATAAGAATATGGAAAATTCTGCCGTATGCACAAAGAAACGCCCGAATAGTGTGACAGGATTGAGAGATAAATGGCGGAACAGGTATCAAGATTATTGCATTGAAGCCTTCGCACTGCAAAAAGCAGTACTGCATATAGCAGTAACCTCAAATAGCATTGGGCGAGAGGCGTCCGGTTCAAACGAAGCGTGTTCTGTCGCGCTCCTTATAGGCTTTGCACACAATTGGCTGATAAGATCTTTGCTTACAACATTGCTATGGTCGTCAGCTTTTTCTTGAGCGGGGTTATTTCCACCGCTTCTTTCGGATGTATGGTATGCGGTTAAGATGTAGCTCAGCATACATTGTACTACGTCTTCAAATATTCATGTACGACAGAATACCTGTACTTCATTGTTACGACCTCACTCTACTTTCAACATATCCGAAACAGATATTCCGATATGCCGAGATATTTTAATCAGCGTCTCAAGCGATGGATTTGTTATACCACGCTCTATAAGGCTAATCATATCGGTGCTCATGCTGCATTTTTCCGCGAACTTTTCTTGCGATTCTTTCATTTGCGTTCTGTATATCAACACGCACTCAGCCAACGCTTTAATCTCCGGTAAATCATTCTTTTCCGGCAATTTTCGCACTCCTCCCCGTAAGATTTTACAGCAGAAGTGCTCTGTGTTCAACAGAATATATTCCGGAATTATGTATAAATCCAGGCGCTTCTGCTATTTTGTAGGAGTGCGGAATTGCTTGAATTAAAGTCAGTTATGATTTTGAATCAGTGTTGTTCGGTTTCAGCGGCGTATATGTCGTATTTGAAGCGATACTTAATTCCGCCAAGCTGCCACTCATGTTTCAGCACCGTCATATAGACCGCATCATGGGTTGTCCCATCGTAATACTGACCGCGGTGGATTGCTTCTGTTACAAAGTTTAACCTGTTCAGAATATCAAACAAATGGTAATTGTCGCGTATCACATTAATGTACACCTTGTCCAGGCCGAGTTCATCAAAAGCTGTCTGAAGTGCGGCATTGATTAAATTGTCCAAATCTTTTATATCTCCGTTGTCATCAAAGTATAATTCAAGCCCTGAGGTATGGTTTTGGGTATCGATATTATATAAAACATATCGATTGCCATATTCGGCATAGGGCTTCATCGCTTCATTGGTCTTATCGAAGTAATTCATCCAAGAACCTCCCTGTTTGCAGCGATGTTTTTATTCCATGCAGTTTCCTCTTCGGATTTAAGTTTTTTCATATGTTCTTTCATACCAACTAAAATATAGTTTTTCTTGGATATATCACGCTGGCTATTCAGCTTCAGCCCGAGCATCATAAGAATTTGAGATATTTTCAGAATTTCATCAAACTCATCAACCAGACTTTCGCTTGCCGACAGTATATTATGCTCCTTCAGATATATTACCCTCTCAAGCATTACTCTTTTATGTTCATACAAGCAATATACATCTGTTCTCCGCAGGTATTTGCGCTCACATTCGATAACATAATCAAACAGCTTCTCAAATTCCGCATATGTATTTATCCCATGCATTGACAGTGAATCAGGATTAAATACATTCGGTCGTTCACGCGCAAAGGTTTCGACTCCGTTCATGTAGTCGTGCATATGCCAGCGGATTTTTTCGATATTTACAGTACACTTTTTACTATTGGGCTTAAACAGAATCGCTCGGTTTCTATAGAAGTCTTCATTGCAGGCTTCGGAATAATAACCCTTTAAAAAGTTATCAAAGCTGACTGTATGACTGACGAGCTTGCTCTCATCGTACATATGATGTACACATTTTCCTCGTCATATCCGTATATCATCATATCATGAGTAAAATGGGAACTGCCGAAGGTGTGACTTCCGTCAATGTAAAACATATCGGCGTCGGTATAGATATACCATCCGTCGTCTATTGTTTCTCTGATAAATTTCGGATTTCTGAACAGATACAACTGTTTACAGCTTTCCATGCAGATATGGTCAGCCGATTCAGGTGAAGTGATTTCCGGACTGTAAAAGCCATAATGCAGCGCGCAGTCGCGATTTCCACGGGAGATATAGTGATCCCGGTTCACGCATGACATTTGTATGTAGTTTGAGTAAAACCAGTTTTCCGCCCACGGATTCAACATTGCAGCAGTCAACGGAAGCGCTAACTGCTGATACGATGTGATTGGCGGATGTTTGATTGGGAGCAGCACTGACATTCTATACCTCACTAATAAGTTTCTTTGATATGATTTGCCCGTCTGAATCTCTTTGCCATTCGTTCAAACTTCAGATTTTCATCACGCTTTTTCTTTTCCTCCTCCGTCCACCATGAGGCAAGAAAGTGGTGGATGGAATGGGTGTTGGGCGTGACGTTCATCTCAAGTGTAAGCCAGTCCTTCGGGCAAAAATAATCTTTGGGATAAACCTCAACATCGCCGATGGTCTGTCTCGCATTGTTAAGCTCAAAGCCTTCGTCACTCATGATTTTGCTTGTATATTTTGGACTGGGCGTTGTGTTGAGCGTACCGTCAGGATAAATAAACGGAAGATCGGTGTAGATATCCATCATTTTCTTTATCAGATAATGATTCTTCACAGCGCCGAAGCCCTGCCCTGAATTGATGAACCGCTCGCTTTCAAAACCGATAAACATACCCGCATTCAGAAACTCGTCGAGCGGCTTTAATATTTCAACATCCACGTCAAGGTAAATTCCGCCATAGTTGTACAGCGCATAAAATCGGACAACATCCGCGACAAACGCCCACTTTCCGACCTGTGCCGCTTCCTTTGAATATCTCGCCATGTTGACATCAAAGTTTGATTCGTTCCACTCAACTGTTTCATAGTCACCGCAGTACCTTTTCCAGCTTTCCATGCACCTCACAGCAATCTCAGGTAAAGGCTGTCCACCGAACCAGCCATAGTGAATGATTTTCGGTATCATACATCTGCCTCCCGTGTCTCTTTATATAACAACTCTAACGCGTTTCTGTCGGCTTTTCCATTCGCTTTTACAGGAATTGCTTCGATAAATATGAATTCAGCCGGTATCATGACTTTAGGAAGCCTGTCTGACAAATATTCGGTAATTTTCTGAGCAGAGATAGCCTTATAACTGCTGTAATATGCAACCAGCTTTTTATCTCTCTCCCCCACCGCAAGAACCATGGCGCCTTTTATGGGTGCGTATTCCAACAACTGCTTTTCAATTTCCTCAAGTTCCACCCGTATCCCATGTATTTTTACTTGATTGTCCTCTCGTCCCTTGTATTCAACCACATTATTCTTCCACCTGCCGAAATCTCCGGTTCGGTACATTTTTGAATTCGGGGAATAAATATCCGCCACAAACGCTTGACTTGTCAGCTCCGGACTGCCTATATATCCCGCCGACACACAATCGCCTGATATGCAGATTTCACCGACCTCGCCATCCGCACATTCTCTGCCATTTTCGTCAAGAATATAGATTTTCGTGTTCCAGATGGGATATCCTATGGGGACTGTTCCATCTTCGGAGCTATAATTGGTGCAGTCAAAAAAGGTCACGTCAACCGTAGTCTCCGTTGGTCCGTACAGATTATGCAGTTCTGTTGCGTTCTCTTTTGTCAGCGTCTGATTAAATTTACATACCAAATTATATGTAAGTGCCTCACCGCTTGAGAAAACCCTTTTCAGACTCTTTAAGCTGTCCGTTCCGCGGTGGGATACATATCGAATGAAGACTCTGAGGATAGATGGGACAAAATGACACGCCGTAACCCCGTGCCTGTGAATTGTATCAATGAGTTTGGAGAAGTTTCCTTCATCCCCTGATTTAAGCAGGCATAATTTAGCGCCGCAGAAAAACCACAGAAACAACTCCCACGCCGACACATCAAACGAATACACCGTCTTTTGCAGGAATACATCGTTTTCGTTCAGCCCATACTGTTCTTTCATCCACAGCAATCTGTTCACAACGGAATAATGCCGCACAATTACCCCTTTGGGATTGCCGGCTGAGCCCGAGGTAAAAATAACATAAGCCGGATTGTCTGAAGAAACCGGCGGAATATTGGTCGGTACTAAATTGTTCGGCAGCTTGTTTATATTGATATTGGGAAGAGCAAAGAGCATTTCTGTGTCTGAATTACTGAGAATCACTTTTGCTTTCGCCACATTCAGATAATACCGTTTGCGCTCATCGGGAATTCCCGGCTCAATCGGAAGATATGCGGCACCAGCCTTGAGTACGGCTAAAATCGCAGCTATCATTGGAATCGAACGTTCTGTTAATATTGCGGCAGTGTCGCCGGACTTTATACCCATATCAATTAAAACAGACGCCATAACGTCGGCAAGACGGTTCAATTCATGGTATGTAATGCTCTTATCTTCAAATTCAACCGCGGTTTTATCGGGAACTGCTGATGCCATATCCTCAAAAAAACTGTGAATTGTCTTTTCGCGAGGGTATGTGTGATACGTGTTGTTTTTATCTATCAGTTCCATTTGATGCTCCTCATAAGATCTTTCATCTTATCTATTGTCAGCGCGTCCGCGGAATATATCTGACGGATTGTATTTTGCAGGCTGCTTTCTCGTAGTACTCCTGTTATGGCGTACTTTATCAGCATCGACTTCAGAAGGGTAAAACTCTGTCCCGAAAGTGACGCCATATCGTATATTGGGGCAAAGACATCTCTTTGCAGTTTGTTTCCTATATATTTCAACGCGATTGGGAAATGCTTTTTATCTTCGGCTATCCACATAAGGTTTATCAGCGGGACAGAAGTTTCAACTCCGCTTGGGAAAAGCGTCTCACTATCCATCCGCTTAAAATACATCAGAAATCGCTCGCTTTTGGCTTCCAAATCGTAGTTGAAACTTTCTACGGTACGGCCTATATGTGATATAATCTGTTCAGGCATGACTTTTTTGGCTCCGTTAATACAAAAAAGGAAATACATCTTGCAATATTCGTCCAGCACATCAAAGTCAGCTTCAACATACCCCAACGTATTATAGTACACATCAAAACATATATATTTTTTATTACGCCAATTCACATCAACAATCAAAAGCGCGTGAGTATAGTGCGCCTTCTTATAAAATGGCGACCAGTGGCAGTAATATGGGTCTATTGAAATTCCAACAGGGCTTTGATTTAATGCCTTTCGGACTATTTCGCATAGATGGTCAGAGTCGTCCCTTCTGTGATATGTAATATCAACACCAAAGAAATTCCTGATGAAGTCTATGCTATTCTTACCGCGGTATATCTCCCCTGCATTCTCGGAATAATACTCGGTGTAAAAATATGCGAGGTTGTATATCTCGTAATCGAAGTGAAAGTATTTCAGGAAGGAATAGAAAATACAGTCGAAACAATTGGAAGAGCTGTTTTCCGGAATCGTTATATCATACATCTTCTTTAAGAACCTTTTCAACAAATGCGGCTATTTTGGCGACTGTATTAGATTTCTCCATTATCAAGTACTCATCCGGAACCAGTATGGAAAACATCTCCTCAATACTTAGAATGATTTCGATAAAGGTTATTGAGTCAATATTGTTTTCTGTAATGAAGTCAGCGTCAATATCGTCCACATGAATATTCGTTTCTTTTAAAATCTGTAAGATTTTCTCAGTGATTTCATTTGTCATTTTCTTTTTCTCCTATCCGTAAATATGCTTCCAACGCTTCCTTATGTTCCAAAGATAGTCCGCAGTTGCTATAGTCAAAACCTTGAATCATATCTTTTATGTGAGTTAGTACTTGATTATAAAGCTCAGCGTTTCCTGTAATATATACCTTGTTCAGCACCCATATAACGCTGGTAAAAATTTGCCTTCTGCATATGCTTTCCAGTTTGGAGTACTTGGACGAAATATATCTGTATCTCTCTATGTACGCTTCAATATTGTCAAGGTGGCTCATGTTAAAAGAGCTTAACGTAATGCTGTTATCGCGACGCGCATAATAATATTTACATTCGGATGACAGCACGATTTTATTGGAGGCGTCTATCAGCTTATACATCGTAAATATATCTTCAAATATTTTTCCCTTCGGAAAGCGTATTGTGTCGAATAGAGATTTCCTATACAGCTTATTCCACGCAAAATTATTGGTTGTGCGGATATTATGGGCAATTTTATATACACCACCGAACACCTTGGTACCTGTGTTTTCATTACTGAACGGAATGTACTCTCCCGATGCCATTACATAATAGAAGTTCACAATCGAAATATCGGCATTATGTTCGACAGCGTTATTATACAGGGTTGAATACATATCGGGTTTTATCCAGTCGTCACTGTCAACAAAACCGATATACTCACCGGTAGAGATATCTATTCCGTTATTCCGCGCCATCGCCAACCCCTGATTTACCTGACGCACAAGGCGGATTCTGGTATCTGTAAGAGCGTAATACTCACAAATTTCCCTGCTTCTATCAGTTGAGCCATCGTCTATTATTATTATCTCTAAGTTCCTGTAATCCTGATTTACAATGCTTTCGATACACTTCGCGACATATTGCTCTACGTTATATACCGGGACAATAATGCTTATTTTGGGGAATATTGGATTCATATCTCGGAATTACTCTCTTTTTACATATATTTTCTGTTTATTTCAATTTTCTTTCGGTCTTTTTCCGTCAAGAGCGCATTGAATTTTTCGGTAAAGTTTGTACTGAACAAACAATCTGAAACGACAAAATCAGGGTATTTATACTCATCTTCAGCCAAGCCGAAACGATTTAATATTCCCAACGCGTCATCCGGACGAAATACCTCCAGATATTCGTTGATTTTTTCACTTTCCATAATACGATTCGTATGATACAAGCAGAAGGCGATATAATCTGTCACGCCAAGCGAATCGCTTATCTTCTTCAACTCCGCAATATCGGGTGAAACATTGGTTATGTAATAATAAATATCACAAAACAGCGACAGCTTTATTCCGCTTTCGGCAAGGAGATACAAAGAATTTAAATCCTTATAATGGTGCATACATAATGAAATAAATTCATACACAGGCTCCAACTTGAGAACCTTTATACCGAAAATTTCATGCGGCGTCGTGTGTTTGAGAAATTCATCCATGTCAGTGTGAACACTGCTTTCGCCCCACATTATATCAAGATTTATATCTATATTTACAAACGGACATACTCGATTTCCTGTTTCTTTCACAAATGATGCTATCTGATGAGTATAAACCATTTGATATATCAACTCATTTCGGGTATACGGTATTATTTTATCGTCTTCCACAAAGCCCTGTACAAATCCATGTACTATAAGTTTTTCTTTTATTTTTTCAATATTGGAAGGGGAAATCAATATCCCCTGATATTCGGTACGCCGGATTGAGATAAATGGAATCTGATAATACTGCTCCTTTGATTACAGCATACGGTATATCGCATAACGCATCAAAAACCTCAGCACAGGCTGAATATCGCTGTTTTAAAATAGTATGATTTGCTGTAAGCTGAATCAGCGCCCTGATTTTATGTGACGGCATTTTCGACAGCAAATACAGACACCCTTGAGATTCTATAAAATATGCAGTATTGATATTATCACATGGAATACCTTGCGCAAGCTTGCAGATATCTTCTTTTATTTCATCATTCATAATATTTTACACCATTGTTTTTATAAAAGTCACTGCAATAACTGTTTTTATCTGTCGCAGCATACCTGCCGCACAATACCCCACCGTATTAGACCTTATTTTTTCAAGCAATACTTTCTCAAAATCACGTCCGAACACACGGCAGGACAACATAAAGTTTTCGATAATATCATTATATACAACCGCCATGGCCACGAGTCCCATATCACCGTACTTATCGAAAGCTTTGAGCGTATATACATGATAGTTCTTATCTTTCAGAATATTATGAATTTTTTCCTCTGTGTATCTGCATCCAGTCATGTTAAAACGATTTGTACGTTCAGACAGCTCTGCCATACGGGCAATATCCGCTTCATCAGCATCTCCGCACATTACAACAGTATCAAGCATTAAATTATACTCCTCAGGTGAGGAAGAATGAATATGTATTTTTTCACGTTCTTTTTGTTCACGGAACTGCGTTGTTCTGTCAACGTCTGAATTCTCCGGCAGATTTTCAAATAATTTAGAAAATTCGTCAACAAAACTCTCGTCATACGCAGCCTTTACTGCTTTCACTTCAGGCAGGTATTTACCAATCAGTCCGATTTCATAATCACTGTCATCTAAAAATATCACCTGTTCCGCAAAAAAGCCGATCTCACTTATAATTTGATAGACCGTCTCCGCTTTATTTACACACTCGGTATCGACAATCACAAAATCATCCGTAGAGAGCGGAAAATTTTCATTATCAAGCATGAATTCTATATTTTTCAGTTCGTTTTTTGAACATATAGCTAAGAGAACGCCGCGCTGACGTAAATCACTCAAAAGCTGTCCTATAGCCATGGTATGCTTATCAAAATAAGCCTTATCTATGCCGGATTCACCGGATATACCACGCCACATGACGCCGTCACAATCGGTTATAGCACACTTGTATATTTGTTTTGTATCATTAAAATACTTTTGAAGGGTAGTATAAATCGCATCAATATTTTTGAATTTTTCGGTTTCCAAGTCGCTGTCATATATTTCAATATTGTACTCATTCTCGATTTTTACAACAAAATTTATGAATTTAATGGAATCCAAGCCCAATTCAGATAAAATCACGGAATCCGATATTTCTGACTCATTAATTTCCAGTAATTCCGCCAATATTTTTCTAAGTTCTGTTTTATTCATTTTTCACCTCAGGTATTTTTCCTTATACTCGATATATTCCTCCAGCCTCTGAATGTCCTCGTGGCTGTACCCACATCTTCTGAATAATCTCGAAATACTATATGACGCCTCGATAAACTCAGGCGTATTATTAACATCACAAATTTCAATTTTCCCTATAATCTGCTCAGGAGAAATATCCTCAAGCCGGAACGAATTATCTCCCTTACAGAAATAATGGTTATTCTGAATTTTTAAAAGTCTGTGGGCTATCAAGCCTTCGTTTTTATATTCATACACCAATATATCGCCAACCATATAATTACCGCAGCTGATTACTTCTACTGTTTCTCCGTCCTTAATGACAGGAAACATACTTGTCCCGGATACTTTTAATGTACATTTGTCGTTTTTCTCAAGTAAATATTTAAAAATCTGAATCTCTTTCCCCATAAATAACCTATTTTTCTTTAATTATGTACACATTATAACATATATATTTCTTCAATATGTCAATATATTTTGAAGAATATAACGCTTTATATTCTATAAATATTCGAATATATATTATTATATTACACAAA
>CAZUPI010000017.1:46998-60743 GCA_964621755.1 uncultured Ruminococcus sp. | reverse complement strand
ATTTGATTTCCTCCAGCTTCGCCGGTGTAATACCGCGGATTTCAAGCAGCTTATCCGGTTCATTCTCAATTACCTTCAGCGCATCCGCACCGAAACGATCTACGATCTGTTCTGAATATGATTGTGCCAGAAATTGCTTTCCAGCCCGATCAGCTCATCCTCCTCATAATCCTTATCCCGTGTGATATGACGGATAATGACCTCGTTTTCGTTGTTGCCATAGAGACAACAGAAGTACACCTCATCCAGATTCATGACGCACATATAGTGCCTGCCCTGCAATTCATAATACACCGGGACACATTCCATACCGTCTATCCACCAGTTATCCTTGGCGTTATAGTTCGTGGTCTTTATCTCCAGTATCGCTGTTTTGCCGTTCGGCAGTTCGATGAAATAGTCCACATCAGCCAGCATAAAGGAATGCACGGGATGATAGAACATTTTCTTGATCTGATACACACGGAATCCCGTTTTCTCGTGGAATATCTTTGCGACTAGATCTTCGAGCAGATGCCCGACTTCTTTCTGTACCCAGTTTGCGTTGTCGTCTTCAAACGACGCGATCTTCAACTTGTCATAGTAGAGATCACGAGCCGTCCTGAAGGGTGACACACCGAAGATTGCTGCCGCATCACTGCCGCCGATTCCTCGTCTGCGGTATTCCAGCCAGTCTGCTTCCGGCAGATCCAGCGTCGATACCAACACCTTGGGCTTGTAGCTGTCGGTCGGCATATCAGGCACTCCGTCTGTAACAGCAGCGGCTTGCCCGATACTGCCGCAAGGAATTCTTACGAGTCAACTGACGTACATTGCTTCTGCGGTCGGGAAGATTCCGGAGAACATTCTGCTGCTTATATGCAGACAGCTTGTTCCGATGCGGATGGTTCTTGCGAAGGGTTCTTTTCATTAGAAAGAAAAAGTCAGCTCAGAACTGCCGCAAATGGGCATAGCTCTCCTGCTGACTTTGAATACAAACTTAACCACGTGTGCAATGTAAGAAAGCTTGGTAGCTTATCTTACCGTATCGGTACAGCCCGATGGCGCACAAAACAATTTCATATGTGTATTATACCACAAGATATAGTGTTCGTCAAGGCGAAACGGCTGTATGTATAGGGTTAATGTCTGGGTAAATATTTGACGTGTTAAAATCAAATAAATATTGAAATAAGTATTGGTCGCTGCAATATTCATATTTATTATGCAGATATATTGACAAAGCTAATTCTATAGAGTATAATAAATATGGAAAACGCAGAATATACACACAAACATGATAGATAAAAAGGTGATATTGTATATGGAAAGAACATTAACTTATAAACTGGTTGAATGGAAAAATAAGCCAGTCCGTAAACCGCTGATTCTGAAAGGTGTGCGTCAGTGCGGTAAGACATATCTTCTGAAGGAGTTCGGTAAGCGATATTATCAGGATACCGCATATTTCAACTTTGAAGAAACCGAGGCATTAAAAACCGTATTTGAAAAGGATTATGATACAAAGCGTATAATGTTCGAATTAGGGCTGCATTGCGGAAAGACCATTCAGCCCGGCACAACTCTTGTCATATTTGATGAAATACAAGAATGCGGCAGGGTGATTACTGCAATGAAGTATTTTTGCGAAAATGCGCCGGAATATCATATTGTATGTGCCGGATCACTTCTCGGAATAGCACTGCAGAAACAGCTTTCGTTTCCGGTCGGCAAGGTGGATTTTCTGACCCTGTACCCGATGAGTTTCCTGGAATATTTGCGAGCCGGCAATGCGGAAGCACTTGCTGATTTTATTCAGAATTATAAAAAGGGAGATACGCTTCCGGAGGTTGTTTCGGATAAGCTTGAGGTACTTCTGAAGCAATACTATGTCACAGGCGGAATGCCGGAAGTGGTGGAAACATGGTTCCGTACAAACAGCATTGAGCAGATGGAGAATGTGCAGCAAGCGGTCATTAACAGCTATGAGCTGGATTTTGCCAAGCACGCACCTGCAAAGGACTTCCCGAAACTCTCTGCGATCTGGCGTTCTATCCCCGAGCAACTTGCCAAGGAGAATACCAAGTTTATTTTCAGCCATGTGAAAAAAGGCTGGAGATCCAAGGATCTGGAAGATGCTCTGGAATGGCTGATTGGTGCAGGTCTTGTCTATAAGGTTTGCAAGATTGAGAAGCCATATATTCCGCTGTCCTCGTATGCAGATGATACCTCGTTCAAGCTGTATATGGCAGATGTGGGGATTCTGCGAAAACTTTCTAAGCTCCCATATGAAGTAGTGCTTGATGCAACTCCGTATTTCAGAGAATTCAAAGGTTCCATGACAGAAAACTATGTGCTGTGTGAACTGGTGCAATCAGTAGATAATACTGCATACTATTGGTCAAGCGGCAATACAGCGGAAGTGGACTTTATTATTCAAAGTGGCGCTGATATTATACCGATTGAGGTAAAGTCGGAGAAGAATGTAAAAGCTCGTTCTCTTGCGGAATACCGCAAAAAGTATGAGCCGAAATATGCGGTTAAAACCTCGATGAAAAATGAAGCGGGCGGGGAAGAAGTATTGAACATACCGCTTTATATGATTTCGAGGATGGAAAAATTCAAGGGATAATTCATGTGGGGAATCACACATGCAGTTTTTTCTTGTTGTAGAAAGGCATCGGTTAAGAGATATGGAAACAATACGTATTTCGTAACAAGTAAAACATTGTTTTTCAAATCCACTCATTCTCATCATACAATCATTAACCATAATATGAGCCAACTTTCTTTATAGCGGTTCTCATTATGGTTTATTTAATATTCTGTTCTAAATCATCAAATAGTTCACTATTAAAAAATTCTCTCGGACGAAATTACAATGAAATTTTAGAACAATGGAGAGTTCTCACAGGGGAGAAGCAAGCAGATGTTGTAGTACTTGATATGCCACTGCTTGATACACGGAAAGGCAAAGACTTAACAGGTATATGGCTGCGCTTAAGGGATTGGATAAAGCTACAGCAAAATCTGAGATTCCCGCAATCCTCGCCGCAGGAACTTATTAAGAAGATTGAAGGGAAGGTATGGCTTGTCTCCTGCGATGAAAGAGATGTGCAGTCCATAACACTCAGGTAGAAATGTTTCCTGAGTGTTTTTTGCCGGAGGATTCGTTCAGCCGCGACACCATTTTTATCAGTCAAGTATAATAGTGTCAAGGGTGTTGTCGTTCTGATTGTCGAAAACGCCGCGTAGTGAATACTGCATGAACAGCACGTCCGTGATTCCGTTTTCCTCAATAAAATCGTTGTAATTTTTAATTTCCTGAATACGGCGATAGTCGAAAATGTACGCTTCGTCGAAAGCGCTTCCAAGCAGTTCCGAAATTCCGCAGGAATAGCTGTCTCCGAGAACTAATACCACGCGTCCGGTATTGTTAGTAGGATAACGTAGATACCTTACGTAGGGGTAGAAGTTCACGTAATGATCCGCGGAAATATCTTTGGAAAATTCTCCGGCAAGATATTTTGCCTTTACTTCATTGAAGCTGTAGGAGTAGTCAGCCTTGAGCGTATGCGGAGGCAGGTCGTAGTCGTAGAAGAAGAAATCGTCGTGATACCCGTAATATCCGCTGGTTCGGGCGAAGGTACCGTAAAAATCGGCATCCTCTATGTCGTATCTTTCACCCAACGGTCTGATGATATCCTCCGCGTCCTCACCGTACATCATGCTGACTATATCGCAGTAGGCGGTGTACATACCGAAGGCGTTCCAGTGGTGGTCTGTTTTGAAAAGATAAGTGATACTGTCCTCAAGGGAGTCAACCTTAAGTCGATCATACATGATTCTGTCGTCCAGCAAATCGAAAAACTCCGTAATAAGTGGGGACAGGGAGGGCTCTCCGGGAATTATGGATTCAAAATCCTCGCATTCCTGAAGCCTTGAGCAGACATAAACATATACATTGACGTCAGTGTTTGCCGCAGCTATGGCGTTAATCAGCTCCGCGCTTTTTTTCATTCTCTGGGTGTAGATTTTCGGAGAAGTGTTGAAGGCTGTGGTTATCAGTCCGGTTTCGCTTCCGTCTGAATATTCCACGTCAATGGCATAATAGTTCACGCCCTCACCCGAAGATTTTAAAAATCGTGACGAATAGTCGACTATATAAGGTTCGTCAGGTTCCGCGGAATTTGTTTCGGCTTCGGTTTCATCGGCAGCTCCGACGTTAGTTTCGGTTTCCTTTTCGGATGTTACATCGGTTTTCAGCGTCACGGCAGTGCTCTGTGTGAGGAAAGACGAGAGAAAATTGTTGAAGGGCTGATTGAAATTTACCTCCGCGGTTTAGATTGCAGTGACAATTTGGGCGTACCACGGAAGATAATTAATGTATGTGTCGGTAATATCGGTTTTGGCGAACTCTATAACGTTGAGAACTCCTCCTGTACCGTCTCCATAGGTCTTTTCCGGCTCAATGATGTTGCCCATCTTAGGCAGTTCAATCAGATCCAGCTTTTCAAGGCATTTCAGCGCCGGAGCGGCAATTGAGAGCGAGAGCACCAACACCGCTAAAATAATTATAAATGTTTTAGATTTCATTATATACCTCCGCCTGCCGGGTTAGAATCTGAAATAAATGAACGGGTTGTACGAGCCCACAGCTACTTGTGCAGTGCAGGCAATAAGCAGCAGAATCAGAATAATGTCGTAAGATACGGACAAAACACGGGACTGAGTTAGCTTATTCTGAATCAGCTTCGGATAAACTGGTGCAGAAAGAATACATCCCACTGTGAACATAAGTATAAATATAATATCGAAGCCTGAGCTTTGGAGAAGAATGGGCAGGCGAACCGATTCTCCGCCAAGTCCGTAACAACCGAACATCGCCTTGAAAATCTCTCCCGCCTGAGTCAGAGTTTCCGCGCAGAAGATAACCCAGCCGAAAACGAAGACCAATATAGTGTAAATGTGACGCACCAACGGGATTTTTTCAATGGTTTTACCCCAGAACAGCTTTTCTAAAATAAGCAGCACGCCGAAATATACGCCCCACAGCACGAAATTCCAGCTGGCTCCGTGCCACAGACCGGTGAGAATCCATACGACTGATAAATTGAATATCCACCTAGGCTTTGACACACGATTTCCTCCGAGCGGTATGTAAACATAATCCCGGAAAAAGCTGGAGAGGGAAATGTGCCACCTTCTCCAAAAGTCGGTAACGGAGACTGCCGCATAGGGATAATTGAAGTTTTCAAGATAGTGAAAGCCCATCATACGTCCCATTCCGATAGCCTTATCAGAATATCCGGAAAAATCGAAATAAATCTGTAATGTGTACGCTAAAACCGCGATCCACGCGCCAACTATACCGTAATCTTCAGCGGATGAAGCTAAAATCAGATCCGCCGTTTCCGCCATGACGTTTGCAATGAGCACCTTTTTTGACAGACCCATGATGAATCTGCGGATGCCGGCGGCAAAATCGTCAAGGGTTTCGCGCCTGTTTTCAAGCTCTTCAGCTACGGTGCTGTAGCGCACGATAGGTCCGGCTATAAGCTGGGGAAAGGCGGAAAGATACGCTCCGAGATATATGTAATCGCGCTGAAGCGCCGTATCTCCTCTGTAAACATCAATTACGTAGGACATTATCTGGAAGCTGTAAAAGCTGATGCCTATGGGAAGTGCAATGGACGGCACAGTGAGATTGACTCCCAGAATCAGGTTCAGAGTTTCCGCCACAAATCCCGTATATTTGAATACTCCGAGCAGCAGCAGGTTCACGGTGACATTAAAAACAAGCAGCTTTTTAGCCTTATCCCGGTGACTGTCAATTAATATTGCGGAAAAATAGTTAAAGGTCAGTGAAAACAGCATGAGAAAGATGTACAACGGCTCGCCCCATGCGTAAAATATAAGTGAAAAAATCAACAGAATGACGTTTCTTGTTCGGCGTTTACGTGCCGTAAAATATACGAGCAAGAAAAGTGGAAAGAAAAACAGAATAAAGTGTAAAGAGGAAAAAAGCATTGTGTATATATACTCCGTAATTTTTATTTGATGCTCGCCTGTTTGAGAAAAGGGTATTCCAATCAGTGCACAGTGCAGGAATACCCTTTTATTATATTGTTATGAGGTAATTATGCGTTAGCTTTTCTGCGGCTGATAACGAACGCGCAGAGAGCGCTTACCATAGCGCCGAGAGTGATGACTGTGGTTACGTCGGAGGTCTGAGGAGCTGCAGTGGCGGTTTCCGGAGCTTCAACAACTTCAACTTCATCTGCGGCGGGAACTTCTACAATCTCAGGCTTTTCTACGGCGGGTTCTTCTGTACTGGAATTTTCAGCGGTGGAATCTTCTGCCGGTTCTTCAACAGCTTCTTCGCTGAGGGTTACAAATCCCCATACAGTGCTGTCCGAGGAAGCGTCGTCGGTTTCATCAGACCAACCGAAGCAGTAGTCGCGTGTGCCGGCGTCTGTAGCATCGTTGTACTGGAAGTCGATCATAAGCTCAAGACCTGCTTTAAGCTCAGCGATTGCGGGAACATATTTGAATTCGATAATGCAGGTGTTGTCGTCCGGATAGGAGTACGCCATTTCGTAATCGGCGGGAGCAGTACCGTTGCGGGGAACAAGGGTTAAACCTTCGGCGGGAATCAGAGCGAGCTGGTTCTGACCGTAAATCCATGTAGCGCAGTAGCTGCTTTCTTCGTCAACGTAGAGATACACGGAATCGTTCTGCCATGCGCCCTGATCTGCCGTGAAAGCGAAATCATCGTCGTAAATTTCAAAGAGGAAATAAAGTGCGCCGTCGTCCCACATCACGGAAGCGTAAGCGGATGAGGTATCGGGAAGAGTTCCGTCGCCCTTTAAATCTCCTGCTTTAAGATGGGAAAGCTGCTGACGGTCAGCGGATGCCCAGATAGCATCGATGGTGCCGTCGATTACGGGGGTTCCGCGCAGAACTGTCATTTCTTCACCGATTGCGGATACGGAAACCGCGCACAGAGAAACAACGAGAACCAGCGCGAATAATGCGGAAAGTATTTTTTTCATTATCAACCGTCTGGCCGCCTTTGCCAACGAGTATGAGGGCGATTTTATTAAGGCTATGATGGGCCGCTCCGCAAAGGTCGCGGAAAATGACCGGGCGCGGAAACAGCGGGAGCTTGATGGGCTGCTGGCGCGGGACAAGGAACTGGATGTGCTTTTTGAACGGCTCTATGAGGACAATGTTGCCGGAAAGATCGACGACGCCCGGTTTTCCAAAATGTCCAAGCGGTACGAGCAGGAGCAGGGTGAGAACACCAAGAAGATCAAAGCCCTGCGGCTGGAGCTGAAAAAGTCGGAGGGCAAGCGGATGGACATCGACCATTTTCTTGAAGCTGTCCGGCGTTACACCAACGCCACGGCAATCACCCAGCGCATGGTGGCGGAGCTGATCGACCACATCGACGTGTATCACGCGGAAAAGCAGGACGGCGTTACCACCCAGCGCGTGGTCATCCACTATAACTGCATCGGCGTGTTTGACGTGCCGGATCGCCGGAAAATCCCGGAGGCCGATATTACCATGCGGACAAGAAAAGGCGTAGCAGTCAGCTACGCCCCGGCGCAAATCGCGGTGTAAGGTGGTGTGGAATATGAGAGTTTATCTTTACTGCCGTGTGGCCCGTGATGACAGCTTTTGTCTGGAGGCCCAGGCTGCCATGCTTCGGCGGTATGCGGAACAGGCCGGATAATACCATCATCGGCGCGGCCTGTGAGCATGGAAACGGCCTGACGCTGGAACGTCCGGCGCTTCAAGAAGTGACACAGGCTGTTCTTGCTGGCAAGGTGGATGTGGTGTTAGTCCATAGCCTGACCCGCATAGGCCGCGAATGGGGCATGACGCAATGCTACATTGACTTGCTTGTTGAGCATGGAGTTAAGCTCCTTTGCATACGGGAGCGGCTTCTGTTCAGCGACAAGGGCGAGGCCCTGATTTAAGCAAAAAAAAAGCGGAGTGTCCTTGATAGGATACTCAAATCCTATAAGGACACTCCGCATGGTCGGAGTGACAGGATTCGAACCTGCGGCATCTTGGTCCCAAACCAAGTGCGCTACCAACTGCGCTACACCCCGATTGTGTTGCGATAGTATTATACACCAATGATTCAGTTTTGTCAAGATAAATTTTCCTATTTGGAGCAGAGGGGGAGAATAAAAAGTCCACGGTTTTCCGAGATTCCCGTGGACCTGCTCCTATTTATATCAAAGCTTGCCGCTCACGCCTTCTTTACCATATCAACAAAGTATTCATGGACGGATGGGTTGTTCAGCAGCTCCGGATGAAAGGCTGTTACCAGCTGATTATCCTGACGGGCAGCTACAATGTGTCCGTCAACTATCGCGAGAACTTCCACTTTGGCCTCCACCGATTCAATATACGGTGCACGAATGAAAGTCATCGGGATTTTGCCGAGTCCCACAAATTCTTTCTCTGTGTAGAAACTTCCCAACTGCCTACCGTACGCATTTCGCACCGCAGTAATGTCCATAGTAGCAAAGTGCGACCTAACGTCATTCTCGATTTTTTTTGCGAGCAGCAGCAGACCGGCACAAGTACCGAATACGGGAAGTCCTCCTTCAATGCGCTCCTTGAGCGGCTCAAAAAGTTCAAGCTCACGCAGCAGCTTCCCCTGTACGGTGCTTTCTCCGCCCGGGATAATCAGTCCATCAAACGGAACTTCTAAATCCTTTTTCTGACGGATTTCAAAGGAGGAAACTCCCAGCCCTGAGAGCATCTGCTCATGCTCGATAAACGCTCCCTGCAGGGCAAGTACAGCGATTTGCATGAATTATTTCCCTCTTTCCGCCATCAAAAGCTCGATTTCCTGTTCGTTTATGCCAACCATAGCTTCGCCTAAATCTTCGGATAATTCCGCAATCATCTTCGCGTCGGTGAAGTTTGTGACCGCCTTAACAATGGCTGCCGCACGCTTTGCGGGGTTGCCGGATTTGAAAATACCCGAACCTACAAATACGCCTTCCGCACCAAGCTGCATCATAAGCGCCGCGTCCGCAGGAGTAGCTACACCGCCTGCAGCAAAGTTTACAACAGGCAGCTTTTTGTTTTCGTGTACATACAGAACTAGTTCGTAGGGAACCTGAAGCTGTTTTGCTGTATCGAACAGCTCGTCCTCAGCCATGGAGCCAATGCGGCGAATTTCAGACTGCATCATACGCATATGACGCACTGCCTGTACAACGTCACCAGTACCGGGCTCACCCTTGGTACGAATCATAGCCGCACCTTCGTTGATACGACGCAGCGCTTCCCCAAGATCCTTCGCACCACAGACAAAAGGAACGTCAAATTTTGTTTTATCAATATGATATTTGTCATCGGCAGGGGAGAGTACTTCACTTTCGTCAATATAGTCGATTTCGATTGCCTGTAAAACCTGTGCTTCTACGAAGTGTCCAATACGGCACTTTGCCATAACCGGAATGGAAACAGCCTCCTGGATTCCTTTAATCATTTTAGGGTCGCTCATACGGGAGACGCCGCCGGCAGCACGGATATCTGCCGGAATACGTTCCAGTGCCATAACGGCGCATGCGCCCGCGTTCTCTGCAATTTTAGCCTGTTCGGGGGTTGTTACGTCCATGATGACGCCGCCCTTGAGCATTTGTGCCAGATTTTTGTTCAGCTCAAATCTGTTGTTTGCCATGATATAACTCCTTTAACCTATACTAAATTTATCAAAAATCATGTTGTATAAAATCTTTCCTTGGAAATTGTTTTAATTATAAAAGGAATTTAAAAGGAGAGATTTTTGTTGTATGTTTGATACGTTAAATTATACACGCATTACCTGCATTTGTCAAGATTTCCCCTTTGTTACACATTCCCTAACGATTTTCTCTGTAAGAGTATGGCGAAACAAGTTCGAAGAGTCTCGCCAGCCAAAGTCTACCTCATAGATGAAAAGGGTTGGAAAGAATTTTCACAATATTTTCCCGTAAAAAAGAAAATCTTTCGTCCCCTATAATATAGCATATTTTTTTGATGTTTTCAAGTATATGTCAATGAATTCAGAGAGAGCAAAATCAATCAAAAAAGAATGGAAAAAACGTCAACTTTCATCTTTTTCAAACAAGACCCGTGCAAAAAGGAAAAAAATTGTGCAAAAGATATATTGAACCCGATTGGCATTTTTGGTATAATAAGGTATAATAAAAGCATAAATCCACTACATTCTCCGGATAAACTTTTGAAGACTTAACACACAATATCCGCATAGAAATTTAACATTTTAAAGGTTGACAATCGTTTTCGAAAGGACTATACTCTCTCCGTGTTTTGTGTAAGGATTTCCAAGCAAACCGAAAGACCAGTGCGTATAGCCGCAAAATCAGGGGGTTCTATGAATCATTGGCTCGTCGGCGCTGCAGCCGCGTTCGTCTCCGGCGTCTGCGTGTCGTTTCTCAACTATCATGTGTCCCTTCTTGTGCTCCGCAAGAAGCCGCAGGCGTTACCTATGACCTCAGTTGTCAGACAGTTTATAAACGTGGCGTTTTTGGTGGCAGTGTATTTTCTGGCGCCGCATACGCCGTGGAATCTTATCCCGCTGCTCATCGGTGCTGCTCTTGGAACGACGCTTTCTATGTTTCTTTTTACCTATCTCCTCGTCCGCAAGACAGGAGAGCATGGGAAAGACAAGCGTTAATATAAATTTTACTTAGTGTAAGGAAAGGAGTTATCATACAATGGGGAGTCCATCTGAGACCGTGATACCGCTGTTCGGAATACTCGACGTTACCGGAGAGGTCATCATGATGTGGGTCATCCTCGCCATAGTCGCCATACTCTCACTCCTCGCGACGCATAATATGAAAGAGCGTCCCGGCAAATTTCAGAATATGGTCGAGACGGGGATTGAATATCTCGACAATTTCTTCGCGGGTATCATCGGAAAAAAGAATGCGCGGAAGTACTTTTTCTTCCTTGGTTCTTTGTTTATCTTTATTCTATTCGCAAACTACTCCGGTCTCATTCCCGGTGTGGGACTGACCAAATACTTAAAGGCGCCCACGTCGTCTCTGTCTACTACACTTGGACTGGGCGTCGCCGCATTTATCTTCTTACAGGTAGCCGGTCTGGTAAACGGAGTAAAACACTATTTCAAGCGGTTTGTTTCCCCTATGTTTTTCATGCTGCCTCTTCTGGTGCTTGATGAATTTATCAAGCCTGCATCGCTGGCGCTCCGTTTGTTCGGTAACGTGTTCGGGGAAGAAACCGTCACAGAAGAGCTGTACGGGCTTCTGCCAATCGGGATACCGGTTATCATGATGGGGTTATCACTGTTGTTCTGTGCTATCCAAGCGGTTGTGTTCACCATGCTCGTTTCAATCTACCTCGAAGAATCCCTCGAGGAATCCTAAAAGCAGCCAACGCTCACCGGCCACGAGCCGCAAGCGAACTTATAAATTAGAACTTATAAATTAATCTTTTAAAATAATTTAAGGAGAAAATAAAAATGACAGATTCCGCATTAATCGCCCTTGCAGCCGCTATTTCCATCGCGGTAAGCACCATATTCCCAGCCCTCAGCCAAGGTTGGACCTCAAAAGCAGCAATGGAAAGCATCGCCCGCCAACCTGATGCCGCAAAAGACATTCGCTCTACACTTATCATCTCCCTTGCCCTGATGGAAGCCCTCACTATCTATGGCCTTCTCATAGGCTTCATTCTTGTGTCAAAAATATAACAAGGGGACACGCAAGGGGGCTTTTGAAAAAAGCGCCCCTTGACCCCGCAAAAACTTTTTGACGGGGCAATGCCTTCGTGACCTAATCATAATAGGGAGGACTGGAATGACTATTCAGCCATCGATATTAATTTGGACGTTAATCTCGTTTTGTTTATTGATGCTGATTCTTGATAGATTGCTGTTTCGACCGATGCTTGCTTTTATGGATAAGCGTCAGGCGCGAATTGATGCAGCGATGCAGAAAAAAGCGGACAACGAGCGCGCGATAGCAGAGGCGGAAGCCGAAATCGCCGCGCGGCGAAAAATAGCCGATGCCCGGTGCGCGGAAATGGCGGCAAATGAAATCAAGGACGCCAAGGTTCGCGCGGAGGGAATTATCGCCAAAGCAAAAAACGAGCGAGAA
This sequence comes from uncultured Ruminococcus sp., assembly GCA_964621755.1. Classification (GTDB taxonomy): domain Bacteria; phylum Bacillota; class Clostridia; order Oscillospirales; family CAG-272; genus UMGS1696. The sequence goes on along the minus strand of CAZUPI010000017.1, from coordinate 48,603 downwards.
AAAAAGATAAAACAATGCAAAGACGAGCTGACAGAGTGCAGCCGAGACCTCCGGTGCGGACTTGACGCAGGCGTCGACCGCCTCGCCCGTGCCTTTGTCGACAAGCTCGTATTGTAATTATCGTAATTCAGAGGATTAACTATGCAGTTTGTATATGCGCTGATAAATTTTCTTCTTCTTTGCGGCATCTTGTTTCTGTTTGGAAGACGCGCTATCGTATCCATCTTCAAAACGCGCCGCGACAGAATCAACCGAGAATTAGAGGAAGCCGAAGAGATTGAGTCGGCTTCTGTTGTTTTGCCGGAGGTTCCCACTGTCGACGAAATGTGTGTCGAGGTTGTCCGCGATAACGAAGTCGCTGTAATCGAGCAGGAGGCGGCTCTCGAATCAAAACGAATTTTCGACGGAACTGCCGACCAAATTCGCGGAATGAAGCGTGAAACCGTTAGCGAAGCCAAGGATGAGTTCGTCGAAAGGTTCACTGAACGCGTCACGGAGCTCATCTCCGCAGAGCCGTACGTTTCCGCACTCCGGAAGCATGAGTGGGAGTTCACCTGCCGCATTCTTGAGAAAATCAAGCTTACACCCGGCGATATGGCCTACCTTAAATCCCACGATGTCCTGTATGTCACCCTTACCTCTGCGTATGAGCTGCCGCAGGAGATTGTCGATGAAATTGGACATAAAACCGAACAACTCCTTGCAAATGTTGGCGGAAAACAGTCGTATTGGGTCAAGGTAGACCCCACCCTTATCGGCGGTCTCAGACTCCGCATCGGCGACACTGTCTATGACTGCACGGTTTCCGATTTGATATATCAGTTTAATAAATCTTTTGAAAAACGCATGGTACGCGGCGACGAGGACGCAGAGATGCTTCTGTCCGACCTCATGACTGCCATCATGGATATGAAAGTCACAGTCAACGCGTTCCAGCTCGGCCGCGTTATCAGCATTTCGGATGGTATCTGCTGGCTCGACGGCCTTGCCGATATCATGTATGGGGAGGTTATTGAGTTCGAGTGCGGTGAACGCGGCATGGTTCTCGATATCGAACCTGACAAAATCGGTTGTATCGTCTACGGCAGATATGAACATATTGAAAGCGGAAGCCGCGTGCGCCGTGTCGGACGTATCGCCAGCGTTCCCGTGGGCGACGAGCTCCTCGGACGCGTCGTAGACCCTCTGGGTAAGCCTATCGACGGAAAGGGACGTATCTGGACAACAGAGCGCCGCCCTATTGAGTGCCGCTCTCCCAGAATTCCGGATCGCAGCTCTGTCTCACGACCGATGCATACCGGTATCAAGGCAATCGACGCCCTCGTGCCGATTGGCCGTGGTCAGCGTGAGCTGATTATCGGCGACCGTCAAACTGGTAAAACCTCAATCGCAGTCGATACTATCATTAATCAGCGCGGAAAGGGAATCCCCTGCATTTATGTTGCGATTGGACAGAAGGATACCACCGTTGCCGATATTTGCGAAAAACTCACGAGGTATGGGGCGATGGATTATACCACAATTGTGTGTGCACCAGCGTCCAGTTCCGCCTCCCTCCAGTATATCGCCCCGTTCGCGGGTGCCGCAATGGGTGAATACTTCATG
>CAZUPI010000017.1:0-46988 GCA_964621755.1 uncultured Ruminococcus sp. | reverse complement strand
GTCCTGATAATCTACGACGACCTGTCCAAGCACGCCGTGGCGTATCGTGAGTTGTCCCTTCTTTTGCACCGTCCGTCCGGCCGTGAAGCGTATCCTGGTGACGTGTTCTACCTGCATTCAAGACTTCTCGAACGTGCGGCACAGCTTTCGCAGGAGATCGGCGGCGGCTCAATGACCGCTCTTCCGATAATCGAAACACAGGCGGGAGATATTTCCGCTTATATCCCGACAAACGTAATCTCTATCACAGACGGGCAGATATTCCTTGAGAGCGACCTGTTCAACGAAGGACAACGTCCGGCGGTAAACGTCGGTTTGTCAGTGTCGCGTGTCGGAAGCGCGGCGCAGACCAAGCTGATGAAACAGGTTTCATCAAGACTTCGTATGAACCTTGCGCAATACCGTGAGCTCGTGGGCTTTGCGCAATTCGGGTCGGACGTGGATGCCGCAACTAAAAAGGTGCTGGAATCCGGCGAGCGGATGATGGCGGCACTCAGACAGGGCAGATATGCTCCGCTTGAGGACTGGAAGCAGGCGTTGCTCATCTACGCGGTAGCGGAAGGCTTCGCGGACAGTATCGACGCCGGACATATGGAGGAATACGAGGATAAGCTGTATAACTACATTGAATCCGTGCATCCACAGTTGATCGAAACGCTCAAGAGCGGTGAAAAGATGGATGTCGAAACCATAAAAACATTGAGAGCCGCGCTCGCTGGTGTGTGCAGCTAAAGAACGCGATTGCGATAACACCGATAATTTTGTAAATTTGTAAAAGGAGGGAACCATGGCGAGTCTTCGGGAATTGAGAAAGCATTTGAAAAGTATCAATACAACGGAACAGCTTGCGGGGGCGATGAAAACCGTGTCGGCAGCAAAGTTTTCGCGGATAAACGCGGTTCTAGCCGGATATAAAACATATGCCGAATCTTGCCGCAGTCTCATGGAACGGTTCGGCAGCGCGCTGTCGGGGGCTATGCCGTGCCGGAATCCCGATGCACCAGACTGCTATGTTGTGCTCACATCAAACCGCGGACTGTGCGGCGGTTATAACATTGAGCTTCTCGCATACGCCGACGAGCTTCTCTCCCAATCAGAACGCCCATATACGCTTGTGACATGCGGCAAAATGGCTGCCGCGCACTTCGAGGGTAGGAGCAACCGCGACTTTGCGCTCTCCGATGTCCCCGACTATAGTTCGTGTGCTGCGCTTTGCGATTTCTTGCGGACGGCCTATCTGGATGGAGAGGTCTCGTCGGTGACGTTCATCTACCAGAACTTCGTAAACATGATGACGCAAACACCGTGCGCATGCCGTATTTTGCCTCTGACGGGCGAACAAGGCAGCGCGGAACCCGCGTTCGACGACACTTTGTATGTGCCGGACAAGCAGACCGTCCTCAAAAACGCGTGCCTGAACTGCGTTTGTTCCACAATCTTTTCTATTATCCTCGAGGCAGCGGCGGGCGCACAAGCGGCAACACTCATGGCAATGCGTTCCGCTTACGACAACGCACAGGAAACATCCGCAGCTCTCGAGACGGCAATCAGCCGCAAGCGGCAAAGTGAAGTCACTGCCGGTGTCATTGAGACAGCGGTGAGTGACAATGAAGAATGAATGGTTCTCGGGGAAGGCTTTGTTGAAGAAGCAGCTCTCCGAGAACTCACATTTTCTTTCTTAAATCTGGAGGAAATTACATGGCAGCAGGTTCAAAAGGGATTATTACGCGCATAACCGGACCGGTTGTTGATATCCGGTTTGACGATTTAAATATACCTGATATCTTTCACGCGGTTGAAATTCAGGGCGGCAGCGAGGTCTTTACGCTTGAGGTCTTACAGCATCTCGGAAAGGGCGATGTGCGTTGCATTTCCATGCAACCGACCGATGGCATGTCGCGCGGCATGACCGCGGTCGATACAGGCGCACCCATTTCAGTTCCCGTAGGGGAGGAGACTCTCGGCAGAATGGTGAACGTGACCGGTCAGCCGATAGACCGCGCGGGCGAAATTTTCAGTGCCGGACGTTGGCCGATCCACCACCAAGCACCTCCGTTCCGCGAAATTGTAACCGCAGATGAAGTCCTTGAGACGGGCATCAAAGTTATCGACCTCATGACCCCATACGCAAAAGGCGGAAAAATTGGCCTTTTCGGTGGCGCAGGTGTCGGAAAAACCGTCCTTATCATGGAGCTTATCCGCAACATCGCCTTTGAGCACGACGGATATTCCGTCTTCGCAGGTGTCGGAGAACGTTCGAGAGAAGGGTATGACCTTTGGAAGGAGATGAAGCAATCGGGCGTGCTGTCCAAGACCTCGCTTGTCTTCGGCCAGATGAATGAGCCTGCGGGCGCGAGACTGCGTGTTCCTCTCGTCGGGCTGACAATGGCGGAATATTTCCGCGAAAATTCCCACAAGGATGTGCTTCTTTTTATCGATAATATTTTCCGTTTCACGCAGGCAGGCTCAGAGGTTTCCGCGCTGCTCGGGCGAATGCCATCTGCAGTAGGCTATCAGCCGACTCTTGCCTCCGAAATGGGTAAGCTGCAAGAAAGAATTGTGTCAACCACAAACGGTTCTATCACATCGGTGCAGGCTATCTATGTTCCTGCAGACGACTTGACAGACCCCGCGCCTGCCACAACCTTCTCGCACCTTGATGCCACCACCGTTCTGTCGCGAAGCATCGTTGAGCTTGGTATCTATCCGGCAGTCGCTCCGCTTGAATCGGGTTCAAGGATGTTATCTCCCGACGTAGTCGGTGAACGCCACTACCGGACTGCCAAGGAGGTCATGCACGTTTTGCAAAGATACAACGAATTGCAGGACATCATTGCCATTCTCGGTATGGACGAGCTGTCGGCGGAAGACAAGGAAATGGTAAAACGTGCGAGACGGGTGCAGCGCTTCATGAGCCAGCCGTTCCACGTAGCAGAGGGCTTCACGGGAATCCCAGGCGCGTTTGTCACAATCGAGCAGACCATAGCGGGATTTGAAGCTATTCTCGGCGGCGAATGCGATGCACTTCCCGAGCAGAGCTTCATGATGGCGGGAACCATCGACGACGTATTCAAGGCAGCGAAGGGAATGCAGTAACCCGAAACATATAAGCTGTGCGGAGGAAATTTATGAACGAGAGGATAGAGCTGTCTGTAGTCACGCCGGAGGGCGAGAAAGCGAGCGCTCAGTGCGACTCGGTCAGACTTGTCGCAGCTGACGGCACTGATGGAAAAAACGGCGGCGGAATCGGAATACACCGCGGTCATGCGTCCGCCATGATAGCACTTGCCGACAGTTGTGTTACCGCCCTGCTCGAAGGGCAAGTCATACTGAAAGTAGAAATAAAATCCGGATTCGCTGCTGTCAATAAGGACAAAATTGTGGTACTTACTGATTATGCAAAAGTTGTTTAGGGTGGGATTCAGTCAGTGTAAATCTCATAGTATAGTCTGAAAAGTTTTGATGGTGAACTTTTATAAAGTTCACCATCAATTGCATTTCCCGCAAAAAATTCGAGAATTTACACATAATCATTGACTTTTCGGGGCAGATATATTAAAATGTATCATACAGAAAAATTTGGGGAATTGCGGAGAAATTTAATCCAAAATTCCCGGGAAAGGCTTGTATATAATGGACACAAAAAGAAAAACAGAACTTGCTGAAATCGCACGCAAAATCCGCGTTGGGATTATTGATGCGGTATATTCGGCAAATAGCGGACACCCCGGCGGAAGCCTCTCGATAGCAGACGTTCTTACGTATCTTTATTTTGAGGAATTGAATATCGACCCTCTGCGCCCCGACTGGTCCGAACGCGACCGTCTCGTTCTCTCAAAGGGACACTGTGCACCCGGTCTGTATTCGGCGCTCGCTCATCGCGGCTACTTCCCGGTAGAAGACCTCAAAACCTTCCGTAAGACCTCGAGTTACCTTCAAGGACATCCGGATATGAAGCACACGCCCGGTGTTGACATGACTTCTGGTTCTCTCGGACAGGGCGCCTCGGTATCCTGCGGCATGGCACTCGCTTGCCAGATGGATAACAAGCCTCAGCGCATTTACGCTATCCTCGGCGATGGGGAGACCGAAGAGGGACAGGTCTGGGAAGCGGCTATGTTTGCGGGCAACCACCATCTTTCTAATCTCGTTTGGCTCATCGACTTCAACGGCCTTCAGATAGACGGCCCTATCGCAGAGGTTATGAACCCAACACCATATGATACTAAATTCGCTGCATTCGGCTGGAATGTTGTCGAATGTGACGCACATGACTTCGACTCCATTGAGGCGGCTTATCAGGCAGCACGCGCTTGCAAGGAGAAACCGACCGTCATTATCTCCCATAGCACGAAGGGCAAAGGCGTTTCCTTCATGGAAAATAACGTAGCATGGCACGGCGCCGCTCCGAACGCGGAACAGTACGAAATCGCAATGAGGGATTTGGGCGAAAGATAAAGTCTCCTCCTTCGGACGGGTTAACGAAAAAATTGAAAGGATAAGAATAAATAGTTATGGCAGATAGAATTGCTACTCGTGAAGCGTATGGTAAGGCTTTAGCGGAGTTCGGCGCAGTTTATGAAAATCTCGTCGTGCTTGACGCCGACCTTGCTGCCGCTACCAAGACGGGAACCTTTAAGAAGGCGTTCCCAGACAGATTTTTTGACTGCGGTATCGCCGAAAATAATATGATTGGCGTAGCGACCGGCTTGTCACTCTGCGGCAAGATTCCGTTCGCGTCTTCGTTTGCGATGTTTGCGGCTGGACGCAGCTTTGAGCAGATTCGCAACTCGATTGGTTATCCGCATAACAATGTGAAGATTGGTGCTACTCATGCCGGCATCACGGTCGGCGAAGATGGTGCGACACACCAGTGCTGCGAGGATATCGCCCTGATGCGCTCGATTCCGGGGATGGTTATCATCAATCCGGCGGACGCGGCTGAAGCAAGACTTGCCGTAAAGGCGGCGATTGAATACGTCGGTCCTATTTACCTCCGTTTTGGCAGAATGGCTGTTCCGACCCTCTTCGGCGACGACTACAAATTTGAAATCGGCAAGGGTGTAAAAATGGCAGAAGGCACCGATGTATCCCTTATTGCAGCCGGCATCGAAGTGGAACAGGCCCTTCTCGCGCGTGACCTGCTTGCAAATGAAGGAATTTCCGCATCTGTCGTGAACATCTCTACCATCAAGCCTCTCGACGAAGACCTTGTCCTCGCCGAAGCGAAGGCATGCGGCGCGATTGTTACCTGTGAGGAACATACCATAATCGGCGGTCTCGGCGGAGCTGTTACCGAATGCCTCAGCGAAAAATATCCCGTTCCGGTTCTCCGTGTCGGCGTAAACGATGAATTCGGCAGAAGCGGTCCGGCTAAGGAGCTCATCTCTTACTTTAAGCTCGACGCAGCCTCCATAGCTGCTAAAGCCAAGTCCGCAATTGCATTAAAAAATAAAAGATAATTCATATCTTCGTTTTTTAAAAGTTTTGGCAGAGGGGTTCGGGAAGGTGCTTTTCTCAAAAAGCATCTTCCCGTCGAACTCACGTTAATTATAATCGGGGAGGTGCTTTCTCAAAAAGCACCTCCCCTTCTGTTTTTATCTATTCGAAAGCTTTATGGGGAACCCCCCTTTTTTGAAAAGGACCCTCACGAAAATTCTATTCAATCGGCTCAAAATCCGCAACGCCGTGTTTGCAGAGAGGACAGATAAAGTCTTCAGGGAGTTCGTCACCTTCGTAGACGTAGCCGCAGACTTTGCAGACAAAACCTTTTTTGCCTTCGGTCGCCGGTTTGGGTTTGACATTCTTTTGATAGTAAGTGTAAGTCATGGTTTCGACGTTTGAGATGACACGCGCTTCGGTTACGCTGCATATGAACATGCCATGTGTGTCAAGGTCGACATACTGCTCAACTTTCAGGGACAGGAACGAGTTGATGTAGCGTGGAAGAAAAGCAAGTCCGTTATCGGAGCGGAGCGGCGTACAGTTTTCAAACTTATCCGTGTTTCTGCCGCTTTTGAAGCCGAACGACTCGAATACCGAGAACGGCGCGTCTGTCGAGAGACAGTTGATATTCATGATGCCGCTCTGCTTAATGACGTGATGCGAGTAGTTTTCCTTATTTATCGTGACAGCAATGCGGTTTGGTGTGTTTGTCACTTGGGTAACAGTGTTTACTATCAGACCGTTGTCCTTCTTACCATCGTTTGAAGTCACGACATATAGACCATATCCGATGTTGAACAGTGCAGTTAGGTCGTTCTTGTCGGCAGTTTCGCTGTGCTGTGCAATGTAATCACGGCAAAGCTCATCGGCAAGCGCTTCTACCTGCGAGCCGCTTGCTTCATTTAGGGCGGACTTTATTGTGACTGTTGTGTCCGTGAACGTGATTTTCTTGGAATTCTCGAGCATTTTGCGCATCACCTTCGCCGCCAAGGGAGCCCATGAACCGTTTTCGATGAGGGCAACGGTGCGGTTTTGGAAGTTTCTTTCGGTCAGATGCTGGATAAACTCGCGCATGAACGGGAAGATTTCCGCGTTATAAGTGGTCGTAGCGAGCACCAGCTTGCTGTACCGGAATGCGTCCGCGACAGCTTCTGACATGTCTCCTCTCGCGAGGTCGTGGACTATAACCTTCGGGCATCCACGCGCAGTCAGCTTCTCCGCAAGGGAGAGAACCGCTCTTTTGGTATTGCCGTAAACAGACGTATATGCGATAACGATGCCCTCTGATTCAACGGCATACGACGACCATGTGTTGTATAGACCGAGATAGTAACCGAGATTTTCGGCGAGTACCGGACCGTGCAGCGGGCAGATGATGCCGATATCAAGACCAGATGCCTTTCTCAAAAGCGCCTGTACCTGCGTGCCATACTTCCCGACAATTCCGATGTAGTATCGGCGGGCTTCATCCGTCCAATCTTCGTTCACGTCAAGCGCACCGAACTTTCCAAAGCCGTCGGCAGAGAAGAGCACACGGTCTGTGGAATCATATGTCACAATAACCTCAGGCCAGTGAACCATAGGTGCCGTCACAAAGGTGAGGTTGTGACGCCCGAGCGAGAGCGTGTCTCCTTCGCCAACAACGATGCGGCGGCTGACGTAGTTTGTTCCGAAGAATTGCTCCATCATTGCAAACGCCTTCGCGCTGGATACGATGACTGTATCGGTGTATACTTTCATGAAATTGGCGATATTGGCGGAATGGTCCGGCTCCATGTGCTGGACGATAAGATAATCCGGTTTTCTGCCGTTCAGCGTATTTTCGATATTATCAAGCCATTCGTGAGTGAAACGCGCGTCGACTGTGTCCATTATGGCGACTTTTTCATCTATAATGGCGTAGGAATTATACGACATGCCGTTTTTTACGACATACTGACCTTCAAACAGGTCGATTGTGTGGTCATTCACGCCGATGTACTTTATGTCATTTGTGATGTTCATAAGGGGCTCCTTTATGTTTGTTGCTTTCTTATTTAATATCGTAATCATTATACTACATGCGATTTCATAAGTCCGTTGTAAATCAAACAGAAATGTTAAATAAATGTAAATTTAACGTTCAAGATAGCATCAGAGCTTCTCGATAATAATGGCAGCTGCCTCCTCCGGCGAGAGGTCGGAAGTGTCAAGAAGTTCCGTCTCAAGATAATGGTACAACGGAAGACGCGCTGCGCTTCGCTCTATCACATCAAGCGCGCGAATTCCTGCATCCACATCCGCTTGGAGACGTTTCCGCAGCGTATCCTCGGTGCAAATCAGCGAAATTTTATGAACACGGCATTCGTCGGTGTCAAGCAGTCCAAGAATTTCCTCGATTATCGGCTGCTCGTGCATCACCCAGCAGAATACGATGTTCTCGAACGTCCCGCATCGCAGAAAATTGTTCAGCGTATGACAGATGTTGTCTATTACCATCGCTTTGGTCTCGTCATTGACAACGAACGGATTCATATCCCAACACCAGTCGCCGTCCAACATCACGCTTGCAGGCAAAAGCCGGTTTATAATTCGACATACTGTCGTCTTGCCAACTCCCATTGTGCTGCCGATAAGGTATAAATTTTTCATGACAATACGTTACCCACGCAGCTCTGTCGGGCAAAATTCATTTGCTGCTATTCTCATTTGTTCCATTTCCTCTTTATTGACTGCGTTTAGACCATCCTTTATAAGTTCGCCTGAGTCGCGGAAAAATTGTAAAAAATACCGTTTTGCCCCGGTAATCGAACGCGCCAGCTCACGGATCCGCTCGACTGTGTGAAATTCCCTTACTACCGTCGTGCGGAATTCATAGTCTACTGCATCGTTCATCAGAATTTTGATGCTTTCCCATATTGGTGCTGTGTCAAATTTCGGAATTCCGACTGTTTCCCCATAATAGGGCAGAGCATTTTTTATGTCCATTGCCACATAGTCAATCAACCTGCCGTGAAGTAGTTCCGCCAGTGCGTACGGGTTTGTCCCATTCGTGTCGAGCTTTACCGCATACCCAAGTTCCCGTATCGCCGGAATCAGGTCTCGTAAATCCCGATAATACAATAGCGGCTCGCCGCCGGACACACACACACCGTCGAGCAGTCCCGCACGCTTTCGTAAAAACGCCATCAGCTCGTCAACAGAGAGGGACGTGTCGTTCATCCTCTCCGGCAGGACCAGTTCGGCGTTATGGCAGAATGGGCAGCGCAGATTGCATCCTTCCGTAAATACGGTACAGGCGGTTTTCCCCGGATAATCGAGCAGGGTTAGCCGCTGCATTCCTGCAAACTTCATCGAGCTGCACCTTTTTCTGCGATCATCTCGTCCAGAATTTCGGCCATTGTCACAACAAATTTTGCGCAGGGGCGCTTTTTATAGTATTCGTTGCTCCGCTTTTCCGGTACAGGGGATGTGTCGTTTGCGATACCTTGCAGAAGCTCACGGCAGATTATCGTTCCATGGTGCTCACGGAATCGGTTTGCCATATCCTGAATCAGGGCGTAGTGTGCCGCTTTGGCCTTATCATCAATCTCATCGTATCCCCATAAAATTCCGGCAATCGCAGCTGCCGCCGACATGGTGCCGCAGACCTCGCGCAGTCTTCCAAGTCCGCCGCCAAACGACGACGCCAGCCGCATGGCTTCTTTGTGCGAATATCCTGTCACATCCTCAAAGGCACAGAAAATCGACTGCGCGCAATTGCATCCAGCATAAAAAAGCTCCTCCGCACGTTCCACATGATTCATTTTTTACGTCCTCCTTCCGTGTATCTCTTGATTTTCGCTGCCGTCGCTGCGTCGTACTCTAAACCGAAGTATTTTCCATACACCTCACGGACCTCTTCTTCACTTAAATATTTCTCAACTACTGTGTCGCCGGAGAAAACATGGAATACGTTCGAATCGAGTGTAATTCTGCCGTCATCTGTCTTAATTGAGAACATTTCAGCGGAGATAAACGGGGATTCCGGCGCGTTTTCGCACCAGAATGACGGCATGATGTAGTCAATGTTCAGCTGTTCTTCTTCTGTAAAGCTGTAAAACCGCCGCCACTCACCCTTGTGAAAATCGGAAATCATCCATCCGAAAAACGGCTCCTTTGTTACACGGTATTCCTCTCCGAATTGTGCGCTATGGGAATTTTCTTCCATTAATAAAGGATAGCGGAACGCCGCCTGACCAATTCCCGCGTCGCAGATATACCGTTTTCCATCCGATGCCGCCACACCGAGCACACGGTGGCGTCGTACAGGTATTTCAGTCTCGCCACGCAGATACCGCGCCATGTATTCGGTTACGCCAAATCCGAGAGAACGGAGGACTTCTCCAAGAAATCCGTTTATTTCAAAGCAGTACCCGCCACGGTGATTCAGAATAATTTTTTCATACAACTTGTCGTAGTCGAGAGAGAGTGGAAATCGACGGATAATGTCGAGGTTTTCGTACGGTACCTTTTTCTGAAATCCATATTGCACCGCCGCAAGCGTATCGTAATCGGCTGCAAGTCCATCGGCATACGAGAGCCCGATACGATTAAAAATTTCTATAAGCTGTTGTTTGTTATACATATATCAATCTCCTGTTTGAAAAAGCATGGGCAGTTATAAAAGTTTCAGCAAATAATTTCGGAATCCGCTGTCTTCTTCGCCGGTCCGCTTTACCTCACGCTGCAATACCTACAAATCAAGGACATTTTGACCATCAAGCGGATTTTCGGTATCCAGAATCATACCGTCGTGCGGGTACTCGCCAAAGGAAGTTTTCGGATTGATGTATCTCATTTACTCACCTTACGCTGTCGTCTTTACTTTTCCAGAATCGTTCCATCGCGATACGCTTCAAGCAGATGCCGCAGTTCGTCAATGCGAATCGACAGTTCTGCACCGTAGTCTGTGTCTGCGATATTCACCCTCTGCTCCATCTTTTCGACAATGCTGACCTTTGGGGTGATGTTGGCATCCTCTCCATTGTATGGCTTATGTTCAGCAAGCCGCAGACTGTGCGAGTCGTAAATCAGTGTGTATCCGGCGATACCGGTCTTCATTTGATAGGCCTTTGAAATTCCACCGTCTATCACAAACAACCGGCCTCCTGCCTTAATTGGACTTTCACCGTCTGCACGGAGGACTGGCACGTGCCCGTTTATGATGTGCCCCTTTTCCGGGTCAAGGCCGAACTCCGATAAAATCCGCCCGCACACCTCTTCGCTGTTGTTGACATGATAATATGGTGCATAGTGCTCCGCTTTCAGCTCCGGTTCGTCCGGCAGCAGCGTGCGTTCGAAAAACGCCATTTTGTCTTTTCCATACAGCGGCGAGTCCGGTCCGCACCACAGATACCACATATAGTCACAGGCTTCAATCTGTTCAGGGGAGCCGAACGCACCGAAGTACGCGCGGTTTACCGCTTTACCAATGCGGTCAAGAAGCTTTTTTCCATAACACCGCTCTCCACCGCCAAAGGGAAGTGTGATTTCTCGGAAAGAACCATCCTCATTCATGGGAATGCAGCCGTGGTAGAGCAAGTTTCCATTTTCGCACCGGTACATCGACCCTCTCGCGTACAGGAATTTGATGTGGGTATTCAGCTTTGTGCTGTGATGGAAGGAGGAAGCCAGAATTCTTATCAATTCGGACTCCCCCTCAGTCAGCCGCAGCGGGTCGTCTGGGTCCACCGTCGGGAAATTCTGGTCACAAATTTCGTATTCGCGCCCATCAATTTCAATGATTCCGCGACGGAAATCGGTTTTTTCGAATAATCTGCGGTCGTCAAGTCCGTATTCCGGATGATTCCGAATCAGTTGCCCCTCCAGCTTGAACTGTATGACCGCGATTGCCTTATGCATTTTTGCGGTAAGCGCCAAATCCACATTGTCGTATACTACATCGTCAAGGGTGTGCGGATAGAATCGCTTACACGGGTCGTCGCCATACACTTCGGTCGCAAATACTGACAGGGGGCGCAGATTCAGACCATACCCGTCCTCAAGCACGTCGTAACTGTTGTATCCAAGGGCAGTGCGTATCACATTTGCAATCAGAGCGGTATTTCCGGATGCTGCACCCATCCACGAGATATCGTGATTTCCCCACTCCACATCGATATGGTCGAAGGTCATCAGCTCGTCCATGATTTTGTCTGCGCGGGGACCTCGGTCGAAAATATCGCCAATAATGTGGAGCCGGTCAATCGTGAGAGAGCGGATGAGGGAACACACCGCGATGATAAATTCTTCAGCAATTCCGGTATCAAGGATGGATGAGATAATTTCGTCAAAATAGTAGTCGCGGTTGATGTCGTCGGTCACATTGAGAAGCTCGTCGAGAATGTAATCGAAACTTTTGGGCATCTTAGAGCGAACCGCCGCACGGGTATATTTTGCTGACACAGATTCACACACCAGGATGAGACGGTATATGGTAATTCTTCTCCACTCATCGTTCAGCTCGCCTGACTGTGAGAGGGCTTTTATTTCCCGCTCTGGGTAGTAAATAAGAGTAGCCAGAAGACTGCGGTCATTTGAAGAGATGCTTTTTTCAAAAATGAGGTCAATTTTGGACTTAATCATACCTGACGCGCTCCGCAGCAGCCTGAGAAAGGATTCATATTCACCGTGCAGGTCGCTGAAAAAATACTCTGTGCCCTTTGGAAGACTGCGCAGAGCGGACAGATTTATCATTTCCGACGCTACAGCTTCGATGGTCGGGTAATCGCGGGAGAGCAGTTCAAGGTAACGCCGGTCGGGATGAGAGAGTTCGTTTGTCATACAGCCCCCAAAATGATTGAAAATTTACTATACTTCATTATATAAAAATTTCCCTCCATTATCAAGCATTTTCTACGATTTTTATGATAAACTTTCCTCCTCCTTGTTGAAAAATTTTCATGATTTTGCTATAATTAAAAGGAATGTGAGGCTCGTAAATGTAATGAAGGCACGGCATTTTTAGAAAAATTTCTACCAACTCTCCTTTTAAAGTGTGCAATCTGCTATAGAGCCAAAATTGGGGGCAGAGCGAAACTCACATCGACAGAAATTTACGAAAATACGGAGCAAAACGATGCTGAAACAGCAGATATCACCATCTATGATGTGCGCAGATTACCGTGGATTTATGGGCTTGCTTAATACTTTTGAAAAGAATGCGATTGAGTATCTACATATTGATATAATGGATGGGGTATTCGTGAAGAATTATACCCTCGGGACGGATTTCTGCGAGAGACTACGCAATATGACGAATATACCGTTGGATATACACCTCATGATAACGGAGCCGGAGTGGAAAATCGATTGGTTCAGGCCGCGGGCAGGGGAGTATGTGTCTGTTCACGCAGAGGCTACGAATCACCTCCAGCGGGCCCTTGCCGCAATTCGAAAATACGGCGCAAAGCCGATGGCGGCGCTGAATCCTGCGACTCCACTTAGCGTGCTCGATTATGTTCTCGACGATATCGACGCAGTTTTGCTTATGACGGTGAATCCAGGCTTCGCGGGCCAGAAGCTCATTCCGCAAATGCTCAAAAAAATCGCCGACTGCCGCATCTACTTAAATGAACGGGGGTATGAAAGCGTGGAAATCGAGGTCGATGGGAACGTCAGCTTTGAAAATGCCAAAAGAATGTACGAATCCGGCGCGAATATTTACGTGGCTGGCTCGTCGAGCGTGTTCTGCGGCGAGGATATCACCGGAAACATCGCAAAACTCAGACAAATGACTGGAGGAAAGAATGAATGAACTGCACGATAGAGTACTTGATGGCGCACGATGGGTTCGAATGTGCATGCGGGAAACGCCACTTCGGACTTCTGCGCGATTGTATTATCGGTGAGAACGCGCTGTCACACCTCACGGAAATCATCCGCAAATATGGCGGCGCACACCCTTTCATCCTCTGCGACCGCTTGACTTACACTGCTGCCGGAGAACGTGTTGCACAACTGCTTACTGACGAGAATATTCCATGTACGCTGCATATTATTGAGAGGGTACATCCCGCACCTGATGAAAAAATCGTAGGGGAAGCGCTTATGTATTGTTCCGCTGCGTGTGACATCGTTATCGCGGTCGGCGGCGGCGTTATCAATGACACCTGTAAAATTATATCCGCCGCCAAGAATGTGCCGGATATTTTTGTCTCGACCGCGCCGTCTATGGATGGTTTCGCGTCCGCTTCTTCCTCTATGGAGCGCGGCGGCTTGAAGGTCTCGCTGAATTCCAAATGCCCCGACGCCGTCATCGGTGACGCGGAAATCCTTGCGTCTGCTCCAGTTCATATGATACGCTCCGGTATCGGCGACATGGCTGCAAAATATGTCAGTCTTGTTGAATGGCAAATTGCTTCGCTCCTGCTTGGGGAGTACTATTGCCCGACTGTTGCCGAAATTGTCCGCACTTCTCTTGATGTGTGCGTCAAATCTGCGAAGGATGCGGTAAATGGAGACCACATGGCGATATGCAGGCTGACAGAAGGATTGGTCATGTCAGGACTTGCCATGAATTATGCAGGAATCTCGCGACCCGCGTCCGGAATGGAACACTATATTTCGCATATTATCGATATGCGCGCCCTTGAGTTTGGCGCTCCCGCAGACCTCCATGGAATCCAATGTGGTATTGGCACGCTCCTCACTCTTGAGGCGTACGAACGTTTCGCTCAAATTACACCGGATCGCAGCAGAGCGCTCGCATATGTGCGAAATTTCTCTACCGACAACTGGATGAACCACCTTCTGGAAAAACTCGGACACGGCGCGGAAGCGATGATAGCTGGAGAACGCCGCGAAGGAAAGTACGATAAAACAAAACATGCCGCAAGGCTCAATACAATCCTTGTGAATTTTGAAGAAATAAAGAAGATCACCGCATCTCTCCCGACCGCTGCATCCTTGCGTGCATTCTTCCTTGCTATTGGACATCCCACATCCGGCACGGAAATCGGACTCACGAGGGAGGATATGCGCGAAGCGTTCCTCATGGCAAAGGATATTCGGGATAAGTACGTCCTCGGACGTCTGCTGTGGGATTTGGGCATACTGGAAGACGTTGCGGACTCGATTGCGTACTAAATTAAAAAGGGGAGATATTATGATAATCTGGATAAACGGCGCTTTCGGAGCTGGCAAAACGCAGACTGCCGCCGAGCTCAACATGAGAATTCCCGGTTCCTACATATACGACCCCGAAAATGTCGGTTATTGGATACGTCA
Organism: uncultured Ruminococcus sp.; assembly: GCA_964621755.1. GTDB lineage: Bacteria > Bacillota > Clostridia > Oscillospirales > CAG-272 > UMGS1696. The sequence goes on along the minus strand of CAZUPI010000017.1, from coordinate 32,294 downwards.
AAATGAACCTGTCTCGCTTCAGGCCGATAATTTTCAGGACGAATCCTTGTGGAGAACTGTCAACCGCGACATGCTTCTCCATCTTTCCGCTCACTTCGATGGGACCATAATCGTCCCCATGACCCTCGTAAGCCCGCAATACTATATTGAAATGATAACTGCAGTCCGGAAGCATGGTGTTGACCTGCGTCATTTTTTGCTGTATCCATCGCGTGAAACCGTCAGACAACGACTTGCGAAACGGGGAGAGTTTGAAAATTCATGGGCATGGGAGCAGTGCGAGCTTTGCTATACCGCCTTTGAAAATCCGATTTTTGAAAATCGCATTGTGAATGACCATATGACAATTCCCGAAACGGCGGAAGAAATCGCAAAGTCGGCTGAGGTAACTCTCACTTCACGTGTTTACAAACCCGCACAGCTTATTAATGAACTCCAAACCATATAATCTGAGCTATCCGAAAGTATGAGGTGACATATGTACTTGACAAATCTTTACCCCAAACCCCTTCAGATCGCGGAAAGTCCAAAAATCAGATTCAGTTTCGGCAGCCGCGTCGCCATATATCTTGCAATTCCCGATACTTCCCCGTCAAAAGTTGCGCACGTTGTCGACCGTATGAAATACCTTTGGAATTGCTTCACCCGTACCGCATCTATCCTTGATGTGCGTCTTGTGGATTCGCATGACGGTACCTACCGCATCTATATCGGCGAGCCGTTGGAAGTCCCGGCTAAGCCGAAGTATTATGAAATTCTTGCCGACGAGGGTGGCATTCTCTTGTCAGCATGCAGTTTTAAGGCTCTTATCGACAGCTTTACCACACTTGTGCAGCTAATATGCCCGGTCTGTCTCGACGAGGGAAGGGAAGAATTCTACATTACCGGAACCCATATCGTTGATAAGCCGTCCCTGAAATTCCGCAGCATACACCTGTGCGTCTTCCCTGAAAGCGAGCTTTCTACTATCGAAAAAGCGATACATATGGCCGGATTCTTGAAATTCACGCATATTATCCTTGAATTCTGGGGAACGCTCCAGTATGAAACGATGCCAGAGCTTGCATGGAGTGGGTATTCGCACTCAAAAGCAGAAATAAAGCCTCTTATCGACCTTGCGCATAGCTATGGGATGGAGGTTATTCCGATGATAAACCATTTTGGACATGCGTCGTCATCCCGCAGTTGTTACGGAAGACACACTGTTTTGAATGCCAATCCACGCCGTGCCAAGCTGTTTGAACCGGACGGATGGACATGGTGTCTGTCGAATCCGGACACTTACAAGCTGCTTTCCGAAATGCGCGCGGAGCTTCTGGATCTGTGCGGCGAGGGCTCCTACTTCCATCTCGGTTTCGATGAAGCGTATTCCTTTGCCACATGTGATGCTTGCCGCAAACGGGTGTCCTCTGAGCTGCTCGCTGATTATATCAATCGGTTGACTGACGACCTCGCGGTACATAACCGTCGTCCAATCATCTGGCACGATGAGTTGATAAAGAGGGAAGACTTTGCTGAAAAAATCCCCGACCCAGTCGTTGCAAACGGTCAGGTCCACGGCACAGCTTCTGCTCTCAGCCGGATTGACCGCAGCGTAATAATCGCTGATTGGCAGTACGAATACCGCACGACAGGCGAAAACGGCAATCTGAATCCCACCGCCTCCTATTTTACTTCTATGGGCTTCGATACCATCCTCTGCCCATGGGATGATATGACTAACATCCGGGTACTTTGTGAGGACGCCCGTCTGATGTCTGCATATGGCATCATGTTGACGACGTGGCATCATCTTTCTGGATTCCTTCAAAAATTTCTGACCGCGTCGAACCTTGTTTGGCAGCCCCATTCCCCCTATAAAACCGCTCCAATAACGGAAGCTGCTGCAATCCTCAGAACCGTGTATCCGACTAACGGTGATTATACTGTTTCCGGGTGGAATAAATTTGAAGTAGAGGGGTAACCTAAGCACGAATGGAACAAATTTTATGAAGGACAGAATGTAGAACACGTCATATAGTAACATGAGTTTGTGAGTTCGACAGGGAAAACTTTTTTAAAGTTTTCCCTGTCGAACTCACATTTATATTAGAGGTACTATACTAATACCTCCCGCCCTACACGATTCACGCATAATTTCTGAAATATTTACAGATATAAGTGAGTTGATGTTGCAAAATTGCTATTGAAATTTTATTTTCTGTATTGTATAATATAAGATCATATTGAGATGAAAAACTGCATAAAACCATAAGCTTCTGAAAGGAAAAAACTATGCTGTCGGCATTTAAAAATTTCGGCGTCACTTTTCTGATTGCCGCATTGCTGTTTGGCATCATCGCCTATTTCGCTACCTCTTTTGTAACAGGTACCGTGAACAACATCATGAGCGACGAAGAAGATGAGCTGAGCAAAATTATGCAGAATACTGAAAATCAGACGCCTGTCGATTCTGAAGAAGAAGCCGAAACGACATCAGATGTCTTAACTGGCGAAAAAATACCAGAGGGCGAAAGTTTTAACTTCCTTGTCATAACGACCGATTATCGACCCGATATTTATGACGATTACAAACCCAGCCTTGACCTTATGTATATGACCGATTGGTACTCGGTCAATGCCGCCGATACGGCTGGATGCTTGTCCACCGATTACCGTGAAATCCGCGCTTCCTCCATCCTCCTTGTACGAGTTGATAAGGAAGCCCGTCAGTATACATATACGTATTTCTCTCCTGAAACGCAGGTCTACACACCGAGCGGTTATCATACCCTTGCTGAGGTCTACAATTTCTACGGAAAGCAGACCGTCGCGGACCACATCAACGCTATGACCGGCATTTCTATCAATTACACCATCCTTCTGAATGCGTATAACTTCGACGAACTTGCTGAGCTCTGCGGAGTCCCTACTGTGACCATTGATAAGGATATCTACCAGAGCGGTAAGATATATACAACCCAATACGAAATCACTGCGGAGCGCATCGGAGAAGACGGAGAGACCTGGACCGAGCATATTCCCAATACCTTCATTCTTGGAGAAGGCGAGGTTCAGCTCGACGAAACCAACTTGAGCGTCCTTACCGGTCTGAGTGAACGCAGTATGTCGGATATCACCTCAAAGGAAGCGTATTCGGTCGAAATCTTGAAAGGCTACTTCACCTTATTCGCCCAAATGGAAGAGTCCCAGCTGAAGGGCCTCTTTGCGCAGCTCATTACCAATAAATCCGAGTGGGGCAATATTGAGGGGCTGAACTATACAGAACCTGAACCGGAGCCTGTCACAGAATCTGCAGAGGAAGAACCATACAATCCGTGGGAGGACAACTTTGTGAATACATCTGCAGAATCTGATGCATCAGAGGAAAATAGCGGGGAAGAAACAGAGGAAAAAAAGCTGTGGGTTGCCGAGCTTGCCGAGCCGGACGGTCCGGTGCTGGAGACCAACTACACCATGAACGATTTTGACAATATCTACGAGCTCATCGGAGCCGTAACCTACTTTGAGAATGTCATTATATCGTATCCTGGTGAATTCAAATCCGCTGACGATGGTACAGCCGCCTATTTTGACCCCGATATCACGAAAGGACTGGCAAAGTTCCTTGAATACAGATAAAAAAACGAAGAACCCCCATTTCACATAAAACAAAGGAGCATCATCATGGCACGAATGGCTAATTCTGATAAAACAATGGAAAAAATCGTTGCACTCTGCAAAAACAGAGGCTTTGTTTACGCAGGCAGCGAGATATACGGCGGTCTCGCCAATTCATGGGACTACGGACCGCTTGGCGTAGAATTCAAAAATAATGTAAAAAAGGCATGGTGGAAGAAGTTCGTCACCGAATGCCCTTACAACGTCGGTCTCGATTCTGCTATTATAATGAACCCGCAGACGTGGGTTGCATCCGGTCATCTCGGCGGTTTCTCCGACCCTCTCATGGATTGCAAGGCGTGCAAGAGCCGCCACAGAGCCGATAAGCTCATCGAAGACTACGCATTCCAGAATAAGCTCGACATAAACCCTGCCGGATGGTCGGACGAAGAAATGAGCGCCTTTATCTCTGAAAAGGGAATCACGTGCCCCGAATGCGGCGCAACCGATTTTACTCCTATTCGAAAGTTCAATTTGATGTTCAAAACCTTTATCGGTGTTACTGAGGATTCTACAAACACTGTATATCTTCGCCCCGAAACCGCGCAAGGTATTTTTGTAAACTTTAAGAACGTTGCCCGCACCACACGCAAAAAGATGCCGTTCGGTGTTGGTCAGATTGGTAAGGCCTTCCGCAACGAAATCACACCCGGCAACTTCGTGTTCAGAACCCGTGAGTTTGAACAGATGGAGCTTGAATTCTTCTGCAAGCCCGGTACGGACCTCGAGTGGTTCGAATACTGGAGAGGGTACTGCGCACAGTTCCTTTACAATCTTGGCATGACTCGCGAAAATATCCGTCTTCGTGACCACTCTCCTGAGGAACTTTGCTTCTATTCTAAGGGTACGACAGATATTGAATTCCTCTTCCCGTTTGGATGGGGCGAGCTGTGGGGAATTGCCGACCGTACGGACTACGACCTCACACAGCATCAGAATGCCTCGGGCGAATCCATGGAATACTTCGACGCGGAGACAAACGAAAAGTACGTGCCTTATGTAGTCGAACCGTCCCTCGGCGCGGACCGCGTTGCACTGGCGTTCCTTTGTGACGCATACGACGAAGAAATCGTCGACCCAGCAAAGAATGATACCCGTGTTGTACTTCATTTGCATCCGACTCTCGCTCCGGTCAAGGCAGCTGTACTTCCGCTATCGAAGAAGCTCTCCGATAAAGCAGTGGATGAAGTATTTGCAAGCCTGTCCAAGAAATTTAACGTAGATTTCGACGATGCTGGTTCTATCGGTAAGAGATACCGTCGCCAGGACGAAATCGGCACACCGTTCTGCATTACTTACGACTTTGACTCTGTGGAAGACCACTGCGTAACCGTCCGCGACCGCGACACCATGGAGCAAATCCGTATGCCTATCGCCGACCTCGAGTCCTACATCACGGAAAAACTTGAGTTTTAATTGAATAAAGGGAATCTGCGGGGAGAACTTTAGGAAAAAATAAGACATGTTCTGCAAGTCTTTCTTTTCCCGCTTTCCCCATTTCACCCACAAAAAGGATAAAAATGCTTTTTAATTTACAAAATAATGACGCTGCGGCGGTTGTACGTTCACATGGCGGCGAGCTTGTGTCCTTCCTCTGCGATGGAATCGAATATGTTTGGCAGGGCATCCCGGAGCACTGGAGCGGTCAGGCTCCGATTCTGTTTCCGGTTTGCTGCTCGCCGAAGGATGGCAAAATGGCACACAATGGGAAGGAATATCCCATGCGGAAGCACGGTTTTGCGCGAGATGGCGAGTTTGAGCCGGTCTATATCTCTAAAAATAAGGTTATCCTCGAACAGCGCGAGACAGAGGAAACACTTCGCATGTTCCCGTTCTGCTACTCATTGAAGGCAGAATATACGCTCCACGAGTCCGGCTTTGATGCGCGTTTTATCGTGAAAAATCTCGACAAGAATGAAATGACCTTCTGTATTGGCGGGCATCCGGGCTTCAATTGTCCCATGACTCCAGAAGACGGTGGTTTTGAGGATTACAGCTTGTATTTTAGAAATGCCGAGGGATGTACCGTTTCTCTCACGAAGGATGGCTATATGAACAGCTCAGTTCCGAAGTGCGACCGTCTCCGCGGAACAAACGAACTTCCGCTGAAATATGCGGATTTCGATAACGATGCTATGATTGTCGAAGGGCTGCAGGAAAAGTCAGTGGAGCTTTTGTCGCGCAAGACCGGACATGGTATCCGGTTTGATTTCGAAGGCTTTGATGCGCTCGGACTCTGGACACCTGACCACAAAAAATCCCCTTTTCTCTGTCTTGAACCGTGGAATGGTCTTCCAGCGGATGTGGACGAGACCACAGATGCAAAGAGAAAAAAATACGCGAGAACCATCGCTCCCGGTGCGGAATACGCGGTGGGATATAGCGTGCAGGTCGTTAAATAATGGAATTTGATTTATGTAATCCCTCAGTTGTCCGGGCACTGCTGGAGAAGTACCGGCTCGCGCCCAAAAAGGGATTCGGACAGAATTTTCTCATTAATCCGGCGGTTCCTGAGCGCATCGCTGCGTTGTCCGCATCGTTTGCGGACCATTCAAAGCCGTCTGGCGTTATCGAAATCGGTCCTGGGGTTGGCGCGCTTACTCAGTATCTCGCCGGAGAGTACGACAAAGTTGTGGCGGTGGAAATCGACCGCGGACTCATCCCTCTCCTCGCAGAGGTCTTTGCGGACTTTGGTAACATCACTGTAGTCGAAGCGGACTTTATGACTGTCAATCTGCGCGAATTTATGGAAGAATATTTCCACGATATTCTCGAAGCGGGCGGTACAGTCGGTGTTTGTGCGAATTTGCCGTATTACATCACCACACCGGTTCTCATGAAGCTGCTCGAGGAATTCCCGCTTACCGAAAAAATCCCGTTTTCGTCGATTGTCGTAATGATACAGTTGGAGGTGGCACGCAGGCTTGCCGCGACTCCGGTGCAGTCTGACTATGGTTCTATTTCCGCGGAAATTGCACTTCGAGCGAATGCGAAAAAGCTTTTAGATGTATCGGCGGGAAACTTTTATCCGGTGCCGAAGGTCGCGTCAGCGGTTGTTGGAATTGTGCCGCATAATGGAATTCGCGAGGTATATCCCGCAGCCCCGGCAAACGACGACGAATGCTGCAAATTTGCCGAAAAAGTATCCGAACTCATCACTCTCGCTTTCGGCCAACGCCGCAAGACTTTTCTGAATGCGGTCAGCGAAAAGTATCCCAAAGATAAAGTTGCACAAGTGCTTGAAGAATGTGCCATCCGCCCCGACATCCGCGGCGAACGCTTGTCAGCTGAGGACTTCTGCAAAATTACTGATATGTCGGGGAGAGTGTGAGGATGGTAGTGGTATGTATTAATTTAGGGGATATTTTTTATAAAAATTCCCAAAACTCTATAAACTTGTGAAATTTTGCTTGAAGCAACATAGGTGAGGTATTCCGAAATATACTAATATACGAACATATCCCCGCCCCCTTACCCCACCTTAACTAAAGTTTTCCGTGATTTGTTTGTAATATACTGAGCTTTTACCGGATTTATGATATAATAATTATGTATCGCCCTAATTGGGTGGTTGTTTAAATTCAAGAATGAGGATTGGCAAAATGGCTAAACAAAAATACCTTGAATGCGGAAAAGCGGTGTCGACCCATGGTGTGTACGGTACACTTCGGCTTGAATCGTACTGCGATGGTCCGGAGGATCTCGCTAAGCTCCGCAGGCTATATATAAAAAATATATCCGGTGAGTTTACATGCATGAAGGTACGTGCAGCGTCTGTGCAGAAGAGTATGGTTTTGTGTACTTTTGACGCGATAACGACGCTTGAAGAGGCAATTCGATACAAGGGAACGGTGTTTTATGCTGACCGTGACGATATGAAACTTTCCGATGACGCGGTTTTTATCGCCGATATTCTCGGACTTGCTGTCATTGATAATCAATCTGGTGAAAAATATGGTACGCTTGACGACGTAATAACACCGGGCGGTCGGGAGGTGTACGTGGTGAATGACGTTCGCGGCGGGACATTTATGATTCCGGCAGTTTCCGCGTTTATCAAACGCATTGAGGTTGATGGAGAGTCTGCCGGAATATATGTCGAACTGATTGAAGGGATGCGTGAGGATATTCATGAGTGATAAGCTCCGAATCGATATCATGACCCTCTTTCCGGAGTATGTGGACTTCATCCTCTCCGAAAGCATCATCGGACGTGCAAGACGCGCCGGAACCCTCGATATACGCACACACAACATCCGCGATTACTCCGAAGACAAGCATCGTCGCGTCGATGACACCCCGTACGGCGGTGGAAGGGGAATGCTGATGGCAGCTCCGCCGATTTATCGCTGCTATAAGGCAGTTGAAAAATCAATTGCCGCTGAAGCTGAGAAATCCGCCAAGCCGTACACCATATATATGTCTCCACGCGGTAGAGTGTTTTCGAACGAATATGCAAAGGAACTGTCCGAAAAGGGAAATCTCGTCATCTTGTGCGGACATTACGAGGGTGTTGACGAGCGTATAATCGAAGAAATTGTAGACGAGGAGGTCTCCATTGGGGACTATGTTCTGACCGGCGGTGAACTTCCGGCGTGCATTGTCGCCGATGCGGTGGGACGCCTTGTCGACGGCGTTCTGACTCTCTCGGAGTGCCATGAAAGGGAGAGCTTTGAGTGCGGACTTCTCGAATATCCGCAGTATACCAGACCTGCTGTGTGGATGGGCAGGGAAGTACCGGAAGTTCTTCTCTCAGGTCATCACGCCAACATCGAAAAATGGCGTCACGAGAAATCCGTTGAGCTTACCCAAGCTCGCCGTCCCGATTTGATGGAGGATTCAAATCATCCCCAGGTAGGCTAAAACACCGTTTGTTACACCGGCGGCGAAAAGTTGGGGACTGTATGCCATCAGCTCTGCGTCAATCAGATTGGTGATAAAGCCAAGCTCGACTAAGACCGCCGGCATTCGGGTTTTGCGCAGAACGTACAGGCTGGGACGTACCATTACACCTCGGTTCATCAGTCCGGTTGCGTAGTTGAGCTGTACCAGAATATTTTCCGCCAAGACCTCGGCGTCGCTGTCTCGTCGGTAGACAAAGGCTTCGCTTCCCGAGGCCGCTGTGATTTCCGAGGCGTTGGTGTGCAGACTGATAAAATAATCCGCTCCCCATGTGTTGGCGTCATTTACGCGAGCTTGAAGAGATGTTGTGTTGGAAGTTCCGAGGTGGGTCTCAGGCGTGGGGCGGGATAGGCGTACCTCAAAACCATAGCTGCGCAAATCTGCGGCGGTGAGCTGACCGATTTCATATACGAGGTCCTGTTCCCGGAAGCCGTTTCCCTCGCTTCCAGCGTTCGGATTGACTGGATTGTGTCCTTGGTCTATGTAGATTTTTGTAGCCATAATAAATCCTTTCTAAAATAATAAAAAACAAAAGTAAAATGAAAGAACTTCAAAAAATTATGTCCTCCGTCAGACGTGCCATACAGCATTATGACATGATTCAGAATGGAGACAAAATTGCCGTGGGAATGTCGGGCGGGAAGGACTCGGCGGCACTTCTTATGACTCTCGCTAAAATGCGAGAATTTCTGCCCGTCCACTATGACCTTTGCGCCATTACGGTCGACATGGGATTCTCAGGTTTTCGTGATAAGCTGACTGTACTTGCTTCCTTCGCTGATTCGCTTGGTGTGGAGTACAAGATAGTTGATACGCAGATTGCCGAAGTCGTGTTTGAGGCGCGTCAGGAGAAAAATCCATGTTCGCTTTGTGCCAAGCTGCGCCGAGGTGCACTCAATAATACCGCACTGGATATGGGCGCAAACAAAATCGCGCTTGGACATCACCTCGACGACGCAGTCGAAACATTTATGATGTCCCTTATGCACGAGGGACGTATCGGTTGTTTCTCTCCTGTAACATGGTATGACGACCGCGAGTTTTATGTGATTCGTCCGCTTCTTTACACCCCGGAACGCGATGTTCGTGCACTCGTCCGCGCGGCGGCTCTTCCTGTTATCGATAGTTCTTGTCCAGAGAATGGGAATACCGAACGTGCGGAGATGGAAAAGTACCTCCGTACCTTTGACAACATGCATCACGGACTGTATCGCCGCATTCTCGGTTCTATGGAACGCCGGGAAATTGATGGTTGGTACGAATAAAATAATTTTTAATCGTTTAAAAATATTTTTACGGATACGGAACTTTTCCTACTTAAAAAACGTCTAAAATACCGAAAATCCAGAACGCGATACATAAACGATTGTGAGCTGCAATGAAAAAGAAAATAAAGGCTGCGGCAGGCCACGAAACGGCGCCGGAAGCCAAAATCCATACAACTACGAGTAAAAAAAGAAAATGGGGGATATCAAAACGGGAACGCGCCGAGCGGATGCGGACATCCGTATTTATGATGCCCAGCTTTATCGGTGTCATGTTTTTTTTCATTCTCCCATTTTTTGTCGTTATATATTACTCCATTATCGACAATCCGACCACTGCTAACTTTGTTGGACTCGCCAACTTTACTAAGCTGTTTTCGAATACCGCGTTCAAGTTAGCGCTCAAAAACACCGGCGTCTTTTCGCTGACCGCTGTACCGCTGGTGGTCATCATTTCTCTTGCTCTCGCGGTGTTGCTCGAAGCGAATATCCCATATAAAAGTATATTCCGCACCATTTTTCTTTCGCCGATGATAGTCCCTGCCGCATCGGTCATTCTGATATGGCAGGTCCTTTTCGACTACAACGGCGTGGTCAATGACATCACCGCTCTGTTTGGCGCGCAGCCGGTTGAATGGCTGAAATCGGACTTCGGTTATATTGTCGTGGTTCTTCTCTTTCTTTGGAAGAATATCGGCTATAATATGATTATGTTTATGTCTGCCCTGGCCGCGATTCCCAAAGGAATCCTCGAGGTGGCTATGCTCGATGGGTGCGGCCCGGTCAAGCGTTTCTTTATGATAAAACTGCGTTATCTTTCGTCGACCTTGTCATACGTGACTATCATGTCTCTCATCAATTCGTTCAAAATTTTCCGGGAGGTCTACCTTCTCACCGGTGACTATCCGTACGACTCAATGTACACTCTCCAGCATTTTATGAACAATACCTTTACCAATTACGATTACCAGAAGCTCTCAAGCGCGGCTATCGTGCTGTGCCTGATTATGATAGTGATAATCGGCCTCCTGCTTTGGGTCGATAACAACGTCGGGAAGGGGATTGAAGAATGACTGCAGATATCAAGCTCAACTCCGCTGCCTTCCCAAACCAGAAGCAGAAGAAAAAAATGAAGCCGAGCAGGGTCATTTTCCTAATAGTTGCCCTGATTATTCTTATCACCTTCGCTTTTTTGTTCCTGTTTCCGACTGTATTTACTATCACCAATTCTTTCATGTCGACTACTGAAATTTCCGCCAATTATGGTAAGATTTTCACTGGACTCGGCATCTCCGGAGACGGAGGACGCGTGTTCATCGCGGATAAGGTAAATCTTCAGCTCATTCCCGACAGAGTCAGCTTTTCACAGTACTCGACCGTACTTTTAAAAAGTCCAGAATACCTCCTGAAATTTTGGAATTCCATGATATATGTGCTGCCGATTGTTATTTTTCAGCTCATAGTAGCGTCTGGCGCGTCCTATTGTTTTGCACGCGTGGATACTAAGTTTCGCAGTATCGTGTTTTTCGCATATATCATCCTGATGTTGATGCCTTATCAGGTCACGCTGGTGCCGAACTATATTGTGATGGACAAGCTGAGCCTTATGAATACCCGATGGGCTATTATCCTCCCGGGGATTTTCTCCCCATTTTCCGTATTCATCCTCACGAAATTTATGAAGCGCATCCCAGTATCGGTCGTGGAAGCGGCCAAGCTGGACGGTGCGGGCGAATGGCAGATATTCTACAAAATATACATGCCTCTTTGCCGCAGTACCCTCTACTCCGTCGCGATTCTCGTGTTTATCGACTATTGGAATATGGTGGAGCAGCCGCTGATCCTTCTCGCGAAAAATCCGGATTTATTTCCGCTGTCGGTGTTCCTTTCTAAAATAAATGAGGGAGATACCGGTATCGCGCTTGCCATTGCTGTCATCTACATGGTGCCGCCGGTTCTGCTGTTTCTCTACAGCGAAGATTACCTTATCGATGGTATCGCATATTCCGCATCTGTGAAGGGATGATAGTGACGATGACAGCCACTTTTAAAAAAATTATCTGATAGAACTATAAAATAGTGTATAAAATAGTGCAAACTTGCCGTAAGGAGAGACAAAATGGTTAAGGATTCCGCGAGCCGCAGAGCTTGGATTAAGAATGTTGCGATTATTTTTCTTGTTGTTCTGCTGCTTTTGACGTTTTTTTCGAACACAATTTTGAATTATACACTGCCTGAAGTATCGGCTCAATACGCGCAGTACGGGACTATTTCAAGCGCTGTGAAGGTAGACGGTACAGTAAAAGCAAACGCAAGCTATAACGTCATCTTTGAATCTGAACAGGCGGAAGCAACAGACGGCACAGTTCAGTCACGAAAGGTAACCTCTGTGTATGTCAAGGAAGGGGATACCGTTGAAAAAGATGCCCCCATTCTTGCACTCATGGGCGGTGCCTCCGACCAGCTGGAAGCTGCGCAAAAGGAGTATGACGAGCTCAAAAAAACATATGACCTCGCTTTGATTGGCGATACGGTTACAGATTTACAGTCATCTAAAACCATAAACGACGCAATGAGGGAGATTGAAGACCAACAAAAGACACTTGTCGAATTGAAAGAGGATTACAATGCGGTTATCAACGGCGTCGATACTACATCCATCATTGAAGCGAGAATCGCAACTCTTGAGGATGAAATCGAGGATTTGAATGACTTGATTGCTGGACAAAACGATAAAATTACAGAGATTAAAGCAAAAATCTCGGCCGCGGAGGGGCTCATCGAAGAGGACGTACTCAGTACCCTTACGATAGCCGAAAAATTGGCGATAGCCGAAGAAGAGTATACAGTAGTCGAAAAATCCTATAATGATCTGACAGCGGAAGTGACGGTGCTGAAGGAAAATCTCGACAAAATACAAAGTTCATCAGGGGATATAACAAAAGCAAACGAACTGACGAATCAGATAAATACCCTTAACAGTCAGCTTGACTCTTTATATAAGCAGTACAATCGTGCGGAAGAAGATTTTTATGATGAGGTTGCATCTATTATAGCTAAATATAAAGCTGCTCGTGATGCGGCGTGGGACGACTATATTTCTCATGCGAATCTATATGATGTTTATAACGATAATGGCGAAATTGTGGTGAATGGAAGCAATAGTGATGACGACAACGGCAGCAGTGAGGGGGACTCAAGTACATCTACAATAATAATAGATTACTATGAAATATATCATGAGAATGACGAAGCATACAGAGATGCAAAAAACTGGAATGTCGATGAAATCATAAGCCTAAAAAAAACATATGACCGCTCACAAGAGGACCTTGAAGACAAAATTGACGACCTCGAGCGTCAAATTTCCGAAGCCAAGGACAAGCTCGACATCATTGGGCTGCCTGAAGTGGACGACGTTATCGATTACGCCACCAGCTACGACCTCGCAGAGGCACAGAAAAGGTATGACACCGCAAACGCGGAGCTCACCCAGATTACCACGCAGTACACCGAAGCTAAAACAAAGGTCGAGTCCCTTCGGAAGCAGAGCATTGCAAGCGATACGGTCGCAGAGAATCAAATCCTGCTTGACACCTACACTGCCGAGCTCGACAGCCTGAACCAACAACTCAAGCAGAAGAACAAGGAACTTACCGAAAAAAATAATGAGCTCAGCAAAGCTGCTACACCGCAAGACCCCAACGAAATTCTCAAACAAATCGATGCTGCCGAGAGAAATATAGAAAACCTCAAAGCGCAGCTCGAAATTACCAAGGCGTCCGAAAACCAGTCCAGCAAGACCACCGAGTACGAAAGAGAAGAGCAGAAAAAAAAGCTCGAAGAGCTCGAAGCCAAAATTGAGAAATACCAAAATGCTCCCGAAACAACCAGCGTCACAGCGCCTATCGCCGGACGCATCGTCTCTATCAGTGTGGTTCCCGGCGATACTGTGACCAGCGGTCAAACCATCGCCAGCATCGAAATCGCTGATAAGGGCTACATATGCGAAATCACGATGTCCGCTGAGGAGGCACGCAAAATTCAAGTCGGTGCGGAATGCAGTATCACCAACTCGTGGTGGTACTCCAATATTTCCGCTACTGTGTCGCAAATCCGCTCTGACCCGCAGAGCCAGGGCAAAAACCGCATTGTCGTCATAGATGTAACAGGTGACGTCTACGAAGGAATGAGCCTGAAATTCTCCATCGGCAACAGCAGCCAATCCTATGACTGCGTACTTCCCAATTCTGCTATCCGCGAGGATAACGAGGGTAAGTTCGTTCTCACCGTAACATCGAAGAAAACTCCGCTCAGTGTCCGTTACACAGCGGTGCGTGTCAACATTGAAGTGATCGCCTCTGACGATACCAAATCCGCCGTGTCCGGTCTATACGGAAGCGAATTTGTCATCACCAACGCTGCCTCACCGATATCCGATAAACAACAGGTCCGTCTGGCGGAGAACGGATAAGAAAGGTACGGGCGCATTTGTGAATGATAAGGTTAATAAAAAAGTACTGTTAGTGTCGGGAGCTTTGGCAGGTGTTTTTGTCCTCTGCGCCGTACTGGTCGGGATTTTCGAGCTTGCCGTCAGGGGAATCGCCGGGCAAATCGACTTTATCGACGCAGGTAAGCGTTGGGCAGCAAATGGCGAACGCTATGCTGTCATCTCCCTCTATACTGAGGAATCCGCCGCACTCACCAAGGATCAGGTGGAATCGTGGGTATACTCCATAGATTCCGCTCTCCTTGAGGCTTCTATCACCCTGAACGAAAACGCGCGTTCCTGGGCATATACATATGCAGCAGAGGAAACCATGAGTGTTACAGGCCCGAAGGCTACTGCGACGGCGGAAATCATCGCGGCGGGCGGGGACTTCTTCGTCTTTCATCCTCTGCAATTCCTCTATGGTGCGGCCTTTCTGAACGACACATCAAACCCGAACGGGGTGGTTATCGACGAAGACCTTGCATGGAAAATCTTTGGTGCAGTCGATATCGTGGGAATGGAAATGACCATCAATGACACGCCGTTTACAGTAGTTGGCGTGACCGAACGTGAGTCTGACCATGGTATTTATGCTTATACCTACGGCGAGCGTCCGAGAATGTACATGAGCTACGCGGGATATATCAAAGTGCGCGGAGACGAAGCGCATATTACCATATTTGAAACCGCACTGCCGAACGCAGTCAAATCTTTTGCGAAGAATATCTTTAGCGGCGTGGTACAGACAAATGAGGAGTCCACCTCCGTTTCAGAGGCGTCTGATCGTTTTTCTCTGTTGAATCGCTATAACAACATGAAAATTTTGAAATATTCATGGATACGCGAAAATAAAATAGAGTATCCCTATTGGGAAAACGAAGCTCTCGTGGCCGATTATCGGTGCGCTATTCTCATGATTTTTGAGATCGCGCTCGCTGCCATATCGGTTACAGCTATGCTCATTTCGTTCGTGCTTCTGCGCGTGTCTGGGTATACTTTCACCGACAGCGCAAAAAATATTTATCACAAACTTGAGAAAAAGTACGGCGGTAAAAAGCGCAGTACCAATTTCAAACACCCAAAAATCTGCAGAAAGAATGAGGTAAGAAAATGAAGAAGATTTTGAACAGGATAACCTCCGTGACCCTTGCCGCTATAATGACAGCATCTTCACTGACCGCGTTATCCTCATGCAGCAAGAAAGAGGCTGAACCTCTGAAAGAGAAGCGTACGAATGTGTATTCTGGGACCGAAATTGCTATTCCGGATGGCATAGATTACATAAGGAACATCTATTCTGTGGGAGATAATATTTATCTGACGTACAACAAAACATATACGGTCATGTATAATGATATTGGCGAGGAGGTCAGCAGAACCGCAGGATACGAGTGGAGTGATGAGGTGCTCGACGACGGCTGGTATCAGGATTATCTGAGTGAGACTTATATTGCAACGGTTCCGATAGACGGCGGTGATATCACGGAGAATGTCATCAAGTTTGAAGAAGATGAAGATTCATACGTGAATAAGATGGCTGTGGATAGTGACGGCACAGTTTGGGCACTCAAGAGCAAATGGGAATACAATGAGGACTATACGGAATCCCAAAGTACATTTATCCTCTATCCCATCGACCCCATGACCGGAGAAACGGGGGATAAGATACTTCTCAATGACGCAGTAAAAGCTGCGGGTTTTGACCAAAATAACACATATATCAACAACTTTGTCATATCTGACAACGGCATCATCTACATTAATATTGGAACGGCGGTTATCGGCATAAACAAAGACGGTACATTCTGTGAAAAGTATGACTTTGGCAGCGACGTCTGGGTCAACAAACTGAACGCTGCCGGCGAAAAGCTGTACATAGTCTACTCTCCGAATAACGGAAGTCAGCAAATCAAGGTGATTGAAAACGGTCAGATTACCGACATACAGTCAGAAAACCTGACGGAAATTTTCAGCAACTATTACGGCATTTACGGCTTTACTGACAATAAAATGTACTACGGTAGCTCCAGCGGTATCGGAGCATATGATTTTGCGACAGACACTGGCGTGGAAATTCTCAACTACATTAACTCCGACATCGATTCGAGTAACGGAGATAGTACTATCGTTCTTCCTGATGAGAGAGTGGTAATGGTACAGACCGACTGGTCAAGTGTAAATAATACGACCACATTATCGATTCTCTCAAGGGTACCGGACGAACTGCTTGAAGAAGAGGTCATCCTCAAACTTGGCTGCGTTAATACAGATTACTATCTCACCAAGGCAATTATCCGATTTAACAAGCAGAATACCGGCGTTCGCGTTTCCGTTGTTGACTATTCCCAGTACAACAACGAGGAAAACGAGTGGAAGGGAGCATCAACACAATTCAACAATGACATCGTGACCGGCAATCTTCCCGACCTTATTCTATTAAGTTCCGAGCTTCCCGTTGAAAGTTATTTCCAGAAGGGCCTGTTCGCGGACCTCAATGAATTTATCGACGATCCGGAAATTGGGATTGATCGCGCGAATTATCTCGACAACATCTTCAAAGCGTGTGAAGTAGACGGAAAGCTGAATTCCATTATCATATCGTTCTCCATTTACACCCTCGTGGCAAAGAGTCAGTATGTTGGAACAGAGCCCGGTTGGACCCTTGCGGAAATGATGGATGTCATAAATAACATGCCTGAGGGAATGAGTGCTTTCATGGAGTATAGTCGTCAGGATATTCTGACTAATTTCTTTAGTTATTCTATGGATACCTTTATAAACTGGGATACAGGTGAAACTTATTTTGCAGACGAAGGCTTCATTGAGTTTATCAAGTTCCTTGCAACTTGTTCCGAAACGGGATACTGGGAGGCGCTTTACCCGACAGACGGCGAGTACATATATGATGAGGACAAAGAAAAGGAATACAGCCAGAACTATGCGTTGCGTTTCTACAATGATTTATCCCTGTTCTGCATGGCTTATATTTCCGGCTTTACTTCCATCATGGATATCTACGAGCAGTTTGCCATGGATGATATTACCCTGATAGGCTATCCAACGACCGATGAAACTTCCAACGGCGCGACCATTATTCCATCCACGGAGCTTGCCATCAGCACAAAGTCTCTTGCGAAAAAGGAAGCGTGGTCCTTTATCAAATATGTCCTGGACGACGAAGACTACAACTCCAGAACGTGGATGTTCTCCACGAATATCGACAGCCTCGAAACGAAAAAAGCAACGGCAAAAGAAAACTATTACTATTACGAGCAGACTGAGGATGACCTCCAGTGGTATAAGGATTACTATTCTGAAGAATACTATGAATTCATGAAGAACAGTAACCAGCCTCTTGACGAGTCCACCCTCGACCAAACAATGGATCTTATCAAGAATGCAACAAAAGTACAGCGGAGCGACAGCGCGCTCCTTGACATCATCAATGAGGAACTGTCCAGCTTCTTTGCCGGCACAAAATCCGCCGAGGATACAGCCTACATCATCAACAGCCGCGCAAAGATATACGTATCTGAGAATTCGTAAGCTGAAATTGGTGATTAATAAATTAGGGGGAACTTTTGAAAAAGTTCCCCCTAATTCGTTCTCCCAGCACACATCATTGAAACAAAAGACACCCCTCGCGTCGGAAATGCTCGATTCGCTCGCGCAAATTGTCTTCGGTGCAGCCGAGATGATTAGCCAGACAGGTAAGACAGAAAAACTCTCTCGCGCCGCGGTTTATCATCTTTTTGTGAATGCCGATTTCGTCATATGTGAGCTTGCGGCCGCACTTCTTACAGCACGGCTGTGAATAATTCATGTTCATCATAATTAAAAAGTTTTTTGAAAAGGGCTCGGGAAAACCTTTTATAGAAAAAAGGTTTTCCCGAGAAAGCTTATTATTTTAAATTACTTCTGAGCGAGTGTGCCGCGGAATATCTTGCAGTCATGAGCAGGAATACCAACGCCCATATTTTCGGTTACGAGACCAGTCTCTTCACCGGTGAAGATGTCACGGAACTTGAAGCCGTAACCAGACGCAACAGTCAGACCAAGATCATAGAATTCAAGGCCTGCGCCGCCGTCGTGGTCGGAGAAGTTGAAGAATGCGAGAACATATTCGCCGTTTGCGAGGTGCTTGAAGAATATCGGTCTGTCGCCGCCGGATACCATCATCGGAGGACGCGCTTCTTCATCCTGGTTGATGGAGATGAGTTCCTTATTCTTCAGCAGTGCGAGGTTGAATTCGTCCATCTTGTTGAGGTCGCCGCCAATCATAAGAGGAGACTGGAACAGGCACCACAGAGCAAAGTGTGTGCGATATTCGATGTCGGAGCAGCCGCCGTTTGCCACGTTGCCCTTGCCGTGCATGCCGCAGATGAGCATGTCGATATCGTTGTAGCAGCCGGGACCAGAGTATGCCAGCTTCTGAACCTGACTCATCGCGATATCCTTGAAGCTGTGGAAGCTGTCATTGATGTCGCCAGTGGAGCGGTACATGTGCGCGCCAGTGGAACGAATCCACTTTTCAACTTCGTCAGAACCCCAGTTGCACGCGGAGAAGAGAATTTCACGTCCGCTTGCCTTCAGAGCCATGCCCATTCTGTTGTAGAGAATCGGACCGTTTGCGAGACGCGGCTTGTAGCAGAAGTCGTACTTCAGGAAGTCAACGTCCCACTCAGCGAAGGTCTTTGCATCTACGAATTCGTAGTCGAAGGAACCCGGATAGCCTGCGCATGTACGGGTACCTGCGCAGGAGTACATGCCGAATTTCAGACCCTTGGAGTGAACGTATTCAGCGAGAGCCTTCATACCGGACGGAAATTTTTCGGGGTCAGCAACCATCTTGCCTTCCGCGTTTCTCTTACGAAGTGCCCAACAGTCGTCGATAACAACGTATTCGTATCCGGCGTCCTTGAGACCCTTTTCGATGATAGCGTCAGCGGTATCGCGTACAACCTGTTCATTGATTGCACCGCCGAACGTATTCCATGAGTTCCAACCCATCGGAGGTCTTTGTGCTAACATAAATTTTCTCCCTTATGTAAAAGAATTTATTAATTCGCATATTTGCGGATTTTACGTGTCTATCATAGCATATTTTGTGCGTTTTGTCAATAGATTTTTAGAAATAGAAAGCAGGGGATCAAAACTAAAATATAGATACAAATTGAAATATTTTAGCCTTACTCAATTGACTTCAGCGATTCCGCCATGTTAATTCGATTGAGTTTTACGCGCATGAACAAGTCCACAATCACCGTAAAAATCAGTGTTAAACCGAATGCGTATCCATATGACGGCGGCACAATTCGTACGTCAAACGAAACTAAATCAATGTTAATCTGACTCATTACGAATCCGTGCAGCAAAACACCTGCCGGAAGTCCAATCAACGCCCCGATAAACGTCAGCACCAGGTTTTCGCGGAACACATACGCCGAAACCTCAACAGGATAGAATCCCAATACCTTCAACGTCGCAATCTCACGGATTCGTTCCGTAATGTTGATGTTCGACAGATTGTACAGTACTACGAAGGCGAGTGCCGCCGCACACGCTATGACGAGAAGAACCACATAGTTCATGCTATTCATCATGTCGCTGACCATGTTTTTCGTATCTTCAATCACTTGTACATTGACAATTCCGTCAAGCCCCATCAGTTTGGCCGCGATTTCATGAACATCGCCGCCGTTTCCGTGCGCATATACTGTTTTCATCTCCGGTTGACGTGAGGTTGCAGACTCGTATGTGCCTGCCGTCATGTAAACAAAATTGTAGACATAATTCTCACAGATTCCAGAAATTTCGGCCGAAATTACTTCCGTTTCGCTTAGATATAGGTCAATTGTGTCTCCGACTTTATATTCGCCTAACTCCGCTAATTTCTCATTAATCACCACATATCCGTCGCTTGGATAACTGATGCTCACATCGTCGCAATGCAGGTCAAGCAGCTTTGTGATGTCCATGTCATCTGTTATTGTCAGCGTGACCGATTTAATCCCGTTGTCTGTGTGCAGGTCGGCTGAGGAACTGTCCAAAAAGACCGCTGTGTCCAAAATATCTGCTGTCGACGTGACGAATTCCTCCATGAATTCCTCGTCCGCCGGGTCTACAAGCGTAACTGAAAAATCATATTTCATAATTTCATCATATTGGAATGTCACAATGTTCTTTATCGAGTCCCCGATTCCGAATCCCGTCAGAACCAGCGCAGTACAACCGCCAATGCCGAGTATCATCATAAATAACCGCTTCTTATACCGGAAAATGTTCCGCAGTGATACCTTGTGCAGAAATTTGAACTGCCGCCATAACAACGGAATTCGCTCCATCAGAATCCGCTTTCCTGCCTGAGGTGAGCGGGGTCTGATAAGGGAAGCAGGCATTTCACGCAGTTCGTTCTTTACCGACAAATATGTCGACCCGACAGAGCAGAGAAGCGCTACTGCCAGCGAGATTATCGCGAGCGGCAGGTCGAGCACAAAATTTATTCCATCCGAGTAGCAGTACAGCATTTTATATGCCGTCCATATCGCGAGTGGAAACAGCTTCGACCCGGCGACAAATCCAATAACTCCACCAATCATGGCCGCGCTTCCGCTGTACAGAATGTACTTCCACATCACGCGGAAGTCGCTGTAACCGAGCGCTTTCAGAGTACCGATTTCTGTTCGTTCATCGCTGACCATGCGAGCCATTGTAGTCGAACAGACGAGCGCCGCGACTGCAAAGAAGAAGACCGGAAATACCCGTGCGATTCCTTCGACTATCGCCGAGTCATTGTCGAGGTTGGCATATCCGATGTTCGTATCTCGTCCCATGACATATACGGAAGGCTTGTCAAGGTCCGCAAGCTCTTGACGTGCGTCGTCAATTTCCACCTTTGCATCTGCCAACTCCGCTTCCGCGTCGGTGATTTCGACTTCACCGTCGGCAATTTTCATTTTGCCGTCCGCAATCTCCGCAGCAGCATCTGCGAGCTTTTGGCGGTTTTCTTCAATTTCCGCTTCACCGTCCTGTATTTTGATACGGGATTCTTCTATTGCCAGCGCAGCTGCATTGAGCGCGGATTTGGCTTCCGCAAATTTCGCATCTGCCTCCGCTTTTGCTGACTTATAAGACGCCTGTCCATAGGCGAGCTGTGCGGACTGCTCCGGCAGCGGAATCGGGCTTGCCGAAATCATAGCTTCCAGCGCATCAAGGTTTGCCTTGCTTGCCTCAAGCGCCGCATATGTTTCTTCATAAGATTTATTATACTCCTCAAGGTTAGCCTGATATTCCGCTTTCCCGTCGGCAAGCTGCACCCTTGCATCCGCGATTTCCGCTTCCGCATCCTCAAGAGCGCGTATGCCATCATTGTAAGCGACTTGCGCATCCGCGAGCTCGTTTTGGTGTTCCTCAAGCTCAGCTTTAGCGTCCTCCAGCTTTGCCACTGCTTCGTTATATTCCGCTTCCGCATCGCTGATTTTTTCGTCTGCTTCATCGTACAAACTCGTGTACCGGATATCCGCCCGCGCCTCAAGAGCCGCTGTCATTGCATCCTCATACGAATCGACAAAAGCAGAATATTCGTCCGTGAAGATGTATTCGTCTCCGTCGAGTTTCACATACGCTTCTGTGTAATAATCAAGTGTAAATCCCTCGACCGGCAAAAGAAGATACCCTGCGCTCGTTCCGCTTCCCAACTTCGTTGAAGGACGTGTCCGATTTATGTAGAGCGGGGAATATACAATTCCTACAATTGTATATTCGTCGTAGGCAAAAGTATCAAATGTGTCTTCGTCGTTCATATCCGATAGCCGCAGAACCGTTCCGATATCCTCCTCGCTGAACCGCTGTGAATCCGCCAGACATTCGTTACCCGCTTCCGGCAGTCGTCCCGCTTCGAGATGTGGTGCGTTCACTTGATTTCCTAGGGAATGCGCACACAGAACATAATCGACATCCTCTCCGGCTTCACATAAGAAGTCCACCGAATAGCTTCCTTCCACGGCGCGCACTCCATCGATATTTGAGAAAGCGACAATATCTTCCTCTTTCAGCCCGAGCGTGGACATCAACTTGAAATCGTACATCTGCGTCTCGATTGTATATGTATTCGCTGTGTCAATCATCGACTCACGGGTGACAGATAGTCCGGAAAAAAATCCAACTCCAAGACAAACAATTGCCGCTATCGCAATATACCGCCCGATCGACTTTTTGATTTCGCGTAAATTGTTCTTTCTGATTGCACTTTTCATTGCCATTACCACTCAATTTCAGATGCCGGAACAACATTGGCGTTTTCTGCTATCGACTCAATCGTTCCGCTTTTGATTTTCACAATTCGGTCTGCCATTTTCGTTATCGCCGAGTTGTGCGTGATGATCAGAACCGTCATCCCATCGCGTCGTCCGGCCTTCTCCAGCAGAGATAAAATCTGCTTTCCTGTATTGTAGTCTAGCGCGCCTGTAGGCTCATCGCACAACAACAGCTTTGGATTCTTGCACAACGCACGTGCAATAGCAACACGTTGCTGCTCTCCGCCGGATAGCTGCGCAGGGAAGTTTGCCAACCGTTCGCCAAGCCCGACCGCACGCAGTACCTCGCCGGGGTCTCGTGGATTTTTGGAAAGCTGTGACGCCATCTCCACATTTTCAAGTGCGGTCAGATTGGGAATCAAATTATAAAACTGGAAGACAAATCCAATATTATGCCTTCTGTATTCCGCCAGCTGCTTCGCATTGTATTTAGAAATATCACATCCATCAATAATGATTTCACCGGAGGATGGGATATCCATCCCGCCAAGTATGTTTAGCAAGGTAGTTTTACCAGCTCCTGACTGACCGATAATGACGCAGACTTCACCTCTGCGGATATCGAACGAAACGTCATGCAGCGCGTTCACTGCCACATCGCCGGAGTGATATACCTTACCGATATTTTTAATTTGAACAAAAGCGTCTCCCATCAAAGTACCCCTCTACAATATGTACTTATCTCATATTATAAAGACAATTTTTATCGACGATACGAATATTTTATATTCAAATAGTTAATTTTTAAACTTTTTAATAAAGTATCCATAATACCCAACCGTCTCATGGGGAACTTTTTTAAAAGTTCCCCATGGCGTATCGTATAAATTTTCACTCACCGTACAAACTCTCTCCGCGTGACGCGATGACTTCTTTGTACCAATCAAATGACTTTTTTTTATAGCGTTTCATGGTGCCGCTGCCATGGTCGTCAAGGTCGACATAGATAAAGCCATAGCGTTTTTTCATTTCGCCTTTTGAAGCGCTTATGAGGTCTATTGGTCCCCATGCGGTATAGCCCATTACCGGAATGCCGTCATCTAACGCGTCCATTACCGCACGGAGATGAGCGCCCAAATAGATAATGCGGTAATCGTCGTTAATCCTCACATCCCCATCGCTGTGCCGTTTTGGGAAGTCTTCCGCGCCAAGTCCGTTTTCTGCGATGAACAAAGGCAGCTTATACCTGTCATACAACCGGTTTAACGTATATCTAAGCCCAGTCGGGTCAATCTGCCATCCCCATTCTGACGCTTGTAAATATGGGTTTACATAGCCACGGCTCAAATTCCCCCCTATTTCATGTCCGCGCTTTGGATTTGCTGTCTCACAAATGCTTGCATAATAGCTGAACGACACAAAGTCTACCGTGTTTTTTAACACCTCAAGGTCAGCATCGGTAATGTCTGCATCAATCCCACGTTCCTTCAAATAATGGAGCAAGTATGCCGGATATTCTCCAAAAACTTGCACATCCGCGAATTGATACGTTTCACGGTCGCGAAAATAGGTTTTCAAAACATCATCCGGATGCGGTGTCAGCGGATAAACTGTAATTCCGAGAATCATACATCCGATTTTCGCATCCGGTATAATCTCGTGGCATAGCTTCACCGCAGCGGCACTCGCTGTAAGTTGATAGTGCATCGCGCGATACAGTGTTTCTTCTAAAATTTCATCCCGCGGGGTCGCAATCGCACCGGACATAAATGGCGCCTTGGGAAGGGAATTAATCTCATTGAAAGTTACCCACAGCTTGACCTTGTCTTTATATCGCCTGAAAACCGTCTCCGCATACTTCAAAAAGAAGCCAATCGTCAGACGGTTCGCCCATCCATTGTACTTTTCGGCAAGTGTCAGCGGCGGTTCGTAGTGAGACAGCGTTACAAGAGGTTCGATTCCATACTTTGCGCATTCGTCGAATACCTCATCGTAGAATCGCAGTCCTTCTTCGTTCGGCAGCTTGTCATCGCCGTTGGGATAAATTCGGCTCCAGCTTATTGAGAGCCGCAGAACTTTGAATCCCATTTCCGCAAATAGGGCAATATCTTCACGGAAACGGTGGTAAAAATCAATCCCGCGCAGCTTCAGATTATCGCCAGTCGGCGCGGATGTACGTTCGCCAGTCAGTCCGTGCGGCATTACATCCTGTACCGATAATCCTTTTCCGCCTTCGTCATAAGCTCCCTCACATTGATTCGCGGCAATTGCCCCGCCAATTAGAAAATCTTCAGGAAATCTCACGTCGCATCCTCCTCTGATTCATTCTCGCGTGACAGCTTCAAAAACGGCATTTTCTCAACCGCTTCTTCTGTGACTGCGGATATTTTCCTAAATTCGTCGGCATTGGTGATGATAACCGGAGTTGTGATGTCATATCCCGCCTTTTTTACCTCGTCAGGGTCGAATTCAATCAGCGGGTCACCCGATTTCACCCGGTCTCCGGCAGACACGAACGACCGGAAAAACTTTCCGCCGAGCTCGACAGTGTCAATCCCGATGTGCATCAAAATTTCTGCTCCGCTATCGGAGGTCATGGATACCGCATGTTTGGTGTCTGTCACCGATTCGACAATTCCATCTGCGGGTGCTGTTAACAGACCTGTATCAGGTACAATCGCCGATCCGTCTCCGAGGATACCCTCTGCGAACATGGGGTCGTTTACTTCCTGTAAAGGTATCACGCGTCCTTTAATCGGCGCGGTTAATGTGATAATACCGGCTGTCACTTTTGCTTCCACTGACGGAGCCTTTTTTTCGGCTGTATCTGTTTTTTTACCGTTCGCGGCGGAAACCGATTCTCCCACTTCGATTTTAACGAATAAGGTCCCCACAAATGCTGTCACAAATGCAATACCTGCCGCAATACACGCGTGTGTTATATTGGAGAATCCTGCATCTCCAATATAACCGGGCAGTGCAAGAAGTCCCGGAGAACCGGTGGTATACCGTCCAACTCCCATGAATCCCATATAAAGTCCTGACAAGCCGCCTGCAATCATAACTGGAATGAGCGGCGATTTCAGCTTTAAGCTGACGCCGTACATGGCAGGCTCGGTAATTCCGCAGACCGCCGTAATTCCCGCAGACGTTGCTACCTGTTTGAATTCCTTATCCTTTGTGCGGACTGCAACCGCCAGGGAAGCGCCGCCCTGCGCGATATTCGAACCGAGCATACCCGGACCGACCAGCTTATCAATCCCTGCAGTTGCAATATTGTTGATGCCAATCGGAATCAGGCCGTAGTGCGTACCCGTCATGACTAAGAATGGTGAGAACACGCCGATAATCAGCGGGACGAGCCACGGGGAGAACCGGTCGAGATACGAAATGCCGGCTGCAATCCAGTCTCCAATCAACGCACCGGCAGGACCGATAACGATGATTGCCGCAAATCCGGTCACAACAAGTGTGAGAAGTGGTTTGGTGAAAAATTTAATTGGTCGTGGAGAGATTTTATCTGCCAGAGGCTCTACCACAGACATAAACCATATCGTCAAAATGATGGGAATGACGGATGAGGAATAGCTTGCCGATATGACCGGAATGCCGAAGAAGCGGACCGTTTCAACACCACCCAGCAGAGAAGCAAAATTCGGATGAAGCATAATTCCCGCGATGGACAACGCGATTACAATGTTGCAGCCGAATTTTTTTGCCGCTGAGTAAGCAAGCAGAAATGGCAGAAAATAGAACGCTGCATCCGCAAACACCGCGAGAATCGCGTACGTTTGCGAAGTAGTGCTGATAATTTTGGTGACGACCAGCAGCGCCATGACTGCTTTCAAAATACCAGCCCCGGTAATCGCGGGGATAATCGGCGTAAAAATACCGGCAATCGCTCCAAGTACATGGCTAAGGGCGTTCTGGCTGTCATTTGAAGCGGTATTGGCTGGACCAGAATTATCTGAAATCCCGCCAGATTCGGCAATCAGCGAGTTCAGCTCCCTATAGACATTTTGTACTTCACTACCAATCACGACCTGATACTGACCACCTTTGGCAACGACCTCCATAACGCCGGCAGTGGACTTCAAGGCATCCGTGTCTGCATCATTATTGTTTTTTAAGTTAAACCTAAGTCTGGTCATACAGTGTGTGAACGAAACAATATTATCACGTCCGCCGACTTCGCGTAAAATGATTTCGGCGAGTTCTTTGTTGCTCATAAATAACCTCCGATTTGTTTGTCCCCTTTTATATTTTCCGCAAAGGCGGTAAATTATCCATACAAATAAAAAATAAAGACGCATCGGCTAAGATGCGTCTTTAAGAAAGAGGAAGAAAAAATTATTCTGCTTTATCCTCTTCAGAAGGTTCTTCTGTTGTGCTGCACTCACAGGTGTTTTCGCAGCCGCAGGTGCATTCATCGGTGGTTTCCTCTTCGCAGCCGCAGTCACAACCGGATGCCTCGGAGTTTTCCTCAGCGGCTGGAGCAGGTTTCTCGATTTTTGCGCCGCAGTAGGAGCAGAATGCGAATTCGACCTTGATCTCATTGCCGCAATTGGAACATACGGTCACGTTGCGGAGAGCAGCAAGTTCTTTTGAATAGCTTTCAATTTCAGCTTTGATTTTGTCAGCCTTCATGATGTTGGACGCGATTTCACTTGTGTGATCTTCACCAGTACGCTCAGCTGTATAAAAGAGACGGCCGATTTCCTTATATACTTCTTCGAGTTTTACATCATTGACCTTTATTTTCATCTTAAGCTTTGCAATATTTGTAAGTTCGTCCGTCTTTTTTGCGGCCTTTGTAGCAGCGTCCGTAGCAGTACACTTCAGGTTGTTGAAAATAGTCATTTGAACGATTCCTTTCTTAGTTTTGTTTTTCAACAATTTAATTATACTATTTTTTGTTGCTAAAGTCAAATTAAAATCAGATTAAAATGTAAACAATTACAAGCATCATTATGAATAAATTTGACTTTTTCATTTCAAACTACCGAATACCCGATAATTTTCAACTTGAAAAACGATAGGAGTAAACAATGAACGGAAAAACCTATGAAAATTATGTTGCAGCGCGTGCGAAAAAGTCGCCGCTCGCCAAGGACTGCTTTATCGCATTTGCCTCAGGTGGGCTCATCTGCACTGCAGGAGAGGGATTGACCAGTATGTATAGCTACTTTGGCATGTCGCGTGATAACGCTGGCATGCTGACTTCCGTGACGCTTGTGTTTATTACCGCTCTGCTCACTGGACTGGGCTGGTTCGACAACATTGCCAAGTATGCTGGAGGCGGCACTCTCGTTCCGATCACGGGTTTTGCGAACGCTGTAACTTCCGCGGCTATCGACAATAAATCCGAAGGCTTCGTTCTCGGGGTAGGGGCCAAAATTTTTACTATTGCCGGTCCGGTTATTCTTTATGGCATTGCAGCGGGGACTGTATATGGCGTTATCTACTGGGCGGTGACTTCTTTTATTC
Organism: uncultured Ruminococcus sp.; assembly: GCA_964621755.1. Classification (GTDB taxonomy): domain Bacteria; phylum Bacillota; class Clostridia; order Oscillospirales; family CAG-272; genus UMGS1696. The sequence continues at coordinate 4,233 of CAZUPI010000017.1, read as the reverse complement.
TTTGATTTTAGGGGGACCTTTTAAGAAAAGGTCCCCCTAGGCTCCTTCAAGTCTTTTTTGAAGGCAATCTATTTCACAGTCTATGTTGCTTTTTGTGTTTTGTTCCATATATGACCAGATTTAGAATAAAAATATTGACTGCAAGGGAAATGCCGCTGTAAACGGCGGTTCCTGCATCACGGAAAACAAATCCAGCGGTAATGACTATCGCCGAATCTACGAGTAGAAAAATATATCCTGTTTTTAAATGAGGTATTTTGCGTTGTATTAATCTTACTACAATATCTGTTCCGCCGGTAGTTGCGCCGTATCGGAATATCAAACCCATACCTGCCCCTGTGAGAAGAGCGCCCATCATTGCACAGAGGAACCTGTCTTCGCTTAGATTGCCGTGCTGCATGATATGTTCAAATAGAGATATCATCCCAGACGACGCTGCAGTAGCCCAAATCGTGCCGAAGAAAAATTTCCCGCCAAATACGACTGCGCCGGTAATGAGAAGCGGCAGATTGAGCATAAATATCACGGAGCCGCTGTCCAGCATATCCAGAAAATGTACTATAATCACCGCAATACCGGACACCCCGCCTGCAGCAAGATTCACGGGTTCCAGAAAGAGTGCAAATCCTGTGGCGTAAACCGCACACCCAACTGTGATAAGCGAATATCTTTTTAAAACTTCCATGTGTTTCGAAAATATTCTCGCATGCTATCTTAATTAATTTCGTTAATCCTTATTATGCACTTGAATTTTGAGATATATTCCGCTATAATCAATATGATTAGACCACATGGAGGAATTTTAAATGAGCAGCTTAAAAATCGGATTTTTTGATTCCGGCATCGGGGGCATATCGGTACTTGCGTACGCTCAGAAAAAGTTACCCGAAGCTGATTACATATATTATGCAGATTGTGACCATGTCCCATACGGAACCAAAACGAGGGAAGAAATCATCCGTTACTCAGATGCCGCAGTTGGATTTTTAGCCGGACGGGACGTTTCAGCAGTAGTGGTTGCATGCAATACCGCCACAAGCATGTCGATAGGATATCTTCGCGATAAGTATAGATTTCCGATAGTTGGGATGGAGCCCGCAGTCAAGCCGGCCGCCGTGACGCATCACGGGAAAAAAATTCTTGTTTGCGCTACCCCTGCGACAATTGCGGGAAAAAAGCTGCACACGCTTATTGAGCACAATTATTCTTCTGATGAGCTTCCGGACCTCATTGGGCTTCCGGGACTTGTGACTTTTGCCGAAAGGGGCGTTCTCGATAAGGATATCGTGTGTGAATACCTTGAGACGGCAATTGATAAAACGAAAAATTATTCGGCAGTAGTGCTTGGGTGTACTCACTTCGGTTACTTTCGTGACAGCTTTCGTGCGTTTTTCGGAAGCATCGATATTATCGATGGTACAGAAGGTACGGTCAACCGGCTGATATCCGTCCTGAAAGAAAACAATATAGAAATTCCATCAAACGGGAGGGGAACAACCACCTTTTATCAGTCCGGGAGACTCGTTACTGGAGCCCCCACCCTTGCTTTTTATCAAACCCTTTTAGCGCGCACGGAAAACATTCTATAAAAATATAGAATAATTTTTCGCAAAACTTTTTTAAAAACCAAACTTTTTCCTTCTCAATTCCGTCTGTATAGGTGTAACCGGTTATAGAATAAGGAATTATTAAAATGGATAAAGCAACAATTGAGAAGCTGCTCACGGAAAATTACGGCGCATTGGAACGGTACATCAAATTCCGTTTTTCTGACCAAAGTATAGCGGCTGATATCGTGCAGGAGGTATGCTTGGCGGTTCTTACGCATTATGAAGGGTTGCGTACTGCGGAATCCTTTCGGCCATGGCTTTACCGCATTGCGAGAAACAAGCTGAATGATGTTTACCGGACCCCGCAGCGTGAGATCCAAACTGACAAAATGGACAGTATCGGTCGGTATTCCCACAGCATGACCCACCATGATGCCGTATCGGAAACGCTTGCCAAATTGCGCGATGCGGACCAAGAATTGCTGATGCTGTGTTATTTGTCGGATATCCCACAGAAGGATGTCGCACAACAGCTTGGAATTCCGCTTGGAACACTCAAAACCCGTCTGACTGCTGCCAAAAAACGCTTTCGTGAATCTTATCCATATACAAAAGAAATGGAGAAATTTGGTATGAAAAAGACAAACTTTCCTGAATATATGCCCGAATACACCATCGTACAGCGCGATGACACGCCATTTGAAGTCGTACATGAAGCCATCATTGGATGGGGAATTGTTCCCAGACTGGGAGAAAAATGCGCGTGGGCTTCGTATGATTTCCCAGAAAAGAAAATCACAGATGTTATGCGGCTTGAGGTTGTCGGGCGTGCAGAGATTCATGGAATTGAGGGAGTTGAAATTAAGACGGTTGAATCCGGTTGGGATTCCCCTAAAAATATGGTCTTTGCGCTCAAGGAGACCGAACGCCGTTTCGTCGCTCAGCTGACCGACACTCACTGTCGTCTGCTTGCCGAGAGCCGCATGGAGGATGGTGTGAAAAAGTGTAACACTTTTCTTGATGGAGAGAATTTCCTTAATAACTGGGGCTACGGCAAAGATAACTGTGGCATTGAGACGCACCTCAAGCCATGCGGACATATCGTCAAGACCGGAAATACAGTCACTGCAGACAGCGATAATATTATTGATGTTTGTGGAAGGTTTGAGGTTACGATTTTGGGTAAGACGCATGATACTGTTTGTCTGATGGATATTGAGACCTACGACACCAAGGTCATGACAGAAACCTACATTGATCGAGACGGGAGAATCGTCCTCTGGCGGCGTTTCAACCGAAACGACTGGCGGTATGGCAGAATTGGACAGTTCTGGACCGAACGTTTTCCGGCGAACGAACGAATCACCATAAACGGCGAAACGTATGTCCACTGGTACGACTGTATTTACGACTATATGCTGTAACCATGCAATTAAAACGCCACACAAATAAAAAGGGGGAGGTAACAGAACGCACCTTACCCTTTTGTTTTTTTATGTTAAGCTTTGGCATGATTCCGCAATTTTTCTTCTATCGCCTGAAACTGTACTGTGCTACGAATTGGGTCAAAGCATGGGTGGGAAGTTTCCCAAAATATTCATAGAACTCACGCGTTTGACAAGCGAGCGGTTCAAAGATGAAACTTTAGCGGGACTATATATCGTTAAAAAAATCCCCTCCCAGAATCCCGTGTAAAAAGGTTTTTGAAAGGGGTGTGGTGAAAACTTTTTTCAAAAAGTTTTCACCACAAAACGATATTTTCTTAGCAAGCGCCGTGAGCGAGCATAGCATCAACAACCTTTGCGAAGCCGGCAATGTTTGCACCAACTACGTAGTTGCCTTCCATGCCGTATTCCTTTGCGGCATTGTCAATGTTATGGTAGATGTTTGTCATAATGTTCTTGAGCTTTGCGTCAACTTCTTCAAATGTCCAGCTGAGACGTTCGCTGTTCTGGGACATTTCAAGAGCGCTGGTCGCAACACCACCTGCGTTTGCAGCCTTGCCGCATACGAACAGAACACCGTTCTCCTGAAGATACTTTGTCGCGTCAATGCTTGTAGGCATGTTTGCACCTTCGCATACGCACTTTACGCCGTTCTTAACAAGTTCCTTTGCGTCGTCAAGAAGAAGCTCGTTCTGTGTAGCGCAGGGAAGTGCAATGTCACATGGAATGGACCAAACACCCTTACCTTCATGATATTCAGCAGAAGCCTTCGCTGCCTTGTATTCGGAAAGTCTGCCGCGGCGAACTTCCTTAACCTCCTTTACAAGGTCAAGGTCGATGCCATCTTTATCATAAATCCAACCGTTGGAGTCGCTCATCGTGACAACTTTACCACCGAGCTGTGCTGCCTTTTCCACTGCATAAATCGCAACGTTGCCCGCGCCGGAAACAGCAACTGTCTTGCCATCGATGCCAGCGTCGTGGCACTTCAGAAGCTCTTCAACAAGATAGAGCAGACCATAACCTGTAGCCTGTGTACGAACGAGAGAACCGCCGTAGGAAAGTCCTTTACCAGTCAGCACGCCTTCGTAAAGACCGCAGATTCTCTTGTACTGACCGAACATATAACCGATTTCACGAGCGCCTGTACCGATGTCGCCGGCCGGAACGTCTGTGTCAGCGCCTATGTACTTGCAAAGCTCTGTCATAAAGCTCTGGCAGAATGCCATCACCTCGCG
>CAZUPI010000016.1:55863-61723 GCA_964621755.1 uncultured Ruminococcus sp. | reverse complement strand
CATCCACATCAAGTATGACGGGATCGGCTTTATCCCTCTGGATGAACTGATGAAAAGGGAAACGGCGTGACCGAGGTCACGCCGCAACCCATTGAAAACTCAAGGTTTTCAAGATTTCACGCAAATATGTTTTACGAAGCCACAGCTTTGCCGCGCCGGTATTCTTATAACGTTCCAGCATCGTAATTCCGTAAAACAAATGCCTGATGTTGAACATCAGCGTCATCAGCGCCGCCGCGATGATAGAAGCCCCTCCCGTCAGCAGATCAACCGTCACGTACTGCATCGAACCCGCATAGATGATTCCGCTCATAAGGGCTGCCCACCACCATGAGTAGCCCTTGCTGTTTAAAAAAATCCCAAACCCCATTCCAAGAACAAGGTATCCCGCCATAACCGGAATGGACGCTTTGAACGCATATTTTACCGTTGTCAGGCTGTCCGGACTTTTTTCTTTTTCCGACATATGTATTATTTTCCTCCAAGTTTCACCAACGCAGGAATCAGCATGCCGCCAATCGCATTGCCGAGAATAACCGTCACGATAAAAAACACCGACTGCATATCAAAGCGCATCGCCGCAAAAAAGTAGAACATGTCCGCGATGGAATGCTCGAATCCCGACAGAATAAACACCGGAACGCAGAAAAGTATCGCCGCGATGGTGTTTTTTACTTTATAGCAGGATACCGCCGTATACATCAATACCCCACAGAGGATTGCTGACAAAAACACTGAAAACAGCGGAATCTCCAGCTTCGCAGCAACCAGTTCCCCCGCCCTTACCGACAGGGGATTCCGACCAAAGTAGACCATGACCGCGCACACAAGCGTTCCTATCATGTTTCCGATAAGGCATCCCAAGAGGGATATAAAATCTGCTTTTGTATGGCTTGCAATCAAAAATCCCACCTTGCCCGTGAATAATTGCAGCCCGAGCAGGCATATTGACAGAAGCGCAACGGTAAAGAACACCGCCCCGACTACTTTATTTTCGCATGCACAGAAAACCGACCCGCCAATGCCAATCAGAATTCCAGCGGCAGCACCTTCAAATATGCCCTTCCGCATGTCCGTTTTCTCCTCCTTCTCCGTTTGTGGGAATGAGCGAGTTGTCAAAGTGAATCATGACATTCTCGCTTTCGAGCTTCATCTGCACCGCCTTGATGTCGCAGTCTGACACTGCGCATCCTCTGTCGATTGCATTGCACGCCACTACAGCGGCAGCCTGACCGGTCAGAATCGCCGGGGGAATCACGCGGAACACATCCCATGCGTATCCCTCCGCAGAAGCGCTGCGTCCCGCAGTCATAATGTTGTCAAACCCGCGGCGGGTGAGAGAGCGAAGCGGAACCTCATACAAAAAATCGCGGCGATCAAAATCGTTAATGGCACATACGGAATCCTCAAAATGTTTGTACTTATCCTCCTCATGGACAGTAATGTCCCCATCCATGCGACGCGTGGTTCGGAATTGCGGCATCATCGGAAGCGTGGTGACCTCGCGTGAGAGGCGATCACTGGTCTTCAGCTTTTCAAGTATTTCGAGCTGATTGCGTATCAGGTAATCCGACACGCCCTCCACATTGCTTCCCCAGTACAGCGGTACCCCTTCCGGCTGACCGCCGCCATACAGATTCGCACTGCCGCCTGAGATACCCACCACCGCTTTTTCCGCACGTCCGGTTTCAACCGCTTTTTTGCAGCTTTCGAGCGTGACTTGTCTTGCAGTATAGGTATAAAAATTGCGTCCGTCTACAGTTGGTATTCCGGCGCGTTTTACGATATCACAGTCGCCGGTAGTATCGATAATCTGCGCCGCACCGTAGAATTCCAGTCCGGACTTGCTGTCGGTAACGATCCCCGTGCAGTGACCGCCATCCATGATGGGATAGGAAGCCACACAGTCAAACAGGAGCTTCACACCGGTGTCGCACAGGATTTCGGTGAGCTGCATCGCGAAAATGTAAGGTGAGTAACCGGTCATGTACCTCCAACCGGTCTGTTCGGTCGGCTCACCATCTCTCCACTGTTCCGGAATGGTATCGTAGCCGTATTTTATCGACAGCCGAAGAAATTCTTCCGCCATCCCTTTACAGATTATTTTTCCGCGTCCATTGCACATAGGCACAAAGAAATTGATAAGTCCCATCGTCGCAAGTCCGCCGAGCACAGTCGTTTTTTCAATAAGCATGACTTTTTTGCCAAGTCTCGCCCCTTCAAGGGCAGCCGAACAACCGGCAATACCGCCGCCGCATACAATCACGTCATAGCTTTCCCGGACCGGCACTTTCATTCCAAAATCAATCGTATTCATGATTTTCCGCCTTCCCCACATTTTTTACAGAATACCACACAAATATGAAAATACTATGAACTTTGAGAAATTTGCTCTATTTTATCGCAGCAGCAATCGCGCGTCTCACCGTATTGATGCTGTCGACTGTCAAATGCTTACAGAGGCGGTCTGCAAGAATCAGTGCGCCGAATTTATGCAGGCACAGCCCATATGTCAGTTTCTCCGTCAGCTTTTCCAAATCCCATTCACCGAAGAATCCGTCGAGGTACGGCTTCTGCATCCGGAACAGCCCGGGAATCAGCGCCGCGTACTCATATTCAACGGGGGCTATAACCGAATCCGCAAAGTCGAGAAGCCACACACGCCCATCCTCGCCGTATATCGCGTTATCAACGTGAATATCGCCGTGTACGCATACCGCTTCTCCGTGGCGGTGGTTTTGGATGTACGCCGCCCTCTCGCGACGGAATGATTCAGGGAAACTGTCCCATTCGTCATTTTCGAGAGAATCCGCAATAAAATCGTAACTGTTAAACCGCTCGCACGGCGTGTTCATTTTCGCACATATTTCACGGACCTGTACGCCGACGTCATATTTCTGCTCGTCCGTCAACCGTATTTTTCCGAATTCCACCCCATGTACAAATTCCATCACAAGATACCGGATCAAATACCGGTCCTCGATAACCCCGTGTGCGATGAGCTGCGGCACAGATATTCCAAGTCCATTCGCTCGCTCCATGGTGAAAATCTCAGTCGCAAAATCCTCCGCACAATCCCATCCGATATCATCCGGTGCAAAAATTTTGACGATATACTTCCCCACGCGAAAGACTGCGTTGGAACCTGGCGTGGTATTTACAATCTTCTCCTGCGGCAGTCCGTGCAGGTTCAAAATATGTCTGATAAGCGGCGCAAACACTTCCGCATTCTGGAAAAGCCTGCTCCAATCCTCAAGATTCTGAATCGAATGTTGAAGCAACTCCATTGTGTTCTCCTTCTTGTACGTATTATCTTATTCTATCACACTTTAGCTGATATTACAACATTTGCCAACATATTTTTGTGAACTATCGAAGCATTGTTTTTTAATTATTTCATTGACAAATCTCCAGTATTGTGATATACTATGTTAAATTTTTCAAATCTCATGAAAGGATGCCCGAAAGAATGGATAACTATATAAAAATTATGTATAATACCGCTGATTATTCACCCGCATGGGAAGCAAGATTCCTTGTGTTTCATCCGTTCGGGCTTATCTTTTTATACCCATAATACTATAAATTAAAAAATTAAATAGTATTATCCCGGTACAAATTTGAAAACCGAACGGTGTTAGACACTCTTCATCTGACGCCGTTTTTATTTTTTCATCAAACAGGAGGCGCAAGCACGTGAACACCGCATTCGATTGTCTGAACAATTACTACAGCTCATATGACGAACATATGAGATTCTCTTCCAAAAATGGCTCCATCGAATTTTTGACGACCATCCGCTATGTCGAACGATACCTAAAGCCCGGCATGAAAATTCTCGAAATCGGTGCGGCGAGCGGCCGATACTCGCATTTTTTTGCACGCGCCGGATATACCGTCGATGCTGTCGAATTGATTCCGCGCAACATTGAGCTGTTTCGCGAGAATACCGAACCCGATGAGAACGTGACCATCCGCCAAGGGAACGCCACCGACCTGTCCTTTCTTTCGGACAATACCTACGACGTTACTCTCCTGCTCGGACCGATGTACCATCTATTCACCGACGATGAGCGGATGAGAGCCCTCTCTGAAGCCGTGCGCGTGACAAAGTCCGGCGGCATCATGGCGGCAAGTTACTGCATGAATGAGAGCACTGTCATCCAATATCTCTTCGGAAAACACAACCTGAAGGCAGAGCTTGAACGCGGACTTGTCGACCGCGAAACTTTCAAATGCGACTCTACCCCCGAGGATGTCTTTGTTCTGTGGAGACGCGAGGAAATCGACCGCCTCGTAAACCGGCTTCCGGCCAAACGGCTTCACTTTGTCGGAACCGATATGTATACGAAGTACCACCCGGAAATGGTCGATTCTCTGGATGATTTTGAATTCGAGCAATATCTGAAATACCACTTCTATATCTGCGAGCGTGCGGACATGGTGGGAATCTCCAACCACACCCTCGACATCTTACGAAAGGACTGATAAAATGAATATCACCATCCGCCACGCCATACCGAACGACCGCTTGAAAATCCGTCCCCTGCAAACGGAAATCGCAGACCTTCATCACGCCGGACGCCCCGACCTCTTCCGCACAGAGGCACGTTATTACAACGAATCCACCTTCCGGCAAATGCTCGACGATCCAAATCACTTCATCTTCCTTGCGGAATCTGACAACGGCGAACCGGTCGGCTACGCTTTTGCAGAAATCAAGCACATCCGGAATCATTCCACCTACATAGATTTCGACCAGTTCTACATTGATGATATCTGCGTCGCGAAAAAATACCGCCGTCAAGGAGTCGGGACCCGGCTGTTCGAACGTTGCCTATACGAAGCGGAAAACGCAAATTGCTATACCATCGACCTCGGCGTCTACCACTTTAACAAGGACGCCATAAAATTCTACGAAAAAATGGGAATGCGTCCCAGATTATACCACATGGAACGCATTCTTAATAAGGAGGTCTCACACGAGCGACCATGATATCATACGGGAACATGATAACATCATCCGGACGGTAAATGGCACAGGATAGCGGGACGCCTAGAATACTCCTGACCTGCCGCTTTCTCGACCGTAATATCAAGCGAGGCATCGGCAGCTGTCCGGGCAGATATTCCATCCACCTCGCCGGCGTGGATGCGATGTAACCCTGTTTGACCTGTCGAATGAAAATGTCAGAGCCGCCAGAGAACACGCCAAAAAAGTCGGCGTTGACCTCCGTCTTCTGTAAGGCGACGCATATTTTGCGAAAAGACCGAACACCTTTCATGGTCGGAGCATCTCATGTATATTGGACGGAAAAAATATAGATAAAACGAAAGGAAAACAGCTATGCTCACACACAAAGGAACCGTAACCCTCACAACCGCGCGTATGACGCTGCGCCGGTTTACCTTAGACGACGCGCCTGATATGTATCAGAACTGGGCGTCCGACCCACGTGTCACAAAATATCTCAGATGGACGCCGCATACGTCTGTGGAAGATACCCGCGATATTCTGAATCTCTGGATTCCGCAATACGAAAATCCCTTTAATTACAACTGGGTTATGGTTCTCGATGGACACGCCATCGGAAATGTGTCTATCGTACGCTATTCTGACAAAAGCGACTATATGGAATTCGGTTACTGCATGTCCGCCGCCTACTGGGGACAAGGACTCATGACGGAGGCGGTCAGCCGCATACGTGATTTTCTCTTTAAAGAAGTAGGCGCGCATCGTCTGGTGATTCGCCACGCAACGAAAAATCCGGCGTCCGGCAAAGTGGCGAGAAAATGCGGCTTTACATGGGAGGGAAAGCAACGCGGGGAGTTCAAATCTGCATGGGGTGAATATCTCGAC
>CAZUPI010000016.1:0-55763 GCA_964621755.1 uncultured Ruminococcus sp. | reverse complement strand
TCGGCGATTTTGAAGCTGTTCACGCCTATGCGAGCAGTCCGGAGAATACATACTATATGTCTTGGGGCACAAACGATGAAAGAGCGACTCGCGAATACCTCATCGAATGCGAAAAGGAGTGGTCTCGTGAAGTCGTTCGGAACTATGAATTTGTCATGGTGTTAAAGGAAACTGGAAAAGTCATTGGCGGCTGCGGCCTATACCTCTCAGACGATAGAAGGCAAGCCTTGCTGGGCTGGATTCTGCACCGCGATTACTGGAAGAATGGCCTCACTCCCGAAGCCGGACGTGCCATGATTGACTACGGCTTCAGCACTCTTGGTCTGCACCGCATTCACGTGACCTGCGACGCCCAGAACTATGGTTCCCGCAGAGTTATGGAAAAGCTCGGCATGCGGCGGGAAGCCGAATTCAAAAAGGTATGCTTATGTCACGGTGAGTGGCATGATAAATATGAATACGGCATCCTCGAAGAAGAATGGAATGTGGAATATTAATTTGGGGAGACATTTAGGGGGACTTTTTCAAAAGTCCCCCTAAAATCTCCCCAAACGTTTCACTCTGTAATATGGGATACAGCGTGTGCAAAATCGGATATATCACCGAGTATGAAGGTAGAACAAAAATCTGTTATTCCTGAAATTCATATACCACCGTGCAGATTGCGTTCACGTTCACCGGCTTTTCCAAAAGACCTTTATTCATAAGATACCACAGCACCGGCACATGCGGGTCGAATGAAGTTTTGTAGTGCGCCTTCTCGTTTTTCGATATGTATGCCGGAATAAACCCATCTATATACGCCGCATATCCCACAAAGGATTGATAAACTTTCTCCCGATCGAGCAACTCATCCGTGTACTGGTCGAGAATCCTGTCGACCTTTTCTTTTTCTTCATGCGTAAAATATGGGAAATTCAGCTGGCAGTGTCCATTTGTGATTTCCAGATATCCGTTGTTCGCCAGTATCGCAAGCTGTTCCCGGTCATATTCATCGGATTCCGCTCCTCTGCGCTCAAGGTCCGCCGCTTTCGACGCCGCTGTAACGTAATACGAATCGAATATACGACGGTTGTTAAAGATAACCATATCATACTGATACGACCGGACGCTTCCCTCAAAATTACTTGAGCACTTAATTCCATATACAGCGGCGTTTTTATAAAACTCCGCAACCTCCGGCGTCATCTCCGGAGAAGCAAGCACATCCTCACAGTTCTCGGATGCCCTAACCCAATGCCGCGACCCGTCCGGACGCATCGGTGCACCGTGTTCCAGTCCAAGCTCCTGTATCATCCGGTCGTCCGTCCGAGCGATTTCACGCATCATAAAGTACGCGAGCATGTCCCACATCAATTCGTTGTCCGGCAGTCCGCATCCAACAAATCCAACCGCGCGAATTGCCGGCAGTGCAGCCTTCACCACCTGATAATACGCCTCTGCAACATCCGGTACATGCTCCCTCTCATACCGACAAGACGCAATTTTAAAGTGCGCATCCTGTATAAAAAAGTTCGTGCAGTACTTTCCGTTCTTCTCAACCATATAGTCCATCGACAGCAGCCGGGCAATCTTATCTTCAAGATACACTGCCGCTACCCCGAGTATACGGGAAATTTCTTCAATTGATTTCGCCTTCTCCCTGCATACAATACAGATGTTCTGCATTAGAATATCCGATTCCAACGCGGTATAAACCTCATTCCTATACCATCCGAAATGCCCAATGTTCAATTTCTTCGGTTTATAGAGTTCGTCTGTCATCACGATTCTCTCCTTCAAATCACTTCGAATTTTCGAAAGATGCCAACGTACAGTCGACGCAGGAATATTAAGCCGTTCCGCGATTTCAGCGCACGTCAGCCTGTCGTAATAGTACAGGATGATAATATCCCGCCGCACTCCCGACAGATACATCACCTCGCGCCGCAGCCTGTCATATGTCTCGCGCTGAACCAGAGACTCCTCCGGATTCCCGTCATTCGCCGGGTCAAAGAAGTCCCCGATTTCCCCCGAAACCGTCACCGCCTCCCACTCATGCTTGTTCCTGCGCAGAAATTTTGACCACGTATACCGACATACCGTATAAATAAACGAATCCATACACTGTACATCTGTAAAATCGCACCCGCAAAGATTCAATAAAATCTCCTGTGACAGGTCGCAAGCATCGTGGGAATTTCCGGTTTTCGAATACGCAAACCCATAGATTTTCTCCGCGTACCGCTTTATCATATTCTCGTCAAATGTCATCGTCTCACCTTCCTTCGATATATAAGTACCGCGTTTCAGCAAAATGTTGGCAGTGGAACACAAATTTTTTTGAAGGAGACACGTAAAGTCCGCTTGAAATCTTGATATGATGACGATTATCCTACAACTCTCGCGCCAAACGGCATGAGCGCGAGTCTGGCAAGTTTAAAGTGCTGTTTGCCGAACGGAATACCGATAATGGTAATGCACATGATGAATCCGGTAATAAAATGCCCAGTTGCGAGAGGAATCCCAGAAACAAGGATCCATATAAAATTCACAAGCAGCGACACAGCACCGTTGTCCCATATCACCTCTTTACCAAACGGACAGCACGACAGACGTGCAAACTTAAAACACTGCGCTCCGACCGGAATCCCAACGATGGTGATGCACCAGAGCAGCCCCGCGGCAAACCACGACAACGCACTCAAAAATCCGCCAAATAAGAGCCACAGCAAATTCCCAAGAAAACTCATGCAATATCCCTCCATTTCTAATCTTATACCCCATTATATCATACCGTGCACGACAGTCAACAGAATTTTTATTCTATAATGGAATTCTAATCTATCTTTAATTTCCCATTGTACGAAATGACTTACATTTATAAGAAAAAAACACACCGGTCATCAAAAATTTCTGTTTTGATATATTTATTTGTAATATAATTTGTGGTATAATAGAATATATCAAATTTCAGCTAAACTTTACCCTTATTCACTCAGCTTAAAAGCTTTGAAGGGCGGGGACTCGGGAAAAGGTGACTTTTTCTGAAAAGCCGCCCTGCCTGGAAACTCCCCCTCAACCCATTTTCAACATTCGAAAGGTTTCAATATATGTGCGGTTTCATTGGATTTACCGGAATTATCGACCGGCGTGAGGACGTCATCCGACGCATGTCTGACAGAATTCTCCATCGGGGCCCCGACTCCGGCGGCTTTCATTTCAGCGGCGAAAACGACTCTGACGCGGTCACCCTCGGCTTCCGTCGCCTTTCCATCATCGACCTCGCGGACGGCTCTCAGCCTATGTATAACGAAGACAAAAGTGTCGTCATCGTGTATAACGGCGAAATTTATAACTTTATGGAGCTGCGCGACGAACTGATTGCCAAAGGCCATATTTTCAAAACCCGCTGCGATACCGAGGTTCTTGTCCACGGTTATGAGGAGTGGGGTGAAACCCTCGCAGGACGCCTGCGCGGCATGTTTGCCTTCGTCATCTGCGACGCCAAGACAAATACCCTCTACGGCGCGCGCGACCCGTTCGGCATCAAGCCGTTCTACTATTCCAAAACCTCAAAGGGTCACCTGCTTTTCGGCTCGGAAATCAAAAGCTTCCTCGAGCACCCTGACTTTCATCCTGAGGTCAACGAAAATGCCCTACGTCCCTATCTGACGTTCCAGTATTCATCCATGGAAGAAACATTCTTCAAGAATACGTACAAGCTTCCCCCCGCACACTACTTCACGTATCGAAACAATACCTTCACGAAGACCCGCTACTGGGATATCGATTTTTCCCAAAAGACAAGCCTCTCCTACGCTGAATGTGCTGACAAGATTGACGCCCGCGTGCATGAATCTGTAAATGCACACCGCATCAGCGACGTAAAAGTTGGCTCGTTTCTCTCCGGCGGCGTCGATTCCTCTTATATCACCGCGGTTCTCATGCCGAACGACACCTTCTCTGTCGGCTTCAATTACGAAAAATTCGATGAGACCAGCGAAGCGGCAGAATTGTCCAAACGTCTCGGTGTGCAGAACTATCTCCGTCACATTACGGCGGATGAATGCTTTGACGCCTTCCCGAAAATCCAGTATCACATGGATGAGCCGCAGTCCAATCCCTCGTCCGTTCCCCTGTATTTCCTCTGTCAGCTCGCTGCCGAGCACGTCACCGTCGTCTTGTCCGGCGAGGGCGCTGACGAAATTTACGCAGGATATGAGTGGTACGACGAAACTCCGCTGATGCACAATTACAAAAAAATTCCGGAATTCATGCGCCGCGGCGCAGCGTCGGTATCGCACCATCTGCCGTATTTCAAGGGTCACGACTTCATCATCAAAGGAAGCGGCGTACCGGAAGATTATTTTATCGGTCAGGCGTTTGTATTTCCGGAAGAAGAGGCATACGCCATTCTGCGTGATAAATACAGAAAAGGACCTACGATCCACGATATCACCCGTCCGATATATGACAAAGTGAAGAACTTGTCGGAGCTTGAGAAAAAGCAATACCTCGACATGAATTTGTGGCTGCCCGGCGACATTCTGCTGAAAGCCGACAAAATGAGTATGGCGCATTCTCTCGAGCTGCGCGTACCGTATCTCGATAAGGTTGTTATGAGCGAAGCGCAGACTCTCCCTGCCGCCTACAAAATCGACGGTCACGACACCAAAGCTGTTCTCCGTACTGCCGCAAATAAAACCCTTCCGGACGAGTGGGCACATCGTCCGAAAAAGGGATTTCCTGTCCCGATTCGCAACTGGCTGCGCGAAGACAAGTACTACCAGAACGTCAAGGAATACTTCACCTCTGATGCTGCCGCTGAGTATTTCGACCAGACCGCACTTGTGAAACTTCTTGACGACCACAAGTCCAACGTAGCCAACAATCAGCGCAAAATCTGGACGGCGTACACTTTCCTTGTATGGCATAAGCAATTTATGAAGGGAAATGCGTTTGGGGGCGCTTTTTAAAAAAGCATTCCCCCAAACCCCAGCTAAGGCTTATCGACTGGGTGTGAGGGGAATATTGCGATTATCATTTAAATTTTATACATAATAATGCCGAGGTATCACACATGGATAAGACGATAACCCCTGTACTTCTCGGGGCGGATTTAAACTGCTACAATGTTGCGCGCGCGTTCCACATGGCATATGGTGTCAAGTCATACGCTTTCGGACGTTATGCCGTTTCCGCGACAAAATATTCGAAAATTATAAATTTCAAGTGCATAGCCGATATTGACAACGAAGAGGTTATGCGCGATACCCTTCATCGGTTTGCGGATGCCCATCTGGGTGAGAAGCTCGTTCTCTTCGGCTGCACGGACGACTATGTATCGATGATTATCCGCAACCGTGAGGATTTGTCCGACTACATTTGCCCCTATCCTCCGGCATCCCTGCTTGCTTCCATCTCCAAAAAAGCGGAGTTTTACGAAACTTGCGATAAATTTGCGATTCCTCATCCGGATACCGTTGTGCTGACAAAAAAGGCGGCAGCGGCTGAACTGACCGCCGACAAGCTGGGCTTTGCCTATCCGATTATCGTAAAGCCCTCGTCCAGCGTCGATTATTGGAAGCACCCGTTCGATAGCATGAAAAAGGTGTATGTTGCAAAAGACCCTGCCGACGCTGAGAAAATTATCAGCGACATCTACAACGCGGGCTATCCGGAAAAAATGATTTTGCAGGAGTTCATCGCAGGTGGGGATTCACAAATGCGCGTATTCACCGCGTTTTCTGACCAAAACGGTAAGGTCCGTGCGATGTGCCTTGGACATACTATGCTTGAGGAGCACACCCCAAAAGGACTTGGCAACCACGCTGCCATTGTAACCGAACCGATTTCCACTTTTCCCATCGCTGAAAAAATTAAGAATATGCTGGAATCCATCGGCTATACCGGATTTTCCAACTTCGATGTAAAGCTGCGCGAAGGAACAAAGGATGACTTCCGCGTTTTCGAAGTCAACCTCCGTCAGGGGCGAAGCAATTTCTATGTAACTTCCGCTGGAATCAACGTCGCAAAGCTGGCAACAGAAGTATTTGAATCTTCCGGCGACTCATGCGAAATGTGCGAAAAAAGCGTCTTCTGGCACCACATTCCCCGCAGCGTGGCGTACGAATACACGGAAGACCCTGCTCTCGTCGAGACCGCTAAGAAACTTGACCACGCGGGACTCGAATATTCCTCCGTATGGTATAAACCGGACCTGCGTTTTAACCCTCTCCGCTTTCTTTGCGTCCTCGAACAACTTCGCAGGCAAAAGAAAAAATTCAAAATTTACTACCCGCAAAAAACAAATTAACTCCTTTTTCCCAACTTCGGTCTATCATAGTCCAAAGTTCGGAAAGGACAAGGTTGAAAAGACCGAGACTCACTTTCACAAAAAAGGTTCATCATGGAAAATAATGAAAAACGGAAGCTGCTGGGGATTATCGGCGGACTGGGTCCCATGTCAAGTGCGTACTTTTACGAGCTGATTACGGAACACACCGCAGCATCATGTGACCAGGAGCATATCGACATCATCCTCTCAAGCCGCGCGACCACACCCGACCGCACCGACTATATCCTCGGACGCAGCGACAAAAATCCCGTCGACGCAATGGTATCAGACGCACGCTCGCTGGAGCGATACGGCGCGACCGCAATTGTGATTCCCTGCAATACTGCGCACTACTTCATCGACGAAGTGCGTCGCTCCGTAAGTGTACCCATGCCGAGCATTATCACGGAAACGGTCCTGCACATCAAAAAATGCGGTTTCAAAAAGCCGGTCATCCTCGCGACCGCCGGAACAATTTCTACCCACACCTATCAACGCGATCTGGAGGCAAACGGCATGGATTGGGCAGTCCCAAATGAAGCCGCGCAAGCCTCTCTCATGGACATCATTTACGGCAAAGTCAAAAGCGGAGTCATACCGGAGCCCTCCTCGCTTTATAATATTGTAGAACCCATGTTTGCATCCGGCTGCGACTGCGCCATTCTCGGCTGTACGGAACTCTCTCTAATCGGGAAGAAAATTCACGACGACCGTTTTGTCGATTCACTCACAGTCCTTGCCGCCTGCGCCATCAAGCTGATGGGTCATAAAACGGTCGGTTTTTCCGAAGCTTATGACCTATAATATTTGAATTTTCAAATTTGTGAGCAGGATACATGGCATATTTTTCATAGAAATCAAATCTTTAAATATGGAGGTGTATGGCAAATGCAGCTTACTGAATTGTTGTCTGCATACCCATGCGAAGTACACGGCAGCGCGGAGACTCTTCAAATCTCGCAAATTGAATACGATTCTCGCCGCGTGTCCGAAAATTGTCTGTTTTTCTGTATGCCCGGCGCCATACGCGATGGACATGACTATGCACTGCAAGTCTACAAGGACGGCTGCCGTGCGTTTGTTGTTGAACGGCCCCTTGAGCTTCCCGCCGACGCCGTCCAGTTGATAGTAAAATCATCCCGCGAAGCGCTCGCATACATCTCAGCAAAATTTTACGGCAATCCGGCAGACCACCTGACTCTCATCGGAATCACCGGAACAAAAGGCAAAACCACCACTTCGATTCTGATAAAGGAAATTCTGTGCAGCAGCGGAACAGAGTGCGGCTATATCGGCTCAAACGGGGTCATTTTCGGGACAAAGCACTTCGAAACCGTGAACACAACCCCAGAAAGCCGTGAAATCCACAGAATGTTTAAAGCCATGCGCGACGCAGGCGTCACCCATGTCGTACTGGAAGTGTCGTCGCAGGCGCTGGATAATTACCGCGTAGCCGGCTTGACATTCGACACCGTCATCTACACCAATCTCTCCCCCGACCACATCAGCAGCGTCGAGCACAGCTCCTTTGACGAATACCGCGACGCCAAACGAAAGCTGTATACCGATTACGGCGCAAAAAACGTCATCTACAATGCGGACGATGCAAACGCGCCCTACATGATAAATGGCGTTCAAGCAAACAAAATAAGCTATTCTCTGACCGGCACTGCAGACTTTCAGGCAAGAAATATCCGCTCCTACCGGGA
The DNA here is from genome assembly GCA_964621755.1 of uncultured Ruminococcus sp. Lineage (GTDB taxonomy): Bacteria > Bacillota > Clostridia > Oscillospirales > CAG-272 > UMGS1696. The sequence continues at coordinate 47,735 of CAZUPI010000016.1, read as the reverse complement.
TTCGACCTCCCTCGGCATCGACTTTGACGTCGAACGTGACGGCATTCTCACAGGCATTCGACTGCGCACCCCCGGCGAATTCAGCGTGTACAACGGACTCGCAGCAATTGCCGCGTGCTCCTGTTACGGCATAACAACCCGCATCTGCTCCGACGCCCTGCGCACCATATCCATAAACGGCCGCTTCGAAATCGTAGACGCGCTCGAAGGAGTCACTTTTATCATCGACTATGCGCACAACGGTCTCAGCCTGACCGATGCCCTGCGAGTTCTGCGTACATATTCACCGAAACGGCTGATATGTGTATTCGGCGCAATAGGCGGCAGAACATACGGCAGACGCCGTGAACTTGCGGAAGCTTCATCCGCCCTCGCGGACTACACCATCATCACTTCCGACAACCCCGACTTTGAGGATCCCGATGATATCATCACCGATGTACTCCAGTACTTTGATAAAACCAAGCTGTACACCACCATCACCGATCGTGAAGAAGCGGTTCGCTATACCGTGCGAATCGCTCAAGAAGGAGACATCATCCTTTTTGCCGGCAAAGGACACGAAAACTACCAGCTTATCAAAGGCGAGAAAGTTCCCTTCTCCGAACGCGCTCTCATTCTTGATGAATCCTCCAAGGTCCGCGAGAGATATGCGATTGTCTAATGCAAACAGGGTTATTCATCTGAGATTTCTTCGGAACTTGTCAATTCACGTAATCAGCGTGTAATTTCCCGCAGTACATTCCGCGTGTGGGCGCATATGAAGATGCAATATATCGTATCAATCTGCATAATCTCCGTTTATGACATATATAATGGTTATAATGTATCTTAGCCCCTATGTCAAGCAGATTTTTTTCAAACATCACTCTTGCACCTTGCATCCTCCTGCATACTATGCTATAATACACAAAAAAGCATATTTTTGCAGGAGGATTTTTATGAATACTCAACCACTTGACCATCATATCGCCTTAGCCAACAGCATAACACCATCTCTGCGATATGACGGAACCTCTGACTTTTTGCAATTCCAGAAAGCATGTACTGCTCGCCTTCGAGACCTCCTCGGCATGGATACCTTCGAAATGTGCGACCCGCTCTTTGAAATCACAGAAGATAGTATCCTTGACGGGAACCGCCGCATCCATTTTACCCTGCAGACGGAAAAAGGATATTTCACCCACTGCGACCTGCTCATGCCTCTTGCTCTCAGCTATCCCCTTCCCCTCTGCGTGTGCTTGCAAGGGCATTCCAAAGGCTCCCACATTTCTCTCGGGCTCGCAAAATACCCGGAAGACGAGGAAAGCATCCAAAACGGCGATCGTGATTTTGCGGTTCGCGCAGTCAAAGAAGGATATGCCGCTCTGGCAATTGAGCAGCGCGGCTTTGGCGAGTGCGGCGGGACTCCGGATGGTCCTTCCTGCGAACGTCCGGCCATGACCGCTCTTCTGCTTGGACGTACTCTCGTCGGCGAACGCGTTTGGGACGTCAGCCGTGTTCTCGACGTTGTACTCGAACACTTTGCAGACAAAATCACCATGGCCAACTCCGTTCTCATGGGAAATTCCGGAGGCGGTACTGTCACCTACTACGCCGCTTGTCTCGAACATCGCTTTGCCGGATACATGCCATCTTGCGCCGTCTGTACCTACCGTGACTCTATCGTCGCCATGCGCCACTGTACCTGCAACTACATCCCGCGCATCCAGCAATACTTTGACATGGGCGACCTTGCCGCTATGATCGCCCCGAAAAAACTCGTTATCGTCTGCGGTCAAAATGACCCCATCTTTCCTCTCGCCGGAGTACGAGAATCCTTCCAAATCATCCAAACTCTCTACACCGCCGCTGGTGTCCCTACCAACTGTGCCCTCGTCATCGGCAATGGCGCCCACCGATTTTATGCCGCTCCTGCATGGAAAAAAATGAAGGAATTGTTGGAAAATAAAAATGAGGGAACCTTTTAAAAAGGTTCCCTCATTTTGCGTTCCATCATCCATCGAGATATGCCTTGCGAACTCTGTCACTCTTAGCGAGCTCGTCGCCTGTGCCGGACAGCGTGATTTCGTCCGCTTCAAGGACGTACGCGCGGTTTGCAACCGCAATTACACCCGAAAAAACGCCGAGCGACATAAATCCCGCATGACCAAGTGAGAGCTCACCGAGAATCCCGACAGTGAGGTTCAGGGAAACCGCCATCACAATGTAAGCGCAAATCGGAACGAGTTCGCGAATTGTCTTGCCGAGAAACCCTGTCGGCTTGATGAGCAGAACGATTATCAACGCAGCAAACACAATCGCGTCGGAAAGCTGCGTAGAAATGTACGCCTGGCCGAATATTTGAATGACGCCGAGCAAAATCCCGCCAATCATCGCGCCGGGAATCGACCCAATTCCGCCGAAAACAGCCGCCGTGAACGCCCTGATACTGGGCATAGAACCTGTCGTCGGCATAAGGGACGGATGGAGAATACCGGCAATCGCAGCCAGCGCACTGCCTATTGCAAACGTGATGGAAAATGTACGAAAAAGCAAAACCTGCCGTCGGAATTTTATTAACATCACATCTTGAATCAGCAGCACAAATATGATATAATTTCTTCACGTAGCTTGATATAACAAAGTTTTTGAAAGGGGTTCGGGAAAACTTACTGTCAAAAGTCTTTCCCCATTAATATCTATGAAAGCTGTAGTTACCGTAGTTGGGCGCGATACAGTCGGTATTCTTGCAAAGGTCAGCGCTGTGTGCGCAGAACATAACGCCAATATCGTCGACGTTACACAGTCCGTTATGCAGGAATTATTCACCATGGTCATGCTCATCGACATCTCCAACCTGCATGGCACATTTTCCGATATGCAAAACGCTCTTTACGAGCTTGGCGAGAAAATCGGCATGAAGATTCACGTCATGCACGAGGACATTTTCAACTCCATGCACCATATTTGATGAAAGCGAGGCGAAACCATGCTGAACACAAAGGATATTCTTGAAACCATCCACATGATTGACGATGAAAACCTTGATATCCGTACCATCACGATGGGCGTCTCCCTTCTTGACTGCGCGGACAGCAGCATCGACCTTTCATGCCAAAAAATATACGAAAAAGTATGCCGCCTCGCCGAACGCCTCGTTCCGGTGGGATGCGAAATCGAAAAAACGTACGGCATCCCGATAATCAACAAACGCATCTCCGTCACCCCCATCGCACTTCTGACCGCAGTATCGGGCGGCAATCCGATCAAGTACGCTCAAACCCTCGAAAAAATCTCCCAGACCATCGGGGTAAACTTCATCGGCGGTTATTCCGCCCTCGTGCATAAAGGCTTCTCCGCCGGTGACCGTGAGCTCATCGAATCCATTCCGGAAGCCCTCGCCGCCACCTCTCACGTCTGCTCCTCCGTGAATATCGGCTCTACAAAAGCCGGAATCAACATGGACGCGGTCGGTATGATGGGGAAGGCAATCCTCCGCGCGGCCGAGCTCACCAAGGACGACAACTGCATCGGCGCTGCCAAACTCGTTGTTTTCTGCAACGCACCGGAGGACAATCCGTTTATGGCGGGCGCGTTCCACGGCATCGGTGAACCGGACTGTGAAATCAACGTAGGTGTATCCGGACCGGGTGTTGTCAGATGCGCCCTGCAAAAATGTCCGGACGGCAACCTTTCAGAAGTCGCGGATATCATCAAAAAAACCGCCTTCAAGATAACCCGCATGGGTCAGCTCGTCGGAACTGCGGCGTCCGAGAAGCTGGGCGTTCCTTTCGGCATCGTCGACCTCTCCCTCGCTCCTACTCCTGCCGTCGGCGACTCTGTAGCTCACATTATTGAAGAAATGGGCATCGAGGTCTGCGGCGCACACGGCACAACTGCCGCTCTGGCTCTTCTCAACGACGCGGTGAAGAAAGGCGGCGTCATGGCGTCTTCCCACGTCGGCGGCCTCTCCGGTGCATTCATTCCCGTCTCCGAAGACGCGGGCATGATAGCGGCTGCTCGCTCCGGCGACCTGTCCATCGAAAAGTTGGAAGCCATGACAGCCGTATGTTCCGTTGGTCTTGACATGATAGTCATCCCGGGAGACACCCCCGCCACTACAATATCGGCCATCATCGCTGATGAAGCGGCAATCGGCATGGTAAACAGCAAAACGACAGCTGTCCGCGTTATTCCGGCAATCGGCAAAAATCCCGGCGACGAGCTCGAATTCGGCGGACTTCTCGGTTCGGGTCCCATCATGAAGCTTCATACCGACCGGTCCTCCGAAAAATTCATTCTCCGCGGCGGCCGCATCCCCGCTCCGATGCAAGCTCTGAAAAACTAACGGGAACCTCAGCTTTTTAAATTGAGGAAAGGTTCTCTGGCGAGGCATAGAAAAAGCTCCCTATTGGTACAATCTTAAAGACCGCCCATCAAACGAGGAGCGGTCTTTTGATTATTCGAATTCGTAACCAAGGTCTTTCATGTCGCTTTCAAAAAAGTCGTACATGTGGACGCCTGTGTCGGTCTTGTAGCGTCCGACAGAGTCGGGGCGCATTTCGATTTTTGCCATTGGGATGCCAAGGTAGTCGGACAGGCGCGCGAGCGTGTTGTCCTGGTCGAATACCATGTCTTCGAACCGAATATAAATCGCATTTTTCGGAACCGGTGTTGCGCGCACGATTTCACGCTGATACAGCCAGCTAATCGCACGATTGTGGCGCACGTCATCTGTTTTCTCATATTGGATGCCGAAAGAGTTCAGGTCGTCCGTCAAATGGGCGCCAAGGATGCAGTCGCGCGGGTCGCGTACCCAGAAGATATACTTGATTTCCGGGAACATGCGCACGATCCACGGATATACAAGAGTTGTCTCCGGAATTTTCCACCCCTTGTTTTCCGCGGGTGACGACAGAACGCTATGCAGATACTCCTCAATAAGCGTTGTAAACTCGATTGGAATGGGACAGGTCTGCGCCTTGCTGAAATCCCACTTGTTATCTCCCTCATATTTCACATATTTTGCAAAAACGCGGCACGCCTCATACATCTTCTCAGGCGGCAGAAGGTCGCCGGAACCGTTGAGCGGCTCGCCCATAAAGACTCCGCTCGCCGTCAACGTGTGCGACATCGACCGTGTACCAGAATGACCACGTCCAATTACTGTGATAAGCATAGATTTCCCCCTTTGCCTTTCATTTGTTTTCAAACTTAGTTTATCACACTTAATCGCCGGTGTCAATACAAGTTTCAACAAACCTTGTCCGCTGCCGTCCCTTGTTTTTTACAATATTTCATATCTCATTTTTATGGGACATTCAAATTGCACAAAAAAATGAAACAGAATCCAAACAAAAAGCGGCTATTTTTTGTTCAATCATACAAATTTACGAAATTTGTAGCTTTTGTATATAAAAATTCACGAGTGATATGATATAATGATAACAGTTAACATTTATATTATAATATATGGAGGCAGATTCATTATGAAAATGAGAGTAATGTACTCTTCAAAGAAGGGTAAGGTTGTAACATATGCGGAAGCAATCGGACAGGCATGCGGCTGTCTGGTAAACGATATTCCTCCGGCATATCCGGCAGATAAAGAAAGACTCGTTCTCATCGTTGTGACCCTGAACGGCGAGCCCAGTGACCAGGTAAGACGCTTCTGCAGCGAGCTTTATCCGAACAGAGCGCAGAATGTCGCCCTTGTCATTGACGGGGAAGAAAAGAGCGCAGGCGAACAGAGCCTCCGTGACATCTTGAAAACCGCTGGTACAAATGTCCTTGACGAAGCCTATTATCTTAAAAAATGCGGCATCTTCGGCAAAAAAATCACTCTCGAGGAACGTCAGGCCATCGTTGACTGGGCAAGAAAAATGCAAAATATTGTTGCTGAAGGAAATTTATAATTCAATTAACATAGCTTTTGCGGGGGACTCTTTTCGGAAAAAGGGTCCCCCGCTCCCCTTCTGAAGCCGTTTTGACCAGAAAAGATCCCAATAAATTTTTTTGCAAATTTTGAAAAAGTACTTGCAATGCGACAGGATTTGTGATATAATACACTCGTTCCGAGGAGGAAATGGTCTGTTGGTCAAGCGGCTAAGACGACGCCCTCTCACGGCGTAAACGGGGGTTCGATTCCCCCACGGATCATAAAAAGAGACTCACGTTTGAGTCTCTTTTTTCGTTTTCCGACGTCCGCTCATGATGTATACACATAAAACATAAAACGCCGCAAAAATGAGAAGCGCGCAGACCGGCGGCATTTCTTCTAAGAAGAATTTCTTCACTGCCGAAAGTATCACGCACAATATCACTGGAGCTATGTAGTACCTGACAGCGGTCGGGATACCCTCTCCTGTCACACAGCCAAGCTTGTGGATGCTCGCCCACAGATTCCCAAGTTCGCACACCCACATTGTAACAATGTAGCCGTAAATCCCGAGCCGCGGCGTCAGCAGGTACACCAGCACCAGTCCGGACGCGGAGTCGACAATGTTTACCTTCATTGAGTAGACCTGTTCTCCCATCCCCTTCAGCAGCGCATCGACTGCGGTATCCAGATACATAAACGGCACCAACAGTCCCAGCAAAAACGTATACATTGCGGCCTCCGACGAATCATAGACCATGACGCCAAGCTCCCTCGCGAAGTTTACGAAAATTCCACATGCCCCGACCGAAAAAATCGCAGAATAGCGATAAACCTGCTTCGTCAGACCCGCGATTCCGGCAATGTCGCCAAGCTCCTTCCGCTCCGCCATCTCGGGCACCAGCAGCGATGTAAACGAGCCGATAACTGCATACGGAAACATAACAAGCGGGAATGCAATCCCCTGCAAAAGTCCATATGCCGCAAGGGACTTTTCCGGTGACATACCGCTTTTTTTGAGTCCCGCAGGAATCGCAAGATGTTCGAGTGTGTTCAGTCCCTGCCTTGCATATGCGCCAACTGCGGACGGAAGTGAAATATCTGCTGCGTCACGCAGCTTTGTTTTAAGCCTAATCGTCTTTGTTCCGTAATTCTTACCGGCAGAAGCAGGTCTTCCCGAGTCCATAATGTACATAATCATATTCAGCACAAGAGACCATGCCTCCGCAATCGCGGACCCTCCGACTACGGCAAGGCATGAGGATTCCACATTTCCCGGCAGAATCATCGCAAGTGCAGTCGATGTGACGAGTATCTTCACAAACTGTTCCGTCACCGCAGTCACAGCGTTTTTCGTAACCTTCCGCAGGCCGGTAAAATACCCCGACAGCGCAGATGACAGCGATATTGCGGGAAGACTCACCGCCAGAATCCGCAGAGACCGAACCGTTCTCAAATCCCCCAGAAGATATTCCGCTGCGGCGTTGGAAGTAAAATAGAGCACAATTCCCGTAGAAACACCAAAAATAAGGCTATACAAACACACTGCTCTTACAACACGCCGCATCGCGTACTTCCACGACTTCCGGTCGGCGCCCTCCAGTGCAGCGCACCGCTCGGAAGTCAGCCGTACAGCAGCAAGATTGACACACGACTGTGCCAGCGTCACTGCAAATCCATAAATACTCATTACAAGAGTAAACAGGCCCATTGATTCCGCGCCTGTCTTCCGGCTGATGTATGCGTTAAAGCTCACCGCAATCCCACGCATCGCAATATTCACCGCCGACAGCAGCAGTGCATTTCCAATAAACAAATTCCTTCTTTTATGACTCATACTGGGCTCCTACATAATAAAGGGGATGCGTGGGGCACCTTTTCAAAAGGGTCCCTCCATCAAAACTGTTCAGACTGAGCGAGGGGTGACTATTGCAAGATAAGCTTGGGGTTTTAGGCAAAACAAAGGGAATAGAGTTTCCCGGTATTTCCCTATATTTTCACCTACATTTCACCTTAGTCTAACAAATGGGCTCTTGTTTTTTTATATGCGATATAGTATAATAATATGTAAACCTTCAAAATATTATATAATGTGAGTTTTTTTATGGAAAGAGTCAGTAAGGATAACTACTATCTTGATATTGCTGAGACGGTTTCGGAACGAAGTACCTGTCTCAGGCGGCGTTATGGCGCCATTATTGTCAAAAACGACGTGATTATCTCAACCGGATATAATGGGGCGCCGCGCGGACGGAAAAACTGCTCCGATCTTGGTGTCTGTACGCGAGAACAGCTTGGCATTCCCCGTGGGGAACGGTATGAGCTGTGCCGCTCCGTTCACAGTGAAGCGAACGCTATCATCGCTGCGTCGCGGGAAAGTATGCTCGGCGCGTCGTTGTATATGTGCTGCACTGACCCCGCTGATGGGAGCGTCGTCTCCGGGAGCAATTCCTGCATGATGTGCAAACGCATGATTCTCAATGCCGGTATCGCCAAAGTTTATATCCGCGATACCGCAAGCGAATACCGCGTTATCAATACTATAGAGTGGATTGATAATGATGATAGCCTGTCGGGAAAGTTTGGCTATTGATATTTTATTTTATATTAACGGAGATATGCTTTCATGAAAAAAATTATTAGGGGAATTTCACTTGTACTCGCCCTTCTACTTCTTGCATCCTGCTCCGGTACCCTCGTAAATCTCAAGTATGAGGACGGCAAAATGATAAATAAGTGGCTTCACCTGTCTTATACGCCCGCTCCCACCAATTACGAGCCTGTCTCAGTCGGCGAAGCTTACGGCTATTACGCAAAGTCCGACATGACCTTGTACGAAATCAAGGGACTTGACCCCCATGAGTGGCTTACACAGGCGTACGCCGGAAGTGCAACCACCATCTTCTATTCAGATGACACAACGCTGCCGACCCTCGAGGAGCTTCATCCGAACAAGATCTACGTCTGCGAGGGAGATACCGTAACCATCGGCGTCGTAACTATAGATAATCAGGAGACCATCGACTCCTTGATTGACCTGTTTCTGAACGGAGAATACGCCGAATGGCCTCTTATCGACGCGTATAAGACTTATGAACTGAAGTTCTATTCTGAGGACAAGTATCCTCACATATACTACAATCTGACTTACGGTGAATTTGAGGAAGGCATTTTCCTCTACGACCGTAATACAAAACGCAGCGTTCTCATCGGAGATATGCTGTCTGAATTCATAACAAGCAGCAAAGGTTAATAATATGTCATACGAAATTGAAGTCATGCCCGAAAAAACGATATCGGACATCATTAAAAAGGAAACCGTTTTATTCATCTGTACCGGAAATACCTGCCGCTCTCCGATGTGCGCCGCGCTGTTCAACGACAAGTATGCTGGATTCACCCGCCATGCGGTATCTGCCGGACTGATGGCTGACGGTTCTCCCATCTCTGAAAACGCCGTACAGGCGCTTAAAAACCGTGGTGTTGTGTCACGTAAGCCGGACAACGACTACACGTCCCACATCTCGCAAAATGTCACCGAAGCCATGATGGAGGAAGCGGATATTGTAGTCGGAGTTACTTCGTCACACGCTATGCAGCTGATGCTGAGCTTTCCGCAATACGCCTCCAAGATAACCGTTATGCCGGAAGAAATCTCCGACCCGTTCGGCGGCAGCCTTGCGCAGTATGAAAAATGCCTTGACGATATCGATAAGGCCTTGTCCGCCGCATTCGGTATTCAGCCGGAAAATGGGAATAATAACAAAAATGAAGATCATTAAAGCAACATCGGATAAGACCGCAGAAATTGTGGCAATCGAGAATGCGTCTTTCACCTGTCCATGGTCGGAGAAAAGCTTTAATGAAGCGTTCGCATCGCCAAACGTCACGATTTACGCGGCGGTTTCGGATGACGATGCGGTCGTTGGGTTTGCATGCATCATGACACTGGATGAGGAAAGCGAAATTCTAAATATCGCCGTAGCACCGACATCCCGAAAATGCGGCATAGGAGAAGCTCTCCTTCACGCCATGATAGAGAACGCCCAGGCAAATGGGGTACTTGATTTCTATCTGGAAGTGCGCGAGTCCAACGCAACGGCACGGCATTTGTATGAAAAAAACGGATTTATCCCGCTCGGTGTGCGCCGCAAATATTATATCAAGCCGGTTGAGGATGCGATCGTGATGCGCAAATCCGTTGGTGCTGGTACGGAGGAAGAGGAAGAATGTACATCTTTGCAATAGAAAGTTCGTGTGACGAGACGGCGGCGGCGATCATCTATGCGGACGGATATAAACTTGACCTGTTGTCCAATATCGTTTCGTCGCAGATTGAAATTCATGCGCTCTACGGCGGTGTGGTTCCCGAAATCGCCAGCCGTGCGCACTGTGAGGCGATATCGAACGTCTCACGGGAAGCAATAGAAAAATCCGGCATCTCGTTTTCTGATATCGATGCAGTTGCTGTGACCTTTGCGCCGGGGCTTATCGGTTCCCTTCTCGTCGGAGTCAGCTTTGCAAAGTCTCTTGCGATGACGCTCGGCGTTCCGCTGATTCCGGTCAATCATATCGAAGCCCATGTCGCAGCGGCATATCTGGAACACGATGACTTGAAGCCGCCATATCTCGCGCTGGTAGTATCCGGCGGGCACACGTCTCTATATGAGGTATCAGATTACGCCACGTTCCACGAAATCGGCGGCTCGCGCGACGACGCCTGTGGGGAAGCCTTCGATAAAGTCGGCCGCGTCATGGGACTGCCGTATCCCGGTGGCGCCGCAATGGACAAAATGGCAGCTCAGGGGTTTGAAATGTTTGATTTTGATAAAAAAGATGCGCTGCACTTTCCTTCCCCTGCGGTTGCGGACGATACGCTTGACTTTTCATTCAGCGGACTGAAAACCGCGGTGATAAACTACATCCACAACGAAAGGCAGAAGGCGAAAAGTGATGTACTTCCCGATGAAAAGCGGTGTGAAATCGCGGCGGCATTCACGAAAACAGTGTGCGACGGCGTCACGAAAAAACTTAGCCGGGCACTGACTCAGACAGGGACGAAAACTCTCGTGATGGCGGGCGGCGTAGCGGCAAACTCTCATCTCCGCCGCGCAGTGGGAAAAATCTGTGAAAAGCAAGGGGTTCGCTTTCTTGTACCGTCGATTAAGCTGTGCGGCGATAACGCGGCGATGACAGCAGCGGAGGGGTACTATATGTACAAACTCGGTATCACCGCCGACTGGTCGCTGAACGCTTACGCCTCAGACGAGGCGGCGGAAGAATATATGAGCGGACTGCTCAGGGAAAAGGGACTTTGAAGGGGTTCCAAAATTCCTGAAAAGCTGGGATATGGACCCATCCGTCGGAAAAAAGGCGTTTGTCTTTTCAACATGGTTTTCCACAGCCTGTGGAAAACTTTATCCCCAAATTCCGGATATACCGACTTTTGCATGAATATTCAAAGAAAATTCGAATTGTATTTTGTTGGTTTTTGAAATATATACATTCTGCGACTGGAGTATCGATTTTTTTATATAGTCTCACCAAGATAGCGCAAAAATTTTTATTAAATTTTCTTCACTTCTTGTCTCTTGACAAGGTATTTTCCAGACGCGGGAATGAATATATCGATTTTTATCGAAATTTGAAAGAGAATATTTTATTCAACATGAAAATTATTCCTATATACAAACATGAAATTATTTCACTCCCCTCAGAAATAGTTTCGGAAAAGTTATCCACAGCTACACCTGACGAACTTCGCGTTCTTCTCGCCGTGATGCTCGACCGGGATTTCAACATCACAGATCTTGCGGCACGGCTGGACATGACAGAGAACGCCGTACGGCGTGCAATTGCTGCTTGGGAAAGCTATGGCGCGTTCGCCGTTGAGGGCGGCGAGAACGCGGCAAGTAAGACAAATATCAATCAGACGGCAGCAGAGGCGGGCAACGCCAAACAGGTCAAAAAGCGGACGATACAGAACACAGAACTTCCCAACTACACCTCAGATGAGGTTGCATCTGTTGTAGAGAGAACCGCTGGGTGCTCTGCTCTGCTGGACTCCTGCCAGCAGATACTCGGCAAGATTTTCAACACAGCCGAAACGGCGATAATCGTAGGACTTGTGGACCATTTGTCTCTCCCGCACGACTACATATTGCTTCTGTGCTCACATGCGGTGAACGTGCAGAAGAAGTCAGTGCGCTACATTGAAAAGCTGGCACTTGATTTTTTCGACCGCGATATCATCACATATGCGGCACTTGAGGAAGAACTGAATGCCATCGAACGCCGCTCGTCTCTCGAATACTTTGTCCGGGAGCTGTTCGGACTCGGCAAGCGGACGCTCATCAAGAAGGAGCGGGACTTTATCACCAACTGGTCAGTCAAATACGACTTCTCCCGTGAAATGATACAAGCCGCATACGAGGTTACGGTTGCAAAAACGAAGGATCCGACCCTCAACTATGCCAACGCGGTTCTCGAAAACTGGTATGCGGCAGGTTACAAGACGGTCGCCGATGTAGAAGCCGCCGAAGAGGAGCGTTCCAAGACCAAAGATGTTCCCGCCGGCACCAGTTTCTCCACCGACAGCTTTTTTGAGGCGGCCCTGAAGCGGTCGTACGGTGAGTAAAATTAATAGTGGTTTTCTGATGCTTGGGATGGCAAAACTGAAAACTTACAAATAAGGATGTGGATTATGAGTCGTGTTGATAACATTCGCGCCGCGAAACAGAAGGTAGCGGAGCACAGGTCGAATGCGATAGGAATGTACGAGCGGCATGTTGCGGAAGTTTCAGCTGCGATACCGGAGTTTGGCGAAATTGATAAAATGCTGTCGAAGACCGGAGTTAAGATTATGGCTGCCGCGCTGGAGGATGGCGGGAAGTCGCTGGAGGCCGTGCGTGCAGAATACGAGGCTCTTGTCGAGCGCAAGCGGCAGCTTTTGGCGGCAGCGGGGTATCCTGCGGATTACTGCGACATTAAATTTTACTGTTCCAAGTGCTCGGATACGGGATATGTGGATGTAAACATCTGCGAGTGCCTGAAAAAGGAATTGGTACTTGCTTCTTTGGAAGCGTCAGGACTGTATTCTTTGGTGGAAACGCAATCTTTTGACACATTTTCTCTTGACTATTACGAAAAAGATGATAAAATAATAATGCGGCAGAATGCAAACCGTCTTTGGGAGTTCGCGCGAACCTTTGTACCGGACCATTCGGACAGCTTCTTATTCATCGGTGCAACCGGACTCGGCAAGACACATCTTTCCTCCGCAGTCGCAAAGGTTATCATTGAAAAGGGAGCATACGTTGTTTACGAGTCAGCAATCAAGCTGTTCGGAGATTTTGAGGCGCGGCGGTTCGGTGGGAACGGCTATAACGCGGAGTCCGGCGACGATGTGGAACGCTATACGGAATGCGACCTTTTGATAATCGACGACCTCGGCTGCGAAATTTCGAATCAATTCACGCTGTCCTGTCTTTACAATATCATCAATACCCGCATTATGATGCACAAATCTACTATCATCAACACCAATCTCCCCCAAAACGAACTTCGGAAGCGCTACTCGGACCGTATCATCAGCCGCATCTTTGGCGAATACATCCCCCTATACTTCCGTGGTCTCGACATCCGCGAACAGAAAATCCGACAGGGGTTGAAGTGAGGTATAGGGGAGTGTTCCGTGGAGATTCTATCCCCACTGCCTAAACCCTTTTTTGAACAATTATTTGAAAGGTGTGCGGGGCGACAAAATATAGGTATTCTCATCGTGTTAAACCATACTTTATACATAAAGGAGATTTAAAAAATGAAAATTGGCGCTATGGTTGAGTCTTTCCGCCTTGGATTTAAGGGCGGAGTCGAAAAGGCGGCATCCCTTGGTATCGAGGGCATTCAGGCGTACGCTACTTATGGCGATCTGGCTCCTGAGAACATGACAGCGGAAAAAATTCGCGAGACGCTTGACATCGTAAAGTCGAACGGGCTTGTATTCTCCGCGCTTTGCGGCGACTTTGGTCACGGATTCATGAATCCTGATGAGAATGCTGTATATGTTGAAAAGTCAAAAAGGGTGCTCGATCTTGCGAAAAAGCTCGAATGCAACGTCGTTACAACTCACATCGGCACAGTCCCGGAAGAAGAGTGCGAAACAAAGGAAATTATGCGGAAGGCCTGCCGCGAGCTTGCCGAATATGCGGATTCCGTTGGGGCTGCCTTTGCAGTTGAGACAGGTCCGGAGCCGGGCAAGGTATTGGGCGAGTTTCTGGATTCCCTCGGCGCAGGCGGCGTTCGCGTAAACTTTGACCCTGCAAACCTTGTGATGTGCGTTGACGACAGACCGGAGAACGCATTAAAGTACATAGGCAAGTACGTTGTTCATACGCACGCGAAGGATGGCATCATGCTGAAAAAGCGCATTGACGCGGCAATTGAAATCGGCGAAGAAGCAAAGGAACACAAGGCACTGCTTGAGATGGGTCACAAGTATCTTGAACTGCCTCTCGGCGAAGGTGACGTAAACTTTGACGTATATCTCCCTGCTCTGGCTGAGACGGGATACAACGGATTCCTTACAATTGAGCGTGAAGTTGGCGGAAATCCGGTTGCTGATATTGAACTTGCTGTAAACTTCCTGCGTGAGAAGATTGCAAAATTCAATCTTGGCTGATTGGTATGAGGCTGTTTATTGTATCGGACCTGCATGGATCGGCGTACTACACCCGTCTGGCACTGCAGGCATTTGAAAAATCGGAAGCGGCAAAAATACTGCTTCTCGGTGATATTTTATATCACGGGCCACGCAACGACCTGCCGCGTGACTATTCTCCAAAGGAAACGGCTGCTCTGCTGAACACGTATGCGACGAACATCATCGCAGTGCGCGGCAACTGCGAAGCTGAGGTGGATTCCCTCATGCTCGATTTTCCAGTGACGCCGGATTATGCGGTAGTCTTTGATGGAGATACGGTAATGTATCTGTCTCACGGCCATCGTGAGGAACCAAAGATGGCGGCGGGCAGTATCTACCTCACAGGGCATACACACGTTCCGCACGACTTCATAAAAGATGGAGTGCGGTACTTGAATCCGGGCTCCGCTTCAATCCCGAAAAACGGAAGTTCCCACAGCGCGATGCTCTATGAAAACGGAGAGTTCCGGTGGGTGGATATTGAAAAATAAAATTTTAAATTGCACGGTTTGCGTCAATTTAAAATCCCACTTCAAAAAACGAGCTTCTCATTATTTTATTATTATACGTCACAACATAAAACAGACGTGCCATGTTTGGCACGTCTGTTTTAGCTATTTGGTATGGTTCAGCCGCAGCAGGAGCAGTTGAGGATAGCAATAAGAAGAATGAGGATAATAATCCACATAAAGGTGTCATTTTCAAAAATGTTGCAGAAGCATCCCATGATAAACCTCCAAGCCATATAGGCTATTTTTTTTATTCGTGTTTCTTTCTATCGAGCGGCTCTTTGGCACCGCTCTGATATTATAGTATGCGTCTGCGAAATATTGCGTGAATGATTTTCAAGCCCCGCGAAATTTTTTACTTCAGGTCGAGCCGCTCACAGGAGAGGAAAGCGTTGGCGGCAGTCAGGCTGTTGGTGGGAATATCAAGGGAGTCGCCGCACTGCTTGCATTTCACAGTGAGATGGTCGTCGCCGATTTCCACTTCGTAATCGCCGCCGTCCGGACAGCTGCACGTGATTTTTCCTTCGTCTGCCAAATCATGGATGACAAACATAACGATATCGAGAACCTGCGGGTCGCTCAGCTCCGGCTTTTGGTTATGTTCCACACTGTGCATAAGGGTATCGATATCAACGTCCGCATCATCCAGCATCTGAAGAAGCTCTTTTTCCGATTCCTGCATCGCCTCTGAGACTTTATCTTGCCGCCCGATGAAGCAGATGTCGATGCCGGAATAACTGCATGGCAGTGCAAACAGTTCGCGGTCAAAAAACATCTGTGAGGACAGCATATAGCTGTGCGGCGTTGGGCACAGGAAGCACGGAACGTTCAGCCGCACCTTTTTGTCCTTTGTATAAACGATTTCAAGCTGCGATCCGCCGCATGGGCATTTCAGCCGTATCATATCTGCTGTCAGCGCGAAAATGCCTACCATACTCATGACGCTGGAACCGCATTCCGGACAGCGATACGCCACTGTCGTTTCCTTTTTATCGAGTACCATGTTAAAACCTCGTATCTATATCATTATTATCTGTATCATTATGGAATATTATATCACTGTATGTCTGAAATTGCAAGATTTTGTATGCAGACTGCGTGGCAATGATATTTATTTTTTATTGCACGTGCAACACCCAAAAATCAAATGCCGCAATTCGTGTTGATTTAACGCGCTTTTTATGTTATACTATCGAATGAAAGTTTTATTGCCGGAGGTTTTCCATGAAATTCGACCGCGATGCGAATACAATGCTTGTGACAGTCACAGAACTGTCCTCTTATGCTTTTCAACGCGAAAATCCCGGCATCTTAATGAAAAAATATGGTTTTACAAAAACGGTCGTAACCCCCGATACATACGACTATACAGACGAGTCAGGACTCGCACCCATGCGCCACGGAACCGCCATGCACAATGTCGTTGAAACAGACGCAGTAAAAATGCAGTCGTATGAGCAGAACACAGCGTCCGTGCAAACGGAAGTCCCCCTTGAAAAAACGACCGCGGTCGGCGGAATCACTGTGACCGTACAGGGCTTTGCTGATATTATATCCTGCGACGGTGATATTCATACAGTGGAAGAAATCAAGACCGTCGGGTATATGGATGTCTCTCTCTCCCCATTTTCCGATCCGGCACACTTCGCACAGGCTACCCTGTATGCCTGTATGCTTGCCGAGTCTGCAGGACTGTCGGAGGTGCAGGTGAAGCTGACCTATCTGAAACGGTCAAACGGAAGCAAAACGGTGTTTACTGCGCGCTTCTCAAAAATCGCGCTGCTTCGTATGTTCGACGCGCTGGTCGAGCGCGCCGCCGGATTTATCCAAATCGCGGCGGCGCGGTACAGCGTTTTCCCAGACGAAGTGAAAAAGATGCCGTTTCCGTATCGCAGTATCCGCGACGGGCAGGCGGACTTTGTGAAAGAGGCATACCGTGCAATGGTCCACGGAAAATCTCTGCTGGTGTCCGCGCCGACTGGAATTGGAAAAACAATCTCATCCGTCTTTCCGGCGGTCAAAGCAGTTGGCGCAGGCAAAATCGACCGGATATTTTACTTTACGGCAAAAAACGTCACGGGAATCGCCGCGTTGGATGCCGCACGCGAAATCGTGAAACACGCGCCTCATTTCCGTGCCGTGATGATTCAGGCGAAAGAACAAGTCTGCCCCTATAAGAAAACTGCGCCGGAGCTGAATCTGCGTCTGAAATGTCGATTTTGCGAAAAGGTCGACAGCATTCCGGAAGCGTTAGGAAAGAGCTCCGTTTCATACCGCGAACGACAGCTTGCCGCGCTGACTGCCCTTCTGAAGTCAGCGGATGGAATCTATACTGCCGCGCGGGTACGAAAAACTGCGGACGAATACAATATCTGTCCATATGAGCTTTCCCTCGATTTATCGGAATACTGTACCATGTTGGTGTGCGACTACAACTACGTGATTGACGACAACATCCGGTTCAAGAGATATTTCAAGGATGTCAAGCGGTGCGCGGAGGAAAAGTATGTATTTTTGTTCGATGAGGCGCACAACCTTCCCGACCGCACGCGGAACACATATTCCGCAACAGTCACATCTGCGCTGGTAAGGGAAATTGCAGACTTGTCGGACACATACTTTCTTGAGGATGCGGAGTTTCAGGCAGCCGCGAACGGGCTATGTGATGCGATGGATGAGCTCGCGAGCGTCTGTGTGGAGAACGAATATGTCCGCCAGACGGATGAGGGAGAAGTTTCAGGTGGATTTTACGAATCTTCGCGGGTACCGGATGGGCTCGTGAAATCCGCTGCGGAACTTGCCAAGCTGATGGGACGATACATTCGCGACGGAGAGGATTCCGCAGAAGTCCTGAGCGAATATTACACCAAGATTTCAAAACTTGTATTTGCTGCAAGATTTTTTGACAAGGGATTCCGATTTTTTGCCTCGCGCAAAGGCAATCATATCACAGCAGAACTTTTGTGTCTTGACCCCTCGGGGATGATACAAGCGATGACCAAAGTAGCCCGTTCGGTGGTGATGTTTTCGGCCACGCTGTCGCCGATGGAATATTTCGTGGAAGTGACGGGACTAAAACACGCGGTTACGCTGGAGCTGGAATCTCCTTATGCGCGAGACAATCTCTGTTTGATAGCATATGACTCAATAAGCACGCGGTTTGCCGACCGGAAAGGAACTGCTGAGGAATGTGCGGAGGTCATCGCGGAAGCGGCGTCGGCACGGCGCGGGAATTATCTGGTATACTTCCCCTCCTACGATTATATGAAACGAGTATGCCGTCTGTTCGCGCAAGCGATGCCGGAATGTACGATTGTGATGCAGCGTCAGGGGATGAGCTACCGCGAACGGGAACGCTTCATTGAGGTTTTTCACAAACGTGTGAATGAGTGGGTAGTCGGTTTCTGCGTACTCGGTGGGATGTTCTCGGAAGGCATTGACCTAGCGGGCGAAAGCCTGATTGGAGCTATCATCATAGGAACGGGAATGCCGCAGCTTTCGGCAGAGCGAAACATCATGGCAGCCTACTACGATGAAAAGACGGAGCGCGGCCGCGATTTTGCCTATATCTGTCCGGGAATGAACAAAGTCTTACAGGCGGCGGGACGCGTTATCCGCTCAGAAAGCGACCGCGGTATCGTTCTTCTGATTGACGACCGCCTTGGCGACCCCTCTATGAAGCGTCTCTTCCCCAAACATTGGCGCCATATGAAATATACCGGTGACCCGTTATCGATGCGTTCCATACTGAAAGAATTCTGGACAGCTACCAAGTAAATACTTTGCACGAAATCCCCCCTTTATTCTCACTCAATCAAGTCTAAATCGCTGAAATTCATTTTTTTACATTACAATTCTTTATTTTTTCGCATCTGTGTGATATAATTTATAAGTTATTGAGTAAGGTGACATTTGTGGGAGACAGTTCCCACACAAACGTTAATATAAATTGAAAGGAAGCTGGCTGCTTTGATTAGAGAAGACCTTCGTAATGTTGCGATTATTGCGCATGTTGACCATGGTAAGACTACACTTGTTGACCAGATGCTGAAACAGTGCGACACGTATCATGAAAATCAGGTCGTCCGGGAGCGTGTTATGGACTCCGGAGACCTCGAACGGGAGCGTGGCATCACTATTCTTGCGAAAAATACGTCTGTGGTCAGAAACGGAATAAAAATCAATATTGTTGACACGCCCGGGCACGCGGATTTCGGCGGCGAAGTTGAGCGAATTCTCAAAATGGTAAACGGTGTTATCCTGCTTGTGGACGCGGCAGAAGGACCAATGCCGCAGACACGTTTCGTGCTGAAGCGCGCGATGGAACTTGGACACCGTGTTATTGTTGTGGTAAATAAAATCGACCGTCCCGACGCGCGTCTTGATGAAGTTCCGGATGAGGTTCTTGAACTTCTCCTTGAACTTGACGCGACAGATGAACAGCTGGATTCTCCCATGCTCTTTTGCAGCGGCAGAGCCGGTACGGCATCTCTCACGCCATACGATGAGGGGATAAATCTCGACCCGCTGTTTGATACGATTATTGACTATATCCCCGCTCCAGAGGGAGAGATTGACGGACCGCTCCAGCTGCTGGTTTCCTCTATCGACTACAACGATTATGTCGGCAGAATCGGTATCGGGCGCATTGAGCGCGGAACGGTTCATCAGGGTGAAGAAGCAGTCATTGTAAACTATCATACGCCGGACGCCCCTCCGAAAAAGACAAAAATTGTTTCGCTTTATACCATTGAAGGTCTGGCCCGCAAGCCGGTTACCGAGGCCTCTATGGGTGACATCGTATGTTTCAGCGGTGCGGAGGATATCACAATCGGTGACACGATTGTTTCCCCTCTGGACCCGACGCCGCTTGAGTTTGTGAAAGTCAGCGAACCGACGATGGAAATGACGTTCCAAGTAAACGACAGTCCGTTTGCAGGACGCGAGGGCAAGTTTGTGACGTCCCGTCAGATTCGCGAGCGCCTATACAAGGAAACGCTGAAAGATGTTTCACTGCGTGTGGCCGACGGTGACACGACCGACAGCTTCAAAGTTGCGGGACGTGGTGAAATGCACCTCTCCATTCTCATCGAAACGATGCGCCGCGAGGGATATGAGCTCTGCTGCTCGAATCCGAAAGTGCTGTATAAAGAAATCGACGGTAAAAAGTGCGAGCCGATGGAACGGGTGACAATCGACGTACCTGACGAATACGTTGGAGCAGTTGTGGAAAAGCTCGGCATCCGCAAGGGCGAACTGCTTGAGATGAACAAGCATGGTGAGCGGATGAAAATAGAATATTCGATTCCGTCGCGCTGTCTGTTTGGCTACAGGAGCGAGTTCCTCACCGATACGCGCGGAGAGGGAATTCTGAACACCATCTTTGACGGATATCAGCCATACAAGGGAGAAATTACGACGCGGTACACAGGTTCTCTTGTAGCAAGTGAGGACGGGGAAGCAACCTCATACGGTCTGTTTAATGCACAGGATAGAGGAATTATGTTCATTGGGGTACAGACGCCAGTTTACGAAGGAATGTTGGTCGGCGAATGCCCAAAGAACATTGACATTGCGGTAAATGTCTGTAAGAAGAAGCATTTGACCTCTATCCGCTCCGCCGGTGCGGACGAAGCGCTCCGTCTTGTTCCCCCGAAGATTTTCTCGCTCGAACAGGCAATCGAATTCATTGGAGAGGACGAGCTGATTGAAGTAACACCGAAGTCCATCCGTCTCCGCAAGAAGATTCTGAATACGGAAAACAGACTGAAAGCGGAAGCAAGACTCAAAAAATAAGGTTTTCAAAAAGCTTTATTTATACGCAAAAACAGATAAAAATGCCAGGGCGGTCTTTTGCAAGACTGCCCTTTTTGATGTTTTTCTGGCATATGAAACTGTGCCGCGAATATAAATATATTACAAACTTCTTTTCTCATGCACAAAATGGAGGAGCCTATGCTTGTTTCGATTGCCTACAGACGTGAACACGCACTTGAATACGCGAGAAGATGGGCGTTTGATCGTAACCCGTTGTTCGAGAACTACAACGGCATCGGTGGGGATTGCACCAATTTTGTTTCGCAATGCGTATATGCCGGCTCGTGTGTAATGAATTATACTCCAACATTTGGATGGTATTACATCTCGTCGAAAGACCGCTCGGCCGCGTGGACTGGAGTCGAGTATTTCTATAATTTTATGACAACAAACGTTGGGGTGGCGCCGTATGCCACGGAAACTTATCCGGGTGGGTTGATAATTGGAGACGTCATACAGCTCGCCAGACCGGATGGAAAATACTACCATTCTCTTCTCGTCACCGGCTATGATGAAAGCGGATATCTGGTAGCATCACACTCCGACAACGCGCTCGACCGCCCCCTTTCCACCTACCAATACGCCACCGCGCGTTTTCTGCACATTGAGCAAGTCAGGATAGAAATACCGGATATTTATAATCCGGACTGCTTTGAAAATTTTTATAATGGAACTGAAATATAAAAATTGTTTGCACGGCAATTTCGAAAAAACTCTTGACATCGGGGGGACAATATAGTATAATGTTATGCGTTAAACCGCACGGAGAGGTATCGAAGCGGTCATAACGAGGTGGTCTTGAAAACCATTTGGGGGCAACTCCACAAGGGTTCGAATCCCTTCCTCTCCGTCACAAGCCGTTGAATTACAAGTCAGCGGCTTTTCTTTATGCATTTTAAAAAATACAAGCACAGCCGTCATTTTTAATCTGTGCTTGTACTTTTTGTTTTGTATTCTTTGTTGGGCTTTTTATAGTTCTATTGCCGCGTTGTCATATGCGGTTTCGAAGCCATGGGACGACAGAACTTGAGCGGTTTCATCGTAAGTTGCAGGATGGAGGGTTCGGGCAAGATGGCTGACCATGAAGCGCGGGCATATTTTAGAAAACAGCGCGCGCATTTCTGATATCATCGTTACATTGTTGTGCTCGAATATGCGATAGTCACCGGGGATATCCCCAATGGTACAATCGAAAATCATCATATCGAGATGCCCGAGCGCGAACAGGGCTTTGTAAGTATCGTAGTACATCCATGCGCCGTCGCAGCCGTAGAAAAAGCGTTTTCCATCCGCTTTTGACTCAATGACAAAGTGTATGGGGTCGCGTGCGGTACAATGGTTCGCAGCGTATGCGCGAATGATATATTTGTCTGTTTCAAGGGTATCGCCTGCTGACAACTCGTGAAAGACCGCGCCGGACGCAGACAGCATTTCTACAGTTTTAGGATTGTAGTGGTCGTCATGCTTGTGCGTGCAAATGATGTCGGTTACGTTGGCATATAAGCCGGTGTAACCGAAAGTTGACTCAAATTCGAAAAGGCACGGACCCGGGTCAATTAAAAGCACATCGTCGACAAGCAGGGATGAGTTGCGCCTGAAATTCTGCGTGGAATCCGCCTTGGTGATATCCCAATCGGCCGCGCCTGTACCGAGGAAGTGAAGTCTCATGTCTCCTGCCCCCATTATTCTACCGTGAAATCAAAATTTACAATATATTCGTCAAATGTGACGGAAACAAAGTATGTACCCGCCGAAATTTCCTCATCTACCTTTATTGCAATGCCGCAGTAGTCATCATCGTCAACGATAACATCCGGATAAGCAGTCATGTCCGGTGTTCCGGATATAGAAAAAGCCTCTTCATCTGAAATCAGTCCAATAGAACATTTTGTGTCCGCTTCATACCAGATTTGGTGATTGGCGAAATACATCACAATAACGCCAGCGTCACGGTCATATATAGCGTCTTTTTCAAGCTCAAGCGTAATATAGTTGATAACGGTTTCGTCTTCGGGACGTTCGATTTTCGTTTCTGGTTCGGTTTCGACTTCTTCTGCCTCAGCTACCGTTTCGGGAGCCGAGGTTTCAGTTTCGGTCTCCTCCGGTGTTTCAGAAGAACATGCCGCCATGGAAAGCATCAGTCCCGCCAAAAGAAGCGCAATATATTTTTTCACAAATCATTCTCCTTTTCCCGAGCCGGGAATGCAGGCATTCCAGACTCTATCATTGTCTTATATTTTATCATATTTCTATCTGACTATTATAGCGTATTTTTTTAATTTTTAATGTATACGTGACGGGAATCTTAAAATTTTTCACTAAATCTCCGGTGAAAATATTGAAAATTTCTGTTTTTTGTTTATAATATAGGTATAGAAATTCAATGAAACGAGAGCTTACTATGAAATTTATCAAGAACTTTCCGCTTCCCTTTCTGCTTGACGGCGCAACCGGCACCGAGCTTATCCGCCGTGGTATGAAATCAGGCGAGTGTACGGAAGCGTTCGTGCTTGCCAATCCCGACGTCATGCGCACGCTGCAATCCGAGTACTATGCTTCGGGCTCTGATGCGGTTCTCGCACCGACGTTTGGCGCCAGTTTGCCGAATCTCACCCGCCATGGCCTCGACCCAAACGATGCGGACAGCGTCTGCCACCGTCTTGTGGAGGTTTCTCAATCCGCAGCAAGCAGCGAATCTTCTAACAGGCAGCACTACATCGGCGGAGACGTCTCACCGACCGGTCTCATCTCGCAGCCTTTTGGTGATACGCCGGCGGATGAAATCATTGGAATTTTCAAACGTCAAATCTCCGCGCTGGTGTCTGCTGGTGTCGATTTTCTCATGCTGGAAACTATGATTTCCTTGGCTGAACTGCGGCTGGCAGTTATCGCGGCGCGCGAAGTATCGGCGGAAATCCCGATATTCACCACAATGACGGTCGACCAAAATGGACGTACCATGAATGGCGACTCCCTTGACGCAGCGCTTATGGTCCTATCCCAATACGACATACAAGGCTTCGGCGTCAATTGCAGCATCGGACCAGACGTGGTATACAACGCACTGAAAGCAGTTTCTCCGATTGCAAAGGGGCTGGGAATTCCGCTGATCGCAAAGCCCAACGCTGGTTTGCCTGTCGAGGATGAGCATGGTTCGCACTTCTCAGTCACACCGGACGAAATGGCAGGATATGTGGAGAAGTTTTTCAATATCGGCGCATACATTCTCGGCGGATGCTGTGGCACCCGTCCGGCTCACATTGCAGCAATACGCAAAACAGTTGACGATACAGCGATTGTACTGCCCGAGGACACGGACGCGGCTCTGTACAGCTCGCGCTTTGTGGCAACCTCGCGCGTAATCGCAGAGATATCAGAGGACGCAGAATACGTGAAAATCACCGCCGACGATGAGGATACGCTGTACGACCTCACCGATGAAGCGGACCCGGATGAAATTCTGTATCTTGAGCTTGGGGATGGTGCGGCAGATTTGCTCATTTCCATGGACACATATATTCAGAATCCGATATGCGTTCGCGGGAATGAAGCGGAAATTGAGCGTGCCGAGCGGTATTTATGTAAAAAAATCAGGTAATATATGGTTACATACAGAAAGGACAGTCTATGGATAAAAAACTCAGATATGCAGTAGTCGGGTTGGGCGTCGGCATGGGACATTGCGATGCGGCGATTGCTTCAAAAAACGCGGACCTTGTTGCAGTGTGCGACCTGATTCCCGCAAAAATGGAGAAAGTCGCGAAAAAGCAGCCGGGGTTAAAGAAATACACAGAATTTGATCAGTTGATTGCCGACCCTGACGTTGATATTATCAGTATTTGCCTCCCCTCCGCGATGCACGCCGATTTTGCGGTTCGGGCGCTTCACGCAGGAAAGCATGTACTCGTCGAGAAGCCGATTGACATTACAGTGGAAGCGGCGATGAAAATCGAGAAGGCGCGCCTCGAAACCGGACTTCACGCGGGCGTTATTCACCAAAACCGCTTTAATCTCGACATGCTTGCAATAAAAAAAGCGCTTGATGCTGGCAGATTTGGTCGGTTGACGCTTGGTACCTTTGCGGTCAAGTGGTTCCGGCAGCAGGACTATTACGAGGGTTGGCACGGCACATGGGCCATGGACGGCGGCGGTTCCCTGATGAATCAGGCAGTACACACAGTCGACCTGATGCAGTGGTTCATGGGGGATGTGGAATCCGTGACCACACACACCGGTATCTACACGCACGACATTGAGACGGAAGATGCTACCGTATCGATTGTCAAATTCAAGAGCGGCGCGCTTGCCACCTTTGTTTCGTCGACGAACTGCTACCCGGGCATCTCGACGGATATTCAGCTCTACGGCACAAACGGTTCGGTCGAAGCTGATCAGGATGTATTGAAGACGTGGAAATTTAGGGACTTTGACGAAGACTTCGCGGAAGAAATGGGAATCGACGCATTTGACGAGGCTGAGGAAGAAGAGTTCATGTTGAAAAAGTATGGCGGCGGGAACAATTCGGCGGCCGCTGGCGACCCATCGATACTGCTGGGACACCAATACATGGTGGAAGACATGATTCTGGCAGTCCGCGACGGGCGGGACCCTGCGATTCTTCCTACGGAAGCAATAAAGAGCGTACGAATCGTAAACGCGGCTTATGAATCGGCCAGAACCGGAAAAACGGTTTACTTTGACTAAAACAGCAGAAATGGGGCTGTCGCATAACATGAACAAAGTGTGAATAGCTTGCGCAATAGTAACAAGAAAATCCAGAGGTGCTACGACGCTTCCTCTGGATTTTTGTTATCTTTGACGGGGACTTTTCTACAAAACTGCAACTTGCGACAGCCCCATAATGTTTCTTTTATTGTATTTCCACGCAATTCTCACAGTCGCCGCATGCTTCCAAGTCTGTAGTATCGGCAAAGGAAACATCGCTGCCGCTCATCTCGGCTTCCGCAACTTTTAACATAATCGCGCATTCAATCCTCTTTCGGAACAATTTGCAGCCATAATCGTATACGCCGGAAATGGAGCCGGTCGCATGGTATGCGTTCGCTGCACATCCGCCGGAGCAGTAGAGCTTTGCAAAGCAGTCGTCGCACTCACGTCTTGCATAGACGTTGCACGACATGAATTCGGTACGCAGACCCGTATTTGTAACACCGGTCCAAACATCTCCCATTTTGTATCGCTCGTCTCCGACAAACTGATGGCATGGGTACAGGTCGCCGGTGGGAGTAACAGCAAAATATTCCGTTCCCGAGCCGCATCCTGCAATCCGCTTATAAATACATGGACCATGCGACAGGTCGAGCATATAGTGGTAGAACGTGATAGGCTTTCCTTCCCTCTCGCGGCGTATCATTTCCTTTGCGAGGATTTCATACTGTTCAAACAGCTTCGGCAAATCTTCGTCGGTCAGCGCGTACGGCGTACCGGGTGCGGAAACGACAGGTTCCATGGAAAGCTGCGTAAAACCGAGGTCCGCCATATGGAAAATATCGTTTGTGAAGTCGACGTTATTGTGCGTGAACGTTCCGCGGATGTAGTATCCAGTATCGCCGCGCGACTTGGCAAATTTCTGGAATTTGGGAACGATTTTGTCGTAGCTGCCGACGTTTCTGTAGTCGCGGCGGAGTCTGTCGTGGACTTCTTTTCTGCCGTCAAGGCTCATAACCACATTGTGGCACTCCTTGTTCGCAAACGCAATGACATCGTCGTCAATGAGCATTCCATTTGTCGTAAGCGTGAAGCGGAAGTTTTTCCCGTACTCTCCTTCCACTGAGCGGGCGTAGGCGACAAGCTGCTTGACTACGTCAAAATTCATGAGGGGCTCGCCGCCGAAGAAGTCGACCTCCAAGTTGACGTGGTTACCGGAATTTTTGATGAGAAAATCGAGTGCCGCCTTTCCGACCTCGTATGACATGAGCGCCCGTTCCCCGTGATATTTTCCCTGCGCGGCAAAGCAGTACTCACAGTTGAGGTTGCAAGTATGCGCAACATGCAGGCAGAGCGCCTTGACCGAAGTATTGCGGCTCTTGAAATCGATTACTTTATCCTTATACTTGTCCTCTGTGAACAGGCGTCCGGCGGATTTTAACGTTTCGATATCGTCAAGACATTCCCGCACGTCCTCTCCGGTCACATCGGGATATTTGCTGCAAATTTCGGTGATAATTTCGTCCGCTGTACAGCTTTCATACATCGCGATGATGTCGTACGCCACTTCATCTACGACATGCACACTGCCGCTGTATACGTCGAGAACGATATTGTATCCGTTTAATTTATACTGATGAATCATAATTTCATATCCTGAATGATAAATTTAGGTTTATAATAAAATTCCGCCTGTCGCTGCGGACAAGCGGTATTTTTGTTATGTGCACTTATTTCTTTTTATTTTCGCACTTCTGGTTT
Source organism: uncultured Ruminococcus sp. (assembly GCA_964621755.1). Taxonomy (GTDB): domain Bacteria; phylum Bacillota; class Clostridia; order Oscillospirales; family CAG-272; genus UMGS1696. Next base: position 20,419 of record CAZUPI010000016.1, on the reverse strand, counting down.
GCAACACCGCAGGATGTCTTGCAAGCGGACTGGCAGGAGGTCTGGCATTCGCCGCATCCACCGTTCTTTACGCTCTTTGCAAGGTCACGTGTTTCAAGGGTATGAATTCTTTTCATAGTGAAACTCCTTATGTCATTTGATGATATTTTTACTTAACAGAATTATTATACCGCAAGTGCGGTTTGTTGTCAAGTCATTTACCAAAATAACTTGTGTTTACCGCCAAACTTTAGCACACCACCGGGATTGTGCCGCCAAATTCACCGTGCGAGGTCAATAAATTCAGTCCACATTCCAAAAGCGCTTCTATGGTTTGGATTCGCTCTGTGGTAATCCCCTCTCCGGGCGCAATCAGGGGAATCCCCGGCGGATACGGCATCACAAACTCCGCAGAAATGCGTCCTGCCGCGTCGCCTATTGGGATAGCCTCAGATTTAGCAAGAACCGCATCCGAAAGCTTCATCCGGCAATCGGGCGCAATCTGATATGGATTGCTTTTTAAGGTATTTTCTTCCGCTCTCCGGGGATTTTGGGCAAAGAATTCGAATACGCCGCACAAGGAGTCGGTCATCTCCCATGTATCCCCCGCTCCGGTCATAAGCAAAACATATCCGGCCGCGGTCATCTCCGGCTCAATCCGGAAGCGGCGGCGCAGGATATCCGCAATTTCCCCTCCGGTATATCCGTCACACATCAGAATGAGTTTGCTTTCATCGTACGCAAATACAGCTTCGGGGATAAAAAGATGCACCCCGTCACACGCCGCTGCGATTTCATGGATTTTTGCAATTTTTTCTTTCCAATCCGTAAACAGGCGGCGGTTTGCCATCTCGTGCAGGCATCCGTCCACAGACGCCATGAAGACATATGAAGGACTTGTGGTCTCAAAGACAGCCAGCGACTGCGCAATGGTATCGGAATCCACCAAATCGCCGCACACGTGCAAAATTCCGGTCTGCGTGAGGGAGGGCAAGGTTTTGTGCAAACTCATTATCGCGATATCTGCCCCACAAGCAACCGGGGATTTCACAGTTTTATCCAGAAAACCGAGGTGCGCACCGTGCGCCGCGTCAACTATCAAAGGAACGCCGCGTTTGTGGCAAACCCCGGCAATTCCCGCAATATCGCTCACAACTCCGTCATAGGTCGGGGACGTCACAAGCATAGCGGCGGCATTTGGATGTGCAGCGAGCGCCTCCTCAGCTTCCGCAGGGGTGACGTCGAGGGCAAACCCGCAGTCTGACATGCGCGGCATCATGTAGTACACCGGACTACCGCACAATATCGCCGCGTTGTAGACAGATTTATGCGAATTTCTGGCGGCAATCAGCATACCTCCGCCACGGCAAATCGAATAGACAGCGGACAGCACACCGCCGGTGGAACCGTTGACAAGAAAGAAAGACTTTTTCGCACCGTATAGAGCTGCGGCATAACACATCGCTTCCCGCAAAATTCCGCACGGAGCGTGAAGATTGTCCAACCCATCGATTTCGGTATAGTCTATCAAGGCAGCGTCTCCAAGATAATCATATTCTGCCCTCCGCTTATGCCCGGGCATGTGATACGGCGCCCGTCCGTTTTGAGATTCATTTTTGAGAATATCGTATAGTCTCATTCTCATTTATCACTTTCTTTTTTACATGAATTTAACAAGTAAAACGCTAAAAAATATCAGAATAAAGTTTTTTCAAAAAAGCTCATCAGACTCACGATTTCACAATATCAACCACAACAAGCTCGCTTTTTCCTTCCGTCCGGATAGGATATGCCCACGTGCCAACACCGCTTGACACGACAGCATAGTGCTTAGGCGACACTTCATCGATACCGGAATTCATTTCGTTGAGCTTCAGGACGCGGTTCGTCAACAAGCCGAGCGGGAATATCTGCCCTCCGTGCGTATGTCCGGCAAAAGTAATATCCGCGCCCGCCTCTGCGCACTGCTTCAGTTCCACGGGTTCGTGGCATAACAGCACTGTCAGACCGTCAAAATCATCGGACAGCAGCTCGTCTGGAGACAGCCTCGGTTCGTTGATATCACGCCTGCCGCAGATTCGCACTTTGCCCCCACAGATGACCTCGCATTCATCCTCCAGTACATGGATGCCCGCTTTGGTAAAATGGCGGCGGATATCTTCGCGCGTGTGGTCGGGCCGGTGCCAATGCCAATCTGCGTCGTGGTTGCCATATACGTACCATATGCCATACCTCGGGTTCATCTGTGCAAATATATCACAGTACATGCGAAATTTAGACGGACGTGTAAATTCATCGAAAATATCCCCAGTCAGAACGATCATATCCGGTTTCGCTTTTTCAGCAAGTCGATAGAGCCGTCGTATGCCGAACTTAGTTTGAACCCGCCCCGGGTGGATGTCGGATAATTGCAGAATCCGGATTCTGCCGTCCGGAATTTCGTGATGGACCGAGACTGTATAGGAAGTCGTGACAATCCGTTTTGCGAGAAGTATCCCCAAGATGAGGTACAGACCGCACAAAATCGGCGCCACCCCACCGTGCAGCGTAATTTTCAAGAAAAGTTCTGAAAATTGAGCGACTGCCGATATAGCATAGAAAAGGTCATAAATCAAGTAGAACGCCGCAAGCTCAGCTATTGTTAAAAAAACAAAAGATGATACCCGCATCGGCAAAAATGAGATAACCAGCGCGGCAATGAGGGCAAATTCTCTTTGCGTGAAAAATGGAGGCTCATATGGAAGAAAGTTGATAAAATTGCAGCATAGAATCGCAAATAACAGGCATCTGCCTAAAAAAGGCAAAGTTTTACGTACAGTTTTTGAATACATGAGTAACGCGTCTTTCTTTTCTGAATCATTTTACATTTTAATATAAAATGCGAATCTATTATACACATAAATCGTAAATTTAAGATGAAGTTACAATTTAACTTGCAGCGTCGGTTACTTTATCGTACCAATATGTTTATTATTTGTAATAAAATTCATAAATCGCAAATTACTTGTGAGATAATATGTAAATATTATCGTATTTCTGTTGACAAAACGGGGATTTTGAGGTACACTCATTATGTACAATTATTGTAGTAAAGTAAGGTGGGAAATTTGCAGTGAAAACTTTTGGAAAAGCGCTCTCCGTATCGCCCGCATTACGTTGCACGATTGTAAATTTTTAATTTTTTTGGAGGAAAACATGAAAAAACTGGCAATCTTGTTTTCGGTCGTACTTGCAGTTATTCTCGCGACCGGAATCGCAGCCGCCGACCCGCTTATCTCAATTGATTTTGCTAATGGCGCCGGCGACGTTGAGCTCGTGGATGCTGATATCGTGGAAGATGCTACCCGCGGCAAAGTGCTTCAAATAAGCGGCATGGGTGCAAACACGACAGGTCAGAGCTATGGTCTTCTTGAAACAACCGTTTTTGAAGACAACAGCTGGGAAGACGGTCTTACCATTTCCATGTGGATTAAGACAGACGTCGGCAGTACTACCCTCAAGGGCACAGCCCCGATTTTCTCTCTCGACATTGCAAACGTTGGTTACATAGCAATGGTCACTTCTCTCGAATCCGCTATCAACACCGACGGTAACGACACCGCCCTTGGCATCTCTCCGCGCTGCTGGAATGACCCTGCTAACGTATCCGGCGGTGTGAACAAGACCGAAGAAGGCGTATGGCAGCAGCTCACTGTTGTTTATGCTCCCGACGGAATGAAGGTTTATGTTAACGGCGAGCTCTACTCCGAACCGGTCATCAACAACTGCACAATGGACGACTTCCTCTTCCAGGTTGAATTTGTATACTCTCTCCGTCTCGGTTCTTGGCTCTGCTCCTGGTGGAACTACGGTGACTACGAAGGCATGATGGACGATATTTACGTTTACAATATCGCTCTTGACGCTGACGAGGTTGCTGACCTTTACACTTCCACAAAGGTTGAACAGACCACATTCGAAGAGGCTCCCGCGCTTGAGGACATATACTCCGGCGAATGGGTTGACCCGATTTACACGCTCGACTTCGAATCCGCTGACGGTATTGAGCTCACAAACGCAGAAATTGCTGACGGCGTGCTCAAAGTAAACGGTACAGGCGACGGCACATGCGGCACAAGCTACGCAGTTGTTCCGACAGACCTGTTCCAGACAACCGACTGGCAGAACGGTATGACAATCGCACTGTGGGTAAATCCCAACGTATCCGATACCCTCAAGGGCAATGCTCCTCTCTACTCTCTCGACATCGCTAACCAGGGATACATCGCAGCAGTTGCCTCCCTCGAATCCGCTATCAACACCGACGGTAACGAAGATGTAGGCATTTCTCCGCGTATGTGGAATGACCCGGCCAACACAAGCGAATCCGTATCCGCTCTCAAGGCTGGCGAATGGCAGCAGGTTATCGTTGTTTACGACGAGCAGGATATGGCTATCTATCTGAACGGTGAAGTTGTTGTAAAGCCGGTTGTAAACGGCGGCGCAATGTCCGACCTGTTCACACAGATTCAGCAGGTTTACTCTCTCCGTCTCGGCTCATGGCTCTGCTCTTGGTGGAATCAGGGCGACTTTGAAGGTCAGATTGACAATGTTCAGATTTTCAACACCGCACTGAACCCGCTCCAGGCTAAGAACCTCTACGAAGGCAAGAGTGAAGAAACCGCAGCTACAGAAGCTCCCGCAGCTACAACAGAGGTTGAAGAAGCTCCCGCTGTCATTGAAACCGTAGAGACTCCCGCAGCTTCTACAACATCTGACACCGCTCCGCAGACATTTGATGCAGCAATCATTGCATTTGCTGTTTCCGCACTGTCCGCAGGCGCAGCTGTTATTTCTAAGAAAAGAAGATAACGCTGATTAGAAAACGAATCGATTTTTAGTGTATAACCTCCGGCAGCTATCTAAACAGACATCCGCCGGAGTTATATTCTGAATATTCATTCATATTTTATTATTTTACAGTATATTACAACAATGAAGGAAAAAATCTCGCTTATACTATGGCTTTCTCTTATCTTTGTTTTGGCCGCAGTTCTTTTTGCATGCAGCAAAAATACAGTGGAAGAGACGTCAGAAAGTTCTGAAACTCTGACCTTAGAAAGCGATACAGGAGCAAACGATATGGCTGAGAATAAGTTTACCTACGCAGGAGCAAACTATACCTTCAGCGGCACAGAAATTATTGCCGCAAAAACAGCATCCAACAGCTCCGAGCAGCTTTACTCCGGTGCATTTTATGAAGATTCCATCACCGCGGGCAATTTCGCAGCGGAGGTTGAAATGTCCTTGGACTCGCTCTATTCGGCGGGCGGTCTTTTGTTCCGCGCTTCTTCATCTGAGGTATACGACGGATTCGACGGTTATGCCCTGATGATTCGCGACCGTAAAATATATCTTTACGAAATCGGTGGTTCTTCTTCCTCAGGAATGATATTCACCGAGCTTGGGCGGCGCGCCATTGAAGACTACAAAAGCGGCGACACCTTGAAGCTCCGCATTGAGCGCGACAGCAACACTGTCCGTATGTACTATCTCGACGACATGGATGGAGTTGAACCGTGGCCTGAATTCGAATTCGTGCTGAACGAATACCGCGGTACCGGCATCGGAGTAGTCGATAATGGTCAGGGAGTATCGTTCAACAATCTCACCGTGATGGAATACACCGCGCCGAAAAAGAGCGAACAGCTTTATAAAAATCCGGTATTCGGCGAAGAACAGGCGGCTGACCCCGGTGTGCTCTATTGGGATGGCACCTACTATTGCTATTCCACCTCCGCACCGATTGGCTATTATGTTTACACCTCCACGGACCTTGTGAACTGGAAAAATGAGGGTCTATGCTGTGAGGCGGCATGGGGCATTGACAAAGCCGGCTACTACTGGGCACCGGAAGTAGTCGAACACAACGGCAAATTTTACATGATTATGTCCGTTGATGAACACCTCGGATTTGCGGTTGCGGACTCTCCCTTGGGCCCGTTTATCCCGGAAGAAACATGGCTGTTCAACAAAACCATAGACGGTCATATCTTCATTGATGATGATGGACGCGCATATCTGTTCTATGTAAGCTGGCGCGACGGTCACGAGTACGGCATCTACGGCTGTGAGCTTGAAGACGACATCGTTACGGTAAAGCCGAACACGGAGGTACATCTGTTATCCCCGAAGGAATCGTGGGAAAAAGTAGACGGAGGTGTCACCGAAGGACCGTTTGTGCTGAAACACAACGGCGTTTACTACCTCACCTACTCCGGCACAGGCTATACATCTCCAAGCTATGCGGTCGGTTATGCTACGTCTGATTCTCCGCTCGGCGAATACACACGTTATAACGGAAATCCGATTTTATCCTACACTTCCAAGCTGTACGGTCCGGGACACCACAGCTTCACCACATCCCCCGATGGAAGCGAGCTGATTATCGTCTACCACGTCCACAGCAGCACAACGGAAGTGCACCCGCGTAAAATCTGCATTGACCGTGCGCGGTTTGTACCGACCGAATCCGGCATCGACCGTCTTGAAATTTATGGCCCAACTCACACATCACAGGAATATCCGAAGTGATGACACCAAAAATACAAAAAATACCAAAAACGCCGTTTCTCTGTCTGCTGTGCGCCGCCCTGCTGCTATCGTGCGGGGAAAACAGCACAGCGGAACCTGTGGAAACAAGCGAGCCTATTTCTCAGGTCGAAACTGTAAGTGAAATCACATTTTTGTCCACTGACGATACTGGATACACACTGATTCGTCCGGATACTGCGGATGAAAGTGAAATCAACGGTGCGCAGGAGATATACCTCAAGGGAATAGAAAAATACGCCCTGAAGCCAAAATTTGAAACGGATTTTGTCAGAAAAGGCGATTCCCCTGATGCCAATCCAAACGAAATCCTTATCGGCATGACAAACCGCACGGCATCGACCGAGGCATATGCGAAAATCAGTGAGGACGAATTCATTCTCGCGGTCATAGACGGCCGCCTCGTTGTACTTGGTTACACGCCCGCGCTTACGCAAATCGCCGCGGAGCTGCTTATCGACCAGTATATGACCGACGAAGGACTTATATTACAAGAAGATTTTATGGAAATTTACGAAGCAGAAAAAACATATACATACAGGACATTTACAAATCCCGTATGCGAAAGCGGAGCAGACCCATGGGTTATCCGCGATGGCGACAATTATTATTACTGCTACTCCGGCGGAGACGGTGTATGCGTGAATAAAATCGAGTCGCTCGACCAAATCACCTCGGATGGCGGTACAAAGGTTTATACCGCCCCCAAAGGGACAGCTTATTCCAGCGAATACTGGGCGCCTGAGCTGCACAAAATCGACGGAAAGTGGTACATTTACGTTGCAGCTGACGACGGTGACAACTACAACCACCGCATGTACGTCCTCGAGTGTACAGGAGACGACCCTACCGAACCGTTTAAAATGCTCGGTAAAATCACAGACGGCACCGATAAATGGGCAATCGACGGCACTGTCCTCCAATACAAAGGGGAATGCTACTTTATCTGGTCTGGCTGGGCGGGGGATGTGAACGTTGCGCAGAATATCTACATTGCGCACATGTCCAATCCATATACCATCGACAGCGAGAGAGTCCTTCTCTCGACGCCCGAATACCGTTGGGAAAAGCTCGGCGGTCAGCCCACGATTAACGAAGGCCCCGTAGCGCTTGTTTCGAATGATACAGTTCACATTATCTATTCGGCAAGTGGAAGCTGGAGCGACCACTACTGCCTCGGCAAGCTCACGTTTGACGGAACGGGAGACATCCTTGACCCAGCAAACTGGACAAAGTCAGCGGAAGCTGTATTCAGCAAGACCGACAGCGTATTCGGTCCTGGTCATTGCTCGTTTACAACAGCTGCAGACGGCTCCACATGGATTGTTTACCATGCCAACCTCATTTCCAGCACCGGCTGGAACGGCAGAAGTGTGTGGACACAGAAGGTAGAGTGGGACGGGGATGATATTATTCTCGGTACCCCCGCTTCTCCTGACACAGAACACATGCTTCCGATTCTTGGGTACAGCAAGGATGCAGTAAAACTTAAAACCTAAAACAAAAACAAGGGGGCAAAATTAAAATGAATTCCAAAAAAATAATTACCCTTATTCTGGCTCTTTTAATGCTTTCCAGCGGATTAATTTCCTGTTCTGAGACATCATCCTCGGAAATCACTCCAGCAAGTACCCCTTCCTCCGAGGAAACCGTTGCCGTTGAAGAAACCGCAGACTCAGATGCAAGACTGGACTCCGGACTTGGTGCGGCTGACTATGACGGATATGCCTTTCATATTTTCGTTCACAACACCATTTACAACGACTGGGACGCTGACGAAATCACCGGTGAGCCTATCAACGACGCAACCTACGAACGCATGGTAACCGTATCGGACAAGGCAAACTGCACCATTGAGGATGTCGTTGTTACAGCGGACAACCGTGCGGGTCATGTTCCCCTCCAGACCTCTGTTCAGGCAGGTACAAACGACTATGACCTCGTTGAGATTTCCGCATACAGTGCCTGCAACGCTCTTGTTGCAGGACTTCTCATGGATTTGAACTCTGTAAGCAATCTTGACCTCTCCCAGCCGTGGTGGGATCAGTACTGTACGGAAGACGTTACCTTCAAAGATTCCGTCTTCATGGCGACAGGCGATATCTCCATCTGTGACAATCAGGCAACATACTGTGTTTACTTCAATAAGCAGATAGCTGAAAACTACAACATCGGCGACCTTTACAGTATGGTAGATAATTACACATGGACCATTGACAATTTTAAGACCTTCGCAGAGCTTATTGGCGAAGATACAGATAATGACGGCAACCACGTAAACGACAAAGACGATACATACGGCATTTACATCTGGGACGACATCATGATGGGAATTATAAACGCATCCGGTCTGAAGTGCTGTACTATTAATGACAATGGTGAACTTGAGTTGACCCTTTACAGTGAAAAGTTCATCGATGCATTCGACAGGTTTGCCGCATACGCATACAACACGGACACCACCTGTGCATACCAGAGAAACGGTTACGACGCAAACTATGGTCAGATAGCGTTTAAAGAAAGCCGTGCCCTCTTCTATATGTATAATCTCAGCGTAGCCACAGGCCTTCGTGATATGGACGACGACTTCGGTATTCTTCCCCTCCCGCTTTATGATGAAAACCAGGATAGATATTACAACAGTATTGCATCGTGGGTAACATCCTTCTACTGCATGCCGAGAAACACATACGGTGCTGAAGGATTCAGCCGTGCGGGCTACATTACACAGGCTCTCGCATATGAATCCATGTACACGCTGACACCGGCATACTATGAGCAGACTTTGAAATCCAAGACCTCCCGTGACGAAGAATCTTCTGCAATGCTCGACCTCATCTTCTCCACACGTACGTACGACTTCGGTTGGTACTTCGAAATAGGCAGCTACAACGAAGGCATTATGAACCTGCTCCGCAACTACTCTACCGATGTAACCTCCATGTATCAAAAGACCAGCAAGGTGGCACAAAAAGTACTTGATAGGTATAACAGTGCAATCCTCAAAATGATTGAAGCGGATGAGCAATAAGTAATATGGACGTGGGAGATGCTTTCACAAAAAGCACCTCCCATCCGTCTGTTTCATGACTCGCCCCTTCTGCAAAACTTCAGAGAAAGAAAACAACGAAGTTTTTGAGAACGAAAACGGCAAGGATTTTGTTCCTTGCCGTTTTTTATTGGATTTTGAGTTTTTATCTCTTTTTGGTGATTGCGTAGCCTGCGAGGGATACAAGTGCGGATACTGCCGCAATAACGCCAAAGTCAAATGTCTGCGGAGCGGTTGCTGCAGGTGATTCAACAACTTCTACTTCTTCGACCTCTGGTTCTGCCGCCGGTTCTTCAGGTTCTTCCGCAGGAGCTGCGGGCTCTTCTTCTACCGGTGCAGGTTCATCTTCTACTACTACGGGTTCTTCTACAACCTCAACTGCGGTTTCTTCCGCTGCAGGAGTACCGTAAAGCTCAACGGTATATACGTCGCAGGATTTCAGTGTGCTGTCGTCCATTCCAGTCGGAGCATAGATATAGAAGTTGTGCTTTCCTGCTTCAACTGTGAAGGTAGTGGATACCCACTGCATCTCGTCGCCTTCTACAAGATCCATATATACGCGGTTTGTGCCGTCTGCATCGTCGATTGCCCAGTCAAGACCACGGTTGGAGCCGGTTCTTGCGATATAGCCTATAAAGAAGGTTACATCAGTCTTTTCCGATACTTCAAATTCATACCAAACGGAAGCATCTCTCTTGAGACAATATGTCGCTCCGCCAGTAGTGAGATTGAACAGGTCAACACCAATGCCACCCTTTTCGTCATAACCGGCCATGTATTCTTCACCGCCGGCAGCCCATAGAAGTTCAGTCCCTGTTATCAAGTCTTCCGGATATTCAGCATATGTAACGAATCCGTCCGTTGCAGCGGGTTCAGCGGAATCTGCTGCGAGGTCGTCGGTCATAACCTCTGGACCTGCGACAAATTCGATTTCCGGAAGTGCCAATGTTTGCGACCAGTAAGAATGGGATATATCGGTGGTTTCCCCATATGCATATAAATCACGAATGCCATCGAGGTCGATATCATCATTGAAAGAAACTGTGAAACCGATTATCGTGCCGATCGCAGGTGTAAAATCTGCGTTCTGCCACGGACAGAAAATTTCCACGACAAAATGGTCACTGTAAACATTAACAGCGGTGGTAGCCTCATCATACACGGTTTTGTTGCCGCAATAATAAACTTCCTCGCCGGTGGAAGCCTTGCAGTAATGCCAGTCACCGTCATCATAGTCGAAAGAAGTGTCATAGGTATACATTTCAGAAACCCAGAAGTCGATAGAATTGCGCGCATCAGCGTCGGTTTCCGGGATAGTCGTGTCATACATAACACCAAGCAGATAGAGACCGTCAGCATCCCACATCAAGGAAGCATAAGAGTTACCAATATACGGATTGTCTAACCCTTCGGTGGATCCCCCCAAATTGATGGCATACATGCGGTCAGCATCGTCCCAAATCGGATCGATTACACCGTCAATTTTCGGCTTGACGGTTGCCTCACGGGCAGTTGCTATGGCGTCATCGGTATCTGCTGCGGCGGTATCTGCTGCAGCTGCCTCTGTAGAACCGTCAGAAAGTGCAAAGAAGAATTTATCGAAGTACAGGGATTTTACTGTGCTGTCGTCAAAATCAGATGCGAGTGCGAGCGTTATGGTATGCTCACCTTTTTCAAGGTAAATCGACGGACCTGTGAGAAACTGCTCGGAATACTGATCCTCATCGTTGTAATCGTAGCAAACGTAAATCGGTTCCGCACCATCGATGGAGAAGGTGGTAGAACGCGGGACAGACTTGCACCATGCCATAAGCACGAAGCCGATGTTGTAGGTGCCGTTTTCTTCTACTTCAAAATATGCTTCGAAGTCGCCGAGCCCCCTGTCTTTCAGGAAAACATAATCAGAGAGGTATCCCGCCTGATTGCCAGTGTTAGCGTTGGTGTCGCCGGAATTCCACGCTTCCAGCTCTACTGCATCATCTTCGTTATACCATTCAGGCGCTTCGTCCAATGCGCTGACAACGTCTTTTGTTATCCATTCAGCCGCGCAGACGGACATCGCAAGAAGGGAAATAACCATGATTGTAAAGAAAATTTTAATTATTTTCTTCATTGCTACTCCTCCTTTTTGGATAAAAATTAAAAATAATTAATTGGAAATTATTCCTGACTCCATTATACTACGAAGTTGCACAAAAAGTCAACAGTATTTCCCAAAAATATTATTATTAAATACCATTTTTTATTTCTCAATCCATTTTAGAAGAGTTTCTGCATCACGATAAAATTGTTCAATCGTATCATCGCACACAAATTCAAGCAGCATATGGTGGTTTCCACCGTAATTCCGGATCATGTCAAGATACCGCCTCCATTTCACTTCGCCATCCGCGAGCGGGTATTTGTTATGTCCTTCCCACGTAAAAACATGAACGTTTGACAAATACGGAAGCACCGCTTGAAGTGCCGCAATATTATAATCCTCATCTCTGAACTGATTTGGCTGCCAGTACAGACAGAAGTTTTCGTACCCGACTTCCTCCACAAGTCTCACCGCACTCTTGTAATCGTCGGTCAGAGTCCCGCCATGAAATTCCACGCTGACTGTCATCCCGCGCGGCTTTACATACTCACACACCCTGCCCAGATTTGCAGCTATCATTCTACGATATTCCTCATCCGCATCGGCAGACCCACGTTGTCCCGCCCAGACGCGGATATTCGGTGCTTCCATTGATATCGCGATACACGCGTCATTAAACAGCCTTTCCAGCGGTTCACATCGAGAGTATGAGCCGTACGACGCAATGTAAAATTTACTGCTGGATGAATAATACACCGCTTCCTGTATGGCGTTCTCCACTTCCTCCCGCGGAACAGCTTGATTAAACGACGGAACATGCACATCCCCGCCCCACTCAATTGCGGAAAGCCCAGAATTCACCATAAGTCCGGCGATTTCCGCACGTGTCAGCTTTCGAAAAGTCACAGAAACTAGCCCTGGTATCAGCATATCTCCACCTTCCCTCTTTCCATTTATCATTCTCACCAATCCCCATTTCACAATAGCCTAAAAGTTTTTAGAGTAGAGCATGGGGAGGGCTTTTTTGAAAAAAAGCTCCTCCCCACCTTTCTTTTTATTTAAACAATATCCCCAATCACATCCGCCATGGTATAGAAACCGGCAGGCTTGTCCACGATAAAGAGAGCCGCGCGGATAGCACCGACGCCAAACAAATCACGGCTTCCCGCGCTGTGCGACAGGGTTATCACCTCATCGTTACCAGCAAAAATCACGGAATGCTCGCCTACAATCGTTCCGCCGCGCACGCTCGAGATGCCGATTTCGGAGGACTCGCGTTTCTGCCTCTTCGAATGACGTTCGTAAGTGTACTCACTGTCTATCCCCACAGCATCTCTCGCTTCCCGCGCAGCATCTGCAAGCATGAGCGCAGTACCGCTCGGCGCATCGAGTTTGTTTCTGTGGTGCGCTTCCACAATTTCAACATCAAAATCACTGCCCAGAACCGCCGCTGCGCGCTTTACCAGCTCCGAAAGCAAATTGATCCCCAGCGACATGTTCCGCGACTTGATGATTGCAACCTTCTCCGCTGCCTCCATGATGACGCGTTCCTCGTCGTCGGTATGACCTGTCGTGCAGACAACTGCAGGCGTATGCGTGCGCACAATATATTCCGCCAGCTTCGGCGCGACGGTGTGGTGCGAACAGTCGATCACTACATCCGCCTTTTCAGTGATTTTGTCAAAGGAATCGTAAATCGGATACCGGGCGGACGACTCCGCAATATCTACTCCGCAGACGATTTCGCAGTCGTCACGACCCTCCGTCAGCTTTGCGACGACAGAACATAGTCTGCCCGATGCACCCGATAAAATAATTTTAATCTTCTCCATCTTTTATCATCCTTTTGTTTTTTGGTCCGAGTTGACTTCAGATAAGCCCGAACTTTCTCAGGGACGCCTCAAGTTTTGCGCGGTTTGCTTCTTCCATCTCGCAGAGCGGAAGACGCATAAGGTCGTTACACAGTCCAATCATGCCGCACGCAGTCTTCACGGGAACCGGATTCACCTCAATAAAGAGGTTGTTAATCAGCTCAAGATATGCAAGCTGCATTTTGCGAGAGCCGGCAATATCGCCATCGAAGAATTTCTGACAAATTTCGTGCGTCTCGCGCGGCATCACATTTGAAAGAACAGAAATTACCCCCAATCCGCCCAGGGAGAGAATCGGGACAATCTGGTCGTCGTTGCCGCTGTAAATGGTAAGGTCGTCTGACAGTTCTGCCGCGATTTCCGCAATGTGCGACATATTGCCGGAGGCTTCCTTTACTGCAACGATTCTCTCATGCTTTGCCAGTTCACGATATACGGGCATGGTGATGTTCACACCGGTTCGGGACGGCACATTATATAAAATGATGGGTTTGTCAACTGCCTCCGCTGTGGAGAGGAAGCTCTTGATAAGTCCCTTGGGGGTCGCCTTATTGTAATACGGCGTCACGAGAAGAAGTGCGTCCGCGCCGACTTCGCAAGCGTACTTCGAGAGCGAGTTCGCGTAATCAGTGTCGTTCGAACCGGTCCCGGCAATCATTGGCACGCGGCCTGCAATGTGTTCCGTAGCAAACCGGATGCACTCACGGTGTTCCTCATCAGTAAGAGTGGAACCTTCTCCTGTCGTTCCGCAAATGACCAGCGCGTCAATACCGCCCTCAATCTGAAAATCGATGAGCTTGGCAAAAGTTTTATAGTCAACCGCGCCGCTTTCGTCAAACGGGGTTACAAGAGCAGTTGCGGCTCCCTTAAAAATAATGTCTTTGTTGAAATTTCCCATTGTGGCACTCCTTTTTTAGATAAAAGTTATCGTTTCTATTAAATTTCACCGATATAAATAAAAACCGGTTGAAAACCGGCCGTCTGTGTAATATAATATAGCTATGCCGACACATAAGTTTGCATAACCGACACAGATAGCCCTCCAAAGCGTATTTTCACACTGCTTTGACAGTCCGCTTCCTTTCGGATAGCGGCCCAGAATATGACCTCCGCCCTGTCACATTCTTCGGCGCTTCTCACCTTTCGCATGGGACCTTGTCTGATGTCTCTGCCGACAACCAGCCGGACTGCGGGTGTCTGGGACGACTGTCCCTATCTCACGCTACTCTTTGGAAACGCTCCTCTATCACATTTTATGCGGCATAAAATGAAACCGCGATAATCTACTATTATGATAACACATACTGAGAATTTTGTCAATCACAGACTGATATATTTCTAAAAAATATATCCTCTTTCAAACTGAAATTTTCATACAGAAACAATCTTGGAGACCAATATGATAAAAAACAATCTGCCCCCGACCGACCTGCGGCTGTCAGATTTTTACTACGACCTCCCGCAGGAAAGGATTGCGCAAACCCCAATCGAGCCGCGCGATTCATCGCGTCTGATGGTACTGAACCGCACGGACGGTTCAATTGAACATAAGATTTTTCACGATATTATCGATTATATAAATCCAAACGACGTACTCGTCATCAACGACACCCGCGTAATTCCCGCACGTATCATCGGGCATCGCAAGCTCCGTTATGACGCTGCTCTCGGTCATACGGTGTCAACGGATTCTGTTGCGCCTGTCGAGTTGCTCCTTCTGCGCCAGCGCGAGAACGACGTATGGAAAACACTGGCCGGTCCAGGGAAGCGCGCAAAACCGGGGGACGTTATTGAATTTGGCGATGGTGTCATGGAAGGCGAGGTTCTCTCGATTATTGAAGGCGGGTGCAGACTTGTCAAGTTCACGGTAAAAAAGGATACCGACAGCATTTTCTCTGCCCTTGACCTGCTCGGCACGATGCCGCTGCCTCCATATATCACGCACAAGCTCGACAACCCGGAGCGATATCAGACCGTATACTCCCGTTATCAAGGTTCCGCTGCGGCGCCAACCGCTGGGCTGCATTTCACGCCAGAGCTTCTCGACAGAATCCGCCAAAAGGGTTGTGCAATTGCTCCGGTGCTGCTACATGTGAGTCTTGGCACTTTCCGACCGGTGAAGGAGGATAAAATCGCCGACCACGAAATGCACACCGAGTACATCCGTGTGACAGAGGAATCAGCTAAGCTGATAAACGAACGCCGCGCGGCAGGCGGACGAGTCATCGCAGTCGGAACGACGTCGTGCCGCGTACTTGAGTCAGCAGCAGATGAAGATGGCATCCTTCATCCAGTCGACACAGATACAGGGATTTTCATCTATCCCGGGTACAAATTCAAAATTGTTGACGCCCTTATTACAAACTTCCACCTGCCGGAAAGCACACTTCTCATGCTTGTATCTGCACTGTCAAGCCGCGAAATGATTATGAACGCTTACAAAACGGCCGTCCAGGAAAAATACCGTTTCTTCTCCTTTGGCGATGCGATGTTGATTCTGTAATTTCCCATAAGTTCGAGGGGGAAATACTTTTTGAAAAAAAGCACTCCCCCGCCCTCCGCAAAAACTTTTCACCAAATGAATGGGCAATGAGAAAAGGGGACTGAGACTCACATAGTGAATCTCAGTCCCCTCTTTTGTTTTATTTGTCCTTCTCTTCCTTCGGCCAGTTCGCTTCCGTTTTGCCAAACTCCATTGAGATGTCCCCTCGTATGGATGTCAGCTTTACCAGACGTTCGCTGCCATTGTCTATGGTTTTGGAAGTGGACTTTCCTCCATAATGCTCCCCTTCCAGACGCACATCTCCTTCAAATACGTTAATTTCATAGTTAGAATCTACTTTTTCAAAAGGTACTTTTAGATTTAATTGACCATTCTGACAGCTTGCCGTCAGGGTGCTTTCAAAATTCACGTATATGGAGGCAGAACCTTCTTCGACGTTGAAAAAACTATCTCCTGAAACAGTAACCATATCAACTCTCGCGTCACCTTGCTTGACTTCCACGTTTAAAGTCTGAAGCATTAACGAACTTTCCACATAGACATGCCCGTTCTTCACACTTAACTGCATATCTTCATAGCTCTCTCCTTCAATCAGAGTGAGCACGAATTCTCTGCTGTTGGTATTTTTGAAATAAAGTGTGCCATTGCTGATTTTGCAGTCCGCAGACCCGCCATTACTGGAGGACAAACCAAAGGAACTACCCGAACGGATATACAAGGTTCCCTGTGAAAGCTCCACATTCAAGTTTACAAAATCCTGTTCCGCCTTACTATCCGATACGGTATTCTTTTCCTCCGTCTGCGAGACAGAAACATTTTCTATTTGCGCATCACTTTCCTTCGAAACCGCTGCCTCCTCCTGCACATCGTCCGCCGTTACAGGAACTTGAACCTCCTCTGCCCGCGTGCTTTCCTCCTCCTGACTGGGAGATATTTGAATAATTACGTCCCCGTTGCAGCCGGCAAATGCAAATATGAATACCGCCATTGCGGCAATTAAAACCAATTTTTTCATAAGTCAACTCCCTAAAAATAAAAATACAACGTGTAGTAGCAACCGGATTTACGCGTCACGCTACACGCTGTATTTGCATTATAACTCATGCGGAACAAAAAAATCAAGGAATTTTTATAAACAATTGCAAAAATTTGTCACGAAAGAATAGGTGAGGAGTTCAAACAGTTTTTCCAAAAATAAAATTCCGCACTATCTCAAAATATCCCCAATAAGCGCCAACTCTTCACGCCAAAATATCTTCCGCAGAGCCCGCGACCAGACTGTCAGCAAACTGTTTTGCCGCGCGCGCGGAGCGAGAACTGCGCATCAGGGCAAAGCGTTCCGCTGCGGCATCAAGCTTGTCCTTATCATACCGGATGCCGTACGCATCGACCAAATGATGCACAATGTCAAGATAGGTTGCCTTATCCGGTCTCTGGAAGGTCAGCTGAATACCGAACCGCTCGGACAGAGAGACAATCTCCTGCATGGTATCGTTAAAATGTACGTCATCCCCTTCGCGGTCGGAAAACTTTTCCTTCACGAGATGACGGCGGTTGCTCGTCGCATAAATGACGACGTTTTGTGATTTTGCGGATACGGAACCCTCTAACATTGCTTTCAGTGCGCTGAAGTTGTCGTCATCTTTGGCAAAGGACAAATCGTCAATAAAAAGAATGAATTTCAGCGGATTAGCCGTAAGCTCATCCAGAATGGAAGGGATTTCATGAAGCTGCTCTTTGCGCACCTCTAAAATCCGAAGTCCCTCCGTATAAAGCTCATTGACGACCGCCTTTATCGTAGAGGATTTGCCCGTTCCCGCGTCGCCGGTCAACAGAATATTCGCCGCCGGCTTTCCTGCCAGAAGTGCCTTCGTATTGTCAAGAATCACTTTTTTCTCACGCGCATAGTCCACAAGGTCAGTCAGGCGCGTACCATCAGGATTCCGTACCGGAACAATCTGCTTTCTCTGGTCAATGTAGAACATGTGATAACGTGCGTACATCCCATACCCATATTTTCCGATATTTTCCACACGATGCCGGTAGCTTTCGGCAAGGTCTATTTTCTCTGTTTCCCAGCGGGGAAGGAATCCGTCCCACGCAAGCCCGTCGCGCAGAATCTCCGGTGTAAGGTCGGCGACCCCTTGCAGAACTTGAAGGTCTTCACTCAAACTCTCATCAAGAGTCTGCGATGGCTTTTTTCCTGCGCCGACGTCCCGGATAAAGACGTTCTCGTCATCGTTCACGATGTTCTGCACATAGCGACTGAGACTGACGGTGTGCGAGTCGTAAAGGGCTGCCGCAAAATCCGCATAGGCCGAAACAGCCCTACTGGCAGACGCGATGTCCATGCAGTCCAAATATGTCAAAAGGGACTTCAGCACAGGATCACAAAGGAGCGCATGGAACACGGAAAGCGAGTGCAAACGCACAGATAAATTGTATAAAGTATCATTCATATAGTAAAGACTTTCCTAACATCAGTTCAAAATTGCACCTGTCGCACCGCTTGAAACGAGAGAAGCATACCGCTTCAGATAGCCTGACAGTTCCTTTTTCTTCGGGACAAAGTCCTTCATGCGCGCATCCAGCTCCTCTTGGTCTACCTTAAGCTCCAGCTTATGCTCGGGAATGTTGATGCTGATGATATCGCCTTCCTTGACAACGCCAATAACGCCGCCGCTGGCAGCCTCAGGAGATACGTGCCCTATGCAGGCTCCTCTTGTCGCGCCGCTGAAACGACCGTCCGTAATCAGCGCAACGCTGTTGCCGAGTCCCATTCCCATGATAGCGGAGGTCGGATTGAGCATTTCACGCATACCCGGTCCGCCCTTCGGGCCTTCATACCGGATAACAACCACATCGCCCGGACGAATCTTGCCCGCGTTGATGGCAGCCTGCGCGTCTTCTTCGCACTCGAACACTCTTGCCGGACCTTCGTGCACCAGCATTTCCGGAGCGACAGCGGAACGCTTAACAACACTGCCCTCAGGCGCGAGGTTGCCGCGCAGAACCGCAATTCCGCCAGTCTCGCTGTACGGATTCTCAATCGGACGGATAACGTTGGGATTGAGGTTGACTACGTTCTTGATGTTTTCCCCGACCGTCTTTCCGGTGACTGTAAGGCATTCTGTATGCAGCAGTCCCTTCTTGGAAAGCTCGTTCATTACAGCGTAAACGCCGCCCGCCTCATCAAGCTCCTCCACGTAGGTACGTCCCGCAGGTGCGAGATGGCACAGGTTAGGCGTTTTTTCGCTGATGCTGTTTGCGATATCGAGGTTAATTTCGATTCCGCATTCATGCGCGATTGCGGGCAGGTGCAGCATGCTGTTTGTGGAACATCCGAGCGCCATATCGACAGTCAGAGCGTTGTAGAAGGCGTTCTGCGTCATAATATCGCGCGGGCGGATATCGTTTTTCACAAGCTCCATCACCGCCATACCGGCGTGCTTTGCGAGCTCTATTCTGCTGGAATAAACTGCCGGAATGGTACCGTTTCTGCGGAGTCCCATGCCGATCGCCTCTGTCAGGCAGTTCATGGAATTGGCGGTATACATACCGGAGCAGGACCCACAAGTCGGACAGGTCTTACATTCATACTCACGCAGCTTTTCAAGAGAAATTTTTCCGGCATTATACTGACCAACCGCTTCAGAAATAGAGGAAAAGCTCGTCTTCGCACCATCCACATGGCCGGCAAGCATCGGACCGCCGCTGACGAATACGGTCGGAATATTGAGTCTGGCAGCCGCCATCAAAAGACCCGGTACATTCTTATCGCAGTTCGGGACCATCACAAGCGCGTCGAAGCCATGCGCAAGCACCATTGCCTCTGTGGAATCCGCAATCAGGTCACGGGTTACAAGCGAATATTTCATACCCTTATGACCCATAGCGATACCGTCGCATACGGCAATCGCGGGGAAGACAACCGGCGTACCGCCAGCCATAGCCACGCCAATCCGTACCGCCTCGACAATCTTATCAATATTCATATGCCCCGGTACAATCTCATTATAGGAGCTGACAATCCCGACAATCGGCCGATTAATCTCCTCATTTGTCAATCCCAGCGCATGATACAGCGCCCGATGCGGCGCGTTCTGCGGTCCATTCTTTATGGAATCACTAATCATATTTTACCTCTGATTAAATTAAAGTTTAGGGGCGCCTGCCCATTCCATATAAAAGTTTTTGAGGGGGTTTAGGGGGCACTTTGTTCAAAAAGTGTCCCCTAACGCCTCCCCAACTCAGTTATTGATCAATTTATCTTCGCCGTTCCAGCTGTAGAGCTTGCGGATTTCCTCGCCGACAACTTCGGAAGGATGCTCGCTTGCCAGCTT
>CAZUPI010000015.1:0-62784 GCA_964621755.1 uncultured Ruminococcus sp. | reverse complement strand
TCGTTTCACACTTTCCAAAGCATGGGATATCTCATTGACGTATATCTTGGACGTGAAAAGGCAGAACGCAGCTTTATCGACTTTGCACTGTTCTTGATGTACTTCCCACAGCTCGTGGCAGGTCCTATCGAACGAAGCGCAAACCTCTTTTCTCAGCTGAAGGCAGAGCATTATCTGAAATATGAAAACCTCTCCGCTGGCGGCAGAATGATGCTATGGGGAATGTTTAAAAAGGTGGTTGTTGCCGACAACCTTGCTATGTTTGCCGATGCGGTGTTCGGTGACGTCCATTCCTACTCGGGCTTCGGATTGATTATCGGTATCCTATGCTTCACTGTGCAGATTTACTGCGACTTTTCCGGATACTCCGATATCGCAATCGGTGCGGCGCGCGTCATGGATATTCGCCTCATGAAAAACTTCGACACCCCGTATTTCTCCAAGTCTACGCCGGAATTCTGGCGCAGATGGCACATCTCGCTCTCCACATGGTTCAGAGATTATATTTACATACCGCTCGGTGGAAACCGCGTAAGTCTTCCGCGCTGGTGTTTCAACCAACTCGTTACCTTCGCAGTATCCGGTATCTGGCACGGTGCGGCTTTCACGTTCGCCTGCTGGGGTCTTATCAACGGTGTCTATATTATCCTTTCCCGCCTGCTGAAGCCGATTCGTGAAAAGGTCAAGGAAATTCTGCATATGAACAAGATTCCAGTTCTGTCTGCGGGAATTTCCATGCTCATCACCTTCTGTCTTATCTCTGTAACGTGGATTTTCTTCCGTGCGGACAGCTTTTCCGATGTTTTCTATATCTTCGGTCATATGTTCTCGAAGACTGTCGTCGAATTCCCGCATATCGCCGAGCTTCGCAACTACATCGCGGTTGGCACTACAATCCTTTTGGTTGCTATAGAGGCGATTACCAAATCACAGAAGGTTTCCTCGTGGTATGTCAGCGGCACAAAGACAGCACAGGTTGTCAGACTTGCTTCTTATGCTCTCCTTTTGTTTATTATCGTCATCTTCGGTGCATACGACAATAAATCCTTCATCTACTTCCAGTTCTGATATGACTGTGAAAATTAATCGGAAAGGGAAATATCAAAATGACTGAAAAACACGAAATCAGCGCACTTCCTCGTGTGTTTATAAAAGGTTTTATCGTAATTGCTGTCGCGTTCGCACTTGCGTTTGCCTTGAACAGCGCTATGCAGTCGTTCCTTGATGACGAGGTTGCGGTGGTACAGGCGGCAGCTGAACGTGCGGCGAAGATACAAGAGGCACTTCTCGCAGCGGAAGATGAGGCCGAAGCAGAGCGGCTTCAGGCGGAGCTTGCCGTCAGCAAAGCGGAACAGTACGAGGAATTCTATCAAAAATACAAGACTCGTTTCTGCTACCACTATTACGGTCAGTTCTACGAAATGTTTGAGAATATGTACAATGCGGATACCATCTTTATCGGGACATCGCACGCGGCGCATGGTATCAATCCGCTGTATATTGAAGAAGAGATACCCGAAAAATCGTGGTTTAACTTTGCTCTCAATGGATCTAACCCGATGTATTACCTTGAGTGGTGGAAAATATTTCTGGAATCCGGATACCCCATGCCGGAAACCATTGTGTACTGTGTCGACTGGTTCATGTGCGACGACGGTTGGCTGTGGAGACGTATCGACTTTGATACAAACCCGGACTGTCCGGTCGATATCATGCGTAAAATCAGGGTAACTGAAGTAAGAAAAGCTGCGGCAGAAAGCACGAGCAGCGTTGGAGTGGAAACGGCTGATGCTGTTGAAACTGTTTCTGAAGTAGTCGAAACCGTTGAGGAAACCAAGCTCAATTACTTCGATATTGACGAAGTTCTTACATACGTTTTTAGCCGGGTTCCGATTATCTACTCGCGCGACCGGATTCCGGAAATGCTGCGATATTACATAAGCGGCGGAAAAGTTGAGATAGAGGACAACACGGCAGATGATTTATCTGCGATTGCCGCTCTGGAAGAAGAAGTTCTTCCAGAGGTCCCGGTATACGAGCACGAATATCTGGTAGACAGTGACGGGAACATTACGAGCTCATACTACAAGGGGTATATTCCGTGGGAAGCAAATTATAACGGCGGCACCGTTGCGCAGAACTGCACCGACAATCCCGCGGAGTGGGAAGCTTTTGAACAGCTGCTCGATATCTTTGTAGAAAACGGCATTCATATCGTATTTGTTGAGGCTCCCGAATATCTGCCGGGACGCAAGGAAATCAAGTGTGAAAAGAACAATAAGAAAATCGCCGAGATTGCAGAAAAATACGGCATTACCTTCTTAAACTACAACGGTGAGCTTGAGTCAGAAATCAACAACGATTACACCAACTATTCCGACTGGGGTCACATGAACACAAAGGGAAGTACTGCATTTTCCAAACTCCTTGCGCAGGACCTTAAAGAATACTTCGAAAATTTAGAAAAATAAAAGAGCGGGGAGGAACTTCTTCAAAAAAGTTCCTCTCCGCAGCTTATTTCAAAATTTTTAATTATATCAGCCCCGCAAGTTTATCAGCTGGCGCTTCTTCGGGGATAAAGCCGCTGAAACCGAATTGGGGGAGCGCACGGATTGCTGCAGTGTCTTCAGGTGCGATTTCGAAGTCAAAGACTTGTGTATTTTCCGCGATTCGGGACGGTGTTACTGACTTTGGAAGAGGGAGCAGACCGCTTTCAAGAGCGAATCGGATGCAGAGCTGTGCTGATGATTTGCCGTACTTCGCGGCGATTTTGCATAGGGTTTCATCTTTCAGCACCGCGCCGCTTCCAAGTGGACTCCACGCTTCCACGAGAATGTTGCGGTTTTGGCAGTAGAGGACGTTTTCTTCTTGCATAAAGCCGGGGTGAAACTCAATTTGATTGACCATTGGCATAATTTCTGCGTATTTTTCCAGCGCTTCCAAATGCTGTTGCTCATAGTTGCTTACGCCGAGTGCACGCAGTTTGCCATCCTTGTACATCTTCTCAAATCCGCGCCATGTATCCGCGTTGATTTCTTCCCATGCAGGATTGCCTGCTTCTACACAGGGCCAGTGCACCAGATACAGGTCAAGATAGTCTATGCCGAGATTTTTGAGAGAATCCTCAAACGCCTCAATCGTCTTCTGGTAGCCACGCATTGTGACCCAGTGCTTTGTGGTGATAAAGATATCCTCACGTTTTACGCCGGACGCGCGAATTCCTTCACCTACCCCAGGTTCGTTATCGTATGCCCATGCGGTATCGATGTGGCGATACCCCGATGCAAGAGCGGTTTTTACGCAGTCAGCAGTGATGTCATTCGGGGTCTGCCAAGTGCCGTAGCCGATCGCCGGGATTTTTACACCATTTGACAGTTCATATGTGTCAGCAAGAGATGTCGGCATTTTGATTTTTTTCATTCTCACATTATCCTTCCTTAGCCTTCCGAATTTCGGATTATTTTTCTGATGCTGTCTTGGCACAGGCAATATTTTTCAGCTAAGTGTGTCACAGATTGCCCACACTTATATTCGCGTACTATTTCGCAGTTGCGGCGGTCGTATTCGGCGCGGGTTCCGGTTTTTTGCCCCCACTCTTTCCGCTTGTCCGCACTCTTTGGAATGTATATAGCTTCGCCTTCTATGTATTCTCTGATTTGTTCAAGCAGTTCTTTTGGCAGAACTTCTTCCGCATTTATGTAGCTTATATGTGTACCGCCTTTCGTAATGTATGACTCCATCTGTCTAACGCGGGAAAAGCCCACAGCAAAATCTTGCCATGAGCATTGCCCGTTTCCTTAGGGTGGATACACCTGATTAGATGCGCCGTCTGTCTCTCTAATGGGCATTTGAGAGAATGGACGTCATCTTCTTCAGAGTACAGCCACCTCCATAGCTTTTGTCATTTTACATTACCTCCTTTTCTTCAAGGATTCGGCACCGGTTACCGTATTTATATTATATACCATCCTCTGGAAAATTGCAAGAGAAAGAATAATTGTATTTATTTTTTCTTTTGCCTTTTTTATTGGGAAATTTTAATTTGATATAAGTGGAAAAGTAACTTTACATTTCCGATGGAATATTGTATAATATGAATAACATGATTCTATTTGCTTATAGGAGGAAAAAGCATGACTGTTACCGAAAAAATGTCGCGCGAGCGGGTGTACGGCTTTCTGACTGCTCATGACGGTAAAATGTACAATGGACGAGGCGAGGAGATTCTTCTCTGCGGCATGGGTCTTGGAAACTGGCTTCTGCCGGAAGGGTATATGTGGCGGTTCGGCGGAAAATACAATCGTCCACGTGAAATCGAACGGCTTGTACGCGACCTTTGCGGCAGTGCGTTTGCGGAGTACTTCTGGAAAAGATTCCGCAGTGAGTATATCACCGAGTCCGACGTGAGGGCGATGGCGGAGCATGGCTTTAACTCGGTTAGACTCCCTGTAAACTGGCGCGTCGTGATGGAGGATGAACCCGGCATCATCTGGCGTGAGGAGGGCTTTCAGCTTATCGACAACTTCCTCGATTTGTGCGAAAAATACAAGCTGTACGTCTGTCTTGATTTGCACGGTGCGCCCGGCGGTCAGACTGGAGACAACATTGACGACTCCATTGACAATGTTCCGCGGCTTCTCACCGATACAGAATCTGACAGCCGTGAAAAAACGCTGGCGCTGTGGTGTGAGTTTGCCAGACGATATCGCGATCGCTGGATCGTCGGTATGTACGACCTGCTAAACGAACCTGCACGTTCGCCTAAGCCGAACGCGCCTGAGCTGGACCATCCCGCGCTTCGCGAGAGCTTGAAGCAGTTCTACCGTGACTGCATTACTGAGGTACGCAAAATTGACGCAGTACATATGCTGTCAATCGAAAGCGACATATGGGCGAGCCGTGCGGATTTCTTCACCGAAAAGTTTGATGAAAATATGTGCGCGCATTTCCACCGTTACTGGTGTCCTCCAAGAAAATTCATGTACGATGAATTTACGGCAAAGCGTGATGCGTTCAATATGACCCTTTACCTTGGCGAAACCGGAGAAAATAACATGCAATGGTTTGCAGCGATGTATCCCCTTGCGGCCGAGCTCGACATCGGATACAATATCTGGCCGTGGAAGAAAATGGACACCGGTTCTTCCCCCTGCTCTATCAGACCGCCGAAGTTCTGGCACAAGGTAATCCAATACACACATGGCGGCGACCGTCCGTCCTATGAAAACGCACAAGCGGCATTTGACGAATATCTTGACAATATCCGGTTTGAAAATTGCGATTTTGTAGAGAATGTCATTCCCTCGATTTTCCGCAGACCGGGATGTGAATTCCGTGCATGTGATTTTTCCTCTGCTAATGAGGGTGTGCGCATGATAAATGAAAAGGGAGAACCCACCGATGAGTGGGGACAGACCCTTACCGCGTTCACGGGAGGCGGTGCGGCAGAATATAAGCTGTATGCGGACGGTACGCGCGGGGTTGTTGAACTTGTTGATGCGGACTTTGACAACGCCACGATTGAGCTTTCCGCCGACGGGGAAACTCTGCTTCGCACCACGGTATCGGGAAAACGCGATATATCAGTTCCCGTGACCTTTGGACATGACTGTACGCTGAAAATTTCCTGTGTCAAGGGAGATTTTGTCCTGTCTACCATCGGTTGGCGTAAAGAATAATATGACAAATTTTAACGTTGTAGCGGTCTTTACGCCAGACTAGGAAAAGGTGCTGATGTGCCTCAGACAGCGAAATCCCTATATGGGGAAGTACAATTTCCCGGGCGGTCACATCGAAGCGGGGGAGGATCATCTTGAGGCGGCGTATCCTGCGTCTGATTTGTGAATATGATAAGCTAGAAAAGGGCGGGAGCTTTCAGAAAAACGGAAAGCTCCCGCCTTTTCAGTCGACCTTTCGGCAGGTAAAGCCGTCGACGATAAAGTTTATCGTCTCGGATTCCCCTTTTTTGTCGGAAAACCTGATATTTGCATATATGAGGAGGTCATCTGGAGAAGGTTCAAGCGGTTCATTCAGGTGACTGTGCGCGGTGAAACGGACGCCTTTCTTGCTTGAACGTTTTTTCGGAGAAGGGCTGCCTCCTATTGCAACGCTGCCATAGGCATCCTCAGCGGATTTTTTGTTGTAAATGATAGGTTCGGTATCTTCCTCGAAATTCCAGAACTGTTCTCGTTTCGTCATGTTCAAAGGGTTGAGCAGATACCACACCGAGTACACTGCCGCACCGGATTCGTCGAGCTTTTCGGAATCCATATTTTCGAGTTTCGCGTAGCGTATCAGCTCCGGAATGAGCAAATCATGAAAATAATCCATACCAGCACCCTCCGCATATTTTTATGATAATGTGAATTCGATGGGGAGATGCTTTTTGAGAAAAGCACCTCCCCGAACCCCTTCGCAAAAACTTTCATCTGTCCAGATTGAAGTTTTGAAAAAGGTTCGGGGAAAACTTATTGAATTTATATTATTATATCATATTTTTTATGAAGGTGTCAATACTGTGATTCGTGTTGAACATTGCAGCAGATTTGTTATTCAAACATCCATATACCAACTGCGGACTTGTTCATATCTGCAGGAAGTTTGATATAGCCGGACGCTATCATGCGGTCTATCACAATTTTGCGGAAGTCGACGTGCGTGCTCACCATTGCCTTACCATATAAATAAGATGGGATATCGTTTTTTAAAATTTGATTGCGTCGTTCTCTATAGGAATTCCATAATTCGGACAGCGCATCCTGCTGAGAAGTATGGAGAAGCGTATCGAGGCTATTGCATGAGAAGGTTGGCACCTGCGATTTATCGATGTCAAGCGCATCCTCCGTCCGGTTACCGAGCATGATTATTTCGAATTTATCGTGTCCACATACTTCAAGGAATGGGGTCTGTTTATCTGTCTTTTCAAATCCCGCAATCGCCCATTCGCTTCCATCGAGGTGTTTTATCGTGAATATGTTAAAAAGATTTCTATTTTCCTCTGTGTCGCTGTTTATCTTTATACCGCCATAAGTCATTACCAGTTCGACTAAAGCGGGCTTCATATCCTCGAAGCTTTGGTTCTGCGGTCTCTCGGGCTTGTCCGCAATTTCGTCAATTGTTTTCATCATAAGTTCGGTCATTTTGTCGGCATATTCGTAGGCGAGTTCATAGATAGCATCCTGTGCTTTTTTTGAAAGAATCACGATGTTCGTGCGGTACTTGCCATGTTCTTCTGTGAGAAGTTCGCCATCCAATAAGATACGGATTTCATCCTCCATGTACGGCATCGCGATTCCAAGGGATAGAGATAAGTCTTCTGCGGTGCAGGGATTGTCATAGGCTTCGAGTAAGATATTCTGCGCACTGAGATGCTCTATGTACTTGTTTCCGTCTCTGCCGCTTTGGGGATTCCAGTTTTGGGTGAAGTTCATGTTTTCCGGTGCGAAGCTGCGTTTTCCATAAGTTCTTGCCATTTTCATACCCTCCTTCAGGTTTTTCCGGCATTCATAAATTTTTCGTTTGACTGTACCAATGGGAAGACCGAGTGATTTTGCAATATCGGCGAGCGTATGATTTTCGAAATAATACTCGCACACGATATGACGATGGTCGTGCGTGAGAAGTGCTAACTCACGGTACAAAAGTGTGATTTCCTCATTTTTTATGAGACTGTCATCTATGGCAAAGTTATCGGAAATCGAGTCGCATATGTCGTCGATACCGAAGGTATGCCTGTTTTTTGACCGCAGCGCCGCCCATTTGGCGTAATGGTTGCGGGCAATTTTCCATATCCACGCGCGTTCGTCATCCGGTATAACACCGTTTTTCAGAGATATAAGTATCTCCATCATGATGGTCTGCGTCAGCTCTTCTGCTTCATACTGGTCGGAAGTTTTCTTTAAAGAGAAATAGAAAATCTGCTGCATGTACTCGTCGATAATGCGTTCGTATTTGTTCATTGCTTTTCCTCCTTTCGCCAAAGTAGTGTCGGAAAACGCAGAATGGTTCAAAAATTTTTGCGGATTTTTACGCAATGTGCTTGCAATAGAGATGGGAAAGAGACTCCAAATGAGTTTCTTTCCCATGACCAGTTGTCAACGAAGACGATGCCGGAAAAATCCCGAAAACAATTCACGAATTACTCGTTTTGCTTCGATTTTCTCGTATTTTATATAATTCCTTCACGTTTCAGGTCGCTGATGCGCCATATGATATCGCGAACCTGTTTATACCGCTTTGATACATGTCCAACAAAAGCCGGGGAATCGATGAAAGCATCTGCACAGCCCCGTCCGAGCCACATGTGGTCGACTGTTTCGCCTTCCTGATAGATAACATTTGGACGAGGTTCACTGTCCGGTATGACAAGAAGATAGGTGTCCAACCGGGAGTTCATTTTGAAAAGACGGAATATTGAGTTCAGCAGGATAAACTCATTTGGGCTGCGCGAAATTCCGGTTTCCTCTCTGAGTTCTCGCGCCGCACCGGTTCGTGAATCTTCACCAGAGATGACTGCACCGCCCGTATACTCCCACAAACCGCCGAATGGTTTGCGGATGTCGCGTTTTGTCAACAGCAGACAGCCGTGGTGAATGGTGCAGATTTCCACACCAATGTAATATAAATCGGGTGGAAAGGGGTCGCCGCTGTCGCGCTGGTACTTTTTTTCTGTCAGATTTCCGTAGAAATCATATAAATCCCAATATTCAGCCATTGTTATTCTTCCTCGTCTGTCACATCGGCGATAAGAGAAAGCTGCCCCGACCCTACCGCAGCGTCATTTTTGGCGCGGTACGGGATTCCGAGGTGTTCATACCCCATACGCGTTACCATTCGACCGCGCTGCGTTCTGGCGAGAAAACCGATTTGCAGAAGGTACGGTTCGCACACATCTTCCAGCGTGACCGCTTCTTCGCCGATGGTGGCTGCAAGGGTTTCGAGCCCGACCGGACCGCCGTCGTAATAGCGGATTATCGTTTCAAGCATGCGTCTATCGGTATTGTCGAGCCCCAGCTCGTCAATTTCAAGCATTTTTAACGCACCCTGCGCGATTTCAAACGTGATTTTGCCGTCCCCTTTGACCTGTGCGTAGTCACGTACGCGCTTTAGCAGACGGTTTGCAATACGGGGAGTTCCGCGCGAACGGGAAGCGATTTCGAATGCGCCGTCCTCATCAATTGGAACATCCAGAATAGATGCGCTGCGCTTTACAATTATCGCGAGCTCTTCCGGTGTGTACAGTTCAAGGCGCTGCTGTACCCCGAAGCGGTCACGAAGCGGAGTGGTGAGCTGCCCAGCACGGGTGGTTGCGCCAATGAGGGTAAAGTGCGGCAGCGGCAGACGAATACTGCGTGTGGCGGGACCTTTGCCGAGGATAATATCAACCGCAAAATCTTCCATAGCGGGGTACAAAATTTCCTCGACAGTGCGGGACAGCCGGTGAATTTCATCGATAAACAAAACGTCGCCCGCGGTAAGGCTTGCTAATAATGCTACAAGGTCTCCCTGCTTTTCGATAGCCGGACCGGATGTAATGCGCAGATTGACGCCCATTTCTGTCGCGATAATTGCGGATAGGGTGGTCTTTCCGAGACCTGGCGGGCCATACAGCAGAACATGGTCGATACAGTCTCCGCGCAGTTTGGCGGCCTCGATTAATATTTTCAGATTTTCTTTTGCTTTTTCCTGCCCGATATACTCGTCCAGCGTATGCGGACGCAGACTGGCATCGTTTTCATTATCCTCAGCGGTAAATCCCGACGTCACAATTCTATTTTCAAAATCAAATTCTTCAGAATCCATTGCGGTCTCCTTTGTAAAAAATCTCTTTATCTTTTCGCATTTTTGTAAGTATTCCGGCCATATCCTGTGAGATACTTCTTTCTTTGCCGTCAGATGCAGACAATCTACATGGTACAAAGTTCCATATCACTTCATCAAAGCAGCAAGTGCATCTTTGATGATTTCCTCAAGGGGTTTGCTTGTGTCCACGTTCTTCATGGCGGCAGCTACCTCGGAACGGGAGTATCCGAGAACAATGAGGGCATCGCGCGCATCGGACAGCTTCGTTGACTTTTGCGGGGTACCAACGGCAGGAGCGTCCGGCTCGACGAGATTATCTGCGGAGAACTGCGGAAAGTTTTTAGCGATTTTTTCTTTTAATTCGAGAACTACCCTCGCAGCCGTTTTGGCCCCCACTCCCGGTGCGCGGGATATTGATTTGGTGTCCTCTGCGGAGATGACGAGCGCGAGCTTTTTGGGCGTCAACAGGGACAGAATGGACATGGCGGCTTTGGGACCGACTCCTGATACGCTGATGAGCAGACGAAACATGTGGAGCTCTTCGCGCGAATAGAAACCGAACAGCTCCACAGCATCCTCGCGGACCGACATGTGGGTGTATATCCGTACCGGTTTACCGACGATCTGCGTCCCGTCAGGTGCGTATTCCGGCGTGGGAAGCTGCGCCATCGTGTTGGCGGTGACTGATATTTTGTATCCTACTCCATTGCATTCGATGATAGCGGTACAAGTCAGCGCGTCGATTTCAAAAATTCGTCCGTATAACGTTTCTATCATTGCAATTTTATATCCCCTTTATCTTTTTTTCGTTTGTTCCTATATTTTTCTTTGACTTTGTTTGAGTCGAGCACACAGACGGACGCAAAAATTACAACACCGCTTGAAGTTAGAATCAGTCCGTATTTCACACAGTCCGGCTTATAGCAGAATTCAAGTGTGTGCTCCCCGGGCTCAATGCGGAAGGCGAGAAGCGTCTGATTCAAAACAGGAATGGTTTCAACTGCTGTTCCGTCGACTTTGACTTCCCATCCAGCGTCATATGGGATGGTGGTAAAGACTACGCTGTCCTCTTCCGGAACATGAATGGTGCCGTAAACGCGGGTATCCTTTTCCGAGAACGCGTTCATAACTCCTTCTTTCAGTTCAGCGATAGCGGACTTAAATGCCTCTTCATCAAAAAACCAAAAGAACTGGCAGCCGGAGCGAATATACAGATCATCTTCCTGTAAGTACAGTCTGAAGTCGACCTGTTCTCCTACCTCGAACGACCCAAGCTCACGGATTGCAAAATTTTCACTATCAAAAAATGTGCCGATATTCTCACCGTTTACCGTCATTTTGCACTCGCGAGGCCAGTCCGAGGGAAAGTATACATAAAGCAAATCGTCTGACTCAATGTCGAGAATGTACTGAATTTTTGGCGTCAGTTCACCGTCGATTTCGTACCCACGGTGGTCGGTCGCAAATGCCATCGTCACACCGAATGTTTCCGTATCCGCAACCTTACACGCGTGCCAGATTTTAACGTCGTGTCCGAGCAGCGCGGACATGAGTCCGTTCATATACGAAAACGGGTCCTGATAGCGGTATTCATCCGGGTCCTCCGGACGCACGTCGTAATCGAGTACCTCTTCATTGGCCGCATATGCGATGGAAAGCGCATATGGATTCTCGTACACATCGATATGACCGTCTGTTGAGGCATACAGCTCATACAGCCTGTGAATATACTCCATGACCGGCTTGTCGTCAGTCTCGTCCGCCATGACGTATTTGATATCAAACAGTGCGTCGGTCACCGCTGTAGCACCGATATACATCGACCAGTGTGACTGCGCGGCATATCCGAATTGGTGCATGAGAGCGACCGCGCGTGCGTTGAGCGTTGATGTGGAGTTTGACAACCCATTTATGTCAAGAGCAAAATTGTCATTTTTGCGTCGATGAACGAGTTTTTCGGTACGGTAAAAGGTATCATCGTCAATTGTCGCGACCGCTTCATCGTAGGTGTCAATCATTTGCCGGTAGGAATTGCGGGTGGAGTACGACACATCCGCGTCGAACTGATAAGTCATGGCAATACCGTTGAGAAGCATTTCCACTGATGCAATGCCAAACAATACGCGCGGTATAACTTTAGCTCGTTTGAGGCTGGCAGTGTCCAGTTTGGCAAGAGTCGGAAGCACCACGGCGTAGACCGCAAACAGGAGAATTCCGCCCCAGACCACGATGAAGTCGTTTAGAAAGTCATAATCGAACTTTTGCAGGACTATCAGTATCGCACACCAGAACACGGCAGACGACATGATATTGCGGCTTCCGATTTCACGCAGATTTCCGATAGCATAGGCGGTCATTACAAGCATGATAAAGACAAATATGTATGCAAAACGCGCATTGAGCCAGTTCGGACGCTGCATCCCATGCCAGATGATGTCGAGAATGCTGAAGTTGAAGCTTGCTGCCAAAAATAGCAGAACGATGACCGTACCGATTTTACGTCTGGTCGGGATTTTGTCAATGAAAAAGTAGAGTGGTGCCAGAATCAGCGCGATTGTACCGCAGAAAAGAAACGGCATCCCGGTAGGACGGACTGAGTCATAGGAACCGAAGAAAGTTTTTGTCAGAATGTCCGCAAAGTCAAAAAGCTGCTCCGGGGTGTAGCTTGGGTCAGAGAATTCGAACTTCCCAAACGACAGGGAATAGTATACTGGAAGAAGGATTATTGCCGATATCGCCAGCGCTACGAGAGACCAGAGTGCGATTCGTGCAAGCGTGAGGAGAAAATGAAATTTTAAATTTCCCGTATTCCGCTCACTGGGACTGAACATAAAATATCTGATGAAAAACCACACCAGCACAAACAGACAGGTCATGTAGCCGATGTAGAAGTTCGACATTATCGAATACACCAGTGATAAAACGTACAGCTTAAACTTACCATGGCAGATGAGCTCATCCATTGCAAGCATGAGAATCGGGAAAATAATAAGGTTGTCCGTCCACATGACATTGTGCTGCATGACAACTGCAAACGACGACAGCGCATACATTGTCGACAGCATCACGCGGTACAAGGGACGTGTCAGGTCTTTCTTTGTCAGGTAATACCCGAACGACAGTCCGCAGAAGCCGCATTTCAGAACGAGTATCAGATACATTGCCTCTGTAATCATCTGCTTGGGAAACAGTGCCACGAGAAGGGAAAATGGACTTGACAGGTAATAGGCAAAAATTCCGAGAAATTCACCGCCGAGCGCGCGTTCGAAGGAGTAGAGAATCGACTCTCCGCTCGTTATGATATCCCGAAGCTGTTCGAAGTAGTAAATGTACTGTGCGTTGAGGTCAAGCACGAGGACAGAATTTTTCCCAATCGGATAAACCAAAAGGCAGCAATATATGACAATCATCGAGAAAAACGGCACCGCAAAGCACCAGAGCAAGGTTTTTGCATTTACGGACATACGTTTTTTTTGTTTAGAAACAGATAATTCTGAATTTTCAACAATGTTATCCATAAGCTTGGCTCTATATTATGTATTTTCCTCCGTATGATGGATTTTTTTGATGGCGCGTTCCAGTTTTTCGCGCGGAAGGACCATATCGCGGCCGCAGCCCTCACAGACGATACGGATATCACTTCCGATTCGCAACACAGTAAATCGGAACGACCCACAAGGGTGCTTTTTCTTTAACTCAAGCACATCGCCCACCATGATTTTCGGTATGTTCATTCTGCACCTCTGTAGAAAGAAGTCTTATCGTTCTTATTAATTATATCATGGAATATCGACTTTGTAAACCACGATAAAGTTAAATTCCGGGGCAATGAAGGTTACTTTATGGAATGTAGAATAAAAAATGTGCCGCAGCACTATTTCATACCTTGATATATCGATAATGGCATTACCGATATATACTTTTAGCAATTTATAAAAGACAATATATATGTTATACTATAATCGAAGAAGAAAAAAGGAGGGATTGGCTTGAATCAAGGCGATGTACCTCGCGCGACCATCGGCAGGCTCCCAGCCTATCTCACGTACTTGAAGTCTCTGCCGCCAACTGCGTTATATACCTCGGCTACCGTCATTGCCAGAGAACTTGGACTGGGCGAGGTGCAGGTGCGCAAGGATTTGTCGGCGGTCAGTGGATTCGGAAAACCTAAGGTCGGATACAACACAGCAGAGCTGATTTCACGGCTTGAGGACTACCTTGGCTACTACGACAAAAGTGCCGCTATTCTCGTTGGAGCAGGAAAACTCGGCAGAGCCTTGTTCGATTATAGCGGTTTTGCAGAATACGGCTTAGTCATTCCCGCCGCATTTGATATCGCGTGTCATGAGGCAACGCAAACCGATACAGGAAAGTTCATCTGCCCAATGGAAACGCTGGACGAGTACTGCGTCGCTCATAAAGTACAAATCGGCATTATCACCATACCGTCGCAGACTGCGCAGGAAGTGTGCGATAAGTTGGTGAAAAATAATATCCGAGCGATATGGAGTTTTGCACCATGCAGACTGTCCGTGCCCGACGACGTGGTTGTGCAGTATGAAAATATGGCGCTTTCTCTTGCACATTTGAGCAAGCAAATGAAGCGGAAAGAAGAAACTCCTTAAAAAGGTCAAAAGAAAGAATTATCTCATAGAATATGGCCGGAATATCTACAAAAATGCAAAAAGATGCGGTAGAATAAAAAGGGGACGCGGCATAAAAAAGCCGCCATTTCGACTGCCAACCCGCTTCTGCAAAAAGAAGCAGAGAGGATGGAAGATGAAGCTTGACAGAATCATAGAGGTCAGAAACAATAAAACGGTGTACCACGACTGAAGGTGTTCGACGAAGGCTACTCTAAGGCGGATGTCTTAAATGAAGCGCTCAATCAGGCGAGGGTAGAAGAAACCGGATTGCATATTCCGAAGCTTAGAGAAGTGACAATGATTGACGGAAGATGGGCCATCGTGTCGGATTACATAAAAGGAAAAACGCTTTCCAGAATGATGCAGGAAAGCCCCGATAAAAAAGAAGAATATTTGAATCTGTTCGTGAACCTGCAAGTAGAAATGTACGCAAAGACTTGCCCCCTGCTTGGCCGGCTCAAAGACAAAATAAACCGCAAAATCTGTCAGACTGATTTCGATACGGTCACGCGTCACGACCTCCATGTCCGCCTTGATTCTATGCCCGAGTGTGACAGTCTTTGTCATGGCGATTTTTACCCGGAAAATGTCGTAATCACAAATGGCGGGACGCCATATATTCTCGATTGGGCACACGCCGCACAGGAAAATGCCTTCGCTGATGCTGCATGTACCTATCTGCTGTTCTGGCTGAACGGGGATATCAGCGGCGCCGAAAGGTACCTCGAACTGTTCTGTGAAAAGAAAAACATAACGGAGCAGGATATCCGGATGTGGATGCCGCTTATTGCAGCCTCCCAGTCAGTGGGCGGAAGAAAAGCAGAACGCGAATTCCTGCGCTCATGGGTTTTTTGAAAGAAGCAGACTCTTATTTTAGGAGAGCCCCATCCATTGCTAATCAATAAATTTAGGAGGATAAATCCAATGAAAATCACTGTATGTATCGGCAGTTCATGCCATCTCAAAGGTTCACGTCACGTTGTAGAACAGCTCCAGCGTCTCATTGCTGAAAACAAAGTAGGCGATAAAGTAGAGCTTGCCGGAACATTCTGCATGGGCAAATGTCAGCAGGGCGTATGTATTACCGTTGACGACATGTTTTGCTCCGTTAGCCCTGAAACAGTTGATGATTTCTTTCATACAGAAGTGCTTGCGAGGTTGTAAACAATGCTCATCGTTAAATATGTGTCGGCAGCTCCTGCCATTTGAAGGGCTCACCCCAAATCGTAGAGTTGCTGCAAAAAGCGGTGGAAGAAAACCACCTTGAAGATGAAGTTGTACTCACCGGCAGCTTCTGCACAGGGAAGTGTAACCGCGTCGGCGTTACGATCATTGTGAATGACGTCATTTATACTGGAATTACGCCGGAGGGCTTCAAAGAATTTTGGAATGACAAAATTATGGGTGCACTGGAAAGCAGAGAGGGGTGAATAATTTGTCAGAGTGCCTTACTTTAAAAAAATCAAACTGTAAAAACTGCTATAAATGTATACGCCACTGTCCTGTAAAGTCGATACGCTTCTCCGGCAATCAGGCGCATATCATCGGAAACGAATGTATTTTGTGCGGTCAATGCTTTGTTGTATGTCCGCAGAATGCAAAGGAAATCGTGGACGAAACCGAAAAGGTAAAAGTTCTGCTCCAAAGCGGCGGCCCGGTTATCGTCAGCCTTGCGCCCTCCTTTGCGGCAAATTATGACGGCGCCGGCATCGGCGCTATGCGGGAAGCACTGAAACAGCTTGGCTTTGCTGATGTGGAAGAAACTGCTGTTGGTGTGACGATTGTCAAAACCGAATATGAGCGCATTCTCGCTGAGGGAAATCGTGATATCCTGATTTCCTCCTGCTGCCATTCTATCAATCTGCTGATTCAGAAGTACTTCCAGAGCGCGCTGCCGTATCTGGCGGATGTTATGTCCCCGATGCAGGCACACTGCAGGGATATTAAAAAGCGTTATCCGAACGCGAAAACAGTGTTTATCGGTCCGTGCGTATCGAAAAAGGACGAAGCAGACCATTACGAGGGTACTGTCGACGCGGTACTGACTTTTGAAGAACTGACAAAATGGCTGGAAGCCAGCGGCATTTCCATCCGTCAGGAGCCGGACTCCAATGAGCATAGTCATGCGAGATTCTTCCCGACTACGGGCGGTATTCTCAAAACGATGGCGCAGGATGCACCGGGGTATACCTACATGGCGGTCGACGGTACAGAAAACTGTATGGCTGCGCTGTGCGATATCGAAAGCGGAAAAATCCATCATTGCTTTATCGAAATGTCCGCATGCGTGGTAAGCTGCATCGGCGGACCGGTTATGGAGAAAAGTACCACCGCTCCCCGGTTAAGGATTATATGGCAATCTCCCGCTTTGCAGGAAAAGAAGACTTTGAAGTTGCACAGCCGGATTCTGTTGACATCAAGAAAGTATTCGAATACATAGAACGCAGACATAAAACGCCGGACGAATCCGAAATTCGTGAGATTCTCCACCAGATGGGTAAGGTCAAGCCCTCCGACGAGCTGAACTGCGGCTCCTGCGGCTACAATACCTGCCGCGAAAAGGCGATTGCTATCTACTATGGAAAGGCAGATATCTCCATGTGCCTGCCGTTCCTTAAGGATAAAGCTGAGAGCTTCTCCGACACGATCGTCAACAATACGCCGAACGGCCTGCTCGTGCTGAACGAAAAGTTCGAGGTCCAGCAAATCAACAATGCGGCAAGAAAAATTATGAATATTCGTTCTGCCTCCGATGTGCTCGGCGACCAGGTAGTCCGCATCATGGACCCGCAGATTTTTATCGAAACGCTCGATACTGGACGAGAAATTCGCAACCGTCGCATCTACTTTGCAGAATACAAGCGCTATGTCGAGATGACCGCTGTTTACGATAAGGAATATCACCTGCTTATCGGAATCATGCGCGACGTAACCGACGAGGAAAAAGAACGCGAAAAGAAGGAAAATATCAGCAGAGCAACCCTTGAAACCGCTGACCGCGTTGTAGATAAGCAGATGCGGATTGTTCAAGAAATCGCATCCCTGCTCGGCGAAACGGCGGCGGAGACGAAAATCACTCTCACAAAGCTGAAGGAGTCGATAAGCGATGAATGATTTATGTGCCGATATCGGATATAAAAGCATCAATCACTATGGCGAACAGCTTTGCGGCGACCATGTCGACGTGATTGAAAAAGAGGACGGAAACTCGACTATTGTCGTTCTCGCCGATGGTCTTGAAAGCGGTGTGAAAGCGAGTATTCTCTCTACCTTGACCTCCAAAATCATTTCTACGATGATGGCGGAAGGGCTGTCCCTTGAGGACTGTGTATCCACCATTGCAGCTACTCTGCCGATTTGTTCCGTACGCGGCGTTGCCTATTCCACTTTCACCATCATTCACTTGATTGACAACAACCGCGCTGAGCTGATTCAGTATGACAATCCGCACATCATTCTGATACGGAACTGCAAAACGACCGAATATCCGAAGACGGAAATGAATATCGGCGGAAAGAAAATCTATAAGTCGATGATAAGCATGTACGAAAACGATATTTTTATTGCAATGAGCGACGGATGTCCTCACGCGGGTATCGGAACAGCCTTTAACTTCGGTTGGAAACGAGAAGAAATTGCCGATTTTATGGAATCCATCTCCCACGTCGGGTATACGGCGAAAACCCTTTCCACCATTTTGGTGGACGAGTGCAATAAGCTGTACGGCGGAGAGCCCGGGGACGATGCTACCGCATGCGTGGTTCAGATTCGCCGGCGCGAACCGATGAACATTTTGTTCGGTTCTCCGTCAAACCGAGACGACTGCAATCGCATGATGTCGTTGTTCTTCTCAAAAGCGGGAAAACACATCGTCTGCGGCGGCACAACCTCGTCCATTGCAGCGAAGTACCTCGGAAAGCCGGTTAAGACCAGTCTGAAATTCGAGCATTCAGATGTTCCCCCGATTGCGGAAATCGAAGGCGTGGATTTGGTGACTGAGGGCGTAATTACGGTCAACAAGGTTCTGACTTATGCACGGGATTACCTCGCCGATAACGCCATGTATGGCGAATGGAGCGTAAGTCACGACGGCGCCTCTCTGATATGCCGTTTGCTATTTGAGGAAGCCACAGACATCAATTTTTATGTGGGGCGTGCAATTAATCCGGCACACCAGAATCCTGATTTGCCGATTAACTTCAGCATCAAGATGAATCTAGTGGAAGAACTGTCGAAATGTCTGCGGCAGATGGGAAAACGTATTAAAGTAAGTTACTTCTAAATCAGTTGGCCTCACGGAAGGAGAGAAAACATATGAGAAAATTTGATACAAAGGTACAGCATCTGAAATATAAGGTACTCCGTGAGGTGGCACGGTAGGCTTGGAATGATACCCTGCTTGAGAATGTTATGAACATTCCAAAGATCATCATTCCCGGCAAGGTCCCGACTATGCGCTGCTGCGTATACAAGGAAAGAGCCATTCTTGCCGACCGTGTCAAACTGGCGATGGGCGGAGATAGGGACAATCCGAACGTCATTGAGGTGATTGAGACAGCATGTGACGAGTGTCCAATGGGTGGATATGAAGTGACGAATGCCTGCCGCGGATGTTTGGCGCACAGATGTGAAGATGTATGCAAGCGCGGCGCCATTTCCTTCGACCATCAGCCTGTAGCGCACATCGACAAAACTAAGTGCGTTGACTGTGGTTCGTGTGCTAAGGTTTGCCCATATACCGCGATTATTAACCGCAAGCGTCCGTGTGAAAGCGCCTGCAAAATTAAGGCGATTACCATGAACGAAGATAAGTCCGCAAAAATAGACAACAGCAAATGCACATCATGCGGCGCATGCGTTTACCAGTGCCCGTTCGGTGCAATAACAGATAAATCGTTCATTCTTGACGTCATCGACCTGCTCAAAAAGAGCAAAGCAGGGGAGGACTACAAGCTGTACGCCATCGTAGCACCATCCATCTCGAGCCAGTTCACTTACGCAAAACTCGGACAGGTTATAACTGGACTCAAGCATCTCGGTTTCCACACTGTTGTAGAAACGGCGCTTGGCGCGGATATGGTAGCACAGGCTGAGTCGAAGGAGCTTGCGGAAAAAGGCTTCCTTACAAGCTCATGCTGTCCCGCCTTTGTAAGCTACATTGAGAAAAGTTTCCCGGAATTGATTCCGTTCGTATCGCATAACCTTTCCCCGATGGCAACTATTGCAAAATATATCAAGGATACCACTCCAAATGCGAAAACGGTATTCATAGGTCCGTGCACCGCAAAAAAGAAAGAAGTCCAAAGGGAAGAAGTAAAGAAGTACGTAGACGCGGCAATGACATTTGAAGAATTACAAGCTTTATTTGACAGCCGTGATATGGATATCACAACCCTCGAAGAAGGCGTACTTGACAATGCCTCCTATTTTGGAAGAATCTTTGCCCGTTGCGGCGGTTTGTCTGACGCTGTCGCGGAGGGTCTGAAGGAGCAGGGACTTACAGATTTCAAGCTGAAGTCGGTTGCCTGCGACGGTATCGAAGCATGCCGCATTGCTCTCCTCAAAAAGAGCAAAAATGTGCTTGATGCCAACTTCATTGAAGGTATGGCGTGTATCGGCGGCTGTATCGGCGGTGCGGGCTGCTTGACCCATGGTGAGAAAAACAAAGCTGAAGTCGACAAATACGGCATGGAAGCCTACGAGAAAACTATCGCAGACGCAGTATCGATGTTGAAGTAATAACATTGAGTTGAAAAAATCGGGGGGCGCTTTTTGAAAAAAGCATCTCCTTGATACTCGTATACAAGTCTCCCCTCAAAACTTTCCCAACACGGATTGAAAAGTTTTGAGGGGAGCTCATCGTTTTATCGTCCTTCCGTATTTCCCTCTTTCGGAAACCTTACTGTGATAGTTGTACCTTTGTTTGGAGTACTGTGAAGGTCGATTTGGGCAGAATGGATTTGGGCGGCGTGCTTAACGATGGATAAGCCTAAACCGGTACCGCCGACCTCTTTGGAGTGACTTTTATCTACGCGATAAAAGCGTTCGAAGATACGGGACTGGTGCTCAGGCGGAATGCCGATACCAGTGTCGCTGACGGTTAGAACCGCATAGTTGTCTTCGGTGTGGACGTCTATTGAGACACTGCCGTCTTTTCGATTGTATTTGATTGCGTTATCGCAGAGGTTGTAGACAATGCCGCCGATAAGCTGCGGAATGCCGGACAGCTTTGCGGATTCTCCCGAAAGCGTAACAGTGATATTTGCGGCTGTCGCTTCTGTTGAAAGGCTTTTAATTGTGTTTTCAGCAGTTGTGTATAAGTCAATTGTTTCACGCTTCATGTCGTCCGCGCCTTCGTCAAGGTGAGACAGACCGATAATATCATCTACAAGCCGAATCATACGTTGCGCTTCCATGTAAATCTGTCCAGTGAACTGCTTGACATCTTCTGGCTTCACCATATCGTTGTTCAGCAGCTCGGCACACCCGGAAATGGAGTGCAGCGGGGTTTTTAACTCGTGAGAAACGTTTGCCGTGAATTCGCGGCGCATCTGTTCGGCCTGTTCTTTTTCGGTGACGTCGAATAGCAAAATGACATATCCGGTAATTTCATTTTCGGAGTCTACAGGGCTGACATCCAGCTGATATTTTCCGCTTCCGATTGTCATGACCTTTTCTGCTTTTATACCGCCCTGTGCTTTGCGCAGCAGCTCCTGCATTTCCAGCGTGCGGTTTACGGTCAGAATATCTTTGCCGATGCAGCGTGAGTCTGTATCCAACAGTTTAGCAGCAGAACGGTTGATACTGAGAATTCTTCCCTTAACATCAAGAAGGATAAGACCGTCCTTCATGTTTCCCGTCACCGCTTCGAACTCATCCCGCTTCCGCTGCAGCTCGTCTGACTGGGCGCGGAGCTGCTTCTGCTGCTTGTCTATCCGGCGGAGCAGGGGGGAGATTTCATCATATCCTTCGCTAGACAGAGGAGCGTCAAGGTTTAATTCATTCAGCGGTTTCACGATTTTCTTGGAGAGGCCAGACGCCAAAACCAGCGACAGGATAACTGCAAAAATCGCCACTACTAAAATTGGCTGCAGCATTCCGAGTAAGAGCGTTAACACGGAATGCTGTGTTTCTGCAAGACGGATGATAGTTCCATCCGGAAGCTTCTGTGCCGAGTACAGAAGTTTTTCCATAAGTGTGGTAGAGTATCGGGAACTTTCGCCGTATCCTTTTTCTATAGCGAGACGCACTTCCTCACGTTCCAGATGGTTCTCCATTTCTTCGGCAGAACTTTGACTGTCGTACAGAACAGTGCCGTCCGAACCAATCCACGTGATGCGATAGTCGGAAGGATTTAGCCCCTCAAAATAACCGCTTCCGGCATTGATGACTCCTTGCGCTGCAAGTCCGGTTTCGAGACGAAGCTGCTTTTGCTGCATAGAGGAGAAATAACTGTATAGCGCGCCCATGATGAATACAGCAGAGGCAAGAAATACTAAAATGGCAACCAGACAAATAGAACGAAAAATTCGTTTTGTCATAACTTGCCCTCCATTCGGTAGCCGACTCCGCGAATTGTCTCAATGTAATCTCCACAGTCGCCAAGTTTAGTCCGCAGCGTACCGATGTGAACGTCAATCGTTCTGGTCTCACCCAGATAATCCGTGTCCCATATTGTGGATAAAAGCTGCTCCCTCGTGAAAACCCTTCCGGGATTCTCCATAAACAAGCGGAGCATTTCGTATTCCTTTAAAGTGAGATTGACTCTCTCTCCGAAAACGCTTACTGTATGTTCGGCGTAGTTCATTTGCAGCTCACCGATGCGAATTGTTTTTTCCACTTTTTTCGGAGTTGTACGCCGGAGCAGCGCTTTTACTCTCGATACCATTTCCATCATACCGAACGGCTTTGCCAGATAATCGTCTGCACCCGTGTCAAGCCCGATGACCTTGTCGTACTCCGTCCCTTTTGCAGTTGCCATGATGATGGGAATATCCCGTGTAGAGAGTTGAGCACGAAGCTTTTTCAGGATAGATAAGCCGTCATCTTCACCGGGCAGCATGATGTCAAGCATCACGAGGTTGGGCATTTTGTCCGCAAGAGCTAAAAAAAAAGATTTTCCGTCCGTAAATCCCGCTGCTTCAAAGCCGGATGCATTGAGCGTATATACCATCATATTACGAATGCCGTTGTCGTCTTCTACACAATAGATAGTCATGCTTAGCCCTCCCGATTCCCAGTGATGGAGAAAAGCACCCATTCTGCAATGTTTACTGCATGGTCTCCGATTCTCTCGAAGTATTTCGCAATCATAAGCAAATCAAGCGCATATTCTCCGTCTGTCTCCGGCTTGCTGAACCGCTCAATCAGAACCTTTTTCACCTTGTCAAAGCAGTTGTCCACGACATCGTCGTATTCAATGACGCTTTTGGCAATGTCCATATCCTTTTTGACAAACGCGTCGATGCTATCTGTTACCATTTTGATGGTGGCAAGCGCCATATCGTGCACGTATAAGGTGTCGTCGGATGCGGTGATATTGGCCATGGTGATGATTTCTGCAATGTCCGCAGACTGGTCACCGATGCGCTCCATGTCTGTAACCATTTTTAAGGCAGAAGAGATGATGCGTAAATCACGCGCCACCGGCTGCTGCTGCAAAAGGAGCTTTAGACACAATCCTTCGATGTCACGCTCCTTATGGTCAATTTGTGTCGAAAACTCCGGTACACCTTCCGCCAGTTTGGTATCGCCGTTAATCAAAGCCTTTGCGGAAAGGGCAATGGCGTTTTCGCACAAAGCCCCCATGGTAATCAGTTCCTTATTTAAAATTTCAAGCTGCTCGTCGAATCTTAATCTCATTATCCAAACCTCCCCGTGATGTAATCCTCAGTGCGGTGGTCGCTGGGCATGGAAAATACCTTTTCCGTATCGTCGAATTCAATCATTTCGCCGAGAAGGAAGAAAGCTGTTTTATCCGAGATACGCACCGCCTGCTGCATGTTGTGGGTTACGATAACTATAGTATACCTCTTTTTTAGCTCAGATGCAAGGTCTTCTATCTTGGCTGTTGAAATTGGATCCAGTGCGGAGGTCGGTTCATCCATCAGTAGGACTTCCGGTTCAACCGCAAGCGCACGAGCGATGCAAAGACGCTGCTGCTGTCCACCCGATAACCCAAGTGCAGATTTTTTCAATCTGTCTTTGACCTCATCCCAGATGGCGGCGCCTCTGAGCGAATTTTCGATAATGTCGTCCAGCTTAGCTTTGGAACGAATGCCATGTGTTCGAGGACCAAAGGCGATATTGTCGTATATGCTCATCGGGAAGGGATTGGGCTTCTGAAAAACCATGCCAACCCGCTTGCGGAGCAGGTTAATATCCATATCGCCGTAAATATCTTCGCCGTCCAGCTTTACTTCACCGGTAATGCGGCATCCTTCTACAAGGTCGTTCATACGGTTCAGAGATTTGAGCAGCGTGGACTTGCCGCACCCAGACGGCCCGATAAACGCAGTGATTTCATTTACGGGAATGTTTATATTTATCGACTTCAGCGCTTGAAACGTCCCATAGAACAAGTCGAGATTGCTTACTGTGATTTTATCCATTCTTATTGCCTCCCACTTTTTTGGCGATGTATTCCGAAAGTCCGTTGATAAAGATAACCACGACCAGCAGAACAACTGCAGTCGCATAAGTCTGGTCGATATAAAGTCCCTCGCCTGATATGGCGTACATATGCACAGCCAAGGTTCTTGCGGAATCGAATACGCTGCCGGCGGCTTCAGCAACTGTTCCAGCTGTAAATATTAGCGCGGCGGATTCCCCAATAATACGTCCTATCCCGAGAATGATGCCGGATAAAATTCCGGGAATCGCGCTCGGCAGAACAATATGGAATACTGTACGCAGCTTTCCTGCACCCAGACCAAAACTACCCTCGCGGTAGCTGTCCGGTACCGATATCAGCGCTTCCTCTGTGGTGCG
The DNA here is from genome assembly GCA_964621755.1 of uncultured Ruminococcus sp. Classification (GTDB taxonomy): domain Bacteria; phylum Bacillota; class Clostridia; order Oscillospirales; family CAG-272; genus UMGS1696. The sequence goes on along the minus strand of CAZUPI010000015.1, from coordinate 38,347 downwards.
CATGATGAGCGGCAGAATCATGATTGCCAGTGTCAGTGCGCCAGACAGCAGGGAAAGGCCGAGATGCAGGTATTTTACAAAAAACAGCGCGCCAAACAATCCGTATACAATAGACGGAATGCCGGAGAGAGTTTCTGCCGTAATCCGCACGATTCCGACCAACTTATTGCCGCGACCTGCATATTCCGTTAGATAAATTGAGGCTCCGATGCCAGTCGGAACCGCGAACAACAGAGATAACAGAATCATAAAGATGGTATTGATAAGAGCGGGCATTAATGAGACATTCTCTGAGTTATACTTCCAGGCGAACAAATCCAGCGAAAGATTCGGAATTCCCTTGACCAGGATATATACGATAATAAAGAGGAGCGCTGCCATGGTGATTACGGCGGAAAGTGTGACAATAAGGAAGAGAAATAACGAATATGGATTTTTGGCATAGGATTTCAGCTTCTGCCGAAAGGTTGTGGAGTTGACGCCTTTCATTTCTCGTTCCTCCGTTTAATAATTAAAAGTGACAAATTGATAATGAGAATAAATACGAAGAGGACAACCGCTGTGCCGATGAGCGCTTCGCGGTGCAAGTCGGTGGAGTATCCCATTTCAAGTACGATATTGGTGGTCAGCGTGCGTACACCGTTTGTGATGCTGCTCGGGATGACAGGCTGGTTTCCTGCTACCATTTTGACAGCCATCGTTTCGCCGATTGCACGTCCGATGCCAAGGACCACGCCTGCGTAAATGCCGTTTTTGGCAGCTGGAAGAATGGTGTGGAATACACTTCTTTCATGGGATACACCGAGAGCAATGCCGCCTTCATAATAACTGCGCGGCACGGCGCGGATGGCAGCCTCCGATACACTGATAATAGTCGGGAGAATCATCAGTCCAAGGAGGACAGAGGCGGTCAATACGCTCATTCCGCGCCCCCCAAAAGTATTACGCATAAACGGTACAAGTACCACGAGTCCGAAAAAACCGTATACAACGGAGGGAATCCCCGCCATCAGGTTTACCGCAGGTTTCATGATGCGGTAAAGCCATGCGGGGCAGAACTCCGCCATAAAGACCGCAGTAAGGATACCAATCGGAACACCGATAATGAGAGCACCGGCAGTGACATAAAGGCTGCCGACAATCATCGGGAAAATACCGTAGATGTCATTAGCAGGACGCCACTCCATGCCGAGCAGAAATTTGAACACACCGATTTCCGCAATGGCCGGAACCCCATTGATAAGCAGAAAAACGCAAATCAGCACGACTGCCGCGATAGAGACGCAGGCAGTCAGCAGAAAGACGACTTTCATGAGACGTTCTTTTACAGTATTCATACCAACCTCCGGAGAGGATTTATTGTTCGATCACTTCATCCCATTCGGTAACTTCACCGGTGAAGATCTGCATAATTTGTTCACTGGTGAGACCGTCGACAGGGAAGCTATTGTTTACGATGACTGCGATACCATCCATTGCGATAACGGTCGGAGTGAGACCCTGTTCGATTTCGGAATCCTTCAAATCACGAGATGCCATACCGATGTCGCAGATGCCATCAATTGCATTGGAGATACCGGTTGAAGAGTCACTCTGCTGAATTTCAATTGTAACGTCAGGATTTTTCAGAAGATAAGCTTCCTTCAGCTTTTCCATAACCGGAGTTACCGAACTGGAACCGCCCACAACAATTTTACCGGAAGAAATCGAGCCGGAATAAGCGGGAGCATCAGATACAGCGATATAGCCGTTGTCTTCCACTACCTGCTGACCGTCTGCGCTCATGATAAAGTCAATGAAATCCTGTGCAAGTTCGCTGATGTTTTCCTGTATTGCGATGTTGAAAGGACGGGAAATTTTGTAGGTTCCATTTTCGATGTTTTCAACAGAAGCAGCGGCGCCGTCGATAGAGAGTGCCTTGACCGTGCTGTTCAGAGAGCCGAGTGAAATGTAACCGATAGAATACATATCACCTGCAACGGTTGTCATCATAACAGAAGTGGAGTCAGTAATAACTGTAGTCTGAGAAGTGTAGTCTACTTTCACACCATCTTCGTTTGCTTTTTCAATTTCAAATAATTCTACAAAAGCCCCGCGTGTACCGGAACCCTCCTCACGGGAAATAATCCCGATTTCATGGGATGAGTCAAACCCACCGGAACTTTCATTGGAACATCCGGTCAATGTAGAAAAAGTAAGCACTGTTGCCATAATACAAATCGCTAATTTGCTAAATTTTTTCATTTTTATCTATCTCCTTTGTATGTTACATATTTTTATTTCCGCTTACATGATACCGCATGAGGGTAATGTTTTCTTTCACGGTATTGTAAAATCCATGTAAAATGGCATGAGGCGATAGATATTTTTGTTTATTTGAGTCGGAGTAAATAAGGGGAGACACTTTTATGAAAAAGTGTCTCCCCTTATTTGCATGTTATTTTCGGTTCTTGGCCGCCAGATTTCATATGTTATACCGCCGCATCCGTTTAAGTAAATGACATCATCTGTCGTCTCTTTTAACGACCGGTACCAAACGTTAATCTAAGCACTTATACCGTTCTGGATTTTATAGTTACAACTACAGTTGACAATACAATTGCCGTGGCGGAAACGATGATACAGACAATGGGTATGGCGGAAGAGGCTTCCTCCGTACTTTCGCTTGCAGCGTCTGCAGTGGTCTCCTCTGCCAGCCTTGCTTCTGCTTCCTCTGGGGTAAGCCAATGTGCATAGAGCGTGTGGTCACGAAGGCGTGTGACTGTCATGCCGGGCGTGATTTCTGTACCGCCTTCGGGATAACTGTACCACCCGCCGAAAACGTATCCTTCAAGTTCCGGGAGATAACCGGCATCAGGGTATGTGCCGCCGAGGGGAATGGTCACCGGTTCAAAGCGTCCACCGCCGCGGGAATCGAAAAATACCGTAATTTCACTGATACTTGTTAAGGTTGAAATGTCATACGGGTCGTCACCTAAGTTTCCAGCATAGCCATATAGCTCAACCTCCGCAACGTCGCCGTGATTTTGATAATTCATATACCGATAGTATTTGTATCCGATGTTGCATTCGAATTCCGTGATGACCTGCCAGTCCCATGAGGATGCCTCATGGTCGCTTTCAAACAGTGTATACCAATTTTCACCGTCATTGGATCCTTGGATACGCCCACCGGCGAATCGTGCGGTCCAGCCTTCACGCGGAAGAATGCACACTTTGGTCAGAATATACCGCTCCTCAAGCATGATACCGCAGTACGCCTTTTCGTTGCCTGCGGACGTCGGGTCGTAATATGTATTGCGGTTTCCATCGAATGCTGCAGCGTTTCCGGTTTCTGTAGTGCCGTCCCACCCGAGTACTTCTCCAATCAGATCTCCTGTCAGTATCGCAGAACCCTCCGGCACCGATTTTTTTGAAGAGGGATAATCTGCGAAAACCGATAAGGAGAGAAGCATTACAAGGAGAACGGTCCAAATGAGAGATATAGTTTTTTTACACATAGCCCTCACCCCTTACTTCTTTTTTTTCCTTTGCCACTTACGACAGCCACTGTCGTCGCCAGTGCTACAATTACTACTGTCATAAGCACCCAATCCGTATACGAGTAGTTTGATGTATTGATGTTTGTGATGGTTTCTGCAGGTGTGATGTCAGTTGTGACGCTGTCTTTTTTAGCGGATTTTTTGACAGACTCGCCATCAGATTGCGCGGACCCAATAACAGCATCAATGATTTGGACCGGCAGGGAAGAGGTATCGATGATATTGCTTATTATCGTGATAGTCTCTTTCCGAAATACCTTGCCGACTGCTCTTTCATAATACGCATTGTTCGGACCCGTTACTGTGCAGTAGTAAAGCCCATCTTCGTCTACTGTAATACTCTCGCCCGTACCAATTTCCGTACCGGTTGTATAGCCATCGTCAACCTTGTACCACGTATAAACTGCTTCAGATTTTCCGTAGGCAGTGGCGGTAAGAGTTATCGAACTGTCGTCGTTTGTTATCGCATCTGCGGTAAGTCCAAGCAAATACTTTTTTTCGTTCCAGATTGTGTCAAACCACCGGGAGTATCGCGTTCTCAGACCGTAAAACATACTTGTGACGCGTGTTTCATATGTATCCGATTGACCCCAGCGAATCCAGTTCATCTCCTGAGACGAAGCAATGTCATTTGCCATCTGCTCATAGGTGAAAATTTCATTGCCTTCTTCGTATCCGAGAAGCTGGCCGATTATCCGCTTCATATCCTCATTCATTTGTGATACCATATACAGATAGTCACCCTTCTTCCATGCTTGCTCAAACCATGTGTACTGCTGCTGCACTTCGTAAGAGAAGGTGGTGCCAAACAGGGTCTGGTCACTCAGCACACTCGAGCCGCTTTCAAAGTCCCATATGGGACCAAAGGTCAGCACACTGTGCTCCGTGCCGTCGACATCCTTGTGAATATAGGTACTGGTGCGGTAAATTTCCCAGTTGAGGTAGAACGCATAAACGAGCGTTTGTGCAGCAAAGCTCTTCTGATCGATGTACTCGCTGTAATGCTTTCCAAGACTGTTATATCCCGTATCTGAGAAGAGTGCATTTTCAAATTGCTGTACATATTCAGCGATATACTGTACCTGCTCCTGCGTCGGATATGCCGGGCTTTTGATGTTAATGTACATGCCATGTTTGGTCTTGAACCCACACTGGCCGTACGTGTCACACATCACTTCAAGGATATATCCGCCGGTGATGTCAACATTCTCGTCCGCGAGGTATGCCGTCTCCGCGTAACTATAACTTACAATTCCAGCGGCGATTGCCGGGTCTTCTTTTTTGGAAGAGGTTACTGTCTGGATTCTTTCATTTTCATATAAGGTATTTTCTTCAAGGTCGGTTACCTCCATGGAACCGTTGATATCCATACGTTCAGTCAGAATATACACTCCGCGGTACTCACCATTGATATAGACGTCCACATAGCGCGCACAGATATTGAAATACTGGTCCTTTACAATGGCATTATAAGTGTAAAAAGCTGTAACATAGCTCATACCGGTTGGGTCATAATCGCCATAGGTACGGATGCGGAGCATAGTCCATTTTTTACTCTTTCCCGCACCCTCAATCAGCTCTGCCTTCGTACCGATGTTGATGTTGTAGGAGTTTTTCGTGTTCAGTCTGCCCGACCCTTCGTATGAGGTCAGACCATGCCCCTTCATTCGTGTCAAATCACCGTTGTAGATCACACTTCCGTCGTTTTCTGTGACGAGTATTTTTCCAGTTTCAACCGCATTGTGTGAGGAGTTGATGCGCAGGAGCGACTGGTCGCCGTTCACAAGGTCAATGTATACGGACGCACAGGTTTCTGCCTTCATAACGATGAAGGAATAACTGTAATATGCGTCTGTCTCCCAGTCATATTCATAGATATAACAGGTTCCCTCCGACATGTTACGGGTGAGGGTGCTGCCTGGTGCATACAGCATGCCGGTATCATCGTCGTATAGCTGCAATTCGCCATCGTAACGGATTTTTACCGCGCTCAAATCGGCTGATGACGGCAGAAAAAGATAGAATTGAGTTTGAACTTTAAAGAGCTCAAGGTCACAGCCTAGCCGCCAGCCGTAATCCTCATCGTAATCGGTAATCACTGTGATGGGAGGCTGTGAGGTCTTGTTCGTGACAGCAATTGTGTCTGCTGCACTTATAGTTCCCGCCATGGCAAGAAAGGCAAGCGTGCAGAGCATTACAGCGGTCAAAAACCGAAAAAAAACGACAGCTGGAATATGTTTTTTAATCATTATAAATCCTTTCGCTGCATTTTGACACATAATTTCAGATTAGAAAAATATTATATGTGATATTTTATCATATTATTTTGTTTAAATCAAGATGGAATTTAGCATTTTTCACGGAATGCTGCTCATTTTTTTGTAAATTTCACCTATAAAATCAGTTCAATCAAAAACACAATACCGCAGCAGGCTGCTGCAACCTGAAAGAGAGTCGCCCCAAACCATGCCAGTATGATTCCGATAACTAGGGCTGCTATACCCGCGAGCGGAAACTGTGTCGCTTGCATGATGGCAGGAAAGGTCATGACTGCAAGCGTTACATACGGCACATAATAGAGAAATGACTGTAAAAACCGGCTTTTAATCTGCTTTCGAATGAGCGTAAGAGGAAGCACTCGTATTGCGTATGTAATAACAGTCATAATTAATAAATAAAGGTAAACATTATGTCTCATCATCCGTCTCCTCATTCCTGTTTTTTACCGGGAATAAAAGAGCCGCTCCTGCCGATATTACAACCGTCAGAATAATTGTTACGGTCCCACTGGACAAATTGGAAAGAAGCGGAATATATCTTGACAAATAACTCAGCGTAAAACTAATCAGCACAAGAGCGGCGACAACACGATTTTTCCGTGACGGCGGAATAATAATCGCAATAAACATCCCATAAAGTGCAACACTGAGAGCGCTGACAACACGAAGGGGAAGCATGTTTCCCACAATAACACCGAGTGCGGTGCCGACTGCCCAACAGGGGGCGGCGAAGAGAATTGCACCGTAGGAATAATATGGATCGAGATACCCCGGTCTTGCCACTGCAATGCCGAACAGCTCGTCTGTAATATAAAATCCGACGATTAACCGGTGAATCAGCGAGGTTTTTGAGGAGAATTTTTGACTCAGCGCACAACTCATCAATAAATAACGCGCGTTTGCAATCATCGTCATCAGCGCGAGCTCCCAGTAGGTTCCATTCAGTGCAATTAAAGTAAATCCTATATATTCGCCGGCAGACGCGTTGATGAGCAAGCTTGTGAGAAAACCCTGAAAAGCGGTTAGCCCGGCGTTTCGTGCGGCAATTCCAAGAGAAAACGACACCGCAAAATATCCGAGTCCTACGGGAAATCCATCCCGTAACCCTTCACGCAACGATATTATCCGCGATGGCGATAGCTTTTTATCATGTTTTGCATCCATTTTATTTAGTCAACCTCATGCAAGTTATACCTCCCTATTATACTACCCATTCTGCCAATAATCAAGAAGATTCGTGCATGAAACCACGGCAAATGCCAATGAAAAATAAACCGGGGGGTACTTTTTCAAAAGTCCCCCATCGTTCTGTCGCGCTTACACTAAGAAATAAGAAAACGTATGCCTCTTGCCATTCTTTCGGGTACATCGTTAAAATGTCCGCCCGGATTTTTTTCAAACTTGACCTCTGATCCGTATGTACAAAACGCCGCCGCAGCTATATTGGTACAGTCTTCAATCGTCGCCATGCGCGGATTTTTTGTCATTTTTTCGCGGCATCCAAGTGAAAAGTACATCTTTTCCGGCACACGGCACGGTTTATTGGCACATATGAATTCCCGAAATCCGTCATACCAGAGTGAGCCTGACATTGAAGCCGCACAATCGAACAAATCCGTCCGATACAACACCCATACTGCAAACAGACCGGCCAAGGAATATCCTGCAATAGCCCGTGACATTGGCGCAATTCCAAGTTTCGCTTCTGCCGCTGGGAGAATGTCGTGGATAAGCTCGTCAAGGTATTCAGCTCCTCCTCCGGAAAAATCCGCGCCATCACGGAAAACACGCGGCGCCGCCCATGGCGAGAGCTCTCGATTCCAATCAAGATTGTTTATTACAATAAAGGCAGCCTGTTCTCCCGCGAGACGATTCATGATTTTTTGCACATCATTGCCGCCGTTTATATAAATAACGCGCTCGACCACGGAGGCGGAACAGTATATATCTATACTTTTATTGTTGATTGCCAGCTGTGTTTTCATCTTTTTCTGATTTTCCCCTCCATATCTCCTCTTTTTATTACATGTAACACCGCAGCGTCGGCTCAATCCAGTACCGGAATTCCGCATCCGGCAGCAGCTTTTCAAACGGCTTCAGCCTGCGGTACGCGGATACCCCGTCCGACGGGTCGTGCCAAATGTCAGCAAATACAAAATCATACCCGCCGGTCTGCATCCGCTTTTCAGCATAGGAAAACGCGTCATCTAGGATAACCTGAATCTTATCTGCACACGAGATTTGCGGACGTATATACTTATCAAACAGCGCAATTACATTCTCGTCGATCTCCACTACCGTGACCGACGAAACTTCCGGCTTTCTTGCCGCCATGAACGCAAAATACCCGAGTCCCAGCCCAAACGTTAATACTTTTCCGCTAGCTCTTTTGATAGAATCTTCCATTGTGCGGATTTCGTTCGGCGTGATAAGCATCCATTCCCGTCCTTTTTGCAGCACAGCGGGATAACGAAATTCGCGCGTGAAAAATCCGATTTGCGGAATGATTCTGCCATCCCTCAGCGACAATAGGTCATCACAGGCAAACGCTTCATACGGCTTGTAAACCTCATATTTGAATTCCCAATCTCCAAGCACACATGCCGGAATCCATATTTCACGTAAATACGGATTTTCGTCAAACGTCGCAGCATCAAGACAGTGAAGCATCTGCGGAAAATACAGCGAGAAGATTTCGCGGTCACGCGGATTGTTTTCCGTGTCCATCCCAACCGCTGCCGCTAAAACATACGAAAATGCTTCCTCAGGCGAAAGGGAACACTCCGTACAAAGTTCGCTTATAATGCTTTCCTGTACAAAATCCGGCTCATAATTCAGAAAAACGCTGAGCTTTTTTAAAACGATTTGATTATATTCAAGAATTTTATTTTTCTGCGTCATGATGAATAAGATGATAAAGCTCTTGTGTGTTCTTTACGAAGGTTTTCCCCCCCATTTTACGGAGATATTCTTCGTCACGGAAGCCCCACAATACGGAAATACAGTCCATTCCGGCATTTTCGGCAGTTTTGATGTCAACTTCGGAATCTCCGATATAGACACATTCGGAAATCTCCGCACCGAGGTCATGCACAGCCTTTATAACAGTGTCAGGATAAGGTTTACGGCGGATTCCTTCAGATTCCCGTTCTCCGCACACGGTAGTGATTTCCGGAAAGTACTTCCGGCATAGAGTCACGGTAGCTTCGTGCATCTTGTTGGAGACGACTGCCGTCATAATACCATCTTCGATTAATTTGTGAATCAACAAAAGCACACCATCGTACGGTTTGGTCTTGATTTCGGAATTGGCCGCATAATAATTGCGATATGTCTCTACTGCTTCTGCATATTTGACGTTTTCGCACCCGCCCGGTACACATAACTCAATCAGTCTGTTCACACCGTTCCCGACGAATGTGCGTACCTCTTCACGTGTACGCTTAGGAAATCCATAGAGCTCCATTGTATAATTTACAGCATCCCACAGATCGTCGAGCGTATCGAGCAGAGTTCCGTCGAGGTCAAATATTGCAGCTTTATATTTTACCATAGCCTTTCTCCAAATTATAAATTAATTTTCACCATATTATATACGATTCCCTGTCAGATGTCAAATATGTATCTGTAAAATATCAGCCAAATTCTTGTAATCCAAGTTTTTACATGTTATAATATCAACAAAAGGCTGGAGGGGCTAGTAGAACTTTTTCCTTAAAAAGTTCTCCATCGTTCTCACTCGGAGGGAAATCATGCTCGAAACTATCTTTCACAAGTGTGACCTGTGCGTCGTAGGCGGCGGCCTTGCCGGAATGTGTGCGGCGATAGCGGCGGCACGCGGCGGGTCGAAGGTCGTCATTATGCAGGACAGGCCAATGTTCGGCGGCAACGCGTCGTCGGAAATCCGCATGTGGGTATGCGGTTCTGACGGGTCTATGAATCGCGAGACCGGAATTATCGAGGAAATCCAGCTTGAAGCTCTTTACCGCAATCCCGACAAAATATACAGCATCTGGGACGGCCTTCTGTACGGTAAAATTCGCGCGGAGAAAAATATCACCTATTTGCTGAACTGCTCTTGCTGTGATGCGGTGACACACGATGGTGCAATCCAAAGTATCACCGGATGGCAGACTACCACACAAAAATGGCATAAAGTTGAGGCTGCCTATTTCGCGGATTGCTCAGGAGACAGTATTTTAGCGCCGCTGACCGGAGCAGAGTACCGCGTCGGACGCGAGGCGTGCGAAGAATTCGACGAAAAAACTTCCCAGAATACCGCCGACCGCCATACGATGGGCATGAGCTGTCTGATACAATGCCGGAAAAGCGACCACAAATCGGAATTTATCCTACCCGCGTGGGCAAAGCGCCTGACCGCAGAGGAAATCAAGCTGCGTAAGCCGAATATGGGTTCCGTTTACGAAAATTTCTGGTATCTCGAATTGGGCGGCAACCGTGACTCCATTGCCGATACGGAAGAGCTGCGCGACGAACTGGTATCTCTGGCGTACGGGATGTTCGACTATATCAAAAACAGCGGCGAGGTTGCGGATGCAGATTACTGGCAGCTCGATTTTCTCGGTTTTCTGCCCGGCAAACGCGAATCCAGACGTATGGTCGGGGATTACATCATGACGCAGGGGGATGTCCTTGCAGGAGGACATTTCGACGATATTGTGGCGTTTGGCGGATGGCCTCTTGACGACCATCATCCCGACGGATTTTATCATTATGGCAATCCCAACGTTTGGGGCTCCACCCCCGCACCATATGGAATTCCGTATCGGTGCCTGTATTCGAAAAATATTACAAATCTGTTCTTCGCCGGACGCAACATCTCGCTGACCCATGCGGCCATGAGCAGTGCCAGAGTGATGGCGACCTGTGCAACTCTCGGGGAGGCGGTCGGTACCGCCGCCAATCTTGCGCGGGAGTACAATCTGTCTCCACGCGGTGTTTATAAAAATAAAAGGATGCTTTTGAAGCAAAGGTTAATGGAAAACGGATGCTTCCTGCCATACAACAAACGTGATATTCCGCAGTTTATCATGGATGCCGAACTTTCCCCGGGTCTGGAGAAGCTGCGTAACGGGATTGACCGGAATAATCACACCTACGGGACGGAAGAACAGGGAGTCACATTCCCTCTCGGAGACGCTGTCGGTTATACATTCGACATGCCACAATATATCGAAAACGTACATATTGCGTTTGACTCTGACCTCGACCGTGCGACATTGCCGGGAGACTATTGTGAGCGTCGGCATTCCATGCGTGCGAACGTTGTTCCGGATTCTCCTACTATGACGATGCCAAAGACGCTGGCGAAAAACTATACTGTCAGCGGCGTAACGGAATCCGGGGAGGAGGTTGTACTTTTTGCGGACGAATGCAACCTCAGACAGTGCGTCAACATCACGGCAAACCGGAAGCTCACATCGCTCACTTTGACCGTACATTCGGTGTGGGATGACTCAGCGGATACGGTACATGTTTTCTCATTTGATGCGCGGTAAGCTCATGCAAAAGTCGGGCGGAGGCGTACACTGAGGGCTTTGTTCGAGTGGGTTTTGCTTCAGCAGCGCGGCGTATAGGTTTGGTCTATAGATTTTATACTTTATCGACGAACCGGGGAGTTTGCAGCCGAGGTCGTTTGCGTCGATAATCAGGATAAAATTTCCGCTTTTTTGCTCCATATAAAAAACAGCTGCCCATAACGCAGAGATTGGTTCTGCATTCGGGCAGCTTTTGTTTGTTTAGGCAAGAGAAAAATGACGTGCGGTCAAATTTTCATAATCATCTCTAAGATGTCAGGTACCCGCGGCTCTATGGTTTTATCCGCATCGATGACAAGCTGAACGGTATTGGTTTTGCCAGAGGTACTGCATCACAGAGCAGAATTTTCAGCATATCGTTTGCTCCTTTTTGAAATTGATAGATATTTTATATTCCCCTCTGTTTCGCTTTGCAAGGAGGGAAAAATTCGACAGTGCCATATTGTACAAAAGCCTGATAAAAAGTAAATGCTGCCGATATGAAATTTTGTCGAAATCATGTTTACAAATTGAAAGGAAAATGCTATAATTAAACTGTATCAACAAATTACACCTGACAGTATTTTAGGCTTGTTTGCAAAGATTTTAATAAAGCGCAGGTGCGCAGACGCATAGCGCGAAAGGTTATCACTAAATGGTTTTTTCCAATCTGTTTTTTCTGTACATTTTTATGCCGGTCCTGCTTCTGGCGTATTTTAATATAAAGAACAATACATACCGTCGTGGAGTTCTCGTCCTGTTTTCTCTTTTGTTTTACGCATGGGGGGAACCCATTGCGATTTTTCTGATGATTGGCCTTGTGCTCGGCGACTATATCTTCGGGCTGCTCATCGACCGCTCGTTTACCGCAGGGTCGAAAAAAATATGGCTGATTTTGGCAATCATCTTTAATCTCGGTATTCTCGGTACTTATAAGTACCTTGGCTTTTTCACTGAAACGGTCAATACAATATTTAATGTGACGATTCCGGTCGTCTCGCTGACCATGCCCATCGGCATCAGCTTCTTCACCTTCCAAACAATGTCCTATGTGATAGACGTCTACCGCGATGACGCACAAGTGCAGAAATCGTTCTTTAAGCTGCTCTTATACGTTTCCTTCTTTCCACAGCTCATCGCCGGACCTATTGTGCGGTATAAGGATATCGAAGAACAGCTTGCCGACCGCAGCGTAAGTATAAAAGACTTCAATGATGGTCTGTTTCGTTTTTCAGCGGGACTCGCGAAGAAAGTCCTTATCGCCGATTGCTGCGGCAGTGCTGTGACTTCATTGTATACCCTTTCCGATGCTACCTTTTTGGCTCGTTGGGCAGGCGCACTGTTTTTTACCTTACAGCTCTACTATGACTTTTCCGGCTACTCCGATATGGCTATTGGACTCGGAAAGATGTTTGGTTTCCGCTTTAACGAAAACTTCAATTACCCGCTCATCTCCACCAGTGCAACCGATTTCTGGCGCCGCTGGCATATTTCACTCGGCACGTTTTTCCGCGATTATGTGTATATCCCGCTTGGCGGCAACCGTCACGATCAGCAGAGAAACATCTTCGTTGTGTGGTTGTTGACCGGCATGTGGCATGGCGCGTCATGGAATTTCATCCTGTGGGGACTCTATTACGCCATTCTCCTGATGTGGGAAAAGGCCAGTCTCCTCAAGACCTTCAAACGTATGTGGAAACCAGCTTCGTTTATCCTTTCACACATCTACACGATTTTCATCACAGTGTTCGGCTTTGCCATATTCTACTTTGATAAGAATTTGCTGAAGAATCTCGGATATCTTTTGGGGATAGGCTGTAGCGGAGTAACCGATATTTTCACAAATTCTATCCTTTTTGACAACATCATTCTGCTTGCCGCCGCATTGGTGTTTGCCGCTCCGGTCATTCCAATGATATGGAATCACCTAAAATCCCGCAATTTGATTCCATATACCGCTGAACGCATTTTTAAGACAGTCATAATAACAGTTTTTCTCGCGGTAGCAACAGTCAGACTTGTCGGAAATTCGTATAGTCCGTTCTTATACTACAGATTTTGAGGGAGGAATGATATTTTGAAAAATAAAGTAGTTGACATTGTTTGCCTATGTATTGTAGCTGTTATGTTCGGGGGCGTTGTGCTTTTCAATCTGATACAGCCGAACAGGCCGACCACATCCGAAATGGAAAAGCGTGAGCTTGCCACAATGCCGGATTTTTCACTTTCATCTCTGACAGACGGCTCGTTTTTCTCGGGAACCTCGTTGTTTGTTTCTGATACTTTCATCTGCCGTGACCGCCTTGTAGCGTTGTCGAAGAAAATCGACACCCTTCGCGGCGTGGATTACTCACTTGGCGACGAAAACAGCAGCTTTGTCCTGCTCAGCAATAATACTGACGCGACGGCTTCTGCCGAAGTTGAGCCGGAAAACACAGATGTATCCGATAAAATTGCCGAAGCGTTTGATTCTCTGAAGAAAAAAGAGGAGGAAACTGCTGACAGTACCCCGACACTCCCTGATACGAACGACGATGACAGTGTTGTCGAACCGGACGGCGCACAGGATTCCGAACCTGCTGCTGACCCGGAACCTGAACCTCCGACTACAGAGGAGGAGAGCGTGGCGCCTACTGCTCCTGACACAAATCAGACTGAAAATACCGAGCAGACTTCTGAAGATTCTGCTCCTGTGGAAAATAAAGTTACTGCGATATACTTGTCTAAAAATTCGCTGAAGCTTACTGTCGGCAGCGGTTCAGTCATTTACGCCACAGTCGACTCTACCGCTGAATCGGGTGCTACCGTAAAGTGGTCCGTTTCGGATAAGAATATTGCCACCATTGCCATGAATCCAAACGGCGGCATCGACGTCAAGGGTATCGCAGAAGGTACTTGTACTTTGACCTGCTCGTATGGTGAGGGCGCGGATGCAATCACGCAAAAGTGCGAAGTAACGGTCACCGCAATTGTTACCCCCTCTGCTGAAAATCAAACCAATCTGCAAGCTGATTTTCTCACCGATGGTATGTTCATTTACGGAGACGCGGTCTATACACAGGCGTTTTATTCCGAAACCAATTCCACTTATTACGCTCAGACCGCTGCATACTATAAAACACTGTTTGGTGAAAATACCCGCGTAAACGTTGTCGTAGCCCCTGTCTCTTCCATGGTCGTGGACAATGAGGAGGTGCAGTCGAAAATTGCCGACCAGAAGGCTATTCTTGACAAAATGGCAGCTCTCATGGACCCGTCGGTCAACTTTGTGGACGCATATACAGAACTATATAATCACCGCGACGAGTACTTGTTCTTCAAGAGCGACCATCACTGGACGGCACGCGGCGCATATTACGCTTATGCTGCGTTTGCAAAGTCGATAGGACTGGAGCCCACCCCTCTCGATGAATTCGACTATAATATCATGAATGACAGTTACAGCGGAAGCATGTATTCCTATACATACGATGCACGCGTAAAGAACTTCACAGATATTATTGAAGCATTCTTCCCACGCAAAAAACATACCATGACTGTAACCGGCGTAAACGGCGTCACGTACAATTACGATACTTGTATCATCAGTACCAACAAAACTTATGTAACGTTTATCGCGGGAGACAATCCGTATACAGTCATCAACGTGCCGGAAAATCCGCAGGACTTCAACGTACTTGTGCTGAAGGATTCGTTTGGCAACGCATTTGTCCCATTCCTGTGTGAACATTATGGCAACATCATCATTGTTGATACAAGATACTCCACCTTCAATATATACGACCAGCTTAAAGATTACGGATTGTCTGATATTATATTTGTAAATAATATTCAGGCGGCAAATTCCTATACGTGGTCAAAGATGTATCTCAGTGCAGTTGGAGTAAATTTGGATTGATGCCCCCCTGTGATTTCATATACGATAACGATGAGCGGCAAAGGATTTTACATATGGCAAAGGATGAAGAGAATAGGAAGAAAAATATCCATGCCGGGCATCGCCAGAGAATGCGTGTACGGTTTATGAGTGATGGATTTGACAATTTTTATCCTCATGAGGTTCTTGAACTCCTGCTCTATGAATTTATCCCGCGAATTGATACAAATCCTGTCGCCCATTCGCTGATAGAAAGATTCGGAAGCGTCAAAGCCGTACTTAACGCACAGTATGAGGATCTGATCAAAGTAAAAAAGGTAGGTCCGCGAACAGCGGAGGGTATTCTGTCTATCTGCAAAGTCATGACAGAGCAGATATGTGAGCATTTTGCAAAGTCCGGCTTGCTTACGAAAAATGATATCGCGGTTCTGGCGGATTGGTTTATGGAGCCCATGCCAGACGGGAGTATAGGCGCAGTCATGTGCGACGAGAAGGGTAGTTTTCTGGCTTTTGTAAAACTTGAAATACAGAGTGATATGGAACTGTTCGAACTGGGGGATAGCATCGTGAAAAGCTTCAAGGCACCGAAATACTATCTTCTCATCAAAAACAGCTATGATACCCTAAAACGCGAAACTGCGTTGATATTACACGATTATACCGGCCATAAGCACATGCGTATGCTTGATACATACGTTATTGATGGTTATAAACCTGTGTCACTGCTTTATCCGGAAAAGTAAAAAATAAGAGAATACAAGGGAGGAAACAATGAAACTTGGCATTATTAATGGGTGGAGCGAAGAGAGCTTTGCCTACGTAGCGCAGAAGGGTCTTCACGCTGTGGAATTCTGCTGCAACCACAACTATGACAGTATGGAAGTAGCGGGTCACGTTGAGGAAATCCGTGAACGGATGAAAAAATACGACATTATTGTCGGTGCAATCGGACGCTGGGGACAGCGCAGAATCGACGAAAACGGTCAAGTGATTCCATCCGCTCTCCAGCATGACAAAAATCTTATCGATGCGGCGTCTGCACTTGGCTGTCCGGTATTCAATGTTGGATGCAACGCAACCGAAGGCAAAACTTTCGAAGAAAACTGTAAAATCGCCATCGATTATTTCGGACAGCTTCTCGACTACGCGAAGGGCAAGAACGTAAAAATCGCAGTCTACAACTGCGACTGGGAAAATTTTGTCGTAAACGAAGCAGCTTGGGAAATCGTTCTCGGCGCACTTCCGGAGCTTGGATTGAAATATGATACCTCACACTGCCTCGGACGCGGCGGCGATTATATCCATGAAATGTACAAATGGGGCGACAGAATCTACCACTTCCATATCAAAGGCTCAATGTACATAGACGGACGCCACTATGACGACCCGCCGGCGGGTCTTGACCAAGTCAACTGGGGCGCCGTAATGAACCTGCTGTACACAAAAGGCTACAACGGCATGTTGTCTATTGAACCACATTCCGGCAATTGGATGGGTGTCCGCGGTCAGTGGGGCGTCGATTTCACGATCCAGTTTATCAAGCCCTACATCATGCCTGAAGATTATACATGGAACGGCAACCCGTATATGCCGTGAGGAGAAGAACAAAGAGGGTACTTTCGTGAAAGTACCCTCTCATGTTTCCGCCAATTGGTACTTGAATTTTTACGAAAAATATGTGATAATATAACGTGAGTTGGATGAGTTCTCTGGGAAAACCTTTTTGAAAAATCAAGACTTGTTTTGTAGGTCTTCGTTTTCCGCAACCCTTTCCCAAAACTTAAATATGAAATAAACTCGGGAGAGGTGCTTTTTGGGGAAGGCGTCTCACCATTGAACTCACGTTAATATAAGAGATATCGATAAACAAAAACGGAGAAAAGCATGAATATAAAGGGACACTTTAAAACCATTACGCGCCACCGCAATCTGGTCATGAAATACTGCTTTCTGTGCGGCATTCCGCTTCACGGGCTCACACACGACCTGTCGAAGTACTCACCAGCTGAGTTTATCCCCGGTGCGATGTTTTATGAAAAAGGCGGCAGAAGTCCAAACGAGCACGAACGAGAGGTCAAAGGATATTCGACCGCATGGCTGCACCATAAGGGAAGAAATCCCCACCACTATGAGTATTGGTACGACGTCAACATAAACAGCCACATGTATGAGCCGGTTCCCATGCCCCTCGCGTATTTGAAGGAAACCTTCTGTGACCGCGTAGCCGCCAGTCGGATTTATAAAGGGGATAATTATAAAGATTCCGACCCCCTTGACTATTTCAAAAGCCGACCCGCAGAAAAGCTGATGCACCCCTGTACCGCGCGTATCCTTGAATCATGGCTGACCATGCTCGCCGAAGAAGGAGAGCAAAAAACTTTCGCCTATATCAGACGAATCGGAAATATTGAATATAAGTGTAAAAAATAAAAAGCGTGCATGGATTTGTATCCATGCACACTTTTCGATTATACGTGGTCCGCGTTCTCCACATAAAGCGGAAGCGGGAACCAGGAGCGGATTCCCGGCTTCAGCTGACGCATGTAAGGAGAGTGCAGTCCGAATAGAAGCTGCAACGCCTCCTTGTGCTCGAGTTCAAATTCACAGTCATCGTCATACTCTTCCACCGCAGCGGTATTGTCGTTTACGGTGATTTTCAGCTTGCAGTCTCCGGCATAACCGTGGATGAACAGCGTCAGTTCACCATCGGAAAGTACTTCGACCGTAGTCTTAAATTTTATGAAGGCGTCGACAACTTTCTTGTAATTGAAGATGTTGAACATATCGCAGGCGCCGAGCCCAGTGGATTCGCATACCCTCATCGCTGCCTCCAGCATCGCGTTGTCCCATGCCGGAATCTTTAAAGTTACTGCGCCGTATCTGCGTACATAGTTTCGGATAACGTCGTTGAAGTCCGCCATATTTACAAGAGTCAACTCCTGTAAATCGTTCACAAAATAGCCGAGGAACGTGCCGTTTTTGAGAATCACTCTTACCGGCGCGGTCCACGAACGTGCGATATCAAAAAAATTGTCCCTCGGTCGAACTGTGCGGAGCGGACGTTTGGCGTGAATTTCATACATCTTGTCAATGAGGTCTGTGTCCTCTGCCTTCACATCTCTGATTTCCAACTCGGTGAAGGGAACATCGCGGAAAATGTGGCGCAGATTTGTGTCATTTATCGATACATGATATTCCGGACCGATAGCGTCAAATCCAAAGTAACCGTATCTCTGCCGCTGGCCGCCGAGGATGGAGTAATCCACCCCGTCTTTTATCATGTCGTTTAGTGCCATGGTCATGCAGTCAATCATGTACCCCTTGGAACGCGAGTAGGGATGAACTGCAACGTTTCCGATACCGCGGCAGGTCAGCTCTTGCCCGCCGACGGATAGAACCGAGTCGAACGCACCGATTGCGGCTTTCAGTTTGCCGTTTTCCGTGACGACATAGTTCGCATAACATGGGTCGCATTCTTTGTTGTAGAGCTTCGGAAGGAGCTTCTTGAAATCCTCAGAGTTTCCATTGAATCCGAATACATAGTTTATGAAGTCCATGAGGTCGTCGTACATCTCAGGATATCCGCGGCCTTTATAGAGAATAGGTTCTGACATTTTTTATCCTTTCAAATTTAGGGAGCGTTCTCGCTCAGAATGTTCTTTGAAAAATGGTTTTATCGGGACAGCGGTTCGCAGGGAAGCGCGCGAATTCCCTTTGAGGTGAAGAATTCGCATGCTGCGTCGCGTGTGTCTGTACTCTGGAATAGGCCAAAGATGGATGGTCCGCTGCCGCTCATGAGCACAGCGTCCGCGCCGTGGGAACGCATATCCTGCTTTATCTGGGAAGCCATATCATGTGCCGGCAGTACCACCCGTTCGAATGCGTTGTACAACTTTACGGGAATGTTTCCGGCAGAGAGGGATGATAGTACATCATCGATGGAATGAGTTGTATCGTTGGTAGTTTCGTCCAACTTTGCATATGCTTCGGCAGTGGATATTCCTTCTCCAGCATTGCAGATTAGAATGTGATATGACGGGTGAGGAATTCTGACCGGCGTCAGAATTTCACCGATTCCGCGCGCAATGCAGGTTCCGCCAACCAGACAAAATGGAATATCTGCACCTACTGCGGCCCCGATTTCACATAATTCTGCCGTAGCTACATTCTTTTCAAACAGGAAATTGAGAATCGCGAGAACCGCCGCACCATCAGCGGATCCGCCTGCAAGACCACCTGCCACCGCGATTCGTTTGTCAATGTGGATTGTGATTTCGCTGTCGATGTTGTACTTTTCCAGAAACGCCGCAGCACATTTCATCGCTATATTTTTCCCATCCGTCGGAAGGGATTTGTCTGTACAGCAGATTTTGATATCACGCACGGTACTCTCTGTATCCCGTATCACTGTTACATAATCAAACAGTGATACCCGCTGCATCACGCTTTCGATGTCGTGATAGCCGTCAGGACGCTTGTAACCTACATCAAGATACAAATTAATTTTTGCATATGCCTTTGTAGTTCTAGTAAGAATCATGCTATGTACCCGTTTATCCTGTAGTTTTCAGTGAATCAGCTTAATGAGAATATTTTGTTTGGTGTCTACTGCGCCTATCGGACACAATTCCTGACAGCAGTAGCACCGAATGCAGTTTGTTTTGTCAATCTGCGCCAGCTTACGCCCGTGGGTTTCCAAAATTTTTATCGTTTTTCTCGGACAGGATTCCGCGCATTTACCGCATCCGACGCATTTTTTCGTGTTAATCAGCGGACGTGCACTGAATAATTCTGCAAGTCTGCCGCCCATGATGTTTGGCAAATTTCGCAGAAACGATCCGGCGCCTGAATCGGGAATTTTGAAATCGTACACCGGATAGTCGATATCACCGACGATTTCGATATCCTGCCACCTTCGTGGCATTATTCCGCGCCGCGCTGCCGCATCAAGGTGTTTTATATTTGCCGTATCGTCCGATTTTGCACCGTAGATGATTCTTTCCCCAATTACATCAAGCGCAAACGGGGAGCGGGATACGAGCATCAATCCTGTTTTCTTGGGTGTGCCGTATGACGGTCCGTTTCCCTCCATAGATACCACTGCGTCACATATTGCGACAAACGTTTTGTTTGCCGTAACGTAGGAGGCGAGGTCGACCAACATTTCTGAAAAATCGTCGATGCGCGGAAAATTCGAGTGCATCTGGAATTTTTCCACGCCCGGAATCAGTCCGTATAGATTTTTTACAGCACAACTCATTCCGGTAAGGGTATGGGTTTTCAGCCGGCATAGGTCGACTACCACATCGGCTTCCCGATAAACGTCAATCATGTTCAGCATTTTCAGCTTTTCCATGTTGGGATAGAACGGAGAAAAAGAAAAGTTGTCGTTGAGGCGAAAGTCACCGTCGCGTGCCGCCTGTTTCATTCCACAGACGTTATAGGTGACCGAGAGGGCTGTTTCGTTGTATGGGCCGCCGGGGCTGTCCGCGAGAACCACATCAGCCGCACCCAACTCGCGTACAACTTTTGCTGCGGCTTTCGCAAAGGCCGGGTGTGTGGTTGCACCGTGGTCGGGGCTTTTGGCAAGTACAAGATTGGGCTTCAGCAGGACCTTTTTCCTCTCAAACGTACATTTATCGATACCAAGCTGAGAAAACGCTTCCTTTATCAGAAGGTAGAGGCTGCTCTCATTGTAATCCTCACATCGGTGGACAAATACCGGCGAGGAATTCGTATAACTGGGCATATTTTGCCTTTCATATGATATGGATTCAATGTCATTATATCATAATTTATCTGTATAATCAATACAAAACTAAAATTAAAATCTCCGTACGGACCGTGGTGTTTGTTCAATATTGAAAAGGGGAAAACTTTTCTGAAAAAAGTTTTCCCCTTAAAGCGATATTTTTATAGGAATTAGCCAAGTCTTGCTTCGAGACCAGCGAGTTCTTCCTTCAGTTCAGCAGGAACTCTGTCGCCAATCTGCGCATAGAAGTCCTTGATGTTCTGAATGTCAGCCTTCCAGCTTTCCGTGTCAACGGAAACGAGCTCACGAATGGTGTCGATGGTGATGCCGTTAAGACCTTCAATGTTGATGTCCTCTGCCTTCGGTACGTATCCGATAGGTGTGAGGTCTGCGTCAACTGTACCTTCGCAACGAGCGAGAATCCAGAGAAGAACTCTCATGTTGTCGCCGAAGCCGGGCCAGATGAAGTCGCCGTTTTCGTCGGTTCTGAACCAGTTTACATGGAAAATCTTCGGTGCATGCGGAATCTTCTTGCCCATTTCGAGCCAATGTCCGAAATAGTCGCCCATGTCGTAGCCTGCGAACGGACGCATTGCCATCGGGTCACGACGTACTACGCCGACAGCGCCGGATGCAGCTGCGGTTGTTTCGGAAGCCATAATGGAACCAACAAAGGTACCGTTCTGCCAAGATGTGGACTGGTATACCAGCGGAGCAGTCTTTGCGCGCCTGCCGCCGAATACGATTGCGGAAATCGGAACACCCGTCGGGTTGTTGAATTCCTTGGAGAGGCACGGGCAGTTGATAGCCTTTGCGGTGAATCTGGAGTTCGGATGTGCGCCGGCAGTCTGAACTTTGTTTGCCTTGTCATACTTGGTGTAATCCCAACGCTCGCCGCGCCAGTTTTCAGCGTTCTTCGGCGGATTGTTGTCAAGGCCTTCCCACCAAACAGTATTGTCGTCAAGATTGTGGCATACGTTTGTAAAGATGGTATCCTTCATGCAGGTGTGGAGTGCGTTCGGGTTGGACTTTTCGTTTGTGCCGGGAGCAACACCGAAGAAGCCGTTTTCCGGGTTGACAGCCCACAGTCTGCCGTCTTTACCGATACGGAGCCATGCGATGTCGTCGCCTACGCACCATACCTTGTAACCCTGCTTACGGTAGATTTCCGGCGGAATGAGCATTGCGAGGTTGGTCTTACCACATGCGGACGGGAATGCAGCGGAAATGTATTTGATATCGCCGTTCGGGAATTCGATTCCGAGAATGAGCATATGTTCAGCCATCCAGCCTTCCTTACGGCCGAGGTAGGATGCGATACGGAGTGCGAAGCACTTTTTGCCGAGGAGTACGTTTCCGCCGTAGCCGGAGTTGACAGACCAGATGGTATTGTCTTCCGGGAAGTGACAGATATAACGGTTTTCTTCATCGAGCTGTGCCTTGGAGTGGAGACCCTTGATGTAGTCAGCGCTGTCGCCGAGAGCTTCCAGAACGTTTGTGCCTACTCTGGTCATGATGAGCATATTGAGAACAACATAAATGGAGTCGGTCAGTTCAATGCCGTACTTTGCAAAGTCAGAACCAACGATACCCATGGAGTAGGGAATAACGTACATGGTTCTACCCTTCATGGAGCCATTATAGAGCTTAGAGAGCTTTTCATAGCATTCCTTGGGGTCCATCCAGTTGTTTATGTTGCCGGCGTCTTCCTTTTTGCGTGTGCAAATGAATGTTCTGCCTTCAACACGTGCAACGTCGTTTACAGCAGTGCGGTGAAGATAGCATCCGGGAAGCTTTTCTTCATTGAGCTTTATCATTTCACCTGTGGAGCAAGCTTCCGCGCGGAGAGCGTCAGCCTGTTCTTCAGAGCCGTCAATCCATACGATTTTGTCAGGGCAGGTAAGGGCTGCCATTTCCTCTACCCATGAGAGGACATGCTTGTTGGTAACCATAATAACTCCTTTATATAATTTATATTGAAAACTGAAAATATTGCGGCACGACATTCAAAAGTTTTGCTACGATACATTATATACTAAATATCTGATTTTTTCAATCATAAGAAGACTTGTTTTTCGATTTTTACATTTTCGTAACAGAAAAGAAAAATTTTTTGGTTATTTACACGAGATGATTTCTTACGGAAAAAATTTCTCAAAAATTCAGAACAAGTGTTTACATCTTGAAATTTATATGTTATAATAAATATGTACATATTTACACTTTCCGACAATTTGCCAATTATTTAAATTTATGCAGAGGTGATAGGGAAATGATGATGCTTGACCAAAAGGAACAGCAAATTTTTGATTATATAAAAGAAAACATAAAGAAAAAGGGATATTCTCCCTCCATTCGCGACATTTGTTCGGCGCTGAATATCAAAAGCACATCCACAGTACATACTTGTCTGGAGCGTCTCGAGAAAAAAGGATATATCCAGAAGGAGAACGGAAAGAGCCGGACCCTCCGCATTGAGGGAGCATGTATAGACGAATCGGGTGAAGCGGCCGACAGCTTAGGAGTTCCGATAATCGGACGGGTTACTGCCGGTGCCCCGATTCTGGCGGTGGAAAATTACGAGGGCTATATTCACTATCCTACCGGAATCCGTCCGCTGCCGGACAATGAAATGTTTGCGCTTCGGGTATCCGGCACGAGCATGATTGAAGCCGGAATCCTAGATGGAGATATCGTGATTGTCGAAAAAACGGCGACCGCTGAAAACGGCGATATCGTTGTGGCGCTCATTGACGATGAGGCGACCGTAAAAACCTTCTATAAGGAAGACGGGCACTTCAGACTCCAGCCGGAAAACCGCACCATGCTGCCGATAATCGTGACCAGTCTGATGATTCTCGGAAAGGTTATTACGAGCATTCGTTACTACAGATAAAGTGTGATTGAAAGGTATCACACAAATATCTTATAAAAATCAAAACACAAAGGAGAACAACAATGGCAAACGAAGTCATTAAAGGTATGGGGTTCCATCACATAGCGCTCAAGGCAGTGAACTTTGAGGAATCCATAAAGTTCTATACCGAGGGACTCGGCATGAAGCTGTACACGATGTGGGGAGAAGGCGACGGAAAAATCGCGATGCTCGACCTCGGCGACGGCGGTATTTTGGAGCTGTTCGCAGGTGGAACTGATGCAGAGCGTGCAAATCCGCAGTATATCCACTTTGCACTCAAGGTGGATGATGTAGACGCCGCATATGAAACCGCACTGAAGGCAGGTGCAAAGCCGAAGTCGCTGCCGAAGGTGGTGCCGCTGGATTCTGCACCCGTAAAGATTACGCTTAACTGTGGTTTTGTTTATGGGCCGTCCGGTGAGGAACTTGAACTTTTCCGCATCGTTTCTGCTGAATAAAAAAGTAGGAGTATCCGATATGATAGCAACTGTTGTGTATGTGGATGTGATTCCGGAGTTTGTCGACGCGTTTGCGGAAATTACGGAATACAACTATAAAAATTCACGGAAAGAGCCGGGAAACGTCCGCTTTGACGTACTTCATGCAAATAACGACCCCACGAAGTTTATTCTGTATGAGGTTTACGCCGATACGGCTGCGGCTGCAGCTCACAAGGAAACTGAGCACTATAAAAAGTGGCGTGATACGGTCGCGCCGATGATGGCGAACCCGCGCCAGAGCTGCCCGACGACGCCTCTCTGCTTTGACTGAGCGCGCCGCACGCCACCCGCTGCCCCGTGAATTTTATGCGGTCGATGCGCTTACTTTGGCAAAACGTCTGATTGGCATGACCCTTGTGCATCGCGTAAACGGAATTGAAGTTGCCGGCGTTATTACGGAAACGGAGGCATACATGGGAGTTATTGACCGTGCGTCACACGCTTACGGCGGCAGACGGACGGCGAGAACGGAAACAATGTACCTCCCGGGCGGGCACGCGTATGTATATTTGATTTACGGAATTTACTCCTGTATGAACATTACCGCAAATTCAGCCGAAACGCCTGAGGCGGTCTTAATCCGTGCTGTATATCCGATATCCGGACAGGACGTTATGCACGCTTCATACATGGCGAAGGGAAGACGAAAAAAAGCAAATGTGGTGCAAGTTGCGTCGGAGCTTTCCGAAAAAGAGCTGTACTCACTGACAAACGGACCGGGCAAACTGTGTATTGCCATGTCCATTGACCGTTCGCTTGACAAGTTCGACATGACGCTTGAAAATCCGGAAAACGAAAACTTTTTCGCATGCGGCTTTTTTGTACGTGATGATGGATATCGCGCTGCCGAAATTGTCAAATTTCCCAGAATCGGAATCGATTACGCCGGAGAAGCCGCACAATATCCATGGCGGTTTACTGCAAAATCGGAAAAAGGCGTTCCGATTTTTGTGTGAGTTTACTGAGAAACATTAGGGGGACTTTTTAGAAAGTTCCCCCATTGTTTTTTTGCGCGCAGGTTTATAGTAAATTACGAATAAAATTGAATCATATTGAAAATGCTTCGAGTAAGTGGATTGCTTACTCTTTTTGGTATTTTGTATTCATTTCAATGCTGGAATAAGTTTAAAGTGAGCCTTTTTTCAACGGTTTATGGGCTGCGATTGTATAATGTGACAAAATACTTTTCATTTTTTTGAAAAACAATTTATGAATTCCTCAAAAAAGCTCTTGAAATAAAGTTGTTTTTATTGTATAATTGAAACAGGAAAGGATGGATTATGAAAATGAACGATTTTGAAAACATGTCAGTTGGTGAAAATAATTCACTTCCGGCATATCTTTTCCATCAGGGAACTAATTATCAATCATATGACTATATGGGGGTTCATTGTACAGAGCAAGACGACGGATATGCCTATACTTTCCGCGTGTGGGCGCCGAACGCCACCTTTGTTACACTGAACTCTGACTTCACTGACTGGACAAACGGTCTGCCTCTGCACAGGGTTACCGAAAATGGAATCTGGGAAGTCACCTATCAGTCTCCTGACAGTCTCGAAGGAAAATTCTATAAGTTTGCCGTGAAAGGCAAAAACGGAGTCACTTATCTGAAAGCGGACCCGTATGCTTTTGCGTCTCAGACTTTGAAGGAAACTGCGTCTATCATCTGCGATATTTCTGGTCATACATGGAAAGACGCGGATTGGATGAAAAAACGCAGAGCTACGGTTTGCCCGAAGCAGCGGGGCTTTAAACCGAAAGTAAACCATTTTTACAGCGCACCGCTTAATATATATGAGATTCATCTCGGGTCTTGGCGCACGCTCGACGGGAAATCCACCGCTGATGGTAAGCATTATCTGAATTATCGCGAAATTGCAGACAAGCTTGCCCCTTATGTAGTGGATATGGGCTATACACATGTGGAACTTCTGCCGGTCATGGAACATCCTTTCGACGGCTCTTGGGGTTATCAGGTTTGTGGATACTACGCTCCGACTTCACGGTATGGCACACCGGAGGATTTCCGTTATTTTGTGGAAAAAATGCACGAGAACGGAATCGGGGTTATCCTCGACTGGGTTCCTGCGCATTTTCCGAAGGACAGGCACGGACTCTATGAATTCGATGGTCAGCCGCTGTATGAATACCAGGGTGCGGACCGCATAGAAAATCGGGGATGGGGAACCCGATATTTTGATGTGGGGCGTCCGGAAGTGCAGTCATTCCTTGTGTCAAATGCGATGTTCTGGTTACGCGAGTATCATGCAGACGGGCTGCGAATCGATGCTGTGGCGTCGATGCTGTACTTGGATTACGACCGTGAGCCTGGCGAATGGATTCCAAATTCGAAGGGGACCAATCACAATCTTGAAGCGATTGCGTTCTTCCAGAAGCTGAATACAACTGTATTTGCAGAATTTCCTGATGCGCTGATGATAGCGGAAGAGTCGACCTCATGGCCGATGATAACGAAGCCTGTCTATGAAGGCGGACTTGGCTTCAACTTTAAATGGAATATGGGCTTTGCCAACGATATGTTCGAGTACGTGGCGACAGACCCTATCGCGCGAAAATATATACACAACAAGTTGACATTCCCATTGATGTATGCGTTCAGTGAAAACTATATATTACCAGTGTCACACGATGAAGTGGTACATGGTAAAAAATCACTGGTTGACAAGATGTTTGGCGAATACGACGACAAGTTTGCCGGAATGCGCACATTCCTTATGTATATGATGACGCTTCCGGGCAAAAAGCTCATGTTTATGGGGACGGAGTTCGCACAGTTCCGTGAATGGGATTGTGAAAATGAGCTTGAATGGTTTATGATAGAATACCCGCGTCACGTTGAAATGCAGCGGTTTGTACGGGCGATGAATCATTTTTACCTCGAGAATCCTGATCTGTGGGAAATTGATGATACGTGGGACGGTTTTGAGTGGATTGAACCGAATATGGCGGATTTGAATGTAATCTCCTACCGCCGTCGCGATAAGAAAGGACATGAGCTTATCGTTGCGTTGAACTTTGCCCCCGTAGTGCGGGAAAAATTCAAAATCCGTGTGCCGAAAATGGGCAGATATGAGGAAGTGATGACAACAGATAGGTACGAGTTTGGCGGCAAAAATAATCTGAATGAGGAGACCGTGAGAACACGCTCTATCGTCAAAGAGGATGGTAAACGTGAAAACGAAATTGAAATCACACTTCCGGCGCTCGGAGGTATCATTCTTCAAAAACAATTGAATAGCTAAAAAGTGGAGGTAACTATGTTAAAGAAGCAGGAATGTGTTGCTATGCTGCTTGCGGGCGGGCAGGGCAGCAGACTTTATACACTAACCGAAAAAACTGCAAAGCCTGCGGTGCGGTTTGGAGGTAAGTATCGCATTATCGACTTCCCAATGTCGAATTGTGTTAACTCTGGCATTTACACAGTAGGAGTTCTGACCCAATATCAGCCTCTCGCACTTAACGAATACATCGGGAATGGGGAACCGTGGGACCTCGACCGTGCGCAGAGCGGCGTCATGGTATTGCCGCCGTATCAGGCAAAATCGGGTGCAGACTGGTACAAGGGTACGGCGAACGCTATCTACCAAAACCTCGACTTTATCAATCGGTACGACCCGGACTACGTGCTGATTTTGTCAGGCGACCACATTTATAAAATGGACTACGGCAAAATGCTGGAAGCTCACAAGGCGAAAAATGCCGATTGTACCATCGCGGTACTGGAAGTAACCCTTGAAGAAGCAAGCCGTTTCGGCATCATGAACACCGACGAGAACCTGCGAATTGTGGAGTTCGAGGAAAAGCCAAAGCATCCCAAGAGTACGAAGGCGTCGATGGGTATCTACATTTTCAATAAGGAGCTGCTGCAGAAGTATCTCATTGAGGATGAAGCTGACCCCAAGTCTTCCAAGGATTTTGGAAAAAATATCATCCCGAAAATGCTTGCAGATGGACGGTCAATGTATGCCTATCCCTTCTCCGGCTACTGGAAGGACGTGGGAACGATACAGTCTCTCTGGGAAGCGAATATGGACTTAATCGGCGACAAGCCGAACTTTGACCTCCGCGACAGCAGCTGGCGAATCTATTCCAGAAATTATTCTGAGCCTCCGCATTTTATTGGAGATTTTGCAAAAATTTCGAATTCTCTTATTACTGAGGGTTGTAATATCGAAGGCATCGTGGAGAATTCGGTCCTCTCAAGCGGTGTAAAGGTGGCGCGCGGTGCATACATCAAGGACTCCATCATCATGCGCAACGTTACCATTGCGGAAGGCGCGACCATCAACTACTCCATTATTGACAGCAGTACTAAAATCGGAGCGGGTTGCGTAATCGGACGCACCAAGAGCAGCGGCGAAAAAATCACGGTAATCGGTTCTGACCTCGAAATTCAGCCCGGTATCGATATCCCGGGTGGCGAATTGGTCGACAGCGAGTGGTTAGCGAATCAATAACCATACAGAAAGGAATAGGATCATATGTCAGCATCAGGAATAATTTTTTCAAATATTCACGATAATAATATACCAGAGTTGACCAGACTGCGTACGGTTGCGTCGGTTCCTTTTGCATGCCGTTACCGCTTCATTGACTTTACGCTGTCTAACATGGTAAACTCCAATATTTACAATATCAGCGTCATTACACACTATAATTACCATTCCCTGATGGACCATATCGGCTCCGGTAAGGACTGGGATTTGGCGCGCCGGTCAGGCGGTATCAAGATTCTTCCGCCCTATATTACCGCGTATGCAAATAATGTAAATTCATTATATCAGACGAGACTTGAGGCGTTAAAGAGCGTGAATTACTCGATTAACCGGATCACGGATGATTATGTAATCATGTCTGACTGCGACGTCATCTGCAACGTGGATTTTAACGATATTATTTCGTATCACCAGCGGACAGGGGCGGACATGACAATTGCCGTGAAAACGCTCAACCTCACGCGAGAGACAGCAAAAATCAATACCATTCTCACCTCTGACGAAAATGGAAGACTGACCGACGTGATGGCGTACCCCACCGATTTTGAGGGGACGGCAGATGTCAGCCTTAATATCGTTGTAATGAATACCTCGTATCTCCGCCAAATAGTCCTCGACGCAATCGCGCATAACTATGTCAGCCTTACCCGCGACGTTATCGCGCGTAATATGGGCCGCATGAACTATCATGTATACAAGTATGAGGGCTACTTCGCGTGCATCTCTTCGTTTGCGGATTACTATTCTCATAGCATGGAACTGCTCAGAAATCCCGAAGCACGTGACTCATTATTTAATGTAAAAAATCGTCCGGTATACACCAAAGTCAGAAATTCGACTCCTTCTTATTATAGCTCTACTTCCAGTGTCAAGAATGCCCTCGTGGCGGATGGCTGCTATATTGAAGGTACAGTTGAAAATTCAATCATTTTCCGCGGCGCAAGAGTCGGGAGAAACGCTACTGTCAAAAACAGCATCATCATGCAGGACTCTATCGTCAGCGAGGGGGCGTTCCTCAATTTTGTCATCACCGACAAAAATGCCGTCATTCGCGATGGCCGTATGCTGTGCGGCGCAGATTCCCAGCCATTCTATGTATCAAAGGGAAAGATGATTTAAAGAGAGGTTCGAGACTCGTAAACGAGTCTCGTCCTTTTTCACTAACTCTGTTATTTCCACCCAGTATAAAGTTTTTGAAAGGGGCAGGGGAAACGGAAACATACTCGTATGTTTTGATTTTTCTGAAAAAGTTTTCCCGAGATCCCACAACGTATAAAGGAGAGAGATTGCTATGAAAATATTGTACGCTGCGGCGGAAGCACTGCCGTATGCTTCGACCGGCGGGCTTGCTGACGTTATGGGGGCGCTGCCAAAATCTGTGCATCGGGTGATGAACTGGAAGGCTGACGTGAGGGTCGTGATACCGTTATATCCGGTGGTCAGAGAAAAATTCGCCGAGGTGATTGAACTGGTTTGCGAGACGAATGTCAGACTCTCGTGGAGAAATCAGTACTGCGGCATCTGGAAGACCGTTTCAGAGGGCGTGACATATTATTTTATTGACAATCAATATTATTTTGACCGTGAAAGGCTGTACGGATGCTATGACGACGGCGAACGGTTTGCGTTCTTCTCGAAGTGCGTGTTGGAGCTTATGGCGGCGGTCAATTTCTATCCGGATGTGCTCCATGCCAACGATTGGCAGAGCGCGCTTGCGGTCATCTACCTCAAGCGGAAGTATTCTCACCTTGACGAATATCGCAATATTTCTGCGCTGTTTACTATCCACAACATTGATTATCAGGGTGTTTTCGATTTCGGCATTCTTGGCGATGTGTTTGAACTCCCGGAATGGGACAGAAACATTGTCGAATATAACGGAAATGTGAACCTTCTCAAAGGTGCCATTGTCTGTGCGGATATGGTGAGCACTGTCAGCCAGACGTATTCCCGTGAAATTCTCACGGAATACTATGGAAGCGGGCTGCATCACATCCTGCGTAAAGCTGATGCAGAAGGAAAACTCATCGGTATCGTCAATGGCATCGATGTCGACTATTACAATCCGGAGACCGATAAGGACATCGCGGAATTTTTCTCGATCGACTCTATGGCGGGAAAAGCCGCGTGCAAGGCCGAACTGCAAAAGCTGTGCGGATTTGAGCAGAATCCGGAGACTCCCATCATCGCGATGGTTTCCCGTCTTGCGTCCCACAAGGGCTTCGACCTCGTAAAGTGTGTAATCGAAGAGTTTATTAATCACAACAACGTGCAGTTTGTCCTTCTTGGAACAGGCGAGACAGAGCTTGAAGGGTTTTTTGCCTCTCTTGCCCTCCGCTATCCTGAAAAGGTGTGCGTGAAGTTGGAGTACAACAAGAGTCTTTCGAAAAAATTCTATGCGGGCGCGGATATTTTCCTTATGCCCTCTAAGAGCGAGCCGTGCGGTTTATCTCAGATGATTGCTTCACGCTATGGCACTGTTCCGGTTGTGCGCGAATGCGGCGGTCTTGCCGACACCATAAAAGCATACAATCAGTACGACGGTACCGGAAACGGGTTTACCTTCACCAATTATAATGCGCATGATATGATGCATACACTTGAATACGCGGTTTCACTATACGCAGACCGTGCCAAATGGAGCGAACTTATCAAAAACGTCATGAAAGTCGATTTTTCGTGGACAGTTTCAGCTAAAAAGTATATTGATATTTATACATCTTTGATGTAAAATAATAAACGGGGAACAAAAACGACTTTTTCGGAAAAATTCCCCGTATACTTTCGTTAAGGCACAAATCATGGCTTCACGGTCATGTGAGCAAAACTTAGAAACCAACTTAAACTTCGCGCACCTCCAATCCGTATTTTAGAAGGATTGGGGGGCGGCGGAGACTAAACGTATTCCCAAATCGGAAGGACTGATTTTATGGATAGAAATGTTAAAGTTACAGATTCGCTTGTCAGAGAAAACATTGAGTCGAAGCTGATTCGATATTTCGGTGTGAAGCCGGATGAAGCGACGGAAGAACAAATTTATAAGGCTACGGTCATGAGCGTAAAAGATATCCTGACCGAAAAACGCTCTGTGTTTCACGACAAGGTGAAGAAGCAGCATCCCAAAAAGATTTACTACCTTTGTATGGAATTTTTGGTGGGGCGTCAGCTTCGCAACAACTTGATGAACCTCGGCGTGGACGGGGAATATAGACGTGCGCTTGAGAGCATGGGTTTCGATCTCGAACAAATTTATGAGTTTGAACCTGACCCCGGGCTTGGCAATGGCGGTCTCGGGCGTCTTGCAGCTTGCTTCCTCGATTCGCTTACATCGCTCGACTATGCCGCTACCGGCTTCTCGATTTGTTACGAATACGGTCTTTTTAAGCAGAAAATTATCGACGGTAACCAGGTAGAGTTGCCTGACGCATGGATGTCCCGCGGCGATACATGGTTGGTTCCTCGTACAGATAAAGCCTTTACCGTCCGTCTCGGCGGAACGGTAAACGAAAAATGGGAGAACGGAAAATGCAGTGTCACGTATGACAACTACGAGGATGTGAACGCCGTTCCATATGATATGATGATTTCCGGTTCGGACTCTGAGGCGGTCAACGTCCTGCGTCTGTGGAAAGCGGTGGATACTACCAAGTTCAATATGAACCTCTTTTCCCAGGGAGAGTATGTTCGCGCAATTCAGGAGACTTCAAACGCGGAGGTTATCTCGAAGGTGCTTTATCCTTCCGACGAGCACGACGAAGGAAAGCTCCTCCGTTTAACGCAGCAGTATTTCCTCGTGTCCGCGTCGCTCCAGAGCATTATCGCCGACCATCTCGCAGCTTATGGTACCCTGTACAACTTTGCCGATAAGGTTGCCATCCACATCAATGATACGCATCCGGCGCTGTGCATTCCCGAACTGATGCGCATTCTGATGGACACCTATTCCTATACATGGGAGGCAGCGTGGTCGATTGTTACAAGAGTGGTGTCCTACACCAACCACACAGTATTGCCTGAAGCGCTTGAAAAGTGGAATGTATATTTATTCAAGCTCAAGCTTCCTCGTATCTATATGATAGTCGAGGAAATCAACCGCCGCCTGTGCGCCGACCTTTGGAATATGTATCCCGGCGACTGGGACAGAATTTCCCGCATGGCCATCATCGGCTATTCGCAGGTCAGAATGGCAAACCTTAGCGTTGCAGCATCCCACACGGTGAACGGCGTATCGGCACTCCATTCCGATATCCTCAAGCGCACAGTTTTCCACGATTACTATAAGGCAATGCCGTACAAGTTTACGAACGTTACAAACGGCATCGCAATGCGCCGCTGGCTTTGCTATGCAAACCCGGAACTGACCGGACTGCTTGATGAGATGATCGGGACTGACTACCGCAAGCATACGGAAGTACTTTCGGAATTCCGCAAGTATGTCAATGATAAATCGATTTACGAACGTCTGCGTACAATCAAAACTGACCGCAAACTGGCGTTTGCGAAAGATTACTTCAACAAAACCGGTCAGACAGTTGATGTAAATTCGGTGTTTGACGTACAGGTGAAGCGTATGCACGAATACAAACGTCAGCTTTTGAATGTGCTTAAAATTATCACCCTTTACAATGATATCAAGGATAACCCAAACGGGGACTACACGCCTTCTACCTTTATTTTCGGCGGAAAGGCTGCGCCTGGGTATTATATGGCGAAGAATATCATCAAGCTCATCTGGAGTCTGGGTGAGGAAATTTCGAGAGACCCCAAGGTTCGCGATATTCTGCGCGTCATCTATCTTGAGGATTACAACGTAAGCACAGCTGAAATTTTGATGCCGGCATCTGATATCAGTGAGCAGATTTCCCTCGCTGGAAAAGAGGCAAGCGGCACGGGCTGCATGAAGTTTATGGTAAATGGCGCGCTTACCATTGGTACGCTTGATGGCGCCAATGTCGAAATACGCGACGCCGTCGGTGACGACAATATTTATATTTTCGGTCTTACTTCCAATGAGGTTGACGACCTATGGAAGCATGGATATTCGTCCCTGCACTATTATTCAAGCAGTGACAAGTTGAAAAATGCTGTCGATCGGCTTCGCGGCAACTTTGCGGGAAACAACTTCGGCGGCATGGTCGATTACTTCCTCTACAGCCATGGGGTTGCTGACCCGTATATGTGTCTCGCTGATTACGACTCCTATATTAATGTGTACAACCGTATGATAAAGACCTATGCTGATGAGGACGCATGGACGAGAAAATCACTTCTCAATATCGCCGGTGCGGGATTCTTCTCATCTGACCGCAGCATTCGCGAATACGCCGAAAATATCTGGCATATTACAGAGGTAAAATGAACTCGGATTTTGAAGAACATAAAACAAAATTAGAGATGGATAAAACCGGAGATGTGTCACTGTTCGGCGCATTTCCGGCTGATTCATGTCTGCGTTTTCTTTTGAAAGTAAAGGCAGACTATATTGCAGGCGAAATTTCTGTAGAGGCCTGTATCTTCATACATGCCGACGAATGGAACAAAAGCTATAACAAAACGGTAGAAATTCCGCTGTCCGAGCAAAAATCGGATGAGCAGGGAATCCGTGTATTTGCGGCTGACGTATCATGCGCCTCTATTTTGAAGGAGTATGGACTGTCAGACGACGGACTATTCTATTATTACTATTCGGTAAAATCCGGTGAGGCAGAGCTGTGTCTCGGCGGCGAAAATCCGATAGCACTTGAAAGAATTGAGAATTATGTCGGCGAGCGTCAGCTTTTGCTGTACGCGCCCGGCTATCATACCTCACGCTCCTTCCGACGCGGCGTTGTGTATCAGATATTTGTCGACCGCTTTGCAAAATCTGAAAAACACGTTTGTCAGGTCAAGCCGGAAGCGGAGCTCGATTCTGACTGGGAAAACGGGATTCCGCAGTACGGCGAATATCCAGGGGCGGAAGTGGCAAATAACGTCTTTTTTGGCGGAAATTTATATGGAATTGCGGAAAAAATCGATTATATTTCCTCTTTGGGCGTTACAACGATATATTTGTCTCCGATTTTTGACGCCTATTCAAACCACAAGTACGATACTGGTGACTATCTTACGGTTGACCAAATGTTTGGCGGAGAGGCGGCGCTGCGAGAGTTGTGTAAAACTGCCTCAGAGCACGGAATTGAAATTATCCTTGACGGCGTGTTTAATCATACCGGAGACGACAGTGTATACTTTAACCGTAAAAACAACTACCCTACGGTGGGCGCGTATCAATCGAAGGAGTCACCGTATTACGATTGGTACACCTTCCGCGAATTCCCGGACGACTACGAATGCTGGTGGGGCGTGAAAATCATGCCGCGCGTCGACAGCCATAATCATTCGTATCGCGATTTTATCGGCAATACTGTAATTCCAAAATGGATGAACTGCGGGGTTGCGGGGTGGCGTCTTGACGTCGCAGATGAGTTGTCCGATGAATTTTTATACGATTTCCGCACGGCTGTGCGAAAAAATAATCAGGATGGCGTCATCATCGGCGAAGTTTGGGAAGACGCGTCGGATAAGGTCAGCTATGGCAGAAGACGGAATTACCTCCGCGGCGGCCAGCTTGACTCTGTGATGAACTATCCCCTGCGCGATGCTGTCATTTCATATGTGAAGGATGGAAACGACGTAAAGCTTCGTCGCTTCACTGAGGGCACATACCGTCGCTACCCGAAGGAATCGTCCGACACGTTACTGAATTTTCTCGGAACGCATGACACCGAGCGAATTCTGACGGTTTTTGGAGGAGAGAGCAGCGAGGGAAAGTCGAATGAGGCGCTTTCCGCGATGAAAATGGGCGAATCTCAGCGCAAGACCGCGGTAAGACGGCTGAAATTTGCCTATTCGATATTAGCCGGGCTGCCTGGGGTGCCGTGTGTGTTCTATGGTGATGAAGTTGGCTTGGAGGGATATCGTGATCCTTTCTGCCGCCGCCCATTCCCGTGGCATAACATGGATGAAGATTTACTGGAGCATTACCGCAGAATCGGCAGGATACGCAGGGATAATGATGTGTTTTGGGGTGGTTTATTCCGCATCCTTGCGCTGACGCCGGAGGTGTTCGCGTATGTGCGTTACTCAGAGGATAATGCAGGGGAGCAAATATTGGTGCTTGCGAACCGTTCGCACAGACGCGATTTTACTTTACCAGAAGGTGCGAAATTGGTCGAAACTGGACGCGATTGCGGCGGAGTATATACGATTGACGAATATACGGCGGAGTATTTTATGATTCCGGCAGATGGAAACGACGCGGGATTCAAACTCGAATAAACGTGAGATAAATGAGTGCTTGGAAAACTTTTGAAAAATTTCCAAGAATCCCTTTTAAAAACGTCAATTTATTTGAGTGAAAGTTATGCGGATGGTTGAGACTCGTGTACAGGGCTTCTCGTTAAAATTACGTTCATAAACAAAAAAACGACGATTTTTCGTCGTTTTTTTGTTGTTAAAACTTCAATATACATCTATTTTTATCCAATGCTGTAAACAACCCGGCAACGTTATATGCCGCATTTTCAAACAGTTTTGTCGTGTTGGCTATGGATTCTTCGAGTGTCGATGGCTCGTTTATAATCGAAAATACGGCGTCAAAGGCGTCATGGTACAGCTTTTCTGAAGGACAAAATGTTCCACATAGACATACTGCCGGCGTATTTAGCGACAGTGAAGGGAAGTTTCCCACGCGCCGTTTGTCGGATAGAAACGCAATAACCATTAAAATTGTTAAGAGAGCTTGGCTTAAACTTCAAAAAAGTGGGATAACTTGTCCAACCGGATAAAATTTTTACATATTTTCCGCCGTTAGTGTATTCCCAGTAGCCCACAACAACCTGGGCATGTGCTGTTCCAGCACTCGAAGAAGTATACAGCAATATAGGTTTATCCGCGGTAACATCTCGCTTAAAATCACTCCAAAGATCTAAAAGATAATTTGTTGTAGTGCAGGAATAACCTTGTTCGATGGCAAATGACTTAATTGAGGAAACTAATGTCGACATACTCGCAGGATTAGAGCAGGAATATCCACTAATTTCCGCAAGGCGCTCAGCTCATATGTATCATCATCACTATCATTTACCTTCAAATCACTCAGAGCATTATCGTTACCATTAAGTGAAAATTCGGCATATAACTTAACTGTATTTGCTAAGAAAGTAGGACCACGATTCCCCTCACCCGAAGTAACATTTGGCATATCACCCATTACCAATGCTCTAATGTTGTTCGCGCCTGTTATATTGCCAACAGTTTTAGACCCACTCTCATTCGGTAAATCTATGTAATCATCAAAAAATGTATCAGACATAGGTGCCGATTCAGCCAGCATGTTCAAATTTGAACAGGTTGTTACTTGTGAAAACTGGTCAAACAATGCCGACTGGGTGTTATTTGTAATTTTGTTTGTGAGAATTATTTGTAGCAGAAGCAAAAGTACTAAAACTAAATATTAGACACAACGTCAGAATCAAAGAGCAAATTCGTTTTTTTCATCACAGTATTCCTCCTAAACTCGTCTTATTGAGATATGAATTTAACATATCGATATGTTCCATCTCCGGAAAAAAGGGTCGTATATACAAATACTTCATCCGTTTTTCCGGAAGTCTGATACACTTTTTCACCAACCTTTAAACCAGATGCATAACCGTTTTGAGCTTGAGAAGCAGACACAGTGTTGCCTACAACCTCCCCTATAACCGAGTATGTCTCTGGCAACTCATCAGCCTTATATCCTGCTGAGTTATAAACATATATCACATTGTTTATTTTTACAAAAGGGATAGCCGAAGTTCCGCTGTTCATACTGGTTACACAAGAAATCAAGACACCAACAATCACGACCAAAACTAAAAAAACAACATGTATTAAATATTTTTTCATCTTATCACCTCTATTCAGCAATTTCAAAAAAGCGCACAAGCCGACAATCAACAGTCTGGTTTATGCGCCCAAGAGAATGATTTTGATTTGTCCTCTCCACAACTGAGGACTACACCAAAATCGAGAACGGCAAAAGCCAAACTGCTTACAGGTGAAACGACGCATGATGTTTACCTCCAATCATATCAAGTGTCAGATACTTAATATATTTGCCATTAACTTATACCATGTTTCCTTTGGAAGTTCAATCCGTTTTGCATTTTTTTCTTTGTAACAAATATATGAACGAATGTGGAATCCTTCACGGATAAGCGCCGCAGATTTTTTGTAAATCTCTGTGGCGCTTTTACGCCTTGATGGAAGATTTGAGACTGCTCACCGTAATAGCAAAAAGGACAATGCACAAAGTGCAACAAATCGCACTTTTGAAACGGGATAAGGTAAGAAGACAGGAGCGTCAGGGATGATTCTGCACAGCGACAGAGGAAGTCAGTA
>CAZUPI010000014.1:0-66165 GCA_964621755.1 uncultured Ruminococcus sp. | reverse complement strand
GAATCGCCTGTGTTGCCGTCAGCAGAATCGCCTGTGTTGCCGTCAGCAGAATCTCCTGTGTTGTCGTCGTCAACCGTGGTGTCAGACCAATTGTCCTCGGGTTCCGGTTCTGGCACAGGGTCTGGCTCCGTGTATGACCACTTCATATCGTCCTCCGTCGGGACAGTGGTTCCATCCCCCGCGTAGGATGCGCCTCCGCTTATGGTGAAATCAATTGACGAATACTGCGGGACTTCAAGCCACGCGTTGACACTTTGTGTGATAACCGTACCCGCAATCCAATCCGATTTCACATAGGTCACATTACCCACGGTGAGGTCGTTTTCCAGCAGAAGAATCATGGCGCGCGCCTCACTGATTCCCACAAAATTCGGTACGTTTGTCTTTACGGTATCGCTGCCATGGCTGACGTAAATTGTCACAACGTCATTTTCATTCATCACAGTCCCGGCAGCCGGTTCTGTTTTGATGACATACCCGATGGTATAAACGTCGCTTGTTACGTTTTCGACCTTAACGGCCAGCCCAAGCTTACGCAGCTCCGCCTCCACCACCCGGTAATCCTGCACTGTGTAGTCGGCGAGGACGATGGTGCGCGGTCCTTGGCTGATGGTCAGCTGAATTTCGCACTCCTGCTTGCCCGGGAGGACCTTACGAACTTCATCGGGGAGGGGTTCCTGCGCGATGATGCGCCCCTTCTCCACGGTATCGCTGAATTCGTACACGAGGTTTGGCGACTCGTAATACTCGCTGTTTTCAAACCACTCCGCCAGCTCTTCCGTATAGGATGCGCCGACAAAATCGCGTACCTTCAGGTTTTCATAGTCGTTCATGGAGCTGTTTAAGAACAGTTTGTCAATCATATAGTAGCCAGAAATGCCTGCCACGATTAGAAAAGCGAGCGTTACCCCCATGATAATGGGGAACATGGAATGACTTGTTCTTCGCTTTTGCCTTGGAGCGGAATCCTTGTTTTTCTGTTTATTTTTTGAAGCTTTATTTTCTTTGAAGATAATTTTCGGATTTTCGCGCAGCTTCAGCAGGTGTCCGAGCATTTCCTCTGCGCTCTGGTAGCGTTCATCCGGGTCCTTCTCCATCGCGCGGGTGATGATTTGCTCAAGGCCCACAGGAATATACGGGTTGATTTCGCGCGGCGGTGTTGCGATATCGTTCACCTGCATGAGCGCGACAGACACCGGCGTCTCAGCGGTGAACGGGAGGGAACCGGTCGCCATTTCGTACATCATGACCCCGAGGGAGTATAGGTCGCTGCGCGAGTCGCTGTTTCCGCCGGTGACCTGCTCGGGACTGATATAGTACACGGTGCCGATGGCCTTATCTGTCATGGTGATGGTTTCCGCGTTCGGCAGTTTGGCAATGCCGAAGTCCATGACCTTGACAACGCCGTTTTTGAGGAGCATGATGTTCTGCGGTTTGATATCGCGGTGGACGATTCCCTTTTTATGGGCGTGGTCCAGCGCGCGCAGAATTTGGGTTGTATAGCTGATAATTTCGCGGAGATTTAAGACTTCGCGGTGCTGCATGT
Organism: uncultured Ruminococcus sp.; assembly: GCA_964621755.1. Classification (GTDB taxonomy): domain Bacteria; phylum Bacillota; class Clostridia; order Oscillospirales; family CAG-272; genus UMGS1696. The sequence continues at coordinate 64,619 of CAZUPI010000014.1, read as the reverse complement.
AGTTTTTAAGGGTGATGCCCTCGACAAACTCCATAACGATATATTTGATGTTTTCACGAACGGAAACGTCGTAAATATTCACGATGTTCTGGTGCGAGAGCATCGCAACGGCTTTTGATTCATTGATAAATCGCTTTACGGACTGTTCATCGGCGGAAATCTCGTCTTTCAAAATTTTTACCGCAACCGTCCGCCGCATAAGCAAATCGGTTGCCTTAAAAACGATAGCCATTCCTCCGATACCGATGACGCGTTCGATGCGGTAGCGGTTGTCGAAGACCAGCCCGACATATTTTTCATATAATTCTTCCATCATTCCAGTTGACCTCTGTCATTAGGCGAAAATTGCATATCCGGCCGTTTCCTTTATATTGAAAGTATAACGGCGGTAATGTTGTCGAGTCCGCCGCGGCTGTTCGCGCATTCTATCAAAGCGGCGCAGGCGGATTCAATATCGCCATTTAAGCCGATTTTACTTACAATGTCACGGATTTCAGAAGGTTCGACATGGTTAGTAAGTCCGTCGGAACAAAGCACAGCGTATGTACCCGGCTTCATATCGCACACGAACAAGTCGGCGTCCACCGTTTTTTCCGTTCCCACCGACCGCATGAGGATATTCTTCAGCCTGGAGTGTTTTGCCTCCTCCGGCGACAGCTTTCCGATGTCCACGAAGCTTTGCACCAACGAATGGTCATGTGTGACTTGCTCAATCTCGCCGTCCGCCACCACGTACAATCTGCTGTCGCCGACGTTCACGACGTATGCCTTTTCACCGGATATGATACACGCAACAAGAGTCGTCCCCATTCCGAAAAGGGCCGCGTCGGCAGAACCAAGCTTATATACTGCACGATTTGCCGTGGCAGCAGCGTCGGAGAGAGCGTCGAGGATATCCTCCTCGCTCATGCCGAAAAAAGACGGATGCGCGCTCTCGTGGGAATCGAGCTGCGCCATGAAAGCCTCCGCGGCAATCTTGCTCGCCACATTTCCGCCGTTCGCTCCTCCCATACCGTCGCAGACAAGAGCTGCAAGCACGTCGTCGGAATATTTCCGAATAATAAAATTGTCTTGGTTCGCAGCACGTCGTTTTCCGACATCGGTTTTACCATAAAATAACATATGACATATCCTCGAATTTTAAAAATACAATCTCTGTATGATATTATTTGCGTATTATTTATTTTACCGCAAATTTCTATATATTTTCTATAAGATTTATTGAATATTTTTACGCTGTGGTATGATAATCCAGTCTTCCCTATTCTATACCACTCATTTTCTGAAGTCTCAGCTGACCGCAGGAGGCATTGATATCCGAACCGAGACGGCGCCTTATCGTTGCGTTTACGCCGTTTTGATTCAATGTTTCTGCAAATTCTCTCGCGCGCTGCTTTCCGGGAGCGGAAAGTCCGGTCTCCGCGACCTCGTTCAGCATAATGAGGTTCACGTGAGCAGTAGCGCGCATTCCGCTGCGGATGAGCTTTGCAAGGCGTGCTGCCGCTTCTTTGGAATCGTTTTTGCCGGAGATAAGGGTATACTCGAACGACACCCGGCGTCCGGTCTTCTCGAAGTAAGTACGGCACGCTTTCATCAGCTCCGCGATGTTGTATTTTCGGTTTATCGGCATAAGCGCGCTTCTCGTTTCGTCGTCGGAAGCGTGAAGGGAAACAGATAAAGTAACTGGAAGCCCTTCCTCTGCGAGGTCGTATATCCGCGGGACAAGTCCGCAAGTGGAAAGGGAGATATGCCTGAGCCCGATGCCAAGGCCGCGCTCGTCGGATACGAGGTGAAGAAAACGGATGGTATTGTCATAATTGTCTAGCGGTTCGCCGATGCCCATCATCACGATTCCGTCGACGCGCTCGCCGGTATCATGTGCCGCAAGCGCCGCCTGACCGAGAATCTCCGACGCAGTCAGGTTCCGTACGCGACCCTTGAGAGTGGACGCGCAGAATTTGCAGCCCATCGCGCATCCCGCCTGCGATGACACGCACAGGCTTGAGCCATGCTCATACCGCATAAAGACCGACTCGACGCACTCGCCGTCACACAGAGAGAACAGGTATTTCACGGTTCCGTCCACTTGTGAGACGAGCTTTTTCTCAATTGACGGCAGCCTGTACACAGCCTCCCTTTTCAGCGATTCGCGGAACGTCTTCGGCAGGTTTGTCATTTCTTCAATCGGTACGCCGCGCGACATCCACGTAAAAAGCTGTCCGGCTCTGTATTCCGGCTCTCCAATCGACCGCACGAACGTCTTCAGCTCCTCCACGGTCATCGACATAATATCTTCCATCGTTTTATTTTGTTCTTTCTAAGGTTTTCTCCAACGCCACTCAACCTTTCTTCGTCATCTTGGCAAAGAAGAAGCCGTCGCAATGGTCGCGATGAGGGTAGAATGTGCGCATAGCTTCGAGGTTGAAGGCTGGGTAGTTTGCAAGGAATTTTTCGACAATTTCTTCGTTTTCGGCTTTATGGATGGTGCAGGTGGAATAGACGAGGGTACCACCCGGTCTGACGTATTCAGATGCGCCGCAGAGGACCGGGTACTGCACCTCCGGCAAGCGGCCGACAGTGGATAAATCCTTATAACGGATATCGGGCTTTTTGGCAATTACGCCAAGTCCGGAGCATGGTGCGTCGCAGAGGACGCGGTCTGCTTTCCCGATGAGCCGCTCATCCGGTGTTTTGGCGTCGCGTGCTCCCGTTTCGATGACGGTGATACCGAGCTTTGCGGCGCCGGATTCTATTAGAGAAAGTTTATTTTTATGCAGGTCAAAGGAATAAAGTTTTCCGGTGTTCCGCATATCGATTGCCATAGAGAAGCTCTTGCCGCCCGGGCAGGCGCAGGTATCGATTACCAAATCCCCGGGGACGGCGCCGACTTCTGCGGCTGTGATACGTGACGCTTCGTCTTGCACAAACCACAGTCCCTCGTCGACGCCCGATTTTACGATATCGTCAAGCGTTTGGACGGTTATGACGTCGGGCGCGATTTTGGATTTTTCTCCTCCTGTGCGCACCGCTGCTTCATCCGTGTCGATTTTCAGGCGGTTTACCCGGAGGGAGACGAGGGGTTCGCGGTTCATGGCTTCGAGCAAAGACTCGATTTCGTCGCCGACCGATTCGTGGAGAAGTACGCACAAATCGCGGGGAACCGAATAGGCGACCGATAAATACGCGAAGAAATCCGCCGTTTTGTCCGGCAGGGCATATCGCTTGCCGTCGCGGAGAAAGGAGCGGAGGATTGCGTTTACAAATCCGGTCGAGCGGCTTGCCACAAGGCCAGCGGATTCCGCAACGGCAGCGTGTTCGGGAATTTTGTCCATCCAAAGGAGCTGGTACAATCCTATCCGCAGGGCGCAGCGCACATCCGGGTCAAGCTTGTCTGCCGGAAGACGCGAATACTTTCCGATAATATAATCGAGCGTGATTCGGCGCTCGGTGACGCCGTAGACAAGTCTGGTATATAGTCCGCGGTCAGCCCCCTCCAGGGAGGAGGCGGCAAGCGCGGCGTTTACTTCAAGGTTGGAATACCGCCCGTCCCGCTCCAGTGCGATGAGGGACTCCATTGCCGCATACCGTGCTGACTTTGTTTTATCCGTCTTTTTAATTTTTTGGAGTTTCGTCATAGTCAGAATTATTTTCGCTTAGAGCGATTTGCAAGGGAGATAAGCCGCAGCAGGTTGCCGATGGCGACTGCAAGAGCCGCAACGTAAGTGAGAGCCGCAGCGGTGAGGACTTTTTTGGCTGCGGTCATTCCCTCCGTTGAAATAATCCCGGATTGCGCAAGAGCGTCAACCGCACGCCGGCTCGCGTTAAACTCGACGGGGAGGGTGACAAGCTGAAAAACGACCGATACGGCAAAGAAAATTACGCCAAGATAAGCGAGCGGCGCAAAAGAGAAAATCACGCCGAGGATAACAAGCGGAATCGCAAGATTGGAGCCGATATTGGTAATCGGGATAATAGCGCTCCTTATTTTTATGGGAAAGTAGTTCTCCGCATATTGGGCGGCATGTCCGGCTTCGTGAGCGGCAACTCCCACCGCGGCGGCAGTACGTGCCTCATAGACGGAATCGGACAGACTAATGACGTTTGTTCGCGGGTCGTAATGGTCGGTCAGCTCGCCGGAGATTCTGGCAATACCAACGTGACCGGAGATGCTGTATTGCTCCAGCACCAGCCTTGCCGCGTCCGCACCGGTCATTCCACGCTCCGATGGGATGCGGCTGTATTTGGAAAAGGTCGATTTTACGTTATACTGCGCCCATAACGCCAAAAGCAGCGCCGGAAGCACATACACAATATACGACCAGTCAATTCCATAGTAATATGGCATAATATCCTCCTTTATTTTCTATGATTCCCGTGAATTCTCAGGGGAGCGTTTTCCCCTATCCTAATATGTCCCCCTTCGAGAGCTTACGGCCAAGGAGGTAGGCGGCGGTAGACATAGGTTTCTTGCCCTCCGGAACAACGCCGGTAACGGAGAGAATCCCGCCGCCGCAGGAAACCTGAATTTTGCCGTTTTCTGTTGATAAAACAGTTCCGGGGGCAGCGTCTGCCGCGTCTGCGGGGTCCGGCGGGTCAGCGGAGGTGATTTTGAGAAGCTTGCCATCCGGCGTTTTCGTCACAGCGTACGGCATGGGAGAAAGGCCGCGGATGAGGTTAAAAATGTCCCGCGCGGGCTTTGCAAAGTCAATAACGCAGTCTTCCTTCGTGATTTTTGCGGCATAAGTCGAGCCTTTGTCAGGCTGCTTTTCACGCGTAACTCTGCCGCTTTGGATGAGGTCGATGACTTTGTACATCGCCTCCCCCGCGAGAAGGGCAAGCTTGTCGTGGACCGTGCCGAAAGTGTCCGCATCCGTGATTTCACATGTGAGCTTCAGTATCATGTCGCCCGTATCAATCCCGTCGTCCATGTACATCGCCGTAATGCCGGTCACGCTTTCCCCCTCGATGATTGCCCGCTGAATAGGTGCGGCTCCCCGGTATTTCGGCAGCAGAGATCCGTGCGCATTGATACAGCCATACTTTGGAAATTCAATTACATAGTGCGGCAGGATTTTGCCATATGCGACAACAATGATAAGCTCCGGAGCAAGCTCTTCTAAGACCGGAAGAAAGGCACCGTCCTTCAGCGTCTGCGGCTGGTAGACCGGAATTCCGTGCTCCTCGGCAAAAGCCTTCACCGGGGACGGCGTCAGTTTCATACCTCTTCCCTTCGGTTTATCAGTCTGCGTCACAACCGCTGCAATTTCCGTTCCGTCCTTTTCGTAAACCGCACGAAGACACTCGCGTGCCAAATCCGGCGTTCCCATAAACAGTATTCTCATCTCAATCGCCTCCTGCCAGCGTGGGGTTTGTTTTATTCGTCGTCTTCGTTATCCTTATCAATAAGCTCCTCGACCTCGTCGCGGGTGAGAATCCGGACCGCCTTGTCTGTGAATAAATGCCCGTCAAGATGGTCGAGCTCATGACACAGCGCACGCGCGGTCAGCCCCTCTCCAGTCACAGTATACTCCTCGCCAAAACGGTTTGTCGCCTTTACCGTAACCTTCATCGGACGTTCGGTAATGCCCCATACGTCCGGTATAGACAAGCATCCTTCCACTTCCTGCTGCTCCCCTTCCGCCGCAATGATTTCGGGATTGATCAGTTCCACAATCTCGTCTCCCGTGTCGACCACGGCAATACGGCGCAGAATCCCAACCTGCGGTGCGGCCAAACCTGCACCATTGGCGTCTATAAGGGTCTCGGTCATGTCGTCGAGAAGCTGCTTAATCCTTGGGGTGATTTCGGTCACGGGGCGGCAGATTTTCCGCAGAGTTTCGTCGCCCTCTTTTACAATATTCAATAAAGCCATAATAAAATATCTCCTAAAATGAACAGTTATATTAAAATTCAAGTTGTCTCAAATACGCAAACATTATCCTACTACAGCTATACCGTTGTCGGATTCAAATCAACAGATATTGTCAGGCGGCGGTTGCTTTTGGCCCCGGAAACTGCGGCGGAGGTTTTGTGGTATTTGACTGATGTTCCTGCCGTTTTGTCGTTCTTTGTCTTGTCCGCGGTCGGGGTGAAGCGGCCGAATTCGCACACCAGACCCGATATGAACTCACGTGTACGGCGGTTCAGGCGGCACTTCATTACAAAGCGCATCCTGCACATATTCTGTACACGGTACACCGGCGCTTCAAACGGACCGTACAGCACCAGCGGCACATCCGAAAATTCCGTCTTTATCGTCTCAAGCATCCGCTCGTACATTCGCGTGGTGACAAGTCCGAGATATGCTTCGTCCGCGCTCGACAGGGTTATCACCGCGATATCACAGAACGGCGGGAAGCACAGCGCTTTACGCAGACGGATTTCGCCGTCGTAGAAGCCGCGGTAGTCCTGCTTTGCGGCAAGACTGAGCACCTGATTCTCGGGATTGTACGTCTGAATAATGGCTGTTCCCGGCACATCCGCCCGTCCCGCTCTCCCTATCACCTGCGTCAGCATCGCGAACGTGCGCTCCGCCGCGCGGTAATCGTCAATCAAAAACGAGCCGTCCACATTCAGTACCCCCACTGTGGCGACCTTTGGAAAGTCATGCCCCTTTGTCACCATCTGCGTGCCAAGTAAAACATCCGCCTCGCCGGCACGAAACTTTGCCAGAATTTCCTCATGCGAGAACTTTGCCTGGGTAGTGTCGTGGTCCATACGCAGTACACGCAGGTCGGGGAACATCGCGCAGATGTCATCTTCCGCCTTCTGCGTGCCGCACCCCATAAACAGAAAATGCTCCTTCCCGCATTCCGGACACTTCTCCGGCACACGGGTGCGGTATCCGCACATGTGGCACACCAGCATACCGTTCTTCCGCCGCTTCTCTATGTAGTCGTCGGACCCATTGTCTGCCTCAAGAGCCGCATCTTTTGAAAAATGCCTTCCGTTGGTATGGTAGGTCAGCGTCACGGAACAGTGCGGGCATTTGATACTCTTCCCGCAGCTCCGGCACGAAACGTAATTGTTGTAGCCGCGCCGATTCAGAAACAGTATCGACTGGTTTCCCGCTGCCTTATCCTCCATCAGACGCGCCGCGAGAAGTCCGCCTATCGGGGAGAGATTTCCCGCCGCACTCTCGCTCCGCATGTCGTAAATCTGCACATCGGGGAGCTTCGCGTGGCCGTAGCGCTCCTTCAGCTCGACAAGCGTATACACACCGGTCTGCGCCTTATAGTAGCTTACAATCGACGGAGTCGCGGAGGACAGCACCAACACGGCGTTGTGGTCGCGGCAGCGATACCGTGCGATATCGTGTGCGTGATACTTCGGGTTCACATCCGATTTGTAAGTGTACTCGTGTTCCTCGTCAATGATAATCATGCCGATATTGGGGAGGGGGGCGAAAATCGCCGAGCGGGTGCCGACAACCACGCGCGCTTCTCCGAGCTTTATCCGCCGCCATGCATCAAACCGCTCGCCGGCAGACAGCGCAGAGTGGATTACCGCAATATTATCCCCATAACGCGCCATAAAAATACCGACGGTCTGGGGAGTCAGCGCAATTTCGGGCACAAGCATGATGACCCCGCGGCCATCCTCCAGTACACGGTCAATTGCCGCCATGATAACATTCGTCTTTCCCGAGCCGGTGACGCCGTGGAGCAGCGCCGCCGCCGGAAGTCCGCGCTCATATAAAGAGACGATTTTGTCGCACGCGGCCCGCTGGGCTTCGGAGAGAGCGGATTGGGGCTTACCCTCCGTGCTGGAAGCAAACTTATACGCTTCGGCAGTAAAGCTGTTGCGGTATACGTCTTCTTTGGCAATTTTAAGGTAATTCTTTTTTTCAAGAGCAGCCGCGGCGGTTTTTCCTGAGGAGGGCGCAATACCGGCTGCTTCATATGCCCCAGATTCCTCAATAGTTCCAGCTTCTGCGACAGCTATGAGCAGCTTTTTCTGATTTTCTCCGCGCAGACGCGCTATAATATCGGCAAAATACGCGCCGGTATTGTCAAGCTGTGTTTCAAGGGTCAGTGAGTCCGATAACGACAAAATCCGGCGGTATTTCACCCCGGCGGAGCTTTTCACATCGGAGCATCTCTCGCACAGGTTGTATTTCAGCATCTGCGAGAGGATGCGGGTGCAGTCAAATTCGAATTCGGTCTGGAGGGTCTGGCGGGAAAAGCGTGAACGGGTTGCGACAAGGTTATAGACCAGCCTGCCCCGTTCGCCGACAGCTTCGAGCGCCTCTTCAAGGGCGTACTCGGATACCCGTTCATCCGGCGGAATGACGCGATAAGAATTCACGACCTTCGACATAGCGGACGAGGGAACAGCCGTACGAACCGCATCGCCGAAGGTGCAAAGCGTATATTCCTTAACAAACTTGCAGAGTCCCAGCATCTCATCGGAAAGAAGCGGGTCTTCTCCCAACACGGTCAGCACGGGCTTCATGCGCTCGTCTATCTCCGCGCTGCTGCATGACACGACAATGCCGATCATCCGGCGGTTTCCCATTCCGAACGGGACCTCGACAAGCGCACCCGGCACAACGGACTCGTCTATTACCTCAGGAACGTAGTAGCTGTACGCCTTATCTGCGTAATACGGCACGTCAAGAACGTGCACAAGCGCGCTTTTTACCATATGGACCTCCGCTTTTTTGTTATTCTTCCGTCGCTTCCGTCTCAGAAGCCTTTCCTGTGGCGGACGTCTCGACTTCCCCTGGCGTGTGACCGCCGAGCATTTCCACTTTTCCGTCCGGTTCGATTATCTTGAATTCGCCGCCGTACAGACCGATTATTGCAGTCTTGACTGCTTTTTCATCCCGGTATTCCCGCTTAATCATGCTCGCGATGTTCTTTCCCTTTTCGGCGTCCTTGCTTGCAATGAGCTTTTCCGCATACTCGCGCTGCTTTACGTATTCATCGGTGATAATTCTCGCACATTTTGCGGTAGCCACGACAAGTGTATAACGATTGATTTTATAATTATTTGTAAGCTCTCCAATAGACGGATAAATCATGACCATGTACCTTCCTTATGCTTATCTTATATAGAAATTTTTATTTTATACCTTATTTAAAATATTCGGCGATATAGCCCGCCATTCGGGACGATGCAAAATGCGCCGCTTTTATAATCGACAGGATGTTCTCCGCGCATTCCACTGCCTTCCCGCTTTCATTCACAACGACATAATCGTAGTTGACAGCTTCGCGTATCTCCGCCCTTGCGCGCTCCAGCCTGCCGGAGATAATCTCCTCCGGTTCTGTGCCGCGCCCGCGAAGCCTGCGCTCCTGTTCTTCCGCAGATGGCGCAATGAGCATAACGGTCACGCAAGCGTCCCCCATAAGCCGCTTTATCTGACCGCCGCCGTCAACTTCGATTTCCAGAATAAGGTCGCCGCCGGAGGAAATGATGCGCTCGGCTTCGGATTTTAAAGTGCCGTAGTAATTTCCGTTGTACTGTGTATACTCGAGAACCTCACCGCGCTCGATAAGTCCCTCGAATTCCTCACGGGTTTTGAAGTAATATTCCACCCCGTCACGTTCGCCCTTTCTGGGACGACGGGTGGTTGCGGAAGTGGAAACTTGCGCATTCGGGCAGATTTCCCGCAGTTCCTTCACAACGGTTCCTTTGCCGCTCCCCGAAGGACCGGATATGACGATGACGATCCCCCGTTTACTCATTCTCGGCTTCTCCTTCATCTTCATCGGCACGCGCGCCGTCCTCGTTCAGCCGTGCAGACACCGTTTCGTTCTGCAGCGCGGACAAAACAACGTGGTCGCTGTCCATAATCACAACGCATCTTGTTTTGCGTCCGCAGGTGCAGTCGATGGCGCGTCCATTATCCTTCGCGTCCTGCACCAGACGCTTGGCCGGTGCGGAATCCGAAGCGATAACCGCTACGACCCGCGCCGCGTTAATCATATTATTAAACCCTACATTGACAAACTTCATAGCAATCCCATCTGATTCAAATTATTCCAGATTCTGTATTTGTTCGCGAATTTTTTCGAGTTCGGTTTTCATGTCGACCACAAGGTGCGCAATTTCAGCATTTGCCGCCTTGGACCCGATGGTGTTGACCTCGCGGTTGATTTCCTGAAGCAGGAAGTCGAGCTTGCGTCCGAAGGCCTCATCGGCATTTACAATGTCATAAAGCGCCGCGAAATGAGACGACAGCCGCACGAGTTCCTCGTCAATGGCGGCCTTATCAGCAAAAATCGCGGCTTCGGTGAGGATGCGCTGTTCGGTGGTTTCAACATCAAAATCCTTGAGGAGTTGTTTGATGCGCGCTTCGAGCTTGGCGGGATATCCGGCGATATCCTCTGCGGAAATTTCCGCGATTTTTTTCGCAGACGCCTGAATCCCCTCTGCTTTTTTCAGAATATCGGTGCAGAGGTTCGCGCCCTCCCGCTCGCGCATATCGACAAACTCGCGGACCGCAGTGGAGAGGACGGTCTTGATTTCCGCCCAATCGCGCTCCATATCGTCGTCCGGCTTTTTCATGGTGAAGATATCGCGGTTTGCCGCGACGGACATCACGGAGACGTCATCCTGCAGCTGAAAGGTATCGCGCAGAAGCTCCAGCGCGGCAATATACGCGCCGGCGGCTTCCCGGTCGAGCGAAATCTGCAGACCGCGCTGCTCAATGACGTCGACTCCGATGTAGACCTCCACCTTACCGCGCACGATACCGGCCTCGGAAAGGAAGGCTTTGATTTTCTCCTCGAAAAAGTTATACATTCTCGGCAGCTTGACCGTGCAGTCGAGGTATCTCGAATTCACGCTTTTGATTTCTGCCGTAATATCAAGCGCTCCGTCGGACGAAAGAGCTCTCGCCCGGCCGAACGCGGTCATACTTTTTAACATAGTACTTGTCCTTTATTATTGCCCAATCTTTTCTTTATTTTGCCCTCTGGAATTCAATATACACGCCATTTTCAATTGCTTCCGCTTTTGCAACCGCAATTTTGTCATAGGAAGCGTAAAGATAGCTGTCCGTGCAGTCGCCGGAAGATTCTTTCGAGAGACGTACACAGTCCGCGAAACCGTAAGCAGTAAGGTTGCTGCACACGGGGGATTCCGACGAACCGTCGAAGATACCGCCGAAGAATATCGGGAGAGTGCTTGTATTTTTCGCGAAGTTCCCGAAAACTTCCAGACGGCTTTGTATCTCAGACGCCTGCACGCCGGACAAATCCGTTGCACAGAAGACGTATTTCTGCTTTGTTTCCGCACTGCGCAGTACGCAGTAAGTAAAAGAGCCTTTTTCCCGGTCTGACAGGGTCGAAAGCTGCGACATAACGATATGTCCGGCTGACGAATAGGTATAGGCGTTTGTGTTATAGTATATCAGGTTGTGTTTGGTATCGGATTTATAATCCGCGCCGAGCTCATAGCCGGCATCCTGGATTCTCGGGGTCAGATTTTCCGCCGTATCGCCGTACGCGTTTTGGATGAGGATAACTTCGGGAGAGTACTGCGATATTATAGCGGTCGCATCGGACAGCTTGCTGTCATCCACGTTTCCGGTGCCGAGATTCAAGGTAAGGAGAGAATAGATTTTGCCTTCGCCTTCCTTTACCGCACCGTAGACATAGTTATCGGCTTCGGAAAAGCGGAACGGGGTTCGGCTGGCGATGGTTTGGTTGAATGCGTTTACGGCGAGACGGGTTGCTTCATCGTTGTGTCCTGCGATGACAATTTTCTGTCCGACCAGCGCATAGCCATACTGCCACATCTGGAGTCCGTCGAGAAACTCCGCGGTCTCAGGGCGGTTTGTATCTCCCACAAGGATTTCGTACTCTCTGATTTCGTAGTCCGGATATCCTTCTCGGTAGAAATCGGTGGTCAGCGTAAGCTCATATCCGGCATCCAGCAAGGCATAACGCACATCCATGCCGCACTGCACAAGGTCTCCCTCCGCATAGTCTGACCGTACGATGGCATAGTTCACGATTGCGGTTTCGTCTATTGAATAACCAGTGGAAGCCAGCACCTCTGCAGAATTTTTTGTACACCCAGTTATGGTTATTGCGATGACAGCAAGTGCCGACGCAAGTAATATGTAGAGTAGTCTTTTTTTCACGTCGTTCTCCATTTCAAGTCACCTGCCCGGACGATGGGGCAGATGTGGCGTGCGGACGCATACCAACAATTCACCCATTATGATATTTATTTTATATTATACAATACTTGTGCTGTCATTGTCAATGAAATCGAACAAAAATTCATATAAATTAAAAAACGGCAAAGCCGTAGTGGGAACTTGATGATAAGTTTTCCGTACAGAAAAGGAGACAGCGCTGAAAGCGTTAATTTTGTCCTGTGCAGAGGCATTTTTCTAACACTTTCAGCGTTACTGAATCGTTACAAAGGAGTAGACAAATCCGATTTTTCTTTTCACCCGGCGGCAAGACTCTTCTTTTCCTTGCCGGAGAGCTTGTAGTCTTTGAAAGGCTGCTCGCCGTAACGCACAACCTGTGTGCTTTCAAACCCGTCCCGCAGCTCCATCACAACGACAAGCGTATCTTCTTCTCCAAGATTCACCCCACTTGCAGTGAGCTTGCGATAATTATATAAAGACCGCTTTTTCGACATGATGGCTGTAGCCGGATATGTTTCTCCGGTTGTTTCATTGAGAAGATGGAAAGTGTATTCCGTCCCCTCCGGCATATCCGTATAGCTGTATACGCTGTCGTTCCAGCGAACTGTGACCTGTACTTCCCCGGCTTCGGGCGTATAGTAAAAAGCGTACGCCGAAAAATAGCCGTCGTCGGCAATTTCCCGCTCTACCTTGACCGTCTTTACTGCCACCTCACCGTCTGAGTATGCGGCAATGAGCGCAGGCGTTGCGGTCAGATCTGAAAAGACGGATTTGTCAGCCACCATGCAGCAGCGGATTATGAACAGTCCGCAAATGATGAACACCACGGCTGTCGCGAAGCGTTTGATGATTTTTTCCATTACAATATAGTCTCCATTTCTGCTTTACCAATTTATTATACCAACAATATTTGAATATTTCAATATTAAGTACAGAAAGTATGCAAAATTTCGCGGAAAAATGGTGAAAATAAAGATTGACAGAACGGATTGATTCTATTATAATATAGGGTACCGTGGAATTTTATGCGGATATGCTAATATTGGAGGTTTGACGCATGAAAATCGATATTTGCGAGCTTATGAACCACCGTGTCGACAGAATAGATTTCGCATACCGTTTCGACCCGCGCCACACCGACGCCGAATGCGTTCTTCTCCCGGAGGATGTCGAAATCCCCGACGACGGCATCTCGGTCTGCGGCAGCATCACCGATACGCTCGGCTGCATGACATTTCGCGCGACGGTTACGGTGAATTATGTGACCGCGTGTGCAAGATGTCTTGATGAGGTGCATGAAACGCTCGAATTCGACCTTGAACGAATGGTTCTGACCGATAAAATCGGAAAAGACGAGGAGTTTGCGGAAGACGGGGAATGGGACGGGACGCTCGATGACGTATTATACGTGAACGAGGCGAAAATCACACCGGATGCAGATATCATGGAGGAAATTTCCCTAGAGCTTCCTCCGCTCGTGCTGTGCAGCGACGACTGCCCCGGACTTTGCCCTAAGTGCGGGCATCGGCTGCGGGATGGCGACTGCGGATGCACGGAGAAAAAAGAAATCGACCCAAGGCTGGCAATTTTACAAAAACTACTTGATAATCAAGAATAATTGTGGTATAATTAGGCGTACTGCGTAAAATTATCTTACTGCATAAGATTGCAACTAATTATACTCGAGGAGGTTAATCATGGCTGTACCGAAGAGAAAAACATCGAAGGCAAGACGTGACAAGAGACGTTCTAATGTATGGAAACTCGACATGCCCGGCATGGTAAAGTGCTCCCACTGCGGCGCATACAACGTTGCTCACCGCGTATGCAAGACTTGCGGCTACTACGATGGCAAGCAAATTATCAAAAAAACTGAAGAGGCGTAACATAAAATCCGTGCTATCGTAAGGTAACACGGATGCGCTTTTATATGGGGATTTTTGGGAAAAACTTTTTTTAAAAAGCGTCTCCCTATTTAATTCATGGAGAAGAACATATGCGTTGTGTACCGACTCAGAGGAATACACGGATTTGGTGGATAGTCGCCGCTTTGCTTGTATTCGGCGGGATTTGCTATGCGATTCCGATAGTTTGCTCCGCAAATGGAGTTGTGATAGCCGGAGCGGTCTTTCAGTTTATGACGGTTCTCTCGGTTGTGGCGGCAGTATTTTTCGTTGTGCGCTATCAGATGACCGGTTTTGTATATCTGATTCGTCCCCGTTCCGATATTTCGGAAAACGGAATGGAAACGGCGTATGCCGGCGGCGGGGAGCGCGGAATTAGCGGGCTTTCGCAGGACATGCTGGATTTTGTAGTGACAAAGTCGCAGGGAAGCCGCCCCGGGGCGATGGAATGTGTGATGTCACTTTCCGACCTTGTAGCGGTGATTCCGCTGTCCGCACAGAAGAGACCTCTGAAAAAGCAGATTCGGGAAAAATATCAGGCAGATGGGTATGTCAGCTACGACTACACACTGACGCTCGGCGTTGCAGATGCGCTGGCGCTGGTATTTATCGACGGGAACCGCTATGCCGGCATTTTTATCGAGCCCGATGAGGCGATGCGGGCGTATTTTTTAAGTCTTGGAAAAACAAAACGTCTGTCCGGCGAGTAATACACTCTCTTGGGACAGGCGTTTTTGCTACAGAAGGGATTCCAACTCGGTCCAATGCGCGGTCAGCCAAAGCATTTCGTCCTTAAAGCGCAGAATTTTATCACTTCCACCCGCAAAAACTGCGGGGTGGATCCACCATGGAACTTCGATACACCATGTGATTCTCAAAGCATCCGCAACATCCTTTGCGGTCAGCGGAAGGTAAGTGGAATAACCGTTTATAAAAGTCTCTGTTTTCAAAGGGTCCATTTTGGCGTCTTTCAGGGCGAGAGACAAAATGGCTCTGCCGATATCGTGCGGGAGAAAGCTGTACTGATTGCGGTCAAAATCAAGGATAGCGGAGACACGGTCCTCATGAAACAGCATATTATCCGGCGTGAAGTCCTCATGGGCGATTCCCTTCGGAAGCTTATCAAAAAAATCGGGTGTGAGCGTATGCAGGATTCCTTCCTGCGCCGACACCGCGGTCTTATATTCCTCCGGGGTATCGGTTGAAATCCCGGCTGCGCTGGCGCGGAAATTCTCCCATAAAGAAGAGAGAATTTGTCTGCCGTCTATGGGATAGCCCTTGACGCCTTGCACCGGCAATTTTGCAAACTCCTTGTGCATCAGGCCGCAGACGGTTCCGAGACTGCGTATTTGTTCTTCAGTGACGGTATCACAGCTCTCGATGGTTCCGGGACAGAAGGTCATCACCATATAGGAAGTTTCCGAGTCGAGCATGCGGATGACGTGGTTCCCGCACGGCAGGATATGCGGACAAGGTACGCCGTTTTCTTCAAGAATTCTTTGACGCTGAAGGGCCGCGTCGATTTGCCGGATTTTATCCTGTGTAAATCGCTGATTGCTGTACCGCTTGATGAGCAAAGTTCCTTTATTGGTTGACGCCTTCCATTTTTTATTCAGCCAGCCTCCTGTGACAGGAGTTGCATGACGGCAAAGGACGCCATAGCTTTGCTCCAAATCCTCTATTATTCTCTGTTCCATATGATAATAATGTGGTTAGACGGAGAGATGCTTTTTTTTCAAAAAGGACCTCTCCGAGTTTATTTCATAAACGAATACGTTTGTGAGTAGCAAAAAAGCATCTGATTTATTCAGATACTTTTTCTCTTCCGAATGGGGGAAGGTGGATTCGAACCACCGAAGGCGGTGCCAGCAGATTTACAGTCTGTCCCCTTTGGCCACTCGGGAATTCCCCCTGGAGCTGGTGATCGGAGTCGAACCAACAACCTGCTGATTACAAATCAGCTGCTCTGCCATTGAGCCACACCAGCATTTTATACAATTTTTTCGTCCTCTTTTTGTGTATTTTCACCCACACTCTTAAGGACGTTGTTATTATATCACACCGGTTTGGCTTTGTCAATACCTTTTTTCAATTTTTTTGGATTTTTTCATTTTCCGCTTTGTTTAGCGCGCTGTTTTTTCTATAAAATATATTCCTATATATTCCCGCCGGACCTCTGCCGTGAAGGAAATTATGTCTTCTTCGCGAGGGAGGCAAGTGTTCCCTCACGGGCGGCGGTTTCCGGATGGATTTCCACGAGGACGAGCTCGTCAACCCAGTCCGGTGTGAAGAGCAATCCGCCCGGGTCGGCGCCAATCAGGTTCACCTCTGCATCCTGTCTGTATGGTGGGAGAAGGCGGGCGTTTGTCATAGGCGTTTCCTTTCCGCAAAAATTGTAAACATGAGAACGCATCTTGTCATTCGATTATAACACCCCCCTCGTGAAATACAAGATTTTTCATTCAAATTTCTTTTATTTTCATAAAATTATGATAAATTGTATCGTATATACACAATTACCCGGCAAATGCCGGCGTTCCGATTCGTCAAACTCACACTTGAATTTGCGGCGGCACGGAAGTATAATATATCAGATTCAGAAAATAAAATCATAACAAATTGAGGCACTTTTATGCAAATTCTGCTTGCGTTATCAATCGCCATGTTCGCCGGACTTATGATGTCCAGATTGACGAAAATCTGGAACCTGCCGGCAGTTACGGCATATCTGGTTGCCGGGATTCTCATCGGACCATACTGTCTCGGCAGACTCGGCATCCCCGGCGTCGGGTTTATTTCCTCCGAGGATGTAGGAACCTATTCCATTATATCCGACGCGGCGCTCGGATTCATTGCGGTTGCAATGGGAAACGAGTTCCGCTTATCTGAACTGAAAAAAACCGGCCGTCAGGCCACAGTCATTGCGATATTCCAAGCGCTGGTTGCGACATTGTTTGTTGACATAGCGCTCTATATCGTTCACGTCATTATGCCTGACAAGCTGCCGCTGTCGTGCGTGCTGACTCTCGGCGCGGTGGCGACGGCAACAGCTCCCGCGGCAACTCTGATGGTCGTAAAACAGTATAAAGCCGACGGTCCCTTGACCAAAATGCTGCTGCCGGTCGTCGCGCTCGACGACGTGGTAGGACTTATCGTATTCGCCATCTCGTTCGGGATTGCGAAAGCACTGGAAAACGGTACAGTGGATATCATTTCCGTTCTGATAAATCCGCTGATTGAAGTTGTGGCATCTCTGGCGCTGGGTGCGGTAATCGGTCTGCTGTTCAATTATTCGGAGCAGTTTTTCCACTCGCGCAGCAAGCGTATGAGCATCTCGGTCACATATGTATTTTTAGCGGTCGCGCTGTCAATGCTGGAAATCCCGGTCGGCAAAGTGACGATCGGGTTCTCCTCTCTCCTCGTCTGCATGATGATGGGAACGGTATTCTGCAATATGTGCGACTTTTCCGAGGAACTCATGGACCGTATGGACCGCTGGACAGGGCCGATTATGGTGCTGTTCTTCGTCATCAGCGGTTCGGGACTTGAGTTCTCCGTCTTCAGCAACTGGGCAATCATTCTTGCCGGCGTAGTCTACATTATTTTCCGTTCCCTCGGCAAAATTGTGGGTGCAAAAATCTCTGCGAAATTCATGCGCACCGCCCCGACGATTCAGAAATATCTGGGCATCACGCTTCTTCCGCAGGCAGGCGTTTCGCTCGGCATGTCGCTGACCGCGATGTCCCTCGGCGAGCCTGGTCTCATTATCCGCAATGTCGCTCTGTTTGCGGTCCTGATATACGAGCTTGTCGGACCGCTCATGACCCGTATCGCCCTCGAAAAGGCCGGTGAGATTACAGAAAAGCCCATCCCGCCGAGAGTACAGGCAAAGATGAATGAAAAATAAGAAAGACATTTTTTTGGGGGAACCTTTTAAAAGGCTCCCCAAAACTTTCCAAGTTGCAATCATGATTACACTAATAAAGAGTCAGAAAAGGAAAATGGATAGGCATTTTTACAAAAAATTTGCGCCCGGGGAAATTGTTCTCCCGGACGCTTTTTTCTATCTTCTTCGTCTCAGCTTTCGCTCTCGTATGCTGGCTTTTATCAGTACATACGCGATGGACAGGACGACCACGGACACCACGGTGGCGCGGAAAAATCTGCTTTCCGTGAATTCGCGCACGCGGGCGAGGAAGTACAAAAACTCGCTTCTCGCGATGCTTGAGGTGGTGACAAGGGCGCAGCTGCCGAGAATTTCATCCCCGTATAGCACCGTTATCGTTCCCACTTCCTGCCCTGTCTCCACCGGCGCGTCAATCTGGTCTTCGTATGTATTATAGCTGTAGCGGATATCCCTCGACACATCCACCGAGGTCGGCAGATATACCGATATCTCCCGCTCCGGCACAAGGGTGACATAATCAAGCGTGGACGACAAGTTTACGCCAACCTCGCATATCATCTGCGACGTCGACAGCACCTTTGTATAGCCGTAGGACGCAAATGCCCAATCGAGCAATCTCTCGCCGTTTTCATAATTATAATAAACATCGCCGTCCGCGTCCGCGCCGAGCACCACCGCAAGATACGTCAGTCCGCTCTCTGCGTCCTCCGCGACCCCGCACAGCGTATATCCTCCCTGCGTTGTTGCACCCGCATTCATACCAATCGCACGGCTGTAGTAGTAATCCACACTGTAATACTTGGAAATCATGCAGTTGCGGTTGTAGACATTCCGGTAATCGCTCATGTTGGTAGCTTCCATGACGTACTTCGGCGTCGACGTGATTTCAATAAATCCCGGAATATGATACGCGTACTTCGCAATTTCCGCCGTATCGTGCGCAGTTGTTATCATGGCGTCGTTGTGCATACCGGTCGGGTTTGTGTAGTAGGTGTCATACGCGCCAAGCGCCGCCGCCTTATCGTTCATCAGCGCCACGAATTGCTCCGTACTCCCGGCACAGGCGTGCGCGAGAATGACGGCGGCGTCGTTCGCGGAATTCACAAGCATACAGTACAGCATCTGCTCGACAGTCACGACCTCTCCTTCGAGGAATCCGATGTTGTTGCCGGATACTTCTCCCAGCATAGCGGAAGTAACTGTAATTTTGGTATCAAGAGCGCCTTCGTATTTTTCGAAAATGACGATAGCGGTCATCAGCTTGACCGTCGACGCCGGATAGACGCGCGTATTTGGATTATATTCAAACAAAACCTTATCGTTTTCGAAATTGTATAAGTATGCAGACGCGATCCGCTCCACCTCAGGCGGGGAGACAGCATCTTCCTTCACCGTGTCCGTGTCGTCCGACGATTCAGACTTTGAAGAAGCACCGACTCCCTCGCCGGTCTGCGACGCCGCAAAAATTGAAAACGGCAGGACGGAAAGGACGGTCGCCAGCACGAGCGCCAGCGAGAGTATTTTTCCCTTAATCGAAAGTTTTGTCATATTTCCGTTAATTATTTTTATATAAATCGTTTTTTTCAATATCAATAAGGCTCTTAAGTGCGTTTTCGGAATCGCGGGCAATCTGCGCCGAAAGCTCGTCCTTTGAAGAAAAACGCCGCTCGTCGCGCAGCTTCTCACAGAACCGGGTCCTAATGGTAACGCCGTACAAGTCGCCGGAATAATCAAAAATATACGTTTCAAGGGTCACGTCGGAGGTATCGCTGTTGACAGTCGGACGGACTCCGATGTTGCAGACCCCTTTTTTGATTTGATGGACGCCGCGCTTATCGGTAAACTCGACAAGGCAGCTATAGACGCCGCGCGAGGGAGTGACTCTTCCCTTCGGAATAATCTGATTGACCGTGGGATGTCCGATGGTCCGGCCGATCTCGTGTCCGTGAACGATTGGAAGGGTGACGGAATAATACCGGCCAAGCATGTTTGCCGCCGCCTTCACGTCACCGGAACGGATGAGGGAGCGAATCGCGGTTGAGGAGACCGGCGTCCCGTCCAGCTGAAAATTCGGCACGACCGCACAGGTGATGCCGGATTCCTCCGCATAACGGCGCAAGTCGTCGGCCGTACAGGAGGCCCCTCTTCCGAAGCGGAAGTTGTATCCGCACACTACCGCGCCGGGCTTGTATCGGGCGGCAATCACGTCAGTAAAGAAAGCTCGTCCGTCGAGATCGTGGAGTGCAGCGAAATCCTCGAAAATCACAAAATCGACTCCGTTATCGCGAAAGAGGGCGCATTTTTCCGCGTTATCGGTCAAAAGTCCGCCCTTCGGCAGGCTGTCAAAGGTCCAGACAACGAGCTTCGAGCCCGCCATTTGCGCTCCCCACTGTATCAGCGCACGATGTCCAAGATGCACGCCGTCAAAATACCCGAGCAGAAACACCGCTCCCTCGGGAACAGCGGCTTCGAAATTCCCCGAGGAACAATTTACAATCTGCATATGCTTTACCAGAAAATTGAGCGGGGAGAGACTTTTTTTGAAAAGTTTTTCCCCGAGATTTTATTTTGATGTGAGTTTGATAGGGAGATGCTTTTAACGCACCCCTCTGCCCCTTTGCCAAAACCTTCAAGTAAATTTAATGATAGAAAGTTTTGATAAGGCGCCGGAAAAGGTTTAATATACCTTCAGCGCGAATACAGGGCAGACGCGGGTACAATAGCCGCATCGGACGCATTTTGCGTCATCCGGAACGGCGCGGTATTTTACGCACGGCTCAACGGCTGCGCCGTCCAGCTCGTTTGCCACAAAATCCGCCGTAAAATCATAAGACGCGGCATTGCTTTCGTCAGCAGAGACTTCTACGAGCTTGAGCGCGCCGGAACCGCACCGTTTCACGCAGGCTCCGCAGCCCTCGCAGTATTCCTCAACGTGCAGTCCGCGGTGTTTTTCCGCCAATCTTGCCCTATCCGACGCATCAAACGCGCCGGACTGCATAAACCGCACATTCGCGTCGACTTCTTCAAACGACTGCATCCCGACCGCGACCGCGTCGATAAACGGTTTTGACAGCACAAAACCCAGCGCCTCCTCCGCGGACGTACACAAGTGTCCGCCGCCCAGCGCTTTCATGGCGAAAACGCCAATCCCACGATGATGGGCTTCCGCAAGGACCGCTGCCATATCCGCTTCACTGCCGTCGGCAATGCCGATTCCCGCCATATTGTACAGCGGATGACAGACGTCTACCGGCATTCCGGCTTCGCGAAGCTGAATCAGGCCGCGGACTGCCGCCGTATGATGCGTGGACGCCCCAACCGCACGGATAATCCCGCGTTCCCGGCATTCGAAAAGATAGTCGAGCGCTTCCCTATGTCCGCGCAAGGTATCGATGCTCTCCTGCTCGTGCAGCATAAAAATATCGACGACGTCCCGGTCAAACGCGCGCCGGGCTTCGTCGACTGCGGCTATCGCCAAATCCCGGGAATAAGCGTAGGTTTTTGTCGAAATCACTACATTTTCAGGAGCGCGGCAGCGTTGAAGTGCAGCGCGGATGAGGGGATAATTTTCATAATACTGCGCCGTATCGATAAAATTGACACCTGAGTCAAACGCGTACGCTAGAACCGCCGCGGCCTCGTCATCCGGCAGAGCCGCCTGCATTTTGGATACGGTGAGCGACCCTATGGCAAGCTTAGAGACCTCCGGCAGGCGCGGTGATAAACGAACCGCAGTCACAGTCCGAGATACTCCTTGAGCATCGCGGACATCAGCTCATACCGGTCAATCCGGCGAACCATGCTGCGCGCGTTTTTATAGTTGGTGATATAGGTCGGCTCCTCGGTGAGGATGTACTCCACAATCTGGTCGATAGGGTTGTAGCCTCTTTCACTGAGCGCTTCGTAAACCGCTTTCAGCAGAACCTTTCTCTGCTGGTCTCTGTCTTCCTCATGAATCGAAAAAGTAATTGTTTTATCCATATCGTTTTTCATCATGACACCTCCATTATAAAATTTGTACAGAAGAATTGGGATTTCCCAAAAATTTCTCCCAATCGCAATTAATACAGCGGGTATTTTTCGCAGAGCTTGGTGACCTCAGCGCGGACATAGTCTTTTGTCCCTTCGAAATCCTTAGCGGCGCAGCCAATCAAGCGGGCGAGAGCCGTCATGTCCTCCTCCGCAAGACCGCGGCTGGTAACGGCAGGCGTACCGATTCTGACGCCGCTTGTGATAAACGGAGACTGCGGGTCGTTCGGGATGGCGTTTTTGTTTACCGTGATGAGGACCTCGTCGAGGCGACGCTCGAATTCCTTGCCCGTTACGTCAAACGGTCTGAGGTCGCAAAGCATCAAGTGGTTGTCAGTGCCTCCGGAAACGAGATGGAAGCCCTCGGAAAGAAGTCCGTTTGCGAGAGCCGCTGCATTCTTTACGATCTGGGTCTGATAGTTCTTAAATTCCGGCTTCAGCGCTTCGCCGAATGCTACTGCCTTTGCGGCGATGATGTGCATGAGAGGACCGCCCTGCGAACCGGGGAATATCGCCTTGTCGATTGCCTTTGCAAGCTCCTCACGGCACAGTATCATACCGCCGCGGGGCCCGCGCAGAGTTTTGTGTGTGGTGGTAGTCACAACGTCGGCGTACGGCACCGGAGACGGATGCAGACCGGCTGCGACAAGACCTGCAATGTGAGCCATATCTACCATAAAATACGCGCCGACAGACTTTGCGATGCCGGAAATGCGCTCGAAATCAATGATTCGCGGATATGCGGACGCGCCCGCTACGATGAGTTTGGGGCGGTGCTCCTTAGCGAGTTTTTCAAGCTGGTCGTAGTCGAGAACGCCGTTATCGTCCACGCCATACGGGATGAAGTTGTAATTTTTGCCCGACATGTTGACAGGACTTCCGTGCGTCAGGTGACCGCCGCATGCGAGGCTCATCCCGAGAACGGTATCGCCATGATCCAGCAGAGCGAAGTATACCGCCATATTGGCCTGCGCACCGCTGTGCGGCTGAACGTTGACGTGCTCCGCGCCGAACAGCTTTTTTGCACGTTCGATTGCGATATTTTCAGCCTTATCAACAACATAGCATCCGCCGTAGTAACGCTTTCCCGGGTAGCCTTCCGCGTATTTGTTGGTGAGCGGGCTTCCCATGGCGAGCAGCACGGCTTCGGAGACGACGTTTTCAGACGCAATCAGCTCAAGACCGCCCCGCTGACGTGCCAGCTCCTCAGATACCACTGCGCCGATTTCGGGGTCGAATTCGGTGAGCTTGTTTCCCATTATATTAACAAAATTCTCATTAAACACGGCATTATCCTTATTTTCTAAATTGACTGTATGAGACATTATTTTTCCTCCGCAAGTTTCAGACTATACAAAAATAAAAATTTTCCATGATATTTTTATTATAGCAACAATATTTTAAAATTGCAATAGTCTTCGCGAATTGCTATATTTTTTTACATTTTCTTTTTACATTTTCAGCGGCAACGGTCAAGCATGCGGGAATCCGGAAGGTGCGGTCCCCCATACGGCATTGTCAAAACGAACGAAATATTAGTTTTATATTTCAAAATTATGAACCGCAGAGCTGTCGTTATCCTAAACTTGGTAAATCGTGACTGTTTTGTCTTACGAATAAAACTCGATAAAAATATTTATGTATGCTATTGACAATATGTACGTTTTGGTGGTATAATTATGACAGACAGTTTTCCGATTTTGACTATTTCTGTCAGCCTAAATATAGCAGCCGGAGGTTTTTATGCCGTCATATAGCAGATTGCTTGTCGCCTCTGCAAAGGGCGGCGTAGGCAAAAGTACGACAGCGCTTGGTCTTGCCGTTGCGTTTGCCCGCGAAGGAAAGCGGGTAATGCTCATTGACCTTGACGTGACGAGCCGGAGTCTCGATATGCTGACAGGCGCATCCGATATGACAGTACGGGACATTTCCGATACGGTCTGCGGGTCGTCTCCGCGCGAGGCTGCCGTCCATCCCATCGAAAAATATCCGGAAATTGCGTTCATTGCCGCATGTTCGGGAGAGCGGGTATCTGTGCTTGCAAACGAACGCGACACAAGTATTGAGAAGCTCGTTCGTGAAATGGTAAAGCAAATCACTGCAGACTGCGAATTCGATGTACTGATTTGCGACACGGGCGGCGGGTGTGATATTCCCATTGCGATAGCGGACTTATGTGACTTCACCATCATCACCTCGGAGCAGGGACTGACCTCTGTTCGAGCGGCGGAATATGCCGCGGCACGGCTTGAAAAAGCGGGTGCGTCGCAGATGCGTCTGGTGATATGCGGATTTGACCTGACGGCCGTGAAGCGCGAGAAGAGAGCCGGAGTAGTCGAGATGATTGACCGGAGTTCTCTGCCATGCGTGGGAGTTGTACCGTATGACCGTAAGCTTCAGCGAGCGCAGGACGAGGGAGTCATACCTTCTGAAAAATCGCTGTCATCAATGGCATATACAAACATAGCGAAACGAATCAGCGGGACTGAAATCCCGCTGTTCCATGGTATGGGAAAACTGTACCGGAAGCGTACGCTGGCGTTTTAGTTTGCTATAAACCACAATAAGTTACATAGGCTAAGAATCAATATGAGAGAATCAGGACTAAAATTAATGAAAGGAATGGATGAAAATGGATATTGCACTTATCGCTGACGACATCAAAAAGGAACTTATGACGCAGTTTTGTATAGCATACTGTGGTATACTATCAAAACATAACATATGCGCTACAAGTACGACTGGAAAATACGTTCAAGAAGCGACAGGACTGGAGATTGAGAAGCTTCTCGCAGGTGAACATGGGGGAACCCAGCAGATAACATCTCGTATTTCCTATAACGAGATTGACGTATTGCTGTATTTCCGCAGCACCACCCCGAACCATGAATACGACGAAAACGAATACAATCTCCTTCGCATGTGTGATGTCCATAACGTTCCGGTAGCCACGAATATTGCAACTGCGGAAGTGTTGATCTGTGCGCTCGACCACGGCGACCTTGACTGGCGCGAAATCGTAAATCCACGTTCGGACTATAATCGTCGCAGACGCGGAATGTCGTATTAACCAAAAACCGCAATCCTGGGAACTTTTATCGAATGAAAAACGTCTCACATGTAGTGCCCCACACTTACTGGAGACGGTTTTTATTTTAAACTTTTTTAAAATAGCTTTTCCCCGAACCCCCTTCAAAAAACTTTAATCGGGACAAAATAACTAGGAAGAAATACATGGAGACTGATAATGCTGAAATTGCTTTGCCTTGGAGATGTTGTTGGGTCTGAAGGGGTTTCGTACCTGGAGAACAACGGCAGACTTCGGAGACTGCGTTCGCAATATGGCGCGGACCTTGTGATTGTAAATGGAGAAAATTCTGCGGACGGGAACGGGATTTCCCGGGAATCGGCAGAGCGGCTGTACGACTGCGGAGCCGATGTGATTACCGGCGGAAACCATACGTGGAAGAGGCGCGAGGTCTACACGATGCTTGATGATGCCGAATATCTCGTACGTCCTGCGAATTATCCGTCAGGCGCACCGGGGATGGGCTACGTTATCGCGGATGCGTGCGGATACCGGGTGCTCGTACTCAACGTCTGCGGGACCGTTTATATGGAGCCTGTGTCGCCGCCTGTCGAGGCAGCGGAGCGGATTCTGAAAAGGGAAAGCGGACGGTATGACGTTGCAGTGTGCGATATTCACGCTGAGGCGACCAGTGAAAAGCTGTTTTTCGCCCGGTATTTTGATGGAAAAATTGCCGCCGTCTTTGGAACGCACACGCATATTCCGACCGCGGATATCTGCATTCTGCCCGGCGGCACCGGATATATTACCGACCTCGGAATGTGCGGCTCCATGAACGGCATTTTGGGGGTAAAGACCGAATCTATCGTCCACAAATTTACCGTACGTACGCCGGTTGTCTTTGAACCGGCAGCCGGGAACTGCAAACTGAACGGCGCGTACTTTGAACTCGACAAGTCTGGCACGGCAGGATGGCGGTGCATCAAGGCAATGCGGGTCGAGGAATAAAACAATACCTCTATTTTTCCTGAAACTTGGTATGTAATGTTGAAAGCAAATCGTAAAATCACTGTGTTCTTTGCTCTTTTGTGTCTCGCGGCGCTGCTCACCTCGTGCAGCGTGAGCAATGTGAAAGCCGAATTGGCGCAATTCCGCGCGGAATTTCCCGACATAAAGGAGTTTTTTACCCTGATACCCAATCCTTCTCACGAATCAAGCCATGCGGAGGAGGCCGCCCACAGTCCCTCGGATTTTCCGATTCTGACAAGCGTGACCCACACAGAAGAGCTTCCGTCGGTATACAGCAGCACGGTACTGGCGGACACGGCGCTGAGCGATGCGGAAAAATATGGCTATACTGCTGTTCCGCGGTTTGCGGCAAACGACATCTCCACGGTAACACGGGCGCTGCTGGTACACGGAATTGAGCCGACCATCGTAACGCGCCGCAATCCCGCGCCGGAAAACGCCGTCTACGCCATCGAATTCGCGGGCCTGTCCGATAAGGATGGCTACTACATCAATCTCGACTGTCCGGTGACACTGTACGTGAGCGCCGCAAAACCGGAGCTTCCTCCGGCTAACGAGGACGGCTCCAACGTTGTATATCTCACCTATGACGACGGACCGACCTATTCCGAAACCATCCGGCTTCTCGATGTGCTCGACACCTACGGCGTGAAAGGAACCTTTTTCGTAATAGGCGAGTCGGTACAGAAATATCCGGAATCTGCCAAGGCCATCGTCGAGCGCGGTCACGCCATAGGATGCCACTCGGTCACGCACCAATACGACGAAATCTACGCGTCGGTGGGCGCATTGGAAAAGGAAATCCTCGCGTGGGAGAAAATCATGACCGAAGCAGGCATTCCGCTCGACGACGCGCACAAGCTGTTCCGGTTTCCGGGAGGTTCTGTCGGAACCTATCTGACCACAGAGGAATCCGCGGAAATGAAAGAGATGCTTCACGGGCTGTTCTACCGCATATACGATTGGAACGTGGTGACGAACGACGCCCTTCTCTTCACCGCACCGGAAGGGATGAGCACATACGAGTACATACAGGAGACGTTCATGGAAACGTTTGAGCTCAAAGCAAGCTCCGGGGCAAGTCCGATTATCATCCTGATGCACGAAACGGTTCCGGAGACCATCGACCTCATGCCGTGGATGATAGAATACCTCATTGGGAGGGGCTACACCTTCGCCTTGCTCGACACAATAGACTCATGGATGTTTGGCTGAATCTCCCGCGAAATGACCTCCATTCCTTTGTCCAAAAGTTTTTGAGAAGGGTGCGGGGGAGGAACTTTTTAGAAAAAGTTCCTCCCCCGCAAAACTTTATTTTTTAATATTTATCCACCGGGAACAAAAGTTTGAGCTGGTTGATTTTGCTTTGATAAGCAGCCTGCTGCTTTTGTTCAAGGAGGGCTTCCTTCAGATTATCGGCAATGTCATTGAACTTTACTTCCTGCCCCATACCCTTGGAGTTGAGCTTAATGATGTGCCAGCCGAACTGGGTATGAACAGGCGCGGACATCTCGCCTTCCTCAAGAGCGGCGCAGGCATCCTCGAATTCGGGCACCATTTGGCCGTGACCGAAGTCACCGAGAGAGCCGCCGTTTTTGCCGGACGGGCAGGTGCTGTACTGCTGTGCCGCATCCTCGAAGGATATCTCATCCGCTTTAATTTTTTCCGCGAGCTCGTTTGCCTTTTCCTCGCTGTCGACGAGAATGTGGCTTGCGTTGAACGTCATCTCCGGTTTGAACTGGTCGCGTTTTTCCTCAAAGTACTTCTTTACTTCGTCATCGGTAACGCGTGCACGCTCTACCGCCTTCTGTACAGCGTAATTGGTGAGCATGTCTTCCTTGACGCGCGTGAGCTGTTCCTTGAACGCCGGCTCGCGTTCATATAGGTTCTTCTGCGCATCCATGAGGAACAGTCTGCGGTTGATGAGCTGGTCGAGAATCATGGCTCTCCCCTGCGGGGTGTTGTACTGCTGCCCTCTCTGACCCATCTGCGCGAGCATTGCCTCAACGTCCATATCGGTGATAGGCTTTCCGCCCACCGTGGCGAGGATTTTTACGTTTTGATTCATGTGATCGATTTTCGCGGGGGACGCTTTTTTGAGAAAAAAGTATTCCCCGCCCCCCTTTCAAAAACCTTTTTAATAGATGGTAGACTTTATGTTTGATGATTATACCAGATTTTATGGTGGTTTGCAAGAGTTAAACTGCAATTGAGACAAGCAGACTTAGGTTTTGCTCATTTTCATCACAACTTTGACCGGCAGAAGCTTTGCAACTGTACGATAGAATTTATAGAACAGGCGCGGGGTATAGCTCGACTTTCCTTTTTTCGCCGCCGCGAGGGAGCCGCGCGCCACTTTTTTCGGGTCGCAGTACGGGAGAATGTCGAACGTTTTGGAGTTGCCCTTGATGCCGCCGAGGGTGATAAAATCGGTGTCCATCGGTCCGGGGCACACGACCGTTGCTGTGATGCCGCGTCCTCGAAGTTCCTCGCCGACGCCGTAAGTGAACGCCGACACGTACGCTTTGCCCGCGCTGTAGACGGTCATGCGCGCGTTTGGACAGAAGGACGCAATGGACGACACGTTGATGATTGCCGAGCCCTGCGACATATACGGGAGCAGCGTATGCGTTACAGCGGTCAGGCCCTTGAGATTCAGTTCAATCATCGCCGTCTGATGTTCCAGTTCGCCGTCGCCGACGTTTCCGAGAAAACCGCAGCCGGAATTGTTCACCAGCAGCCGGATGTCGGGATTCTGCTCCGCAGCGTACTCCGCCAGCTTTTTGTAGCTTTCATCCTCCGTCAGGTCGAGCGGGAAGATTCTGCATTGGCGCGAAACGGTGTGCGCGGCTTCCTCCAGCTTCTCTTTTCTCCTTGCGATGAGCCAGTATTCCTCGATATCAGGATAAAATTCCGGCAGTGCAGCGAGAAACTCACGGCCAAGCCCCGCCGACGCGCCGGTGATGACAGCAACTTTCATTTGATGTACCTCGTTTTCGATTGTGTTTGTTATATGATACCACAGAAACGGGGCTTTTTCAACGCATAACTGTAAATTTATACCGTTCTTTCCGCAATCGCCCGGAGAAGTACTGGAATGGAGGAAACAAAATTTCCCAAAGAAATTTCCGATAAGCTATTGACAAACCGCGGAGTTTATAGTATAATTTTATCCGTCACCAATGAACGGCGCCATAGCCAAGCGGTAAGGCAGAAGTCTGCAAAACTTTTATTCCCCGGTCCGATTCCGGGTGGCGCCTTGAAACAGTCCCAAAGGGGGCTGTTTTTGTTTTATACGCAAGCGCGGCGAGAATAAAGAAACGGAGAGGAATGCCTTATGAAAAGCATCCCTCTCCGTTTCCTTATTTTTCAATTCCAATTAGTCTTCACAATACAGGTCTATTAACGTCTGAATTTGTTTATTCAGAGCCTTTTGGATTTTCTTGTACTTCGATGCAACGTTTGTATCCTTTGCGGTTACCATACCGCGAAACAGATAGGGAAGTTCGGATACCTTTGTACCGAACTGGAAGGTGAACTCCAGCTTTCTGCCCGCCATGATAATGTCAATAATTTCCGCAGTCGTCGGTTCAGCGGAGTAACGGCTCTTCAGGGCCTGGTCGTAATATGCCGGGTAAACTGTCTTATAGGATTCTGCGTTGAGCGCTTCAAAGATGATGCCTGTAACTTCTTTGTCCGCTTCCGAAATGGTCTTCGGAATCGCAAATACTGTGAACTGGTCCCATGCGTTGGTGTAATATCCCTCTTGGCTTTCGTCAAACTTCGGGAGCGGCAGAATCCCGTAGGTGTCCTCCATATCGCCGAGCGATTCCGTGGTTTCACCGAAGTAAAGCTGCGTCATCGCAATTTTTCCTTCAGCAAAGGAGCTCGGCGTCTCGCGCCAGTCGCCGGTATTGACATAGGAGCCGTTTTCGTCATAGGTGAGAGCAAGAACCTTTTCAAGAGCGGAGACTGTCTTTTCGTTGAAGAAGGTCACTTCAAACGAACTGCCGTCGCTGGCGATAGAAGCAACGTCGATATCGAGAGCGGCAAGCCATACGTCAGTCGTATGTACGCCGTTTGTACAGACAGAGTAACCGTGAACGTCGTTTTTGTCGTGGGTTCCATCACCGTTTGTATCTTCCCAGATTCCCGTTATAATCCCGCGCATGTTATCAATCGTCCATGTTCCGTCAAATACCATATCATAGAGCTGCGACGAAGTGATGCCGTACTGCTCGAGAATATTGTAATTGAAGAACATACCGTATGTATATTGGAGTGTGGATATCGATAAGTCACCATTTACCGTAAAGAGGGTGTTGTTTATCGTAGCGGGGTCATTGGCAAGCTGGTTGTACCACGGCTTCGACAAGTCGACATAGGGCACTTCCGTCCAGTTGTAAAGAACCTTCGCAAAAATCGGCGTATATGCCATGTAGTTGATAAATCCCGCAACATCATAGGCATAGGTTCCCGACATCACGACAGTTCTGATATCCTCATACGGTGCGCTTGAGATGACCGGCTCAATTTTCACGTCAAATCGGTCCTCAATCCGAATATTTCGGTCGTACACCGCATCGTTGGTTCCCTCTCCCGTCAGCTCCTCTGACAAAATCTCATATTCTTTACTTTCTGTAGTAGCGATTAGGTATGAGCGTCCATCAAATGTTACTGCCGGCAGGTCGTCAGGAATCAGAGAACGCTCCTCGGCGGGCGACAAATCCTCTGTGTTGGTTTCAACAACCGATTCTTCTTGTGAAGTCGAGGTATTCGCAGAAGAAGTTGTCTCTCCATTTTCGGCGCCTTCAGAACATGAGCCCATCAGGCCCGCCGATGTGAGCATCAGGCAAGCAAGAATGAAGGAAGTTACGCGTTTTTTCATACTTTTTCCCCCCTTTGTTCAATATTGTATATGTGAGACGAGACGAGGAGAAGCTTTTTTCAAAAGGTTTTCCTCGAGAACTTTTGAAATAAAAATGACATGAAATAAAAAAATATATATTATTATAGCATAAATACCGCAAAAAATGAACAGCAATTCGAATATAAATTTAAAATTAACAATTAAGTCTTAATTTGACTATTTAAATAGCTATTGTTTCTAAAACCCGAGCTGTTCAAGCATATCATCGGACTTGGGACGGGAATCAAACACGGTCGTGTCGTCGGGATGGAAAATGACCGCGTCGCGAAGCTGCCGTACCTCTCCGGTAAAGCAGATAGTGGAAAGCGGGGCAAACAGCTCGACCGCCGCTGCCATGGAGCGTGCCGAATCCACACTTTCCGAGGAAGTCAAAACGACCGGCGCAGCCCTTGCGAGATACGACGCCAGCGAAAACTCGCCGCCGCGTCTGATGAGGTTGCATCCTCTCGTAAACGATGCTTGTCCGATAAGCATCACTTCAGGCTTTTCGGAGGTCAGGAAACCGTACACTTTACTTTCGGCAAGACGCCGGCGAGTCGGTTCAAAGTCAATCCCGTTTTCCGCGCCGCGCGTTCCAAAACACGAGGTAGAAACACCGTCAAGACCGGCGCGCATAAGGGACAGCGCTTCCCACAGGTTATCTCTTTCCTCATTTGTATAGGCAGCGATGATAATCTTTGTGATTCCGCACCGCACAAGCTCGTTGATACAGCCGAAAATCGCGACACAGCGGTCAATATTGCCGCACATAACAGTAAAGCGTTTCCGCGCCGCGAGTCTATTGATACAGGCGGGGCTCATTCTTCTCATCGCCGGATAAGCGGACAGTGCCGCCGCGAGGGAGTCATCCGAAAATGTGCCGCCGTTGCCGTAAGCGGGCGTCATACCGGTCATCGACAGCTGTGCGCCCACCCCCGCCGGAAGCTCAAACTCGCTCTGAAAAAAGTTGCCGCAGGAAAATACTCCGCCCACAGCATCCCGTATTGCCTGTCCGGCATCCCCTGTTCTCCGCTTTCTTTTCGCCATTTTCTGCCTCCTTCAGCCGACTCTTTCTACCTCATTTTTATCTTCTCAATTATATCACAAAATTCGTCCGCTGTCCACAAAAACTACAATATTATATAACATTTTTGACAAAAGATTAACGATTCTGTCATTTGACCCTTTACGCAGGAAATGGTATAATTTATTGTAATTCCAATCACACAGGAGAGCATTTACAATTTTTATGGAAAAGAAAAATACAGTCAAAGGGCTGTTGTTCTGTATCACAGCGGCAGTCGTCTGGGGATTTGCCTTCGTAGCGCAGCGGCTTGGCTCCGAGCTTATCGGTCCGTTTTTACTTGGCGGCGCGCGGTTTACGTTAGGCGCGCTTTCCCTGATTCCGGTCTTTCTGCTGTTCGAAAAGGGTGCGACCGACAAAAAAATCATGAAAAACACGCTCATCACCGGATGTATCGCCGGCGTTTTGCTGTTCACTGCATCGTTTCTCCAGCAGCTCGGCATAGGCTGGACCTCAGCCGGAAAAGCGGGCTTCATTACCAGTTTATACATGATTATCGTGCCGATAATCGGCATATTTCTTGGACAAAAGACGAATATCCGCACTTGGATAGGCGCCATTTTCGGCGTAGTCGGACTCTACTTCATCTGCTGCGGCAGCGGCGCGCTCACCTTCACCAGCGGCGACGCAGTCCTTGTCGGCTGTGCGCTTGTCTTCGCAATCCATATCATCGTAATCGACCGCGCGTCGGAAAAAATATACACTCTCCGCTTCACAGCCATGCAGTTTGCAGTCTGCGCGGTTCTGAACTGGATTTTCACATTTATCTTTGAAGATATTTCCCTCTCTGCCATGTGGGCGGCGGCAATCCCGATAGCATACTGCGGCTTCATGTCGGTCGGCGTAGCGTATACCTGTCAGGTTCTCGGCTTAAAATACTCCGAACCCACCTCCGCTTCCCTGATTTTTTCAACGGAATCCCTGTTCTCCGCTCTCGGCGGCGCCCTTATCCTCCACGAACGCATGACCGGCATTGCCTACCTCGGCTGTGCTTTGATTTTCGTTGGAATTATTCTGACACAAATCCATATCAAAAAATAGGAGGAAATGAACATGGCTAAAAAGCCTAACCTTGTTTTTATGTTTGCAGACCAGCTGCGTCTTTGCAGTATGGGGTATTATGGCGACAAGAAAGCGAAAACGCCGAATATTGATGCGCTTGCCAGTGAGTCCTGCAATCTCTGCGAGTGCGTATCGGGACATCCGGTATGCGCGCCGTTTCGGGCTTCTCTCTTTACCGGGAAGTATACCACGTCCACCGGAATGGTCATCAACGAGCTGCGTATTTCCACAAACCACCGCTCCTTCGCCGATGTGCTGAACGATAACGGATACAAAACTGCGTATATCGGGAAGTGGCACCTCTACGCGAATGAGCTCGGGAATCATTATGACCCCAAAAATTCCTACGTTCCCAAGGGAGCTGACAGGCTTGGATTCAACGACTACTTTGCCGGGTACAATTTCCATCACGAAAACTACGGCAAGTGCTCCTATTATCACCTTGACAGTCCCGAAAAAATTTTCTACGACGGGTTTGAACCCGACTGTCAGACCGATATGGCAATCGAGAAACTCCGCGAGTTCCGCTCAAATGACGAGCCGTTCGCACTGTTTCTGTCGATAGGAATTCCGCACGACCCGTGGAATGAAGGAAACTGCGACCCCGAAGCTTACGCTCGCTTTGCAAACACCGACTTCCCATTGCCGGAAAATTATCTTCCCGAAAACGACAAGTACGCCGACGCGTGGGCAAGACTTTCGGAAAAGGAGCGCGCGCTTCTGCCGTACTGGATGCGCGGCTATTACTCCATGGCGGCAAAAGTGGATGATAACGTGGGCAAAATGACGGCGGCACTGTCCGAGCTGAACCTGTGGGACGACACGATTTTTGTCTTTACATCCGACCATGGCGAGTTGTTCGGCGCGCACGGAAGGCGGGCGAAGAATATCTTCTACGAGGAAAGCTGCCGCGTTCCGTTCCTCATGCGGTACGGCGACAAAATCCCGTATGGCGCAAATGATGTGTGCATGAATACCGTCGATTTGATGCCGACCCTATTATCCATGATGGGGATGAAGGACGATATTCCCGCAGAGGTGGAGGGACACGACCTCTCCGCGGCAATTTTAGGTGAAGGCGGCGCATACAAGCCGGACGGGGCGCTGATGATGGGGACCGGCGCGACGGCAGCGTGGGAGGACGGTCACGAGTGGCGTGCATGGCGTACGAACCGCTATACTTACGCAACCTATCTTGTGGATGGGAGTGAGCTTCTGTTCGATCATACCGCCGACCCGCTTCAGATGAACGACCTTTCTAAAAATCCGGCGTACGCTGAGGTGAAGGCGCAGCTGAAATACGCCATGTGGAGCGAAATGATACGCGTCGGCGACCGCTTTCATCCGTCGACTTATTACCGCGATACGTGGTGCAAGGACAGAATCATTCAGAAGGTCAAGGCGGATTGATGAAGAATACGTTTTGAATACGTTTTGATACATTAGGGGGACTTTTGAAAAAGTCCCCCTAAAACCTCTTCAAAACTTTTCGGACTGGGCGGCATTGGATTTTGTTTCAAATAAGGCGGGGACGTCGAGTTTTTTGCTACTAAAATTAACTTATTATGTAAACTATCCTATATAGAAAAACCATTTCATATGTGCTAAAATAGTGCCATTGGAGGTGATTTTGTGATCGGAGAAAATATACAGAAACTGCGGCACGGCGCGCATATGTCGCAAGAGGAACTTGCGGACAAAATCGGCGTTTCCCGTCAGACTGTCGCAAAATGGGAAAACGGGTCCACTGTGCCGGACATCAACTCCTGCGGAGCTGTAGCTGAGTTGTTTGGGGTAACTCTTGACAGTCTAGCGTTTGGAAAGAAAAGCCCCAATCCCGCCAAGCATATGTTCGGCGCTGTGAGAATCGGTGAGCGCGGTCAGATCGTTATCCCCAAAAAGTGCCGCGAGGTCTTCAACCTGCACACGGGAGACATGCTTCTCATGCTTGGTGACGAGGAGCGCGGAATCGCCATGATAAAGATTTCGGTGGACATGTTCACCGGAGAGGAAGACGAGGAAAATAAGGATGAGTGAGCGGTTTGAAAAATCAGAAATTGCCATTTCAGCAGACGGTCTGACCAAACGCTTCGGCAAAGGCGCATCCGCAGTCACAGCCGTGAACGGCGCGTCCTTTGAAGTTGCGTCGGGAACCCTTTTTTCTCTGCTTGGCGTAAACGGTGCGGGAAAAACCACGACTATCCGTATGCTCACCGGTCTGCTGAAACCGGATGAAGGGCATGCGTCCCTTTTCGGATACGATATCACAGATGAGAAAACCGCGTCGGAAAGGCGCCGTATTGTGGGACTGTCCCCACAGGAGACCTCAACTGCGGGAAACCTCACCGTCCGCGAAAACCTCATCATGACCGCCCAGATCTACGGCTTTCGTGACGCTAAACAGCGTGCCGACGCCATGATAGAACGGCTCAATCTGACCGACTCTGCGGACAGAATGTCGAAAACGCTATCGGGCGGAATGCGCCGCAGGCTGTCTATCGGCATGGGCATTGTGACCGACCCCAAGATTCTCTTTCTCGATGAGCCTACCCTCGGGCTCGACGTCATCGCCAGACGGGAGCTGTGGCGGTTCATTGAAGAACTAAAGAAATCCGTCACCATCGTGCTGACCACGCATTATATGGAGGAAGCGGAAGCCCTCTCGGACCGAATCGCGGTCATGGTCGGCGGCATGGTCAAAGCGTCCGGCACGCTCGACGAGCTGCGGGCGTACAGCGGGTGCATCAATAAGGAATCCCTTGAAGATGTGTTTATTAAAATTGCGGAGGGTGGTGAGATTCGATGAAGGAGAAATTCTATAGGGCGAGAGCATTCGCAAATCGGTGTATGCTTGAGCTCGTCCGTGACCCATTATCATATGTTTTTGCGCTCGGATTTCCGCTGGTCATGCTGGTTGTGATGAGTCTTCTCAATCGTTCTATCCCGCCGGAGGCCGGAATGCACATTTTTGATATCAACAATCTTGCGCCCGGCATTTATGTATTTGGGTTGTCGTTTCTCATGCTTTCTACCGCCTTGCTCGTCTCGAAAGACCGTACGGAAGCGTTTCTCGTGCGGCTGTATATATCCCCTATGACCTCCGCGGATTTTCTTTCCGGATACACTGTACCGGTGTTCTTTCTCGCCGTAATGCAAGGCGTCATTACCATGGCAGCTTCTCTTATCATCGCGGCAGTCACCACAGAAGCGTTTCACCTGCTGGGAGGGCTCATGGTACTCGTCGTTTCCCTTCCGGCAATGGCATTATTTATCGGCTTTGGACTTTTGTTCGGCGCTCTTTTGAACGACAAAGCGGCACCGCCCTTATCTTCGGTGATAATTTCAGCGGCGTCATTCCTCGGCGGCATGTGGATGGACGTGGAATCGATAGGCGGAGTAACCATGAAGGTCTGCAGCGTGCTGCCATTTTATCATGCGGTCAAAGCCGGACGTATGGCGCTCGCGCTTGATTTCGACGGCATTTTTGTCCATCTCGTCATCGTCGCGGGATGGGCGGCAGTGGTTTATCTTGCGGCAATTGCCGTCTTCCGCAAAAAGGCGTAAGTTTCTCGAAAGTCATAGATTTCAGCATTTTATGCGCCGGATTTGCACATACTATATTTGTTCAGATGACAGTTTATTTTTCTTGAGAGATTATCATGATGAAATCAAACTTTCTCTTGATTTCCTATAAACACTGTAGTATAATATGTTTATGTCACAACGAAAGTGAGGAACATCATGCTGATATCAACAAAAGGCCGATACGCACTCCGCGTGATGCTGGAGCTTGCCAAATATCCAAGCGGCGAATACATCCCTCTTGGCGTGATTGCGGAAAGCCAGAAAATATCCGAAAAATACCTTGAGAGTATCATTGTTGTCCTCTCAAAAGCGGGCTATGTCGATGGCCTCCGCGGAAAGGGCGGCGGATACAGACTGAACCGCTCCGTGTCCGAATATACCGCCGGAAGTATCTTGCGCTTGGTAGAAGGCACCCTTGCGCCAGTGTCTTGCCTGATTGAAGGCAGCACCAATAAATGTTCCCGCGCCGGTCACTGCAAGACCTTCCCAATGTGGGAACACCTCAGCAAAATTATCAATAATTACCTTGACTCCGTCACCCTTGCAGACCTGCTTTTGGATGATGGTCAATTAAATTACGAAATTTAAGACATTGAATCCTTTCTCCAAAGACCTTCCCGCTTTTTTTCTTTCAGATTTTTCATTTTCTTCAATATTTTTTTCTCTTAACCTATTGACAAGGTATATTTCTTAGCGTATAATACTACTAACGAACTAGGAAAATAGGTTGGTGAATAAAAGAGAAAAGAAATGGCAAACATTTATACATCAAATCAATTGGCTAGTGAATCGGCGGGACGCCGCTGCGTACGCTTGCGCGTTCAAAAGGACTCGTAAGCGAGCATAAAATTTTCAACTCAGGAAACAAAATAAAGGAGAATCTATGACCATTTACGCTGATAATGCTGCTACTACCAAAATGAGCCGCACTGCAATCGACGCAATGCTGCCGTATCTGGATAATATTTATGGAAATCCTTCAAGTCTACACTCGGTCGGACAGACCGCCGCGGAGGCGCTCGCCAACTTCCGTGAAAAAATCGCGGGAGTGCTCGGCGCCACGGCGCGTGAGATTTATTTCACGTCGGGTGGAAGTGAATCTGACAATCAGGCAATTCTTACCGCCGCTGCAATCGGCGCGAAGAAGAACCGGAAACATATCATTTCAACTGCATTCGAACATCACGCCGTTCTGCATACACTGAAAAAGCTGGAAAAGCAAGGATACGAAATCACCCTGCTCGACGTCCATGAGAACGGCACCATCACGCCTGAACAGGTCGAGGATGCCATCCGCGAGGATACTTGCCTTGTGACCATCATGTATGCGAACAACGAAATCGGGTCGGTTATGCCGATTGCCGAAATCGGAAAAATTTGCCGTGACCACGGCGTTCTGTTCCACACCGACGCGGTTCAGGCGGCCGGACACCTTCCGATAAACGTGGTAGAGCAAAATATCGATATGCTCTCCCTTGCGGCACATAAGTTCCACGGTCCAAAGGGCGTCGGCGCTCTGTACGTACGCCGCGGCATCACGCTGACAAATCTTATCGAAGGCGGCAGTCAGGAGCGCGGGAAACGTGCGGGAACGGAAAACATTGCCGGAATCGCAGGCATGACAGCGGCACTTTGCGAAGCGGTCGAGCATATGGAAGAAAACACCGCAAAGGTATCAGCGCTGCGCGACCGTCTCATCGAGGGACTGTCGAAAATCCCGCATTCCGCGGTAAACGGCGACTTGGAACACCGTCTGCCCGGCAATGTAAGCATGTGCTTTGAAGGAATCGAGGGCGAGAGCCTGCTTCTGATGCTTGATGAGTATGGAATTTGTGCGTCGTCCGGTTCCGCGTGTACGTCCGGTTCTCTGGACCCGAGCCACGTGCTGCTGGCAATTGGGCGCCCGCATGAGATTGCACACGGCTCGCTGCGGTTGTCCCTTTGCGAAGAGAATACAGACGCTGAAGTCGACTATATGCTCGAAAAAATACCGGAAGTAGTTGATTATCTGCGCAATATGTCCCCGCTGTGGAGAGACAAAAACAGCGGAAAAAAAGAATTTATATTGAAATAAGGAGGGTAATTATGGCATTATACAGTGAGAAAGTGATGGACCACTTCAGAAATCCGCGCAACGTGGGCGTCATTGAGAATGCGGACGGCGTAGGTGAAGTCGGGAACTCGAAGTGCGGCGACATCATGAAGATATATTTGAAAATCGACAACGACACGATTACCGACGTAAAGTTTGAAACATTCGGCTGCGGTTCGGCGATTGCGTCCAGCTCTATGGCGACAGAGATGATAAAGGGGAAGCCGGTATCAGAAGCCATGCAGCTCACCAATAAGGCGGTAGCGGAAGCGCTCGACGGACTTCCGGCCCACAAGATGCACTGTTCTGTCCTTGCCGAAGAAGCAATCAAGGTCGCGCTCAAAGACTACTACGACCGCCATGGAATCGCATACGACCCCGCAATCTTCCCGGACTGCGAATCGTGTGCTCACTGTGGGGAATGAAGTATATAATACTTATTAATTAAAGATTTTGCGGGGGTACTTTTTTGAGGAAAAGTACCCCCGCGCCCCTGAAAAAACTTTTGGGGGCGGAATTTCAGAAAATCCTGCGTCTTGTGCAAAAGTAAACATCCTGCCGAACGGCCTTCTACAGACCGTTCGCTTTTTTTGCGGAAAAAGTTAATTTTTAAACCGTATTTAATATTGGAGCTTGCTTGCAGTAAAGAAAAAAATATGATATAATATTAAAAATTTTATTTTTTTTGTAATAATTCAATCCGGAGGCAAATGTGAAGCACATCCTATCCTATGTACGACCGTTCATAGGGAAGATGACGCTCGGATTTACGATAAAGTTTATCGGCAGCATTATGGACTTATTTTTGCCGATGCTTCTGTCGTTTATCATCGACGACGTCGTTCCCACAGGCGTGAAGCGGAATATCTACCTCTGCGGCGCGCTGATGGTCGTCTGTTCTGTCATCGCGATTCTCGGAAACATCGGTGCAAACCGTATCGCGGCGCGGGTCGCACGGGATACCACCGAAAAAATCCGAAACGACCTGTTCCGGCGGATTTCGTATCTTTCGGCAAGGCAGATTGACGAGTTCACCATTCCGTCTCTCGAAAGCCGCCTGACTTCCGATACATATAACATTCACCAAATGGTGGGCACGTTTCAGCGCATGGGTGTGCGCGCCCCCCTCTTGCTGATTGGCGGTATCATCATCGCGGCGTCCCTTGAACCTATGCTGACCCTTGTTCTCATCGCAATTATGCCGTTTATCAGCTTCTTTGTCTACTTCATCTCCAAGCGCGGCATCCCGCTCTACAGCACGCAGCAGGTCGAAACCGACAACATGACCCGCGTCGTCCGCGAAAATGCGCAAGGCGTCCGCATTATCAAGGCGCTTTGCAAAGAAGACGCAGAAAAATCCCGCTTCGACGCAGCAAACTGGAACCTCAACTACGCCGAAAAAAAAGCCGCCCTCAATATGGCGCTCACCAGCCCGCTCATGAATCTGTTTATGAACCTCGGTCTCATCGCCGTCATCGCGGTGGGCTCGATTCGCGTCAACGCAGGCGTGTCTGAAACAGGTAAAATTATCGCGTTCATGTCCTACTTTACCATTATCTTAAACGCGATGATGAGCGTGACGCGTATGTTCATTATGGCTTCCAAGGGGATTGCGTCCGCAAACCGCATCGGTGAAGTCCTCGATACGCCGTACGACATGGACGCCGACGAACGCTACGCGGTGCAGCAGAACGGCGTCTCGAAGCACAAAATTGAGTTCGAACACGTGAATTTCTCGTATAACGGGGTGAAAAACAACCTCGAGGATATCACCTTCACGCTGGAAAAGGGACAAACTCTCGGTATCATCGGTCCGACGGGCGCGGGCAAAACGACCCTCATCGCCCTCCTCATGCGGCAGTATGACGTATCCTCCGGCGCGGTCAGAATCGACGGAGTGGATGTTCGTGCGATGAGCCGCGGGGATATCTCCAAAAAGTTCGGCGCGGCATTCCAGAACGACTTTCTGTTCGCGGATACCATCCGTGCAAATATCGACTTCGGGCGTCACCTCACAGAGGAGGAAATGAAGACCGCCGCAAAAAATGCGCAGGCGGAGAACTTCATCGCTGAAAAAGAAGGCGGCCTCGACTACGAACTGACCATCAAGGGTGCGAACCTGTCCGGCGGTCAGAAGCAGCGCGTCATTTTAAGCCGCGCCCTTGCAGGTATGCCGGAAATTCTGGTTCTCGACGACAGCTCCAGCGCACTCGACTACGCTACAGACGCGCGGTTGAGACAGGCGCTGCGGGAAAACCACGATAGAAACGCCACATCCGTTATCGTCGCGCAGCGCGTATCTTCGATAAAGCATGCCGACCTCATCCTCGTTTTGGAGGACGGAAAAATCACCGGAAGCGGAACGCACGAAGAGCTTCTCGCAAGCTGTCCGCTCTACCGGGAAATCAGCGATTCACAGATGGGAGGTGCACTCCTTGAATAAAGGACCAAAGGCCACCAGACCGGAGGACACCGTCGTGGCAAACGTCAGCAAAAAGAAGCTGAAAGTTCTCCTCCGTCTCGGTAAATATATGTACCACGCCAAGTGGGGTTATCTCGGCGCGCTCGCGATATCGATTCTCTCCAACCTCTTATCCCTCGTCGGACCAAAGCTGTCCGGCTACGCCATCGACGCTATCGGAATCGAATCGGGCAAGGTTGATTTTCAGACGGTTATTTACTACTGCATCCTGATGCTGGTGGCATATGTCGTGTCGTCTGTAACGGCATACGTTCTGCAAATCGTAATGATCAACCTGTCGCGCGGCATCGTACGCCGGATGCGCGAGGATATCTTCGCAAAACTCATGAAAATGAAGGTCGAATATTTCGACAAAAACCAGACAGGCGATATTATCTCACGTATCTCCTATGACATCGACACCATCAACGCCACTCTGTCCACAGACCTTGTGCAAATCGCGTCAAGTGTCGTCACAGTCGTCGGCTCTCTCATCAT
The DNA here is from genome assembly GCA_964621755.1 of uncultured Ruminococcus sp. Taxonomy (GTDB): domain Bacteria; phylum Bacillota; class Clostridia; order Oscillospirales; family CAG-272; genus UMGS1696. The sequence continues at coordinate 22,916 of CAZUPI010000014.1, read as the reverse complement.
GATGCTGTCGATATCCCCGAAGCTGTGTCTCGTGTTCTCCGTGACCGTTCCGCTGTCGATTGTCACGACCGGAAAAATGGCGAGCGTGTTCAGACCCCTATTCCGCGCCCGCTCCGGTAAGCTGGGTGAGCTGAATGGATACGCCGAGGAGTGTCTGTCCGGACAGAAGACCGTCCGTGCGTACAACGCGGAGGATGAAATGTGCATCCGGTTTGCCAAGCGAAACCAAATCGCCGCAGACGCATATTTCAAAGCGGACTACTATGGCACAATGGTCGGCCCCACGGTAAACTTCATTAATAATATATCGTTGACCCTCGTTTCCGTATTCGGCTCCCTCCTCTATCTGGCGGGGGGCATCTCGATTGGCAACGTGTCCTCCTTCGTTCTCTACTCGCGCAAGTTCAGCGGCCCCATCAACGAGACTGCAAACATCATCAACGAGCTTCAGTCCGCCGCCGCTGCCGCCGAGCGTGTCTTCCGCCTTCTCGACGAAGCGGAGGAATCCCCGGACGACATAGACGCACCGGAGCTTGGCAGACAGACCCCGGTCAAAGGCCGTGTGGACGTAGAACATGTGAACTTCGGCTACGACAAAGAAAGGCAGATTATCCACGATCTGTGCATGAACATCAAACCCGGGATGACGGCGGCGATAGTAGGGCCGACAGGCGCGGGCAAGACGACGATTATCAACTTGCTGATGCGCTTCTACGACCCGAACTCCGGCAAAGTGAAGCTGGAAGACTGCGACATTGCCCACGCGGTCCGTTCGTCAGTCCGCCGTTCCTATACAATGGTCCTACAGGACACATGGCTGTTCAGCGGAACCATTGCGGACAACATCGCATACGGCTCCCCGCGCGAGGTATCGCGTGAAGAAATCGAGAAAGCGGCACGCGCGGCCGGCATCCACTCCTTCATCGAGAGACTGCCGCATGGCTATGATACCGTTCTCACCGACGAGGGCGTCAATATTTCGAAGGGTCAGAAGCAGCTCCTGACCATCGCCCGCGCCATGATATCGGACGCCCCCATCCTGATACTCGACGAAGCGACCTCCAACGTAGACAGCATGACCGAAATGCGAATCCAAACCGCCATGAGCGGGCTTATGGAAGGCCGTACCTCCTTCGTCATCGCACATCGCCTTTCAACAGTCAAAAATGCCGACATCATCTTCGTCCTCCGCGACGGCCAAGTCATCGAACACGGCTCCCACGATGAACTCATGTCTCAAAAAGGCTTCTACTATTCCCTGCATTCCGCACAGTTTACTTGATTGGATGCGGGGATACGGGGATACGTAGGGGGGACTTTTTGAAAAAAGTCCCCCCTTACGCACATCCCAAAAAATCAATATTCCTTCCGGATTTCATCGTACGGGTTAACTTCCCATGCGAACATCGGGGTAATGCGAACTCTGCACTGGAATTCGTCCTCGTTGAAGCGGTATTTCTCCATGAGGGCAGGACCGCAGGAGTTGGAACCGATACCGGACTGGCGGCAGTCGATGATGACGGTCGTTTCCGGTTCGCGCTCGAGCTCGTAGTGGTGTGCCTTTTTCGTCAGCTGTTCGGGCGAGAAGTGCGACGCATTGAAGGAGAACGGCGCATCTGCGGTGAACAGGAAGCCGTGACCCGCTACGGTGTGGACGTCGGCCCATCTGCATCCCCAGTGAGACGAATTTTCCTGCGGGAATACGTAGGGCTCATAGTTTGCGGTGACAGTAGAGGCATATTCTCCAAGCTTTGCAGCGAGTCTCTTGTCTACGTAGCTTTCCATCGGGCCGTAGCCGAAGTACTTCATCTGTTCGCTGCCCTCCGGCATGGTCAGTCTGACGCCGAATCTCGGATAGAAGATGTGATCCTTTTCACGGTCGCGCTCTCTCCACTTCACGTCGTAAGCAATGTCAATGCCCATGCCGTATTTTACGGTGTAGGTAACATTTGCGTGGAGAATGACACTGTGCGGCGCACAGCCGAGGGAGATTTCAGCCTTTACGACTGCCTCATCCGGAGTGGATTCTGCCAGTGTGCAGGAGTAACACTTAACCTGCGCCTTGTCGAAGCCGTTTCTCTGCCATTCCCAACGGACGTTGCGGTCGTTGTCGGTGGGTGCACGCCAAATCTGCGGGATAATCGGACGGATGATGAGCGCTTCCCCGTTGTCGATGATGCTGTCGATGCAGCCGGTATGCTTGTTGATTTTATAAAGGGTTTCGCCGACTGCAATCTTGTAGTACAGTCTGCATTCCGATACTTCTACCGGATAAAGCGGTTCGTCAGCTTTTGCGGTGGTGACGCCTTCCTCATAAACAAACTGCGCCATACCGACTTCGTATCCGGCCTCTGCCCATTCGGTGGGTGCGTTCTGTCTGAACGAGAGGTCGAGGGTCACAATGCCGCCCTGCGGTACGCTGTCGAAGAAGGTGTATTCCGCTTCCCCTTGCGGCTCGATTGCCAGAGACGGATATACGCCGGACAGGATAACCTGTCCATCGCGCTTGACGGACCATGCCATCGAGATATCGCGCAGGCACTTGAAGTATCTGCGGGACTTAACCACAACCTTGCCGGGCACGATTTCACGAACCGCCACAGGCATGAGCGCTTCCTTCAGTTCAAGCAGACCTGTATGAACGCGTCTGTCGGGATATACCAAACCGTCCACGCAGAAGTTGCCGTCGTTCGGATGGTCGCCGAAGTCGCCGCCATAGGTGAAGGACGGATTGCCGTAGCGGTCTCCGATGGCAACGCTGTGGTCGATGAATTCCCATACGCAGCCGCCGAAGAATTCGTCGTGAGATTCAATGGATTCCCAATATTCTCTCAAGTCTCCGGGGCCGTTGCCCATTGCGTGGCAGTATTCGCAGAGGAACAGCGGCTGCGTGAAGTTTGTGTCCTCGCAGTATTCGCTGCACCACGATGCCGGGGGATACATATGGCTTTCAACGTCGGTAACGTCAGGATTGTGCTTGCCGCCGGTGTAACCGGAGTGCGCGCCTTCGTAGTGTACGATTCTCGAAGTATCGCGGGATTTAATCCACGCGGTCATAGCAGCATGGTTTCTGCCAAGTCCGGATTCGTTTCCGAGGGACCAGAAGATAATGCACGGGTGGTTCTTGTCGCGCTCTACCATTCTCTGCGCGCGGTCAACGTACGCCTTTTCCCATTCAGGATTGTCGGACAGACCGTTCCAAGGATGCATACCGTGCGTTTCGATATCGGTCTCGTCGCAGATATACAGGCCGTAGATATCGCAGAGAGAGGTGAATCTCGGGTCGTTCGGATAGTGCGAGGTTCTGACCATGTTGACGTTGTGCGCCTTCATAATCATAATGTCGCGCTTCATATGTTCTACAGGTGTTGCATGGCCGAGCAGGTGATGGCTGTCGTGACGGTTGACGCCCTTCGCCTTTACTTTCTTTCCGTTAATCAGGATGCACTTGCCGACGATTTCCACGCGTCTTGCGCCGATGAGGAGGGCGATATGCTCTTCCCCGCAGCTCAATGTGAGCGTATAGAGGTTCGGGATTTCGTCAGACCAAAGCTTTACGTTCTCGACCGTCGGAATAGCGATTACACCGTCGCCGTCGATTGCGGCAGTTCCTTCGGAGACGACCTTGCCGCAGGAGCATGTGAGCTTCCATGCAACGTCAGCCTTACCTGCGAGGGATAGTTCTGCGGTAAAGTCGGCGTTTGTGAAGGTATCATCAAGGGCACACTTTACGAAAATGTCGCGGATATGGACGGGCTCGCGGAAGAGAAGGTACGCTTCGCGGAAAATACCGGACATACGCCACATATCCTGGTCTTCGAGATAGGTACCGTCAGACCACTTGAGAACGAGAACTTTCACGGTATTTTTCCCGGGAACGAGCACGTCGGTAACGTCAACTTCTGTGGAAAGGTGGGAGACTTGGCTGTACGCTACAAACTTATCGTTGACCCATACATAGAACGCGGAATCGACGCCTTCGAAATTGAGATATGCTTTCTTTCCGGACATGGAAGCGGGAACCGTGAAGTCACGTACGTACAGGCCGCACGGGTTTTCGTCGGGAACAAACGGCGGGTCCACCGGAATCGGATAGTTAACGTTTGTGTAGTTTGGAACGTCATGGCCGCGGCCGAGAGCTACCTGCCAGCTCATGGGAACGATCAGCTTGTCAAAGCCATCCTGTGTTTCGCAAGTGGAAGTGACGTCATAGAGGGATTTGAAGAATTTGAATTTCCACTCGCCGCAGAGGGATTTGAAGTAACGGCTGGTACTGCGGTTCACAGTACGTGCGGCACGTTCGGCGGCCGCCGCAGACTGGAACGGGATAAAGTACGCGCGAGGTTCTTCGCACCCGATATGGAGAGTATCGGGGGAAATATGGTAATCGGGAATGTTCAGAGGCATAATATCGCTCCTTTGCTATAGTTTTGCGGATATATTATACCATATCGCCGTCGAATTCACAAGGGGGATAGGAAATTAAACGACGTCAGGATTCAAAATAATATAAGTTCGACGATTTCTCGTAAAAGTTAAAGCCTACACAATTTATTTATCCAAAAGCTATTGGAGGAGGGCGTCGCACTCATGTAAAAACAAGGCAGCCCCTACTTCCTTGTATCTTCCACAAACTACATTGATTTTGTCGTATTTTTGTGATATAATCAAGTCGTTGAAGAAAATTTTCTAATTAGGAGACTTGTTTCATGAAAATTGTCATCATCGGCGGCGTAGCAGCCGGAACAAAAACAGCAGCAAAATTGAAAAGAGAAAATCCACAGGATGAGGTCGTCATCTATACCAAAGGAAAGGATATTTCCTATGCCGGATGTGGTCTTCCCTATTACATCGGCGGTTCCATCGAAACCGAAGAGGAACTGATCGTCAATACTCCCGCAAAATTTATGGGACTGACGGGCGCCGAGGTGCACACAAACAGCGAGGTTGTGGCGATAAATCCCAACGACAAAACAATCTCTGTCCAAAGCGACGGTTTACAAACGGTCTGTTATGATAAGCTGGTATTAGCGGTCGGCGCAGAACCGATTCTTCCTCAGGTCGAGGGCGTAACGCTGCCCGGCGTATTTCCCATTCGCACCCCCGAAGATGCAATAGGAGCGAGAGCATATGCAGACGAACATAGCTGCAAACGTGCGGTAGTTGTCGGCGGCGGTTTTATCGGTCTCGAGGTGGCGGAAAATCTGATGGCAAAAGGACTTTCCGTTACAGTTATCGATATGGCTCCCCAGCTTATGCCCAACGTTTTCGACAGTGAAATGGCAGACTATATCCGCCGTCAGCTCCAAGCCAAAGGAATGCGTATCCTGACGGGCACGTCTCTGAGCGGAATAAACGGAACAGAAGCCGTAAGCGGCGTATGGACAAACGTCGGGACCCTTCCCGCCGATATGGTGATTTTAGCGATAGGCATTCGCCCTGCCACTAAGTTCCTTGCCGACAGCGGTCTGAAAATGGAACGCGGTTGTATCGTCGCCGACGAGTATCAAAAAACGAACCTGCCCGGCATCTATGCCGTAGGGGACTGCGCCCTTGTAAAGAACCGTGCGACCGGCAAAAAGCAATGGTCCGCCATGGGCTCTACCGCCAACATCACGGGACGCGCACTGGCTCTGAATATAAACGGTGAAAAAACAGAATACAGCGGCTGCCTTGGAACAGCCGTAGTCAAGCTGGCCGCTGACCTCAATGCCGCAAAAACCGGTCTGACCGAAGAACAGGCCAAAGCGGAAGGCTATGATGTGGTATCCGCCCTCTGCGTGAGCGACGATAAAGCACACTATTATCCCGATTCCTCCCTCTTCATTACAAAACTGATTGCCGACCGCACCACGCATAAGCTGCTCGGTATGCAAGTAATCGGCAGCGGTGCGGTGGACAAAATGGCGGATATCGCCGTAGTCGGCATCTCCATGGGAAGCCGGGTCGACGATTTCATCACAATGGACTTTTCCTATGCTCCTCCTTTTTCTACCGCCATTCATCCTTTTGCAGCAGCATGCGGTATTCTTATCAATAAGATAAGCGGCCGTCTTGCCTCTTTTACTCCTGCCGAATATGCCGCGGGCGCCGCAAAGGGATATCGCCTGATTGACGCGCATCCCGCTCCCACCATTCCCGGTGCGGAATGGTTTGACCTGACAAAAGCTGCAAAAGCCTCCGCAAAATATGATAAAGAGGAAAAGCTCCTTTTGGTCTGCGCAAGGGGAAAGCGCGGCTACCTGACGCAGAACAAGCTCCGTGCGCTGGGCTTCACAAATACCCGCGTTCTGGAGGGCGGCGCTACGTTCAACGTAATTAAGAAAACTGTCCCCACAAGCGGAAAACTCTCACCGGAGGAAATCAAGCGCGTAAAAGGTCTGGGATGTCTGCAGGACAAACGCTATGACGACGTGTTCAACGTACGCGTGATTACCAAAAACGGAAAAATCACCACTGAGGAACACCGCACCATCGCGGAAGCGGCAGAACGCTTCGGCAGCGGTGAAATTACCATGACGACTCGTCTCACCATGGAAATTCAGGGGGTTCATTACGAAAATATCGAGCCTCTGATTGCTTATCTTGCGGAAAACGGTCTGGAGACCGGCGGCACCGGCTCTCTCGTACGCCCCGTCGTTTCCTGCAAGGGTACGACCTGCCAGTATGGATTGATCGATACCTTTGATATAAGCGAAAAAATCCACGAGCGCTTCTACAAAGGCTATCACAGCGTAACTCTCCCGCACAAATTCAAAATTGCCGTCGGCGGATGTCCGAACAACTGCGTCAAGCCGGACCTGAACGACCTGGGCATCGTCGGCCAGCGGGTCCCGCTGTTTAACTTCTCCAAATGCCGCGGCTGCAAGAAATGCCAGGTGGAAATCGCCTGCCCGATCAAGACCGCGAAGGTGGAAGACGGCATCCTGAAGGTCGACGCCGACATCTGTAATGGCTGCGGACGCTGCAAGGGCAAATGTCCGTTCGGCGTGACCGAAGAATGCGCCAACGGCTACAAGGTCTACATCGGCGGACGCTGGGGCAAAAAGATTGCAAACGGCCGCCCTCTCGCCAAGCTCTTTACCAGTGAGGAAGAGGTGCTGAATATTGTTGAGCGCGCAATTCTGCTCTTCCGTGACGAAGGCGTCACAGGAGAACGCTTTGCCGATACAATAAGCCGTCTCGGATTTGATTATGTGCAGGACAAGCTTTTAAACGGACAAATCGAGAAAAGCGCTATTTTAGAGAAAAAAGTAAAGGGCGGCGCAACCTGCTGACGAAAAAATTCATCCCGATACTCTTTTGTATCGGGATGTGTGGGTGTGCATTGCATAGGAGTGGGCAACCTCTCCGCCGCTCTTTTGTGAAAATGGCAGGGGAGAAGATATCCCCTGCCGTTTTTTATTCGTCCGTATAGACGTCGATGAGCTGTCCCAGCCTCTTTTCCGCTAGCTTACGACTCTTTTCAAAAGTGGACGCGGTAACGTCGGCCCCCTGGCTGATGGAAGTCCTTACCGGCACGAAGGAGATGCCGCCTGGGTACGACGATGCGCTGAATTCGAATTCATACGCAAATTCAAACGGTGCGTTAATTCCGGCTACAATCAGGTCGAGCATCTTCGCTGTATACTGGTCCTGTGCATACTTCACTTTAAGCGCAGTTTCGTAATAGTCCGCAAGTGAACGGACATCACCTGAATCACCGCGGAGGCGGCGGATGCAACTTCACCAATCGTTGTGATCGGGAACGCGCCCATCTCGGCAGTATCATGTACCAGCGTACGGTACCCCGTCTGATTTTCGTCAAGCATCGGATAAGGAATCACACCCATACCGTCGAAATCACGGATAGAAGCCTGCTCAATATCGCCTACCTTCTGGAATGCGGTAAACAGGGATTGCCCGTTGACGAATTTCTTCAAGCTTTCCCCAACCAACGCGGTTTTATATGTACCCTTCGACTGGTTCGTCACAATGAGATATTCTGCGATTTTGCTCATTCTCTCGGTATTTTCGGCGGAGATATACGGCAGTCCTTCGCCGTCGAAGTCAACAACGTGAGAGTCGGTGCTGTAGTAGAAGGTGTAATACGGGTCAGCCCACGATTTGCTGTGGATGCTCAAGCCGTAGCTGTCCTCGTCATCCGCTATGCCGTTACCGTTCAAATCCTGGTACGCCTCGGTAACAATCTCGTTAAACAGGTCCATTGTCCACTTCATATCAAGGATCATTTTATAAATCCCTTCCGGGTCTTCGAATAAAGCACCATAGATGTTCTTATTCATATAAAGCACATGTCCTGCGCGCATGGTATCAATAAAGTAGTCGCCGGTCATGATGAAGCGCTTGCTTCCCACAGACAACCCCGCCATATACTCAGTATAATAAGCATCCGAATCAAAGTCAAAGTAGTACTCATTGAACATTGAAGTATCGGTAAGGTCGAGCAAGCTGCCGTTGATGGCACAGTTCAAAAGGCCGTACTGGTCGTTCACACAGTAATCGACTTCCGCGTCCCCTGCCGTCACAAGTTTTTCGATGTAGGACTGGACCTCATTGTACTGAAGGTCAAGAGCTGTGTATTCAAGATCGCAGTTAAGCATTTCCTCAACGAAAATGTTGCGCTCGTATACGTTGTCCTGCACACTCTCGCCTGTCGTTTCCTCCGGTCCGGCGATATACGGATAGGAAGTAGGCATACCGGCGCCATTTTCGGACACATTGGAGCTGACTGCAATTTTTACAGTCCGTCCGCCGAGGTCGATAGAGCGATATGGCTCAAAAATGTCAACTTCCTCCACGGTTTCCGTTCCAAAGGCCTCGTTTGCCGCTTCAGAAATCCCGCTGTCGTTTTCGCTCATGTTGCTGTCATCGGCATTTCCGCACGCCGTCATCGCGCACGAAAGAAGTAGAGCAACAAGTAATGCGATTGCACTGAATCTTTTCATCATTTCTCTCCTTTTCATTTTAAAGGTAGATTGTTCCCACATTATATCATATATCATGCCATTTCCCTTATTGCAATAATTTAGAAAAATAATTTATGTAGATTTTATAAAGAGAGCGGCGAAATTTTCTTTTTTGTGAGCCTAATTTACAGAAAATTTCAAGAATTTCGAAGACATTCTCCCGCATTTTTAACAATTTAGCACTTTACATTATTAAATTATAGCGGTATAATATTGTATTATAATTTAAGATAGTTAAACTCTCATAGGAGGTTTATATGGCGCATCAAAGACGGGACGAGATGAAAGATTATCTGTTCGAGGCAATTCTTTCCCTGCAAACAATTGACGAATGCTATGATTTTTTTGACGATTTATGTACGATTAAAGAGGTCTCGGAGATGGCGAAGCGGGTGTGCGTCGCAAAGATGCTTGATGAAAATAAAGTCTATACGGAAATTGCGGAAAAGACCGGGCTCAGCACCGCTACCATCAGCCGCGTGAATCGCTGTCTGAAGTACGGGAGTGACGGGTACGGCACAGTGCTGCACAGACTCGACGAACGCGGCGTCAAGCCCCCAATTCCCACAAAGGATTCGGACAAAACGGAGGACTAATATGGCGGACGGATACAACATTCTCGCGCCCGTGTACGACCGCTTGAACGGCACGGTCGACTACGCCGCGTGGGCCGACTATATTGAAAAGTGTATCGAAAAATACGGCGGCGCCGGACGCGGAGCAAGCATCCTCGACCTCGGCTGCGGAACCGGCAGTATGACCATCGAGCTGGCAAAACGCGGGTATGATATGACCGCGCTCGACCTGTCGGAAGAAATGCTCTCGGAAGCCGACCGCCGCGCCCGAGACGCCGGTATCGGCAGTATCCTTTTTCTCCGCGGCGATATGTGCTCGTTTGAGTTGTATGGCACAGTCGACCACATTATCTGCTGCCTCGACGGAATCAATCACCTTACAAACCGCGACGACCTTTTGGCATGCTTTTCCCTTGTCCAAAATTATTTGAATCCCGGCGGGCTGTTTCTCTTTGACCTGAACACACCGTACAAATTCAAAACCGTGTACGCCGACCACGATTACGTGCTTGAAGACGACGGCGTCATGTGCTGCTGGCGGAACAGACTTTCGAAATCCGGAGACGTGGTAGATTTTTATTTGACCGTATTCGAAGAAGATGAGGACGGCGTGTGGACCCGCACAGACGGGGTCGAACGGGAACGCGCGTATGGACTTCGCACAATAAAGAATGCGCTCGCAAAATGCGGCATGGAAATGGCAGACGCGTTCGCGGGGTACAATTTTGAAGAAATCGACGACACTTGCGAACGCTGGTACGTGACAGCCAAAAAGCGCGACGCATAAGCTCCCCCACCATTTCATATCCCCTCTGGAAAAATAAATAAAACGCAAAAAACACCCTGAACAAAACCTGTTCGGGGTGTTTTGCCGACTCTCTTGGAAGAAATTCCTTATTTCTCGATGAGTTCCTTAACCTTGGAGCGCTTACCAACTCTGTCTCTGAGGTAGTACAGCTTCGCGCGGCGAACCTTACCACGACGGATAACGTCAACATCTTCTACATTCGGAGAGTGAAGCGGGAATGTCTTTTCAACGCCTACGCCATATGCAACGCGGCGAACGGTGAAGGTTTCGGAAATACCGCCGCCGTGACGGGCGATAACGGTGCCTTCAAACATCTGGATTCTTTCACGCGTACCTTCTTTAATCTTGTTGTGAACTCTTACAGTGTCACCAATGTTAAAGGACGGCACGGTTTCCTTGAGCTGCTCATTTGCAAAAATTTCGAGTTTGTTCATAGCAATACTTTCTCCATTTCTGAATTTCGGGACATTCGTGCGGAGCTTCGCAGAGGACTGCCCACGCTGCGCGCGTCATTTTGGTTCCGCACAGGCAAAGTTTATTATATCATATAAATTCCAAATTGACAACCCTTTTCCGACAAATTTTCTGCATTATTTCCCGCTCAAGCTCCAGAATTTACACTTTATTTACATTTTAAATTATTGTAAAATTATTCGTACTCAATTGTAAATATCGCGCTTCCTGTATTGACAATTCAATTTTTTTCTTGACATTCGCGTCTTTTCGTGATAAAATCTTATACTGATATAGCTTCGCCTATCCGGCGTTTGCTGTCTTTTATTACATTATTATAAATATGCGTTCGCATGAACCCATAAACCCGAATTCCCAAGTTTAAAGTTTTATAGGTAGGAATGAAGTTCCTACAGGGTTCGGGGAAAACTTTTTTTATAAAAAAGCGCTTTCCCGAAAAATCCCCATTACATTGAATGGAGTGATAGCTCGATGGTTAAACCTCAAAAGGTAGGAAAGAACATACGCATGAGTTTCTCCAAAATCGATGAGCCGCTTGAGATGCCAAACCTCATCGAAATTCAGAAGGAATCTTTCAACTGGTTCCTCGATAAGGGACTCATGGAAGTCTTGGAAGACGTCTCCCCCATCACAGATTATTCCGGCAACCTGTTTATCGACTTTGTAGGCTATTCCCTTGACGCCAAGCCGAAATATCCCGTGGAGGAGTGCAAGGAGCGCGACGTAAACTATGCCGCTCCCTTAAAAGTGGACGTCCGTCTCACCAATAAGCTCACCGGTGAGGTCAAGCAGTCCTCTATTTTCATGGGCGATTTCCCGCTCATGACCGAAAAGGGCACGTTTGTCATCAACGGCGCAGAAAGAGTTATCGTATCGCAGATTGTCCGTTCCCCCGGTATCTATTATGACAGCACAATCGATAAGTCCGGTAAGCGTCTTTACACCTCTACCGTTATCCCGTACCGCGGCGCATGGCTCGAATATGAAACCGACGCCAACGACGTCTACTACGTCCGTATCGACAAAAACCGCAAAATTCCAGTCACCATCCTTATCCGCGCGCTCGGCATCCAGACACGTGAGGAAATCGAAGAAGTATTCGGTGTGGAAGTCAAACTCGCCAATACCCTCGACAAAGACCCGTGCGAAGGAAAGGCGATTGAAAATAAATCCTCTATCCGTGACGAAGCCCTTAAGGAAATCTACACCAAGCTCCGTCCGGGCGAGCCCGCTATCGTTGAATCTGCGGAAATCCTCATGAACGGGTTGTTCTTCGACCCGAAGAGATACGACCTCTACCCTGTCGGACGCCATAAGTACGACAAAAAGCTCGCGCTCGGTCCGAGAATCAGCGGATATAAGCTCTCCCGTCCCGTTGTCAGCCCGATTACCGGCGAAGTCCTCTGTGAAGACGCCTTCGAAAGCGGACGCGTCCTCACCAAAGATGAAGCCGTGGAAATCGAACGCGCGGGCGTGTGCGAAGTCTACCTCGAACTGGAAGATGCGACTGAGGTTAAAGTATTCTCCAACGGTGCGGTCGACCCCGCATATATCCTCGGCTACGACCTGCACGACTCCGGCGTCGCAGAAAAATGCCGTCTCGACATCCTTCTCGACATCGTAAACAACTGCGGCGACGACAAGGAAGCGGTCCGCAAGGAAGCAAAACGCCGTATCGCTGAGCTTTGCCCGAAGCACATTACACGTGAAGATATCCTCTCCTCCATCAACTACCTGCTGGCGCTGTCCCACGACATCGGTACGACCGACGATATCGACCACCTTGGCAACCGTCGTCTCCGCTCCGTCGGCGAGCTGCTCCAGAACCAGCTCCGCATCGGTCTCGCGCGCATGGATAAGATCGTCAAGGAGAGAATGAATATACAGGACAACGAATCCCTGTCTCCCCAGACACTGATCAACATTCGTCCGGTTGTTACCGCAATCCGTGAATTCTTCGGAAGCTCCCCGCTGTCCCAATTCATGGACCAGAACAACCCCCTTGCAGAGCTGACGCACAAGAGACGTCTCTCCGCGCTCGGTCCGGGCGGTCTTTCGAGAGACAGAGCCTCCTTCGAAGTACGTGACGTACACTACACGCACTACGGAAGAATGTGTCCTATCGAGACCCCGGAAGGTCCGAACATCGGTCTTATCTCCTATCTCGCAACCTACGCGAAGATTTCGAAGTACGGTTTCATTGAAGCGCCCTACCGCAAGGTTGTGCACGAGACCATGGAAGACGGCACCGTCCGCCACCGTGTAACCGACGAAATCGAATATATGACCGCAGACATTGAGGACAACTACATCGTCGCACAGGCGAACGAGCCCCTCGACGACGGCATGTGCTTCAAAAATAAAAAGGTCACCGCCAGAGACCGCGCAGAAATCGTCGAAGTGGATCCCGCAAAAGTTTCTCTCATGGACGTCTCCCCGAAGATGGTCGTATCCGTTGCGACCGCAATGATCCCGTTCCTGGAAAACGACGACAACTCCCGTGCGCTCATGGGTTCGAACATGCAGAAGCAGGCAGTTCCGCTTCTCACCACCGATTCGCCAATCGTCGGCACCGGTATGGAATACAAGGCCGCGATCGACTCCGGCGTTGTCGTAGTCTGCGAAAACAGCGGCTGGGCGGAAAGTGTCACCGCGGACGAAATCGTGGTGCACTGCGACGACGGTCACAAAGATACGTACCGCCTCATCAAGTTCAAGCGCTCCAACCAGGGAACCTGCGTCAACCAGAGACCTATCATCAATCAGGGCGACCGCGTGGAAGCGGGCCAGATTATTGCCGACGGTCCGTCGACCTCCGACGGTGAAATTGCCCTCGGTAAGAACGCTCTCATTGGCTTCATGACATGGGAGGGCTACAACTACGAGGACGCCGTTCTCCTGAACGAGAGACTCGTCCGCGACGACGTATACACCTCCATCCATATAGAAGAATATTCACACGAAGCGCGCGATACCAAGCTCGGTCCGGAAGAAATCACCCGTGAAATCCCGAATGTCGGCGACGACGCACTGAAGGACCTCGACGCGTCCGGTATCATCAAAAAAGGTACGGAAGTACACGCGGGCGATATCCTTGTCGGTAAAGTGACGCCGAAGGGCGAAACAGAGCTGACCGCGGAAGAAAGACTTCTCCGCGCCATCTTCGGCGAAAAGGCCCGCGAAGTGAGAGATACTTCTCTCAAAGTACCGCACGGCGAAAACGGAATTGTTGTCGACGTCAAGGTCTTCACAAGAGAAGCGGGCGACGCGCTTCCTCCGGGAGTCAACAAGGATGTCCGCGTCTACATCGCGCAGAAAAGAAAAATATCCGTCGGCGACAAAATGGCCGGCCGTCACGGAAACAAAGGCGTCGTATCGCGCATTCTCCCGCCGGAGGACATGCCGTTCCTTCCCGACGGTACGCCGCTTGACATCGTGCTGAACCCGCTGGGCGTGCCGTCCCGAATGAATATCGGACAGGTGCTTGAAGTTCACCTTGGCATCGCGGCAAAGAAGCTCGGTTGGAAAATCATGACCCCTGTCTTCGACGGCGCAACAGAAGCGGACATTTCCGAGTGCCTGAAGCTGGCCGGACTCGACCGCGACGTCATGCCCAACGAAAACGTAACCGGTAAGAATCTGTTTGAGGAGTCCTTTGACCCGGCGACCGGTATACGCGACCTGCGCCCAATCACGGGAGAGGAACGGGACGACGAAGCTCATCTGGAAGAGCTGAGACAGGCCGGTAAGCTGAAAGTAGTCGACGGCAAGACAATCCTGTACGACGGACGCACCGGCGAGCCCTTTGACAACCCGGTTACCGTCGGCATCATGTACTACCTGAAGCTGCACCACCTTGTCGACGATAAGATTCACGCACGTTCCACAGGTCCTTATTCTCTGGTAACCCAGCAGCCGCTCGGCGGTAAGGCGCAGTTCGGCGGACAGCGATTCGGAGAAATGGAAGTATGGGCGCTGGAAGCATACGGCGCAGCATATACGCTCCAGGAAATCCTGACCGTCAAGTCTGACGATACCATCGGACGTGTCAAGACATACGAAGCTATCGTAAAGGGACAGAATATCCCGACTCCGGGCGTTCCGGAAGCGTTCAAGGTCCTTGTAAAGGAACTCCAGTCCCTCGCGCTCGATGTCCGCGTTCTCGGAGAAAACGGAGAAGAGATCGAGCTTGCCACCATCGGAGACGACGACGTCGTAACCCCGAACATCATTTCGGACGGAAACGACGTCAGCGAGGAAGATGTCGGTACAGCGGTAGAAACAGACGACATGTACAAGTCCTATCAGGAAGAATCCCTTGACGGCGCGGACGGACAGGAAGAGCCCGACGACGATATGCTGATTGCAGCAGACCGCGGCGAATATTCCTTCGACGACGACATCGGTGACATGGATTCGTTTGATTGATATAAAACGATACCAATCCCAACACAAGCTTTTCAGGCTTCCGGCGTTTTAGGCGCCGGAGCCGACTCCCCTACCTCGGTCCCGCATCGTGAAAATCACCTGTAAACCTGCGAAACAGATTTGCAGACGAGTCCTGTGAGGCACCGATTAAATTATATAGAGAAGGATACTGTCAATGGAACGCAATGTATTTGATTCTATTAAAATAGGTTTAGCGTCTCCGGAAATGATTACGAGCTGGTCGTGCGGCGAAGTGAAAAAGCCGGAAACGATTAACTATCGTACGCTTAAAGCAGAACGTGACGGTCTTTTCTGCGAAAGAATTTTTGGTCCTACCAAGGACTGGGAATGCCTCTGCGGAAAATACAAGCGTCAGAGATATAAAGGTAAGGTCTGCGAAAAGTGCGGCGTCATGGTCACACAGAAAAAGGTCCGCCGCGAGAGAATGGGACACATCGTTCTCGCAGCCCCCGTTTCGCATATCTGGTACTTCCGCGCGATTCCGTCCCGTATTGGTCTGCTCCTCGACATTTCACCGAGACTTCTCGAAAAAGTTTTATATTTCGCTGCATATATCGTCATTGACCCCGGCACAACCAAGCTCAAAAAGTACGACCTTCTGAATGAGAAGGAGTACCGCGAAGCATACGAAAAGCACGAGAACGACTTCCGCGTCGGCATGGGCGCACAGGCCATCCGTGAGCTTCTCGCCGAGCTCGACGTCGAAGCGCTCTCAGAACAGCTGAAAGCAGAGCTTGCAAATTCCTCCGGTCAAAAGAAAATCCGCCTCGTCAAACGCCTCGAAGTGGTCGAAGCATTCCGCAAGTCCCACAACCGTCCCGAATGGATGATTCTCGACGTGGTTCCGGTCATTCCGCCGGAAATCCGTCCGATGGTCCAGCTCGACGGCGGCCGCTTCGCTTCATCCGACTTAAACGACCTCTACAGACGCGTTATCAACAGAAATAACCGTCTGAAGCGTCTGATGGAACTGCACGCGCCGGATATCATCATCCGCAACGAAAAGCGTATGCTCCAGGAAGCCGTAGACGCGCTTATCGACAACGGCCGCCGCGGAAAGCCGGTCACCGGTCCGTCCAGCCGTCCCTTGAAGTCCCTGTCCGAAATGCTCCGCGGTAAGCAGGGCCGTTTCCGTCAGAACCTCCTCGGCAAGCGTGTTGACTATTCCGGACGTTCCGTTATCGTCGTTGGTCCCGACCTCAAGATTTATCAGTGCGGCCTGCCGAAAGAAATGGCGCTCGAGCTGTTCAAGCCGTTCGTCATGAAGAGACTCGTCGAAACCGGCATGGCCGCTAATATAAAGGAAGCAAAAAAGAAGGTGGAGAAGGTCCACCCCGATGTATGGGACTCTCTTGAAAACGTCATCAAGTCCCATCCCGTCCTTCTGAACCGTGCGCCGACCCTGCACCGCTTGTCAATTCAGGCGTTCGAACCCGTCCTCGTCGAAGGGAAGGCTATCAAGCTGCATCCGCTCGTCTGCAAGGCGTTCAACGCGGACTTCGACGGCGACCAGATGCCGGTTCACGTGCCGCTGTCCGCAGAAGCACAGGCGGAAGCCCGCTTCCTCATGCTCTCCGCGAACAACCTTCTGAAGCCGGTTGACGGCCGCGCTATTGCCGTTCCGTCGCAGGATATGGTTCTCGGCTCCTTCTATCTGACCCTCGATAAACCCGGCGAGCCCGGCGACACAGGAGACCCCGAACACCTCAAGTGCTATCGCGACTTCGATGAAGCGATGATGGCATATGAAACCGGTCTGCTCGGTCTGCATGCGCCGATTGAAGTCCGCACAACGAAAGTCATCGACGGCGTAGAGCGCACGGGCCGCGTTAAAGCTACGCTCGGCAGACTCATCTTCAACCGTCCGATTCCGCAGGACCTGGGCTACGTTGACAGAAGCAAGCCGGAAAACGCCTTCAAGCTCGAAATCGACTTTGTCACAAGCTCCAATAAGCTCTCCGATATCGTCGACCGCTGCATTCGCACACACGGTTTTGCTGTGACGGCAGCCGTACTCGACGAAATCAAGTCGATGGGTTACAAATATTCGACCCGCGGTTCGATTTCGATTTCCGTCGCCGATATGACCATTCCGAAAGAAAAATATTCCATCATCGCACAGTCTGAAAAGAACGTTGAACGGATCGAAAAGATGTATAGGCGCGGTGAGATGACCGAAGACGAACGTTACGAGAGCGTCATCAAGCTCTGGAACAAGACCACAGACGACGTTGTCGCGGCTCTTCAGGCAAACTTCGACCGCTACAATCCGATCAAGATGATGGCTGACTCCGGCGCCCGTGGTTCCATAACGCAGATGCGTCAGCTCGCAGGTATGCGTGGTCTTATGTTCGCGACAAACGGACGTACAATTGAAATCCCGATTAAGTCCAACTTCCGTGAAGGTCTTTCCATCCTCGAATACTTCATGGCGGCAAAGGGCGCGCGTAAATCCCTGTCCGATACCGCACTGAAGACAGCAGACTCCGGATACCTGACCCGTCGTCTTGTAGACGTTGCGCAGGACGTCATCATCCGCGAGGATGACTGCGGCTCAACACACGGTATCTGGGTATCGGATATCAAAGTTGACGGTCAAGTAGTCGAACCTCTCAAGGACAGACTCGTCGGACGGTATACCATCGGCAACGTTGTGGACCCCGCAACAGGCGAAGTTCTTGTGGAAAACAACACCATGATCAGCGAAGCGGCGGCGAAAAAGATCATCGCAGCCGGAATCGAACGGGTTTACATCCGTACCGTTCTCCAGTGCCGTTCCCGCTACGGCGTCTGCGCCCACTGCTACGGTTCCGACCTTGCAAACGACCGTCCGGTAAACGTGGGAGAAGCCGTTGGTATCATCGCGGCGCAGTCCATCGGTGAACCCGGTACCCAGCTTACCATGCGTACGTTCCACACCGGCGGCGTTGCTGCGGCAAACATCACACAGGGTCTTCCGCGAGTAGAAGAGCTGTTCGAGGCGCGCAAGCCGAAGAAGACAGCGATGGTGGCAGAATGTGCCGGTACCGTTACCATTACAGCGGTCAAGAAGACGCACAATATCACCATCACCCCAGACGACGGCGGCGAAGACATCATCTATCAAATACCCTTCGGCACCAATATGGTCGTTGACGATGGAATGCACGTATCGGCCGGCACTGCTTTGACCGAGGGTGACAAGAACCCCGCAGATATCCTCCGCATCAACGGCATCGACGATGTATATGACTACATCCTGCTGGAAGTGCAGAAAGTATACCGCAACCAGGGTATCAACATCAACGACAAGCACATCGAAGTGATCGCCCGTCAGATGACGAGAAAGATAAAGATAACCGAAGAGGGCGATACGCCGCTTCTCTCCGGTTCAACAGTAAACCTGAGCGAATACTACACGGAAAACGAAGCAATCGAGAAGAGAATCGCGGCCGGAGAGATCGAGCTGCGTAAGGCGGAGGGCGAAACGGTGCTTCTCGGCATTACAAAGGCTTCTCTGCTTACCGAGTCGTTCCTGTCCGCGGCGTCCTTCCAGGAAACAACAAAGGTCCTCACGGAAGCCGCCATCAAGGGTAAGGTCGACCACCTGCTCGCGCTCAAGGAAAACGTGCTCATCGGCCGTCTCATTCCTGCCGGAACGGGTATGGACTGCTACCGCAAGATAGAAGTGGAGCGTACCCGCCCGATGGAATCCCCGCTGTACAATATGGAACTGTCCGAGCTTGAAATAGAGGAAGCAAAGGCAGCCATCAGCGAAGACGACCTTTCCGAAAAATCCCACGAAGACTTTGACGATGCAGTAATCGACGAGGAAGAGGAAGATATTGTCAATGATTTTGACGACGTCGACGACGGCTTCGACGGTGAAGACCTTATTGATGAGGATTTCGAAAAAGAATTCGCTCCCGGCAATAACGATAGTGATTTTGAATAATTCCCGATAAATTTAAAGGGGAGGCGTTTTCGGAAAAAGCGCCTCCCCTGAAACGTATGCTAAAGCAAAGCAGACTTGGATTTTTTAAAGGTCCCATGTATTTTTTCAGCGCAAAAATGTCTACAATAATTTTGCTTTTTGTGTATTTTATTGTGCAAGTGGGAGAATATTATATCTATCAAATATATCGCTTGACAAAAGCGGAGTCGGGTGATATAATGAAGCGTACGCAATTTTTGGGTATCTTTATTTATGCCCAATTTTGCAGTAAAGATGCTTACATCCGGAGCAATTCGGTTGTATATAAACATTTATTACGAAAGAAAAGGAGGACAAAAATGCCTACATTTAACCAGCTCGTTAAGCAGGGAAGACAGGACAAGACCTATAAGTCTAAAGCACCGGTTCTTCAGCAGGGTTTCAACACACTCAAGAATCGCGCAACCGACCAGAGCTCTCCCCAGAAGCGCGGCGTCTGCACAAAGGTAACAACAATGCAACCGAAGAAGCCGAACTCTGCTCTCCGTAAAATCGCCAGAGTAAGACTGACCAACGGTATGGAAGCTACCACTTACATTCCGGGTATCGGCCACAATCTTCAGGAACACTCCGTAGTACTTATCCGCGGCGGACGTGTACGTGACCTTCCTGGTGTTCGTTACCACATCATCCGTGGTACTCTCGATGCTCAGGGCGTTGCAAACCGTAAGCAGTCCCGTTCTAAGTACGGCGCAAAGAGAGCAAAGAAGTAATTCCAAAGCTCTGCATTATCCATTCACTCGATATTCGTTTGTGTAAGGTCCTCATATAAGTAATAAATGTTTATATGACCGGCTTGCACGAGCGGGAGTTTATCTTTCGAGTACCTATGAATTCATATTTTTCATGAAGGAGGGAAGTTACTGTGTCAAGAAGAGGTCAGATATCAAAAAGAGACGTTCTGCCGGATCCGCTTTACAATTCCAAGCTCGTTACAAAGCTCATCAATAATGTAATGTATGACGGCAAAAAGGGCGTCGCTCAGAAAATCGTTTATGACGCTTTTGCGGAAGTAGAGGCTAAAGTCGGTCAGAATCCTCTCGAAGTATTCACCGAAGCTCTCGAAAACGTAATGCCTAGTCTTGAAGTAAAGGCTCGTCGTGTCGGCGGTTCCAACTACCAAGTTCCTATGGATGTTAGACCCGAACGCCGCCAGACGCTCGGTCTCCGTTGGCTCGTTGCGTATGCACGCACAAGAAGCGAACGCACCATGTCCGAACGTCTTGCAGCTGAAATTATGGACGCGAAAAACAACGCCGGCGGCGCATTCAAGAAAAAAGAAGAAACACACAGAATGGCAGAAGCCAACAAGGCTTTCGCACATTTCAAGTATTAATTTTTCCCCGTTTTCATCCCGCGAACCCGACAGCAGTACCGTTTATAAAGGAGATTTAATAATATATGCCAAGGGAATATTCACTTGAGCGTACACGGAACATCGGTATCATGGCTCACATTGATGCCGGTAAGACCACTACCACGGAGCGCATTCTGTTCTACACCGGTAAGACCCATAAAATCGGCGAGACCCATGAGGGTACCGCTGTTATGGACTTTATGGAACAAGAGCAGGAGAGAGGTATTACCATCACATCGGCAGCCACAACATGCTTCTGGAAAAATACGCGAATCAACATTATAGATACCCCAGGACACGTTGACTTCACTGTCGAAGTCGAGCGTTCTCTCAGAGTTCTCGACGGATCTGTGACCGTATTCTGTGCAAAGGGCGGCGTTGAACCGCAGTCCGAAACAGTATGGAGACAGGCTGACAAATACGGCGTTCCGAGAATGGCTTACGTCAATAAGATGGACATCATGGGCGCTAACTTCTACCATGTTGTTGACATGATGAAAGAGCGTCTCAAGGCCAACGCTGTCCCGATTCAGCTTCCTATAGGTTCTGAAGATTCGTTCCGCGGTATCATCGACCTCATGGCTATGGAAGCCGACATCTACTACGATGACCTCGGCAAAGACATGCGTGTCGAACCCATCCCCGCCGATATGGTCGAAAAGGCGCAGGAATATCACGACGCAATGGTCGAAGCTATCGCTGAAACGGACGATACCCTTTTCGAGAAGTTCGTCGAAGGTGAGGAAATCACCGTTCCTGAACTCAAGGCGGCTCTCAGACAGGCTACAATCCATAACCAGATCGTCCCTGTCATCTGCGGCACCTCTTATAAGAATAAGGGTGTTCAGAAGCTCCTTGATGCAATCATCGACTACATGCCGTCCCCGACTGACATTCCCGCAGTAAAGGGTATCAACCCCGAAACTGAAGAGGAAGAAACACGTCCGGCATCCGACGACGCGCCTTTCGCAGCTCTCGCATTTAAAATCATGACCGACCCCTATGTCGGAAAGCTTTGCTTCTTCAGAGTATATTCCGGTATCATCGAGGCTGGTCAGACTGCATATAACCCCACCAAGCGCGCGCGTGAACGCTTTGGCCGTATACTCCAGATGCACGCAAATGATCGTAAAGATATCGACAAGTGCTACTCCGGCGATATCGCAGCCGTAGTAAGCGTAAAGAATACCACAACGGGTGATACCTTCTGTGACGAAAGAAGCCCTATCGTTCTTGAGTCCATGGAATTCCCGGAACCGGTTATTCGTGTCGCAATCGAACCGAAAACTAAGGCGGGCGAAGAAAAGATGGGCATCGCCCTGGCAAAACTCGCCGAAGAAGACCCGACCTTCCGTACCTACACCGATGAAGATACCGGTCAGACCATCATCGCAGGTATGGGCGAGCTCCACCTCGAAATCATCGTAGACAGACTGCTCCGCGAATTCAAGGTTGAAGCAAACGTAGGCCGCCCGCAGGTTGCTTACAAGGAAACCATCCGCCGTCCCGCAGACAGCGACCTCAAGTACGCTCGTCAGTCCGGTGGTAAAGGTCAATACGGTCACGTCAAGATCAAAATTGAACCGAACGAGCCCGGCGCCGGCTTCGTATTCGAAAATACCACCGTCGGCGGCTCTATTCCGAAGGAATATATCCCCGCTGTTGAAGAAGGTATCAAGAGCGCAATGCAATCCGGTGTTCTCGCAGGCTACAATGTAGTTGACGTCAAGGTAAACCTCTATGACGGTTCTTACCACGAAGTCGACTCCTCCGAAATGGCGTTCAAGATTGCCGGTTCTATGGCGTTCAAGGATGCTATGGCAAAAGCTGACCCGGTTCTCACTGAGCCTATTATGAAGGTCGTCATTGTCATTCCAGAAGAATACATGGGCGACGTTATCGGTGACGTCAACCAGCGCAGAGGACAGGTCAACTCGATGGAAACCGTATACGGTGCATACCAGATTACCGCGTTCGTTCCGCTGTCTGAAATGTTCGGTTACTCCACAGCCCTCCGTTCCCGTACACAGGGACGCGGCACCTACTCTATGGAGCCCGACCACTTCGCAGAAGTTCCGAAGAGCATCCGCGAAACGATTCAGGGTAAGAAAGCAAATTAAGCGCGCATAAAAAAGTTTACACAGCTTTTTTCTCAAAAAAGCGTGGAACCCCTTTACAAACCACCAAAAATAATATATAATAAGTACAAATCCAAAAATCAGGAGGATTATCTAAATGGCAAAGGCACATTTTGAGCGTACCAAGCCCCATGTAAATATTGGTACAATTGGTCACGTTGACCACGGTAAGA
>CAZUPI010000013.1:0-66996 GCA_964621755.1 uncultured Ruminococcus sp. | reverse complement strand
ATCACCGGAACCGCAGCGGAATCCTCCTTCGCGCCGCTCCAAACCATAGCGGAAACCAGAATCGCCGCCGATATGCAGCAAAACACCGCCATCATCCAATATTTTTTCAAAATAAAAATATGTGAAGTTTTCACTTGCCCCTGCACTCCTGCAAAATAATAAATTGAGAACTTTCATCTTTCCATGCGCTGCCGGACCGCTTCGTAGAACATCACCGTTGTCGCGCACGCCACGTTGAAGCTGGACGCCGACGAAGTTTTCGCCATTGGGATAGTCGCCAACGTCGTGCAGAAGGGACGCAGTCCTTCCGACAAACCGTCCGTTTCACAGCCAATCATAAATAGCGTGGGAACCGTCAAATCTAGCTCGCAGAGCCGCGCCTGCGCATGGGCTGTCGTTCCGATAACGGACAGCCGCCCATATTTCTCCGACACATCGGCAATAAATTTTGCCAAATCGTCGTGCCGCGGCATCCGAATCACAGGGACATAAAAAAACGACCCCATCGACGCCCCGACAACCTCGCGGTCATACAAATCGACGCCATGCCCGGTAAGAATCAGCCCATCCGCACCCATCGCGTCGAGCGTGCGGATAATCGTTCCAAGATTTCCTTTATTGGAGGGACGGTCGAACAGCGCCAGCAGCGGCACGCCGCGAAACGTTATCTGCCCTACATCATCGGGCCGCATCTTCACGACTGCCATTAACTCGGACGTGTCGTCCTTTTCCGACAGCTCGCGCATCAACGGCTCGTCAAGCTCAATGTTGCCCTCCGTCGGCGTAGACCGTATGACGCCACGCGCCCAGTCAGACAAATCAGCCTGCGGCGAATAAATGAGCGACACAATCTGCCACCCGTTCTTAACCGCCTCATTAATATTTCGCACGCCTTCGACCAAAAACTCAAAATACTTATACCTCTTATTCCGGTTCGTCGCCAGCACTTCAAGCTTCTGATACGCAGCGTTTTTTACATGAATTTTCGTCGTTTTGTTCATAAAATGTAGTTCTCCGAATGATTTTGTAAAGGGAACGCATATGGGGCGAGGGTTCTACATCTTCCCCTCATCATACACAGCCCGACCGCCGCCGGTGAAGGGGATGCGGGTGCGGGCGGCGATGAGATTGGCATACCCGATTTTTTGAATCTGGAGGCGGACCGGGACGGCCACGGGTTTTAAGTGCATGCCGATTAAGGTGCCGCCGACGTCGAGACCGGCGTCCGCCGCGATGCCGGAGAGGACTACCGGGTCCCTGAAGGATTGGTAAGCACATGTGCCAAACGAGCCGCCAGCCTTCGGCTGAGGAATGGCGTTCACTTCATAGAATTCCCTATGGCCGAGTGCGGCGGCCGATAACGCCGCGCGGATTGCTTCGCGCTCAATGACGACGGCGCGGTTCAAGTGCTCGCAGCACTGCGCCGCAAGGTACAAGCCCCGCAGCTCAAGCTCACGTGCGACGCCGCGGTATACCGCAGACGCTATCTCCGGAGACGACGCGTGCCCAATGACGCCGCCTCCTATCTCCGACGACGAACACCCGATAACCACAATGCCCCCCGCCGGTACCTTCACTATGCCGCACAGCTCCCGCATTGCCTGCTCCGCCTGCGACTCGATTTCTTTTAAGTTTATGCTTTCCTTATCCATTTTTATTTCCTTATCGTAATTTTTACCACGTCTCCTGTCAGACTTGCCGTGACCCCTCTGTGCGACACGTTCTCACCGGAACACACCAGCTCACGGCACTCCCGCACATTCAGCTTTCCAAGATATTCCTCATACCCCTTCTTCGGTATCACGGTCAGACAGCCATACCCGCTTTGCTTCGTCCCGTCAAGCTCGTACATCACAATCCCGCGCCCGCCGAATTCCGCCAAACGCTTGTCTAATCCATCCGCTGCAGCCCATCTCGCCTCGACCGCCACGGCACAAGTCTCCGTAAGCGGTATCAGCATAAGACGCTTTCCCCCTCCGCCGAAGGACATTTTTACCTCAAATTCTCCACTCTCGTCCAGAACCTCCACCGCTTCATCCGGCAGGAAACCGAGACGCCATTTGTCGTATGCGAACCAGTCAGGTGCAAAGCCCTCGATTAACCCCATCAGGCTCCATCCGCCGCAGTACGCAAACTCCCGCCCCCTCTCACACTGGAAGGCATAATAGTCCGGCAGTCCGAGAATATGCCCCGTCTCGTGCGCCAGCAGAAGCCCGCGCCGGAAGTGCATATCCTCTCCAAACGTCACGCACAGCCCCGCCTTTGCGCGCTTTCCGCAGACCGGACGGGATTTCGATACCATCGTCGGCGAATACGGCACTGCGGACCCCTTTACCGGAACCACGTAAAAAATATCGAAGGAATCAAGGTCATAGTCATCCGCGCACACGTCGCATGCGTCGGCAATGTATCCGGCGTGAGCTTCGTGTGTAATCACACGCTCCATTTTGTAATCCGCGTCGTTCTGCGGCATCGTGTACCACCGTTCGGCACACACAATTGTCAAATCAAGCCTGCCCTCCGAGACCGCACATAACACCCGCTTTCCGTCCTCCGCGAGAATTTCTTTGTAATACCCAATCTCGTTGTACGGCGCTTCCACGTCGGACACGCGATGGTTCGGGAAATCCACGAAAATCATCAAGGCACGCAGCTTCGCGGCGGGGTCGGCGCAGTGGCGCAAATCCGGTTTCCGCCCCATCCCAAGCCACGGTACGGTTTGTGTAAAGTAAAAATCTGTCATATCGGCTCTCCTTCCGCCATAAGCATCGTCTCAATATATTCGACTACACCGCCGCGCGCGATATCGTCGGCGGCTGCCTGCAATTCCGGTACGGCGTTTTCCACCGCGACCGCGAAATCTGCCGCTTCAAACATGGGCAAATCGTTCCGATTGTCCCCAAAGCAGACCACATATGCCGCACCCGTGTACTTCCGCAGAAACTCCACGGCGTGCTTCTTCGACGCGCGCTCGTCAAAAATCTCCAAATACCACGTATCAGCCGCATAGGAATCGCGATAGGACGTATGCTTTATCCCGGGAATCCCGCCGACGGCGCGGCTTACCCGCGTCGCCTCGTCTTCACCGCCCAGCATGCAGAAGTAAATCACGTCCCCCCGCACACTGAAAATATCCTCTATCTGCGTGAACGGCTTGCTGTACCGCTCCACGCGCTCCTGCATAAACCGGCGCATGGGTTCGTTCCGGATTTCACGATAGTACGTCCGCAGGACGTCCCCTTCCACGGTGTAAATAAAAGGTTCTGCGCCGCACGCGCACATACACTGTAACAGCTCCTGCGCGCAAGCTGTGGAAAACTTCGCGGAATCCACATAATGCCCGCTCGCCATATCGCAAATCAGCACCCCGTTCATCAAAGCAACCGGTGCGGACTCCGGGGAAAACGCAATCCCATCGAGAATTTTCTCCACCGATTTTATCGTCCGTGCTGTGGCGTATGTAATCCGCACCCCGCGCTGTCCCAACGCGTTGATACGCTGGACATCCCCCGCCGGCAGACACGCGTCGGCATTTAATAACGTTCCGTCGAGATCGGAAATGAACAGGGTTTTCTGAAAATCAAGTTTTATTTTTTTCATTACGTTTCGCCGTTTCTTTTTCTTCTCCGATCACAGAAAAATTTCGTCAAGACCTGGCGGCACTCCCGTTCAAGCACCCCAAACTGAACTTCAAATTTATGATTCAGCGGATACGAATTGAGGTTCAGCACGGACCCTGCGGCGCCTGCTTTGGCGTCCTTCGCGCCGACCACCACCCGCGGGACCCTGGCGCACCATATGGCGCCCGCACACATAGGGCATGGTTCCAGCGTCACATAAAGGGTACACCGCGTCAGCCGCCAGCCGCCGAGTTTCCGACAGGCCGCGGATATTGCCGCAGTTTCCGCATGATACGCCGCGTCACGAAAAACTTCCCTTCCGTTGCAGTCCGCGGCGAGAATCTCTCCATCCCGCACGATAACGCATCCGACCGGAACATCCCCGTATCGAGCGGCAGTCTCCGCAAGCTCCAGCGCCGCCCGCATATAGAATTCGTTCCCGCCGCCGCCGGAATACCGCTTCACAATCTCTGCGATTTCCTCCGACCGTTTCTCTGCGGCAGCCATATCAAACTGACTCATGCTTATCCTCGTGCTCTCCGCTGTCGTCGGGCGTCTCTTCCAAACCATTTTCCTTGAGTCCGTGCCGAATCATCAAAACAAGGGCAGCGGCAACGCCTACGGAAATGATACAGAAATCGATCACGGTTCTCACATTTGCCGCGTTCGCAAGCGCGCTGTCGGACAGCCAGGTCAGATACACGAACGAGCGCAGGTTTACAAGCATATGCGCGGCTGCCGCAGTCTTCAGCGAGCCGGATTTCTCAAGCGCAGCCACTATCACAACGCCGCTTGCAAGGGCGTAAAGCATCCCGCCGACCGTATTGTGAACGAGGGCGAACATGACCGCCTGCGCCAGACCCGCGAAAATGGGGTGCATCGGCCGCAGCTCGCGGTAAAACAGCCATCGGAAAATGTACTCTTCCAGCAGCGGATGAACAACGATAAGAGAAATAAAATCGACTGCGCTCTTCTCCGGCGCTTCAAATGCCTGCGTATCCGACATTGCGGTAATCAGGAACATCACAACGACAAGCGCTGCGAAGGACAAAACGGCATAAAGCGCACGTCCGAGCGCGTTATCCGCCGCTGGAAAAACACTCGTTTCACTGTCTTCCGCTTCTGTATATTTGTCGGGAGCCAATCCAAGAGAGCCGCGTCCGCAGCCCATCCAGAAGAAGAATATTCCCACAAACGACGCAACGGTAAAGGATACCAGGTCGCAGACTGTGGGAGACAGCGAAGTCATACCGAGTGCGAAAAAAGCGAGCCGCTGTACGATAAACATAATCACAAACGGCACAAGCACACGCATAAGTCTATTTAAATTCGTTTTTTCCACAGCACAGCCTTCCTCATCCAAATCGTACATTATATTATATCTATTATATCACGAGAGTATGGGTTTTGCAATAGCAATGCCGAATCCGCCAAAGTAAAACAACCGCACAGAATCCCCTGCCCAAAGGGTTTGGAGGGGGCGCATCCCTTACACGTCAATCCGCACGCATTCTCCGAGAACGGTCGAGTACAAAAGCGTCTCCGGAATTTCCTCGCTGAACATTTTTTCGCAGATTTGCTTGTAATACATGAGCTGACTGCGGTGGCGGTCCGCCAGCTTCTTTTTGGCGAGCGCGCGGTTCTGCCACTCCTCCGCGGTCACATGGTCCGTTTTGTAGTCGACCAGCACAAGCCGCCCCGTGTCCGGGTCGCGGAAGACGCAGTCCACCACTCCCTGTACCGTGATTTTGACTCCTTCGCCGCGCAGCTGCTCCTTCAGTGCAGTCTCCGCCGTGAAGTTCTCCGCCGCCATAAGCGTGTTGAACCGGAATTCGCGCTTGACCATCGGTGAGCGGCGCATTTTTTCCATCAGCTCGCTCCTCGCAAACCGCTTGAGCTGTCCCAGATTCACCAGTTCCGCCAGCTTCTTACTGATATAGCGCTCCCTCACCAGACGCTCCAGCTCGTATTCCACGCCGTTTTCCGCAAGAGAATCAAAATCCGCAAACTGCATAAACACATGCGTTGCGTTTCCGCGGTCCGTCGCTTTTACGTCGCTTTCGCCCGTCATAAACCGCGGACGAACCGACTTCGGCTTCTCTTGCCTATCGTCCGCTTCCTCCGAAAACGCGGTCTCTCGCGCAAGGGCAAATCCGCCGCCCGTGATTTCATATAGTGCGTCCGCAGCCCGACCTTCGTCAAGAATTTCCGGATACAACCCCGACACGGATAGTTTCGACGGAATGGCGGCAAGGTATTCGTGCGGATACGCAAACGAAAATCTCTCGCGAAGCCGCTTTTCCGTATCGCTGTCAAATGCTTCGTCCGTCGTTTTCGCTTCCCACATTGCTCCCTCGCCGGAACTTTCCTCTTCTTCCGCGTCGTCCCCCAAAATATCGGACTCATGAATCGAGGTAATCCTGTAAAAATCCGCGTCGCCGTACTTTGCCGCCGCACTGACTATCCAGTGGATATACGACGCTTGTCCGGTGACAAAATATCCGTCAGCAGTATCACGGGTCATCTCCGCGTCGGAAAGGAGCTTTTCCACGTCAGGCACCCTTGCGGTGACGATAAGCCGGTTCCGTGCCCGCGTCAGGGCAACGTACAGCATCCGCATCTCTTCTGCCACCGCCTCGCCGCGCATTTTCTCGGCAATCACGCCGCGGATAAGGTTCCCACACCGGACCAGACCGCCTTCATCCGGCAGGTACATGCCAAGCCCAAGCTCGCGGTCTATGAGAACATTCCCCCGCTCGTCCGCTGTATTCCTCCGTTTGGCGCACTCGGCGAGAAAACACACCGGGAACTCAAGCCCCTTCGACGTGTGAATGCTCATCAGCGACACCGCGTCGGCATCTGACAAATTCGTCGTCTCCTCCTCGCCGCCGGCGTCCGCGATGTAGCCGAGAAATCCGGAAATTCCGCCGAAATGCGAGAGTCCCGCGTCTCCCGAACCTTCGTAGGTCCGCGCCATCGTGCAGAACGCATTTACTGCGTCCCGTTCGGTCGGATTGCCACGGATGCCGTCGATAGCGAAAATCCGTGCATCGTGAATCAAAAATTCAAGATACCGGTCCGCCGGCGTCCCGCGCGCGGCAATTTTGTGGCGGGCAATCCATGCAACAAACGACGCACACTTTTCGCGCAGCTCCGGCGATAGTTTGGGCCGTTCTTCCGGCTCCTGCTCGGCGGAAACCTCTTGGCCCGCAAAATTTTCTTTCTCCATAATATGTTCGTGATTTTCCGCAATCGACTCCGCCGCCATATAAAGGGGCATATTGGAGTCGGAGGACAGCGCAGACGCATTCCGCAGCGCCACAATATCGGCGATGGTGAATCCGAACACAGGGGAGCGCATGGCTCCCGCCGTATAAATATCGCGGAGGGGATTGTCCACCGCATGGAGCAGACACAGAAGCAGCATGACCGACGGATACGACGTCACCGGACGCGCAGTCTTCATCTTGACAGGAATCCCGTATTCCGCAAGGGCAGATTCGTAGTCCGCGGCGGCGGAAATGGCGCTCCGCGGCGAGGGACTGCGCATGATGATTGCAATGTCCGATGCGCGCAGGAGGCGCGAGCCGTCCGGGGAATATTTCCCAATCATTTCGGAAATGCGCCGGGCGATATATTTTGCCTCGGGATTCTGCCGCTTTCCGTTTGCGGTTTCCTCCGTCTCGTCGTCTGACGCCCGTTTTCGCGGACACTCGATAAGGCACACCTCGACCGGGTCGTCCCCTCCCTCAAGCTTGGCGTGAATAAGCGCGTCGTCGTCACTGTAGGGAATCCGGCCATGCGGCAAAGTGTAATCGGAGACCATATTGACAAACCGCACAACCGCGTCGTCGCAGCGGAAATTTTCACTCATGAACAGCGCATACCCGTCATCAGGTGAAAATTCCGGCAGATTTTTTGTTTCATATTGTTCAATAGAATTGCCATCCGGCTTGATTGTCTGCCACCGGCGGCGGTACTCTGAAAAGACTTCCGGCTCCGCTCCACGGAAGCGGTAAATGGATTGTTTGACGTCGCCGACCATAAACCGGACCGTTTTTCCGGAGGAAATCGCGCGGAAAATTTTATCCTGCACGCTGTTGGTATCCTGATATTCGTCGATAAAGATGTATTTATAGCGGCTTCCCACCTCCCGCGCGGCATTTGTCGGGGAGCCGTCGGGGGAAATGAACAGTTTTACAGCGAGATTTTCAAGGTCATTGTACTCGAGCGCGGAGGCGGCGCGTTTGCGTCGGTCAAGTTCGCGGAAGTATGCGCCGACGACATGTCTGGCACAGCGCAGAACTGCCGCAGTATGTTTTGCGGACACTTCGATTTCTTCCTCCGTAAACCGGAAGAAATCAGATGAATATCGTTCAATCTCCCCTTTTAAGGAATCACGGTAAAATTTGAATCGGTCCGACGCATCGCAAGCGTCCTTTGAAGAAAGCTTGCCCAGCGTAGGCGGTGCAAAGGAATCAAAAATTCCGCGGATTTCGCCGTACGCCGCGCCATCCGCCGCCGCGCGGGACGCCTGTCTGAGCCAGTCGATTATGTACGCAAGGGTCGGACCATATTTCTCCAAAACCTTGGGATACGAGGCAAAATCGTCTTCGCACTCCGAAAAAACGCGCAGATAGTGATTGGTAAAATCCGTCAATCTCTCACGCAGCAGGTTCCCATACTTTGACTGCATAATCCCGTCTGCCGCTTCGTCGAGCATGTCGGCATATCTGTCGAGGGCGGACTCGTCGGCTGCGGCCCTGGTGAGCGCATCGGCAATCCTGAGCAGCTCCGCGTCCAGCGCGGCGGTATCTCTCGCTTGTCCGATTACGTCTGCGAGTTCCACAAAGGACGCGGTGCGTTCGTCTGGTTTTTGGCTCCCGCGCGAGAAAAAATCGTCAACGACGTCGCGCATCGCATCCGCTTTCATAACGCGAATGGTCTGCATATCTGTGATGCGATAGTCCTGCGACAGTCCAAGGGATGGGAAATAGGGACGCAGCGATTTATATAAAAACGAGTGGATGGTGGAAATATCTGCCGCCGGAAGCGCGGCTAAGTGTCTGCCGACGCGGTGACCCTCCGCCGCCATTTCGCGCAGTCTCTTTGAAATTCTGGATTTCATTTCTGCCGCAGCAGCTCTCGTGTAGGTCACGATGAGCATCTCGCTTAATTCCGCGCGTCCCTGTACGAGCAGTTCCGATATCCGTCCGGTCAGCGCGGCGGTTTTTCCGCTTCCCGCCGCCGCCGACAGCAGCAAATTTCCATCTCCAAAAAACACCGCGCACTCTTGCGCCAATGTGTATTTCATACGCTTCTCCTTTTTTTTTGGGATTTGGGAAGTCCTTCGGGAAAAAATTCTTTCAAAAAGACTTCACTCTGGACAAACGATTGTTTTCTTCCATTTCCGGAATGCGGTGGGGAGGGCGTACTTCTCCTGTATTTCCCCCGCCGTTTTCCAGATGAGGTTTCCCGGTAAGGGGTCCATGGGAGCGCATTCCACCTCATATCCGAGCATATTCCACTCGACGTGTGTAAAAATATGCCGCGCTGTACCGATTGAGGCGACGGTCACGGGATGAAGTCCCATTTTGCAGACCGCTTCAGTCGCCTCTTCTGGCGTTTTGTGCCCTGCAAGACTGGGAAATTCCCACATACCGGCGAGCAAACCGGTCTGCAAACGCTTGGCTATGGCGTATCGACCATCGATTCGCAGCAAAAGGACAGTTTTATCCTCGCAGGCTCGCTCCTTCTTCGGACTGCGCACCGGATAGCGGTCTGTAGCGCCGGACAAATATGCAGCGCACGACGAAGAAAGGGGGCAAATTTCACATTTCGGACTGCCGTTTGGGATGCAGACCGTCTCCCCAAGCTCCATGAGTCCCTCCGTCAGCAGTCCGGCGTCACGACCTGTAGGATAGACCATGCGCAGCGCATCCGCGGTATCACGTCTGGTCGCGGGCAGCATGACGTCCCGGTCGCTGGCAAGAACGCGGCTGACCACGCGCAGAACGTTTCCGTCGACGGCGGGTTCCGGTTTGCCGTAAGCGATAGAGGCGATAGCGCCGCTGGTGTAATCTCCGATACCGGGAAGTTTGCGCAATTCCTCCGCCTCCGACGGGAGAGTACCGCCGTACTCGTTCATCAAGATAACGGCGGCTTTTTTGAGGTTGCGCGCACGGCTGTAGTAGCCAAGACCTTCCCACAGCTTCATGAGACGGTCGTCCGGCACAGCGGAGAGAGACCCGACGTCGGGAAGCTCGCGCAGGAATCGTTCATAATAGGGGATGACAGCTTCGATTCGGGTCTGCTGGAGCATGATTTCGGAAATCCAGACGTGATACGGCGTAGAGTCACGCCGCCACGGGAGGGGTTTTTGCACGGAAGAATACCACTTTGTCAAAAGCGGAACGATGGGAATAAGGGGTTCGTGATTCACTTTTAAAATCCTCGCAAAATGGTTTGAGAATATTATAGCATACCAAAGAGGACTTTGGGAGCCTCTTTTAAAAAATTTAAGTATTTTGCAGCGAAATCGGACGTCTGCAAAATCCCCTTGACAAATCTCCCATCCCTGTGATATACTTATTTTATCATGATCTTCATTGGAGGATTTATCCCATGAAAATCCACCTCATCGCAGGTTTAGAACTTGCGTGCTCCGTTCATATGCATAAATGACGAACTCTGTGCGGAGCTGAATTTTTTTCGTCGGCAATACTTTAAAAAAGCGTAGCACAGCTATGCTGTTGTTTTTGACGCCATTTGCCGAATCACAATTCGCTTTTTATCGGTCACGGAGGTTCGTCCGTGACCTTTTTGTTTTCAGAAAGGCGGAACAGAGCTGTTTTTATGCTCATATACGCCTATATGCAAGCGGTAAGGTCGCACCCACCTTACCGCTTTTTGATTTTCATCGGAAAGGATAGTTTATGAAAAACGTATACCAAGCCTTCTCTCCCATCCTCCGGCGGGTCAGCACTGCGTCGTGGCTGCTCCGTTTGGTTCCCATTCCCGTGGGTATTGTCACCGCCAAGCTCACCGCGCGCATCGTCTCCGGCGCCACCGATGGCGATATTCACGCGGTTCTTATCACAAGCGCCCTTCTTTTGTCCGTCGTACTCGGCACAAAACTGTTCGAAGTGCTCGCCGGAATCGCATACGACCAAGCGCTCTCAAAAGCCGTACACAAATGCAAAATCACGCTGTACCGCCGCTTCCTGCAAGGTCCGCTTCACATACTGTACGCAACAGAGCACGGCGAAGCGGTCGAACACCTGAGCGACGATTTCAACACCGTCGCCGGAAAAAGCCTGAGCCTGTATCCCGGATTCTTTATTGGCGTCCTCACCGCCGCGGCGTATTTCGTCTTTCTCCTCCCCCAAAGTGCGCCTGCCTCGCTGGTTCTTCTGGGAATTTCGGTTTTGCAAATCGTGCCGCCGGTCATCGTCAAAAAATTCATGCAGAAAAATTATAACGACTGCCGCGATATTGAGGCGGAACTGACCGATTTGACCCTCGAAACTTACCGCGGATTTGCGGAAATCAAGCTGTACGGTCTAAAAAAATGGTGGCTCGACCGTCTGGATGCGCTGCATAAGCGATATTTGAAAATCGGGAACCGCTCCGAAGTGACGTGGAGGCTGGAGGAGTCCATGGACGAGCTTGTCTCAAGTCTCCTCAAATACGGCACGTACGGCATCCTCGGCGTATTCGTACTGTCCGGCGTGACCTCCCTTGACGCCGCAGTACAGGCCATCGCCCTGTCCACCGGCCTGTTCGGGGCGGTCAAAACGGTGTTTGATTCCATTCCAAATTTCGCAGTCGCAAAAACCGCCGAGGAGCGCATGGCGGGTTGGTTTGGCGAGATACAGGAAACCGACCGCAGCATCGCAGCCGCCGACATTGTACTGCACAACGTATCCCTCTCTCTGGACAGCAGGGCGATTCTATCCGACGTATCCTGCGCCATCGAGGCGAACCGAATCTGCCTTGTCAAGGGAGCGAACGGAATTGGAAAATCCACCCTGCTGCGGCTTATCGTCGGACTGATTCGTCCGGACGACGGAGAAATCACAGTCGGCGGCATGGATGCGCTGTCCCTCTCCGGCGACGCATTCCCGTGCGAGGTATTCTATCTCCCGCAGGAAGACGCGTCCTTCGGTTTTACCGCACGCGAACTGTACGAAGCGGCGCTTCCCCATCCGGCGCGTGCGGAAGCGTTCGCACGCGACTTCGGACTCACGGACACACTGCTCAGGCTCGACACGCTATCGGGAGGCGAGCGGAAAAAGGCCTTTTTATCCCTCGCATTCGCCGCGAACCCGCGCGTTCTCCTCCTCGATGAACCGACAAACTCCCTCGATGAAGAGAGTAAAATCCTGCTTCTCGAACTCTTGCGAAAGCGCAAGGGCGGCGCGGTCATCATCACCCACGACCCCGTATTCGACGATATCGCAGATATGACCTATCTCGTATACAAAGGAGGGATTTCTTGTGAAAAATCCCATTAAACGTAAAATTTATCGTGACTGCCGGCGTGCGATGTACATTCCCACAGCCGCCTACACAGTTCAGGAATGCCTGAGCGGTCTTATAAGCGTGCTCACCGCAAGCATTCTCGGACAATTTGCCGACGCGGTGTTCCGTCTTGACTTTTCCGTCGGCATGGGACGCTTGTGGACCCTCGTCGGCTGCATCTGCGTGACAGTTTTCGCCCTCCCGCTTCTCAACATGTTTTCCAACATTGTTATGCTGAAATACTCGCTTCGCCACGACCGCATGGTCCTCGCACAATTTCTCGACAAAGAATACCAGTCCGTCATGCGCTACGACGCCGGCGACGTCCAGCATCGTCTCGACTGGGAGCCGACCAACCTGCGCTGCAACTACACAGAAATCATCATGGACGCGTCTATGGCCGTGGTCACATTCGCGTATCTGCTGTACAACGCCCTGCGGTTAAGCGCGGTATACACCATTCTTATCTTCGCGGTCTCCTTAATCAAACTCACCGTCCCATTCGCGGTGCGAAAGCTCGAGCAGCGGTACGACCGCGAATCCCGCGAATATGCCTCGAAGGTACGGACATATGAAACGGAAATCACCGGACAGCCGCATATCGCGAAACTGTACGGACTGAGCGACGCGCTCATCGCCCGCCTTGACCGGGCGTACGAGGAGTACTTCGGCAAAGTCGAAAAGAAAAAAATCCGCTGCTCAAAAATCGCAGGTGGGATTTCGTCGGTTTTCGATACGTTCTGCACCCTCGCCAATCTCCTCTCAGGCGCCATTATGGTGGCAGGCGGCTCCGTCACGCCGGGAACGGTCGCAGCCATGGTAGGCTACTTTGGCGTATTCAACACGATAATCAAAAATGTTGGAAATGTCATTCGCATCTTTCCGATTATGCAGAACAACGCCGACCGCATGATGCTATTCTACGAGGATGAGGAAAAGCTGGACGGCTGCGACGTGGGCGAAGCGACGGAAATTTGCGCGGCGGGACTCTCGTTCTCGTACGGCGAGCGCGAGATTTTCCATGACCTGTCGTTCTCCATCCCGGTCGACGGAAAAACGGCAATCTGCGGCCGTAACGGAAGCGGAAAATCGACAATCCTCGGGCTGCTGTGCGGTCTTTTGAAGGGCTACGGCGGCAGTCTGAAGCTGTCCGGCAAGGAGCTGTCCGACATATCGCTCGAGAGCTGGCGCCATCAGATAGCGTACGCGCCGCAGGACCCATACCTGTTCGCGGGAAGTGTGCGTGAAAACATCCGAATTGGCAGGCAGGAGGCGTCGGAAGCGGAAATAGACGATATTATGGAGCAAATGGAGCTATCCTACCTTGCAGAGCGCACCGTGAATGCGGCGTCAAGCGAGCTGTCGGGCGGCGAACGCCAAAAAATCTCCATCGCCCGCGCTCTTCTCAAAAACACCCCCATCCTCCTTCTCGACGAACCGAGCAACAACCTCGACGCCGAAACCCTCGCGTGGCTCCGCCGTTTCCTAACGACCACTCCCAAAAGCATCGTTTACATCACCCACGACCCCGCCTTTCTGCCAATCGCCGAGACTGTTGTGAAAGTATAGGCGTCTAAATTTTAACGTAAGTTGGACGGAGACTCGGGAAAAGTGGAGCAGACTGACAAAACTGTTGTTTAATAGGCCTAATAACAAAATTTTTAGAACAAACGTCGAAATATTTTTATTGACTTATCACAAAATATTGGGTATAATGGAATTGAGATAACATTGTTCTAAAGGCATATAACAACATCAAAAATTTTTAAAGAAAGGCGCGATTATGAAGAAATTTTTCTCTTTGATTCTGTGCGCGCTGATGCTCGTGCCCACGCTCGTTTCATGCGGCGGACCCGGCCAAGAAA
Source organism: uncultured Ruminococcus sp. (assembly GCA_964621755.1). Taxonomy (GTDB): domain Bacteria; phylum Bacillota; class Clostridia; order Oscillospirales; family CAG-272; genus UMGS1696. The sequence goes on along the minus strand of CAZUPI010000013.1, from coordinate 52,988 downwards.
ACGGCGACTCCCCAAATTCCGACAATACACAGCAATCGGAAAATAATGCCGATACGTCGGAAGAAACCGAAATTTCACGTGCAAACACACCCGATAATCTACCCGATGGACTAAACTTCGATGGAATGACCATTAATGTATACCACTTTGGCAATGATGACACCGTCAATTACGACTGCGTGGGCGAACTCACCGGCGATGTGGTCATGGACGCTGTGTACAACCGGAATATCTCGGTCGAAGACAGGCTGAATGTGAAGTTTAACTGGATTCCCGGAAGCAACGACTGGGAGGGATTCCCCAATCAAGTGTCAATTGTGCTTCAGGCGGGCGCGTCCGACTATGATTTGATTGTCGAGGAAAGCTCGCGTCTGTTCCAGCAGTCGATTCGCGGGTATTTTTACGACCTCCCGACCCTTTCGGATTATATTGACCTCAGCCAGCCGTGGTGGTACACAGAGATGATGGAAGAATCAAGTCTCGACAACACAAAGCGGTTTTTCCTGAACGGCGACCTGTTCTTGACGTGTATGTTCGGCGCATCCGCAATGTACTTCAACAAGCAAATGTTCACGGACTACTTTAGCAACGTCAACGAGCTGTACAATCACGTGCTCGACGGAACATGGACGTATGACGTATTCATGGATTATTGCCGCAGCGTCTATACCGACGTAAACGGCGACGGCATCGCCAACGCAGACGATATTTTCGGCTTCCGCTATGAGCAGTGGGGCGTCCCGAACTATCTGTCAATGTCGACAGGTCTCACGTACTCGAAGCGCGACGAAAATGGTTATCCCGTTCTCGACATCATGACCGACGACGGCATAAAGTGGGGCGAGACCTTATATAAGGTTCTGTATACCGATAACATTTCCATCGAAGGAGACAAGCAGGAGACGTTCATCAACCAGACGTCCCTGTTCTACCCCGGCCAGTTCTCAACCGCGCACCAGCTTCGCGACGTGGACTTCGACTACGGCATCATTCCATACCCCAAACTGTCCGAAGACCTCGACTATATGTCCGCTGCGGCAACCGTAAACGGGAACGGCGGAGCGATTCCGGTATCGGCGCCGGCAGAAAAGCTTGACGCCGTCTGCGCGGCAATGGAGGCACTGGCAGCAGAAGCCTACAGAACAGTCGTTCCGGCATGGTACGATACCGCTCTGAAGGTAAAGTACTCCGACGGTCTTATCGATGCACAGATGGTAGACATCATTTACGAACACATCAACTGCCCGTTTATCATGATGGCTGACAAAGAGCTTGTGACCGGCTCCATCTTCACATACGCCGTCTATGGTTCAACGACCGACGGCGCCTTTGTATCTTACTACGAAAGCCAAAGAAAGGTTCTCGAACAGAGACTTGCATCCTGCATCGAGGAATACCAAAAACTGGGACAATAAGTTATCTTTCAAATTCACGCATACAAATCGCCCTCTCAAAGACTAAAAAGTTTTGAGAGGGTCTTAGGGGGTACTTTTTCAAAAGTACCCCCTAACGCGTTTCTCCGCGTTTCTTCGCGTTTCTTCGCGTTTCTCCTATTTCTTCACATCACCGGAGGGTCGATTTTGTCAAAGACCTCCGTGAGAGCCGCCTCTTTGGTGGAATGCGGGAGAGAATAGGTGTTTTTGTAAACGGATTTATAATATCCTTCTCTATATTTGTCACGGATAATGGTGATGATTTCGTTTTTGTATTTAAGGTATTCATTGCCGTTGCGGCTTCTCTTGAGCGGGATGCGGAGGAAAGTTTCAAGTCGCGACTGACGGTTTTTGAAAGCGTTCTCGCGCTCGCGCGCCGCCTTCGGATTCCCTTCCATCCGCCCCGCGCATATGCAGCCCGCACCGATTTTACGCGGATAGTGCGGATGGCTCATCACATGAACATAACGGATTATCTGGCGTCCGCACATCCGGCAGACGCCTACCGGTTCGCCAAGGTCGTATATCCCTTCGCATGTCCATCCCTCGTGCGGCACATCGCTCCGCTTCCACAGATTTTCTTCGCCTTCATCTATCGCCTTCGTCCATTCGGCGTTCCGGTATCGTTCCGGCAGCTCCTGCGGCTTGACCTCCGGCGGAATATCCATCGCAATCTGGTCCGGTTTGTCCGGCTCCGGTTCGGAGGGCTTTTCTTCCTGCTGCTCCGGTTCGGGTACGGTTTCCGGCTGGTCCGGCTTTTTTTCCAATCCCTCGAGAATGTCAAGTACAAACTGCGTAGGAGATTCCTCCGCTTCAGGCTCCTCTTCCGGCCCCCCTTCCTGCTTCGCTTCCTGCTCCGCTTCCGGTTCCGGTTCGTGCGGCGTGTCCGCCTGACTGCGGGCGGCCTCAAGCGCATTTGCGCGCATCTGTGCGAGGTTCTGCCATGCGTCAAAATCGTAATCCATTCCGACCGGCTTGACCGTATTCGTTTTCTCAAACAAAATCAGGTATACCCCGCGGTCCGCGTCAATTCCGGTTATCGTTCCACGACCGAATACCGGATGCTCCACTACCGTCCCGACGCCGCGCCCTTCGACAGGCGTCTGCGGGTTCATCACGGCGTCCGCGGATTCGCAGAGGTCTTTCGGTATCGTGCCGATTCTCACGTAATTCTGCTCGCCTATCTCAAAGATAAATCGGGACGGCCTCTTCTGCCTCGGACTTTGCTGCCCGCCGGACGCGGCGTTTCCCTCCGATTCCGTAAGGTACAATCTCTGCATGGCGCGGGTCATCGCCACAAAGCACAAGCGTCTTTCCTCTTCCAGACCGGCATCCTTCCGCTCCTCAAGGCTTCTTCCCGACGGAAAAATCCCCTCAGAAAAGCCGCAGACAAAGCACGCCGGGAACTCCAATCCCTTTGAGGCGTGAATCGTCATCAGCTTCACCTTGTCGGTGTTTTCCTCCGATTCGTCATTCTTCGACTGCAGAGCAATCTGTCTCAAGAATTCGTCAAGGGGGTAGAATTCCCCATAACTGCGCTCCGCTTCAACGGCAGTTCGCTTGAACTCCGCCAGGTTGTCGAGACGTTCCATGCTGCCGTTCTCGCGGATGTACTGCTCATATCCGGACTGCGCAAGCACGGATTCAATCACATCAGACAGCGGCATGTCGCGGTAATTTTTCCGCATTGTCTCCATCACTTCGACAAACTGCGCCGCTCCGGAACGCGCAAACTCCGGAATATCGATATATTTCACAAGCGCTTCGTAATACGATAGGTTGTCCCGTATAGCTAGGTCACGCAGGCGCGCCATCTTTACCTTGCCGAACATGCGCTTCGGCGTGTTAATAATCCTCTCCAGCGACTGATTGTCGTTGTATATAATGAGCTTGAGGTACGCCAGCGCGTCACGGATTTCCATCCGGTCATAGAAGCGCAGGCTCCCATACAGTTCATACGGAATATTCGCCGCCAGCAGAGACTGCTCAATAAAGAGGGAAAGAAAGCTGGAGCGGTAGAGAATCGCAATATCACGATACCTCATCCCCTCCCGGGAAACGAGCCGTTTGATTTCATCGGCAATCCACCGCCCCTCGTCCCCTTCGGATTTGGCGTGAAGGTGGATAACATTCGCGCCGGCGTCGCCGGTTGTAAACAACGCCTTGGGAATGCGGTTTTTGTTGTGGTCGATGAGGGCGTTTGCCGCCTGGAGAATATTTCCCGTCGACCGGTAGTTGCGGTTTAAGAGGATCGTCTCGGTCCCGGGGAAGGTTTTGTCAAAATCCACGAGGATCGCCATACTTGCGCCGCGCCACTCGTAGATATTCTGGTCGGGGTCGCCTACGACGAACAGGTTGCGGTGCGCGGAGGAGAGCATTTGAATCAGGCGAAGCTCGCGGTTTGAGGAATCCTGAAATTCATCGACTTGTATGTAATGCAGTCTATCCTGCCATTTTTGTAGGACCTCAGGGTAGCACTCGAAGATTTCGAACGTGAAGGAAATAAGGTCGTCGAAGTCGAGCCCGAAGGTTTTCTTCTGCTTTTCCATGTACATGCGGATGATTTTTTTCTCAAGGGTATCCTCGCTCATAGAGGAAAAATCTCCTGTGACAAAGCAATGGACGTACTTCTCGTGCGCTTTTATATAGTGAATGCTGTCGAGGATTTTCTCAAAGCTGGCGCGGTCGAGCTTGATTTCGAGCTCGGCGTAAATCTCCTCAAGGATTTTTTTCTGGTCAATCTCATCGAGGATGGGGAAGCTCTGCGGGTAAAACAGTCTCCCGATATCCTCGCGCAGGACGCGCACACAGAAACCGTGGTAGGTAGTGATAAGGGAGGTATCGTACCCGTCCCCCACGAGGGAGCGGACACGCCGTTTCATCTCTCCGGCGGCCTTATTGGTAAAAGTAACGCAGAGTACATTGCCAGGGTGGATTCCCGCCGCCTTGACGAGATAAGCATAGCGGTGGGTGAGGGTTTTGGTTTTGCCCGAGCCTGCCCCTGCAATAATGCGAACATACCCTTCGGTTGCTGTCACAGCTTCGATTTGCTGTTCGTTCAGTTTGTCGAATAAGTCCATCATAATAAAATCCACTCGAATTTACACTGTAATTTTACTATTATTATACCTATTATACCCCAAAATGCGTATGAATTCAATAGACGAGGAGAAAAAATTGAGCCCCTGCCCTCTTGGGATTTTGCAGAATATCCGACCCATCAAAAAAAAGCCGCTTCCTGCGGCTCATAAAGATGCTTCCGTTGCTTTTCCATGGGGACCTCCAGATTAAAAAATTTTGAGGGGGTCTGGGGGCGCTTTTCAAAAGTGTCCCCAGATATCTCGCAAGCGTAACCCTCACTTTTGATTCATCACACAGATAACCCCTGCCGTAATGTCGTCCGCCGCACCGCGCCTTGCCGCCTCGCGGACTATCTTCGCAGCCGCCTCCCTCGGGCTCCCGCGCAGTATGACGTCGTCCGTGGTCATCATATCCAGCAGCCACGGGACTTCGTCGTATGACCGCGCCGCTCCGTCTGATACCATCACGACCCGATCCCCCGGTTGTACGTCAAACTTTATCATTTCCGCGTCAAGCGCGTGGATTATTCCAATCGGAATCGTTTTTGACTGTAACCGGAAGATGCTCCCGCCGCGGAGTACAAACGACGGCGCCGCACCGCTCTTTATAAACTTCGCTTCTCCCGATATGAGGTCTATCTCAGCGATGTCGACTGTCGCTGAGCATTCTCTTTCCCCCGCACGGATGATGTTATTCAGCATCTTGAGCGACGTCTCAAGCCCCGCTCCCGATTCGATGAGCCGCTTGAGAAGAGAGGCGCATACCCCGGACGTAAGCGCCGCTTCTCTTCCGCTCCCCATCCCATCGGAAATGAGCATGTAATACTTCCCCGCCGTCTCAAATGAGGTGATAACATCTCCGCATACCTCGCCTGATTCCGGCGGCTCGTCTGTCACGTCTATCCGGATGCGCCCTCCGCACACCTCTGGTTCGGATTTCTCTGCGTCGCAGCATGCGTCTGCATCTTCATAGGAATCGAAATTTTCTTCTGTATCATCATTGTTATCGGTTTCATGGGCGTCCTCCTCCGCCGTGTCTATGTCGTCCCCGTCCGCTGTGATTCCATCGGAAACAGAATCGTAAAATTCCTCGTCGTATTCGTCAGACTCCCCCGCGCAGTCTGCACCGCAGCCGCGTGAATCGCCCCAGTACTTATGTACGCTCGATGCCGCACAGGTGGCGCGTCCCGAAATACAGGCAAAAGAATAGACAGAGTGCATCGTCATCGACAGGACCGCGCCGTCAAGGGAAAACTCCGGCTGCGACAGTCTCTGTCCCGCAATTCCTTCAAACAGTTTTCGTATATCATCTCCTCCCATTCGCGTGGCCATCAGGTCCACATCCCTCACATAGATGTGCTTTATCCGACCTCCGTACGCCGTGACGGACGCCGCTTGGAAATCGTTGTATGCCAGCAGCCGCCGCAGCTTCTTCGAAAGCTCCGCGTCAATTTCCGCGATTTTCCCGCCCTCCTCGTAGGCGGTTTTCATCAGTTCTCCGGCAAGCCCGAAGTCAGCCGCCGTGACCGAAAGCTTATCGTTCGATCGCATTCTGGCAATTTTCGAACCTGCTGTCAAGTTTATTTCATCGATAATCCTCCCTATGTTGAAGCAGTGCGACGCCAGCGACGCGGGCACCGTGGCTGCCGATACCACCCCCTCGCGGGTCAGCTCATTGGTCATAGCGGCAATCACCGGAGCTGTTTTGGACACGCGCGCCTCGTGACACTTCGCCCGAATTGCACATCCGCGGCAGTACATTCCGAACGCAGATTCACAAATCTCGCGCATTTCCGGCTTTCCCGGCTTGGACAGTTTATCCGACATTCCATAAAGGATTGTCGATACCGACTCAAGGCTGTCCGACATCAGAGAAATCCGTCTTCCCATCTCATTCCGTGCACGCTCCGCCATATCCGCTCTTCCCGAGTCGCCGAGGGCGGCGCCGCCGAACAGGTTCTCAGGGAGTCGGATAAAGCCGTAACGGTACAGCGGTATCAGCACGGCGCAGGCAACCACAACAGGCGGCATGACGATGACAATGCCGTCGAGTCCCGACTGATACGTAGCCCACGCGATGGCAGCCACACCCGCGGACAAAATCCCGAAAGTCTGCGAATAGCGGGACAGGAAGGCGCTGATGACCGCCCCCAGAGCATAGAGCGGCATATAGCTAAGCTCCATCACCATTCCGCAGCAGATTCCGGTAAGCGCGCCTCGATGGACGCCGCAGGCGTTAGCCATGACGACCGACGCTGCGAAAGCGAAGAGAATGCCGACACGAAACGGGGTATTGACAATCCCCGATATAGTATCCGTTGTAACGAGCGTATTGAGCGAATGGGTAAACAACGCGCACAGCATATAGATTCCGGCCTCACGGAAAGGAGACGCGCGCATATTCCGATCCGAAGCCGCATATATTAAATATGTAATAAGCGGAGTAAAAAGCAAAGTGAAAACAGCACCGAACAGGTCATAATACGCAAACCCACCCTGAACCACCGACCATGCTCCGGCGAACAGTGCTGCGCAGGCGGAAAGCGCCATTCTGATGGTAATACTTTCCCGGAGCATAGTCCCCTCCACATTGCCCGCCATGAGCATCGCATGTCTGAACGAGCTGCTCGGGCGCGCCGCATTGTCGTTTGGCGAGCGATTTCCGCCTCTGGATATGGCGTCTATTTTTTTCCACATACGTTGTCGTTTCGTCCGGTCACGCATCCATTCTGGCAGTCTGTCTGACAAAAGCCAGACGGAGGTAAAAATCCGTACGACGGACAATAGCGTAAGAATCAAGGCATGTGCGCCGCCGACCACAGGGATTCTCACGGACCCGAGAAGTGCGCCGGCGAGAGCCGGGATAAGGGTGAAAGCCCCTGTCACCGCTGAGAGGAGCGCGATACCGAAGGGATACGTTCCGGGGAACGCTTCGGCTCCGGCGATAAACAGCGCTGCCATGAAGCAAAGGACAGCGGTAAGGATTCGTTTGGCGAGTGAGGAAGAAAGTGCGAGTCTGATGGAGTCAGGCGTCCTCCGCTTCACGACCACAGCGGATTGTTTTGCGAACCCCGACACGGCATTGGTTTTGTCCTTCATAATATGTACCCCCGAAAAATAGGTTTGTTTTGCTCTGTGCCAAGATTATACCGCACGGAATCTGCAAACCCTGTCGATTGCTACGGGAAGAAACCCGTCGCACGGGAAACGAACGTCAAGGGAAATCGAGAATCCGCAATCAAAAAAAAATTTCCCTGATGGATTCTCCCGAACCTGCGCGGAAAATTGAGAGGGAAACGTAAGGGTTCCCGCGCGGGACAAAAGAGCGAACGCTGAAGGCGATAGTGCCAAACATAAAAAAGTCCGCTTGACAAGCGAAGGATAACATGATATAATAAAACTGTAAAATAAAATCTAACGAAGACAAAGGTGGAACATGTACAGATAACAGACGTTTGCAAAAATCCGATGTGCACACGCCGTGATTGAGACGGCCTTGTACGTGCGCAAACGCGGGATTTGCAAACGGAAGTTCTGTATGCTTCCGCCTTTTTTGCGTCCGAAAACATACAGCCTCCGTCTCCAAATCCTGCCCGATATAGAATTTTCAGGAGGTAATTTGTATGCTTCAAATCAGAAATATATCTATTTATCATAAGAAAGACGACCGCGCGCTTGTCCGTGATTTTTCATTTACACCGCGCGAAGGAGAAAAAACCGCCTTAATCGGCGAAGAAGGAAATGGAAAATCAACCCTGCTCGCCCTGATTCACGACCCCGCGCTCATCGCCGGATACGCCGATTACACCGGCACGATTGCAAAAGGAGGCGCAGTCACAGGCTACCTCCCCCAGCAGCTTCCCGATTCCGCCGCCGGCATGACGTTCTGGGAATATCTATATGCGGACGCGCCCGACGATATTCCCATCCCTACCGTTAACAAATTGTCAGAAGAATTCAGCCTATCCGATGAGATTATAAACGACCGCATCCCGCTCGGGTATCTATCCGGAGGCGAAAAAATCAAAGTACAGCTCATCAAAATTCTGGCGGGAGACCCCGATATTCTCCTTTTGGATGAGCCGTCCAACGACCTCGATATTGAAAGTATCGTCTGGCTGGAGGACTTCATCAAAAATACCCCCAAAACCGTGATGTTCATCTCCCACGATGAGGTTCTCCTTGAAAATACCGCCGACTGCATCATTCACATCGAGCAAATCATGCGCCGGACCGAGCCAAAGTGCACCGTCAACCGGACGAACTACTCCGACTACATCACCCGCCGCGCGGACCTGATTGAAAAATCCGAAGTTATCGCCAACAAAGAGAGGGCGGAATTTGACAGGAAGCTGGAAAAATACCGCCGGATTTACGACAGCGTGCGCATTGCACAGCGGGATATCTCACGCCAAAATCCCGGCGGCGGACGCCTGCTCAAGAAAAAGATGCACAGCGTAAAATCAATGGGACGGCGGTACGAAAAGGAAAAAGAAAACCTCGCCCGAAAAATCGACAGCGAGGAAGCCATCATGATAGATTTTCCCGAAATAAGAGTCCCGCACGGCAAAATCATACTGGATTTGGATATTCCGGTACTTTATGCCGGCGGGACGGCGGAAAAACATCCTGTGGAAAACTACAAAGTTGAGCCTCCCGCGATGGAAAACGCAAAAATTTTAGCGGAAAACATCAAACTGACCGTTTACGGCGGCGACAGCATCGTCATAACGGGTCGAAACGGCTGCGGCAAAACGACGCTGATGCGCGAAATAGCGAGACAGCTTCTCCCACGTCAGGATATCAAAGCGGTATACATGCCGCAGAACTACGAAGACGAAATGCCCCGTGACAAAACCCCGGTGGAATACCTCTCTGTCACCGGCGACCGCAGCGAAGACGTCAAACACCGCACCTACCTCGGCAGCATCAAATTCACAGCGGCAGAAATGGAGCGCCCTATCTCAGACTTGTCCGGCGGTCAGCGCGCAAAACTCTACTTTCTGAAAATGATACTCTCCGGCGCAGACACTCTTCTGCTGGACGAGCCGACCCGCAACCTCTCTCCCCTCTCCAACCCCGTCATCCGCCGCATCCTCCAATCCTACGGCGGCACCATAATCGCCGTTTCCCACGACCGCAAATACATCGACGAAGCGGCTGAAGCGGAGTATCAAATGTGAGTTTGATGCTGCGGAGAGAGGCTTTTACGAATTTCACTTTGTGAATCTCGAAGGGAGCTTTTTCCAAAAGCTTCCCCAGCGTTTTCTTTCCAAACATGGCATTTTCTTTTTGTCCTCTCCAGAATCTTCGGATTTAGAGGAATAGGAGCCGGAAAGGTATAAGGAGAGCTTTGCGCAGGCGGGACCGATGAGCTCATATAATACGCTTGAGGCGAGGATTATGGTCTGGAGGGCGTTGCCGGATTCGCCGCCAAGTACTCTTGCGCCCAGTGCAGCCAGACCGATTGCCACGCCCGCCTGCGGAATCAGCGCAAGACCGAGCCAATTTCGCACCTCCCGCGGCTTTCCCGTAATGAGGCAGCCTAAGTATGCGCCCGCGTATTTGCCCGCTATCCGTGTTATAAAGTATACCGTTCCGACTGCAAGCAGCGGTGTACTGCCGACCGCTTCCGATGTGTTTACGAGAGCTTTAAGGTCGAAGCATATGCCTGAGCGCACGAAAAATAAAAGCAGAATCGGCGGATTGAAATAATTGAGCTGCTTGAACAGTCTGTCGTCGTCGGTGATGTTGATGTATACCGTCCCCATCGACATGCAGCCCAAAAGCGGCGATACGTCAAATGCCGCGCAAATCCCGCAGAACGCGAACAGAAGGGATACTGAGATAATCAGCCGGTTATCTGTCGACCGTTTTTGCGGCATCAGCAGCTTCATCAATACGCCGAATCCGCACCCGAGCAGAAGGAACGCCGCGTTTATCCCAATGGGACGTACGATACTCACAAGCTCTACGCCCGCACTGTTCCCCGCTGTCGCCGCGACCGCTATGGATATCGCCACACTGTATTCCAGCAATCCGACCACGTCGTCAAGCGCGACAACCTGCAAAACGGTGTCCACAAAATCCCCCTTCGCGCCGGTCTGACGGATTGTCATCATCGTCGACGCGGGAGCCGTAGCCGCCGCAAGCGCAGACAGAACGATTGACAGCGCGAGGTCCAGACCCAGGAGGAAATACGCGGCTCCAAAAATAAGCAGCGAAGCCATGCACGCCTCCATCATAGTGATGATAACCACTTTGACGCCGTTCTTCCGCAGTACGGACATTTTGAAAAACTCCCCTGTTGAAAACGCAATAAAGGCAAGCGCGACGTCGGGCAGAAAATCCATACCTGACACAATATTCGCAGGGACTAGGTCAAGGCAGTATGGACCTATCAGGATTCCCGTGAGAATATAGGCCGTAACGTTCGGGAGCTTGAAAATTTTAGTAATCCGCGTCATGATAAATCCGAGAAACAGCATGAGCGAGATGGACATGATAACTGCCGCGGCAGGAGACGCTGCGGTATACAAAGGAGTAAGCAAAACAATTTCCTCCGGTGCGAGTCAAAAACTCTTGATATATAATGCAGTATATGATATACTAAATTATCCATAAAGTCAAATTATAATATTTTTGACTATTATAAATATTTTTTTGGAGCGCCTATGCTTGGAACAAAACTTGAGACCCTTCTTGCCGTGGTGGAGCAGAAAAATTTCACCCGTGCCGCCGAGACTCTGTCTCTCACACAGCCCGCAGTCAGCCACCACATCAGTCAACTGGAGGATGAATTGGGAATCCGCCTGTTTGTGCGCGGAAGAGGAGGCTTAAAGCTCACCCCAGAGGGGGAAATTGTCGTTCGATACGCGAAAAGAATGAATGCTTTGTATGCAAAGTTGCAGACTGAACTTGCCGACGCAAAGAAACATATTGCCAAATTGCGTATCGGTATCACCCATACCTCCGAGAGCAATCTGACCACGGAGGTACTCGCAAAATGCAGCAACCGAAACCGCGGCGTAAGCATTACCATTATTACGGATACTATAAAAAATCTTTATGATATGCTGGAAAATTATGAAATTGATTTGGCTATCGTAGAGGGCACATCGAGCAATCCCGACCTGCGCTCCCTGATGCTGGACACCGACCACCTCGTCTGTGTGATGTCGAACAACAATCCCCTCTCAAGCCACGCAATGGTCACTTTAGGGGAACTGAAACGGGAGCGTATGATACTCCGCCTTCCCTCCTCCGCCACACGCGTCCTGTTCGAATCCACCCTCGAAAGCATCAACGAGTCCATCACCAACTTCAACATTACCATCGAAGTAGACAACATCGCCACAATCAAAGACCTCATCCGTAAAGACCTGGGCGTATCTATCTTGCCCAAAAGCGCGTGTATGGACGAACTGCGCAAAGGAAAAATCACCGCTCTCCCCATTGAAAACCTCAGTATGGTCCGCGAGACCAAAGTCGTCTATAACAAGGACTTCTACTATATGGATATCCTTCAGGAAATCATCCGGATTTATCAGGAAACAACAAAAGGGATGCGTTAAAATAGATAGCGCAGCCTAACAGGAACTGCCTTTCAAAAAATTTGACACACACCCTAATCTGTGCTATAATACGATGATATATTTTTCATCGGAGGGGTCCTCTTATGCCGAATAATACTGATAAATTTGATGTAGCCGTGATTGGCGCGGGGCATGCCGGGGTTGAAGCGGCGCTGGCTTGCGCCAGAATCGGGATAAAAACCGCGCTGTTTACGCTGTCGCTTGACGCCGTCGCGAATATGCCGTGCAATCCGTCTATCGGCGGGACGGGAAAAGGACACCTCGTCTTCGAAATCGACGCCATGGGGGGAGAGATGGGCTACGCTGCCGACCGTGTTACAATGCAGTCGCGCACGCTCAATACGAGCAAAGGCGCCGCCGTACGGTCGAAGCGCGTTCAAGCGGACCGGCGCAAGTACTCCGACCTCATGAAGCGGACGCTCGAACATACGGAAAACCTCCGCATCCTTCAAGCGGAAGTCACGCAGATTTTCACTGAGCCATGCGGCGACGGCAGACAAAAGCTCGTCGGCGTCCGGACTGAGCCGTGCGGCGATTTCTCCTGCTCCGCAGCCGTCGTCTGCACCGGCACCTACCTCGGCGGAACCACCCACGTCGGCGACGTAAAACGCTCGTCCGGTCCCGACAATTCCCTCCCGTCCACAGGACTGACGCCGTGCCTCGCTGCCCTCGGTATTGAGCTGATGCGGTTCAAAACCGGGACGCCGCCGCGCATCCATCGCCGCTCCATCGACTTCTCCGTCCTTGATTTGCAGGAAGGCGAGGAGTACATCACCCCCTATTCCTCCCGTACAGACGCGCGCGAGCTGAACAAAATCACGCAGGTCCCGTGTCATATCGTCTATACCAATGAGGAAACTCATAACATTATTAAAAATAATATCCATCGTTCTCCGCTCTACTCGGGCAAAATCCACGGCACAGGCCCGCGCTACTGCCCATCGATTGAGGACAAAGTCATCCGCTTCGCCGATAAGGAGCGGCATCAGCTCTTCGTCGAGCCGATGGGTTATTCGACTGACGAAATCTACCTCCAGGGCTTCTCCTCCTCTCTCCCCGCAGACGTGCAGGTGCAAATGCTCCACTCGCTGAAAGGCTTCGAAAACGCAGAAATCATGCGCTACGCCTACGCCATTGAGTATGACTGCGTCAACCCGCTCGAGCTGTACGGCACCCTTGAATTTAAGAAAATCGCGGGCGTGTTCGGTGCGGGACAGTTCAACGGCACGTCAGGCTACGAAGAAGCGGCGGCACAGGGACTTCTCGCGGGAATGAACGCCTCCCTCTATGTCCGCGGAATGGAGCAAATCATTCTACCGCGTCACTCGTCCTACCTCGGCACGCTCATCGATGACCTTGTGACCAAGGGCACAAACGAGCCGTACCGCATCATGACCGGCCGAAGCGAATACCGGCTTCTCATCCGTCAGGACAACGCGGAAGAACGACTTTCCCAATACGGCCACTATGCGGGTCTTCTCTCCGACGACCGCTACAACGAAACCCTCGCGCGCACCAAAACGGTCACAGACGAAATCGAACGTCTGCATCACGTAAACGTGGGTCCGACGTCCGGTATCAATACCCTCCTCACGGACCGCGGCACAACGGAAATTACCTCCGGCACAAGCTTGTGCGACATCATCCGCCGCCCGGGTCTGACCTACAGCGACACCGCGCCCTACGACGACGCCAGACCGACCCTCCCGCGAAACCTCGCCGACCGCGTCGAAACAGAAATCAAATACGAAGGCTACATCAAGCACCAGCTCGAGGAAGTGGCGCGCCAGCAAAAATCAGAAAACATCGTCCTGTCCCCCACCATCGACTACAAATCTATTAAAGGCCTCCGCCTCGAAGCTGCTCAAAAACTCGACCGCATCAAACCCGCCACCATCGGTCAAGCCTCCCGCATCTCCGGCGTCAATCCCGCCGATATTACGGTGCTTCTGATTTATTTACAGGGAAAGTGAGGGGAGGGGATGGGGTACTTTTTAAAAAAAGTACCCCCCAAAAACTTTTCATCCTTAGATGGAGATTTTGTTTTTTTGGGTTTAGGGGTTGACAAATAAAAAATATAAGAACAGAAAAGAGAAAACTATGGAAATATCATCAGAAATAAGGGCGCTGGCGGAGAAGGCAGAGTGCAATATGAGCGATATATTCGCGGATATTGATAGAATTGCACGGGTGAATACGGAGCATGTCCTCGACTGTTTTCGGGAGTGCGAAGTGTCGGAATCGCTGTTTGCGCCTTCTACCGGGTACGGATATGGGGACCGCGGACGCGACACGATTGACCGCCTCATTGCGAAAATTTTCCGCGCGGAATCGGGGTTCATGCGCACGTCGCTGATGTCCGGGACGCATACGCTCACTGTTGCACTGTTCGGAACGCTGCGCCCCGGCGACATTATGCTCTCTATTACCGGCACGCCGTACGACACGCTGCTCGACGTTATCGGAATCGACTCCGATGGAAACGCAAGCGCGGGGAACGGAGAGGGCTCTCTCGCGGATTTCGGCGTAACCTTTCTAAAAACTGACCTGCGTCCCCGCGATGCAGAAGGTCTCCCGTTCGACCTGGCGGGAATGCGCGCGACTCTCGAAAAATACCGGGAACGCGTGAAAATGGTTTATGCGCAGCGTTCGAAGGGCTACGCAGACCGCCCCACGCTCTCCTCGCGCGAGATACGTCGCGCGTCGTTTGAGGTCTCTGAATGCGCAAAAAAAATCGGCGTCAAAAAGCCGATATTTATGGTAGACAACTGTTACGGCGAGTTCACTGAAATGGACGAGCCGTGCGCACGCCCTCTCTCCGGTGCGGCTGACGAAGCTCCCGCAGACTTGATGGCGGGTTCGCTTATCAAAAACCCGGGCGGCGGCATGGCAGATACCGGCGGCTACATCGTCGGAACGCAAGAGGCTGCGACCCTCTGCGGGTACCGCCTCACCTCACCCGGCGTGGGACTTGAGGTCGGCGCGTCCCTCGGGCAGAACCGCAACCTTATCAAGGGTCTGTTCTACGCCCCGCATACCGTCGCACAGGCAATGAAGACCGCGCACCTCGCCGCCTATATGTTCGACAGTCTGGGCTATCACACAAATCCAAAGTGGAACGAACGCCGCAGCGATATCGTGCAGGCAGTCGATTGTCAGACGCCCGACGGACTCATCTCTTTCTGCCGCGGCATCCAGTCTGCCTCCCCCATCGACGCGCATGTTACGCCCTGTCCGTGGGAAATGCCCGGCTATGCCGACCCGGTCATCATGGCGGCAGGCGCTTTCGTCGGCGGCGCCTCCATCGAACTCTCCGCAGACGGTCCCATGCGTCCCCCTTATACCGCCTTCATGCAGGGCGGTCTGACCTATGAAAGCGCCCGCCTCGGCGTCATGGCGGCAGCGGATAAAGTTGGAAAGGCATGATAACACGATAAACCTTTAAAAAACAGAAAGGCGGTCATGATATGACTGAGACTGAGCTTCGCGGGGACGTGAAATCTCCGGTGGGAGCATACTTCTTCTACGGCGATGAAGATTATATGAAAAATCATTACGCGGCGGCAATTCGGAAAGCGGTGATGACGGAACCGGGACTTGCGGCGTTCAACTACGTGCGCTTCTCGGACGACTCGTACAGCCTCGACGGCATCCACGACGCGCTGATGGCCCCGCCGGTCATGGCTGAAAAAAAGCTCGTCGATATCTCGCTGGCAAACCTCGATAAACTGCTCGCCGAAAAGGAACGCGCCGCGCTGCTGTCAGCTCTGGAGGACGCCGTCGGCGACGGTTCGGTTGTCGCGATTCTGCGGGTCGCCGCGGACGGGTTTGACGCCGGAACTCCCAAAAAGCCGTCCTCTTTCCTGAAAAACGCCTCAAAATTTATGAAAGCGGTGCAGTTCGACTACCAATCCGACGCGCGTCTCGTCCGCTGGATCGAACGCCACTTTGCGGAGTACGGACTCTCCATCTCCTCCGACGTATCCATGAAAATCCTAAATACCTGCGGCAGGTCCATGTTCCGCCTGTCCGGCGAGCTCGCCAAAACCGCCGCCTATACTGCGGAATCCGGCCGCCGCGAAGTCACCGCATCGGACGTCGACGCCACCGTCACCCGCACCGATGAGGACGACGCCTTCCGTCTCGCAAACTGCATTCTCTCCGGTGATATTCGCGCCGCGCTTTGGTCCCTCGCCGTAAAAATGCGCCGGCGCGAGGAGCCGATTATCGTACTTTCACAAATCACGCGTGTGTTCTGTGACCTTGCCGCCGCTGCGCACGCCGTCGAGGACGGAATGAACGCCGCAGAATTTGCCAAAATCATGAAGATGCACTCCTACAAGGCGGGACTTTACCTGAACGCCGCCAAAATGCGCCCGGTCGAATACTTCGACAATGCCGTCATGCGCTGCGCGGAAGCAGACCGGAAAATCAAGTCGACCCCCATCGGCTACGCGGCCATAGAAAGGCTGATTTGCGGATGATACAAGTTTCCATCCCCATCATCGTCGAGGGAAAGTACGACAAAGCCAAACTCAAAACGATTGTAGACGCGACCGTCCTCACGACCGACGGCTTCGGAATTTTCAACAACGCAGAGCGCCGCGCGCTCATCCGCAGACTCGGTCAAAACGGCGTGATTCTCCTGTCGGACAGCGACGGCGGCGGCAAGCTGATTCGCTCACACCTCCGCGGAATGCTCACCGGTATCCCTGTCTACGACCTCTATATTCCTCAAATTGAAGGAAAAGAAAGACGCAAACCCACCCCCTCAAAGGCGGGGTATCTGGGCGTCGAGGGGGTCCCTGCGGATACGCTGCGCGGCATTTTCGAAAAATTCGCCGCTGTGCATCCCGACCTGTGCGCCCTGACCTCCCATGAAAACGTCCCTGCCAAGTCCCCCCTCACAAGCGCCGGCCTATATGCTCTCGGACTGACGGGACGTCCCAACTCCGCCGACCTGCGCGATGCGGTCTGTATTCGCCTGAATCTTCCCAAAAACATGACTGCAAAGTCCTTTCTCGAAGCTGTAAATCTCGTGGCAAGCGAAGAGGAATTACAGGAGGTCCTAAGCAACGTCAAATTATAAGGAAAAAACACTGCGCGCAAAGTATATCGCTTTCCTGAAAATTTTTTATGCAAAATTTATTGAAATTTACTTGACAACTTTCCTGCTTTGATATATAATAGCGTAATAGTTTTTAATTAATAGCGTAATAGTTTTTAATAAACTTATCCAACAGAAAGGGGTAATTATGTCCAATGAAGAAAATTGTCTCCCTCATGCTAACATGCCTGATGTTAGCCCCGCAGTTTCTCTCCTGCGCATCTAATCCCTCCGACGACGACGGCTCGTCAACCGAAACCATCGCCTCCAATACGCCCGCAGTCGAAACTGTCGCCGAACCCGTCGTCGATGAAAACTATGACGAAAACGGTTACTTGAAAGACGACCTGCCGGAGCTGAATTATGACGGGCAGACTATCAATCTCCTCTACTGGAGCGACGTCGAAAATCAGGAGTTCGAATCCGAAGAGTTGACTGGTGAAATCGTCAACGACGCCATTTACGAGAGAAACATTAATGTGGAGGACCGCCTGAACGTCAGATATAACTGGATTGGTACCGCCGGCAACGGCAGCAATATCGATTCCTACGTGGCCAAAGTCCGCGAAAGCCATTCCGCCGGCGACCACGCCTACGATATCTATGCCTCCTACAGCCGGACCATCGCCTCCTGCGTGGTCAACGGCTTCGTCACCAATCTTGAAGATTCTCCCTACCTCGATTACGAAAAGCCGTGGTGGCCTGATAACCTCCTCAAGGAGTCTACCATCAATAACCACCTTTACTTCGTATCGGGGGATATCTCGACCAACGTACTTCATATGATGTACTGCGTGTACTATAACAAGCAGCTCATCGAGGATTATCATCTTCCAGATCCGACTGAGCTTGTGTTCAACAACGAATGGACAGTCGACAAGCTGATTGAACTCACCAACGATACCTACATAGACCTCAACGGCAACACGACTGTCGACGTGAATGACCTGTTTGGTTTTACTCTTGTCAATTATCACAACGACGCATTCTATACCGGTTCTGACCTGAAGCTGGTAGAAAAGGATTCAGAGCAGGTACTGATTGTTTCCGAGGACTTCTACAGTGAAAAAGCAGTGGACCTTCTCGCGAAGCTGGGACCGTGGGAAGCATCCAACAACGTATATTTAGCGAGCGACTATGAGACTCCGTTCACGGAAGGCAGGGCCATATTCAACATCAACCGTGCGCACTACGCATCAAAGGCGCTGCGCGACTCTGAACTGACTTACGGCATCGTACCGGTTCCGAAGTACGATGAAACGCAGGAAAACTACAGAACGGTCATGGGCAACCCGGTAACGCTGTATGCGATTGCAATAAACTGCGAATACAAGGACGCATGCAGCGCAGTGTTGGAGTGCATGGCGTCGAACGCGTACCGTCTGACGACTCCGGCCATTTTCGAGAACAACATGAAGAAGAAGTACTCCGTTGACAACGTAAACGCGCAGATGTACGACATTGTGCGCGAATCGATAAGCTTTGAGCTCGGACGGTTCTTCAACAAGTATCTGGCGAACATTACGGATATTTACTTTGCAGCAGTAGCGAACAACAGCCAGACCTGGGCGTCGACTTCCGCATCGTACCGCAAAGTGCTGACAAAGAGCATGGAACAGGTAGTAAAGAAAATCACCGAAAACGAAGAGAACCTGGAATAAAGCCTGAAGCGGCGGTTCATCCGCCGCTTTTTATTTATGCAGGTTTAGCGTCCAGAAATGTGGGACATGCGGCACGTTATCCAGCAAAAAAAAACAATTTCTTGTTCATATACGACAAAATGAACCTTATTTAACCCTCCGATTTTATACTTAAAAGCAGTTGAATTTTATTAAGATATTGTGTATAATTTTACTGTAATTTTACTTTAATTTGTTTTATAATACGCTTTTTCGCTTTATTAACTGAAAGTTGGTAATACTATATGAAACTTCTTGAGGAAAGAATACGTAAAGACGGAAAAATCGGCGCCGGCAACGTTCTGAAAGTCGACTGCTTTCTAAATCATCAAATTGACGTCCCCTTTCTCTCACAGCTCGGCGAGGAATTCTATCGCTTGTATAAGGACGACGGCATCACAAAAATTCTCACCATAGAAGCCTCCGGCATCGGCATTGCCTGTCTGACCGCCGTCTATTTTGGTGTTCCCGTCGTCTTCGCCAAAAAAACGCCTACCAACAATATCTCCGGCGACGTCTATACTGCCGAGGTGTATAGCTATACCCATGAGCGTACCTATAATATACGCCTCTCAAAGGAATTTCTCTCCTCAAACGACCGTGTTCTCATCATCGACGACTTTCTTGCAAAAGGAAGCGCACTCATGGCGCTCCTCAAGCTCATCCATGACGCAGGCGCCTCTGTCGCAGGCGCTGGAATCGTCGTCGAAAAAGCATACCAGCCCGGCGGACAACTCCTCCGCGGACAAGGTCTGAGAATCGAATCCCTTGCCAGAATCGCGTCCATGGACGAAAAAGAAGGCGTCACCTTCACGGACTAGCCCCCGCGGGAATGGGGAACTGCATCCCCCTTTCATAACTTAGATTTCAGCACAGCGTACGCAAGTGTTAGAAATATATTTTACAAAAATTTATTGGAGGAACTGAAAATGTTCAAGAAAATTGCCGCTGTAGTGCTGGCAGTACTCATGATGGTTTCCGTTGCCACTCTGTTTACTGGCTGTTCAGACGCATCGTCTGGCGACTTCAAAATCGGCGTAATTTTAGTCGGTGATGAGACAGAAGGCTACACAAAGGCTCACATGGACGGTATCAAGGAAGCCGCTAAGGAACTCGGCATTGCCGACAGCCAGATTATCTGGAAGTACAAGATTGAAGAAACCTCCGCTTGTCTTGATGCTGCTACAGACCTCGTAGGTCAGGGCTGCAATCTCGTTGTTTCGAACAGCTACGGTCATCAGACCTACATGGTACAGGCTGCCGAGCAGTTCCCTGATGTTACTTTCGTTTCCGTAACGGGCGACTTTGCCGCTCTTACTGGTCTCTCCAACTTCAAAAATGGTTTTACAAACGTTTATGAATCCCGTTATGTATCCGGTGTCGTTGCCGGTATGAAGCTCCAGGAACTCCTTGCTGACGGTACGCTTTCTCCCGAAGCAACTCCTAACAACTTTGATGCTGACGGAAACGTTAAAATCGGTTATGTAGGCGCGTTCAACTATGCAGAAGTTGTATCCGGCTACACTGCGTTCTTCCTTGGCGTTCGCTCTGTTGTAGAGAACGTTATCATGGAAGTAAACTACACCAACTCCTGGTTCGATATCGACAAGGAAGCCGCCGCCGCTGAAGCGCTCGTTGCAAACGGCTGTGTTATCATTGGTCAGCACGCAGACTCCACAGGCGCTCCTTCCGCATGCCAGAAGCTCCTTGACTCCGGCAAGATTTGCTACTCTGTAGGCTACAACATCGACATGCTCGAAACCGCTCCGACAGCTGCTCTCACATCCCCGACAAACACATGGTCCGTATTCTATACAGACCTCTTTGAAACCGAAATGAACGGCGGCGACTTCGGAACTGACGTTGCATACGGCTATAAGGACGACGGCGTTGCTATTACTGCACTCGGCACTTCCTGCGCGGCAGGTACTGCTGAAAAGGTTGCAGAAGTAGAAGCTGCTATCAAAAACGGCACGCTGAAGGTATTCGATACCTCCACATTCACCGTATCCGATGAACAGACAAGCTGCTCTGTTACAACAGACGCTGAAGGACATCTCACAAGCTGCCTTGTTGACCTGTCGTTTATGGACTACAGCACCATGACTGCTATCTACGAAGGCGAGCAGGTAGAATGCATTGTTGACGGCGCGTTTGTAGAATCTGTATTCAGAAGCGCACCTTACTTCTCCGTAAGAATTGACGGTATCATTGAAAAATAATTAACGCAAGGTATATCACCACCGCGAGGGAAGCTATTATCCACAAATAACAGCTTCCCTTCGTTATTTAACGTGTGTCATTTTATGTCCAATGCTTTCAATCTTTAAAATGGGAGTTTTAAATGGAAAAATCACCTTCAAGCGACGCTATCACCCTTGTGGGCATCACCAAAACCTTCGGCGAGGTCGTCGCAAATAAAAATATTTCCCTCTCCATTCGCCGCGGCGAGGTCCTCTCCCTCCTCGGCGAAAACGGCAGCGGAAAAACGACCCTCATGAACATCCTCTCCGGTATCTACTACCCGGACGAAGGTCAGGTCTTCGTCGATGGCAAAGAGGTCTCTATCCGCTCCCCGGGCGACTCCTTCGCCCTCGGTATCGGTATGATTCACCAACACTTCAAACTCGTCGATGTCTTCACTGCCGCCGAAAATATCGTCCTCGGCCTGAACGGCAAAGGCCGCTTCGATATCAAAACCGTGAATGAAAGGGTTCGCGCTATCTGCGACCGATACGGCTTCGATATCACCCCGGACCAGAAGGTCTACGATATGACCGTCTCCCAAAAACAGACCCTCGAAATCGTGAAGGTCCTCTATCGCGGCGCAGATATCCTCATTCTCGACGAGCCTACCGCCGTCCTTACCCCACAGGAAACGGAAAAGCTCTTCGGCGTCATACGCGAAATGAAAAAGGACGGTAAAGCCGTCGTCATCATTACCCATAAGCTGCACGAGGTTCTCGAAGTCTCCGACCGCGTCTCCATCCTCCGCAAGGGCGAGTATGTCGGCGCCGTCAACACGCAGGACGCCACCGAACTCTCCCTCACCGAAATGATGGTCGGCAAAAAAGTCTCCCTCAATATCGAACGAAAGCTTCCGCAGAATCCCGTCAAACGCCTTTCCGTCAAAAATCTCTCCATCACCAGTGCGGAAGGCCTCAAAGTTCTCGACAATATCTCCTTTGACGCGTACGGCGGTGAGATTCTCGGCATTGCCGGTATCTCCGGCTGCGGCCAGAAGGAGCTCCTCGAAGCAATTGCCGGACTTCAAATCGCGGATGAAGGCTCCGATGTGGAATTCTTCGAGCCCGAAACCGGAAATCCCGAGAAGCTCATCGGCAAAACGCCGCGCCAAATCAAAGAACTCGGCGTCACCCTCTCCTTCGTCCCCGAGGACCGTCTCGGCATGGGCTTGGTCGCCTCAATGGGCATGACCGACAACATGATGCTCAAAACCTACGAAAAGGGGCGCTCCTTCTTCACCGAGCGCAAACAGCCCCATGACCTCGCCGAAGAAATCAAGGATGACCTGGCCGTCGTCACCCCGTCAGTCAACACCCCCGTGCGCCGCTTGTCCGGCGGCAACGTGCAGAAAGTCCTCGTCGGACGAGAAATCGCCGCAGGACCGGCAGTCCTTATGACCGCCTACGCCGTTCGCGGACTTGATATCGGCACCTCATACACCATTTACCACCTTCTCAACGAGCAAAAAGAAAAAGGCGTCGCCGTCCTCTACGTCGGCGAAGACCTTGACGTATTGATCGACCTCTGCGACCGCATTCTCGTCCTCTGCGCCGGACGGCTCACCGGCATCATAGACGGCCGCACCGCCACAAAGGAACAGATCGGATTACTCATGACAAAAATAGACCACAAAAAGGAGGACGCCGAAGCATGAATACCACAGCAAACAAAACTCCGCAGTCCCACACCGCCGGCGAGCCGCTCATTCGTCTTGCCAAAAGGGACGGCGTATCCATTCAGAAAAAAATCGGCATCCGTGCCGCGGCTATCATCTTCGCTCTCATCATCGATGCGGTGTTTATCGTTCTCGTCACCAAGCTGAATCCTCTGCAGGTATACGCGGAAATCTTCAAAGGCACCTTTGAGACCTCCCTCCGCTTCATGTGGGCCATGCGCGACATGGTATCTCTCCTGTGCATCGGCATCGCCCTTGCCCCCGCGTTCAAGATGCGTTTCTGGAACATCGGTGCGGAAGGACAGGTACTGATGGGCGGTTTCGCGACTGCGCTCTGCATGATGTACCTAGGACAATCCCTCCCCACCCCGGTCCTCTTCCTCGTCATGCTTGTGACAAGCGTCATCTGCGGAGCGGTCTGGGGCATGGTCCCCGCCATCTTCAAAGCGAAGTGGAACACAAACGAAACCCTCTTCACACTCATGATGAACTATGTTGCAATTCAGATAGTGGCATACGCCACGAACATTCTCCGCGGACAAGCGTCGTCTCTCGGCACCATCAACATGGGAACGAAAATCGGCTGGTTCCCGAAAATTGCGGGTTACGACTTCACGTTAAACATTATCATCGTCGCGGTTCTGACCGTTGCGATGTTTATATACTTAAAATATACAAAGCACGGCTATGAAATTTCCGTTGTAGGCGAATCGGAGAACACCGCGAAATACGCGGGGATTGACGTTGCCAAAGTCACCATCCGCACGATGCTGATATCGGGCGCCATCTGTGGGTTATGCGGATTCATCATCGTCGCGGGCAACAAGCACACGATATCGACGAACACGGCGGCCGGAAACGGCTTCACGGCGATTATCGTCGCGTGGCTGGCGAAGTTCAACACCTTCTACATGGCACTGATCTCCTTCCTGCTGATATTCCTCGAAAAGGGTGCGGGGCAGATAGCGTCGAGCTTCGGATTGAACGACTACATCACGGACGTCATCTCGGGCGTCATCCTGTTCTGCATCCTCGGAAGCGAGTTCTTCATCAACTATAAGATGATTTTCCGCCATAAGCATAATAATTAACGTGACTGCATCCCTTGTAAGCAAAACTTACAATAAAGTTTTTGGAGTTTTTTATGATTGAAACAAACTTAATCGCATGGTTCGTGCGCGCCGTACAGTTCGGCACGATAATCATGTTCGGCTCGATGGGCGAAATCCTCACGGAAAAGTCCGGAAACCTGAATCTCGGCGTTCCCGGAATCATGTACCTCGGCGCCTTCGCCGGTTTCGCCTCCGCCTACACGTACGAGAATAATGCCGCAAATCCCGTGGCAATCGTTTGTATCCTCATCGCCCTGCTATCCGCATTCATCGCGGCCGCATTCGGCGGGCTGATTTACAGCTTTCTCACCACCACGCTCCGCGCAAATCAGAACGTGACCGGTCTTGCTCTAACTACCTTCGGTATGGGTGTTGCTAACTTCTTCGGCGCGTACCTCCTCCAAGGCGAGGTCTATACCGCCGCCCCCATCACAAACGCCGCCTTTACCACCAAAATCCCGGTAATTTCAAACCTCGGCATCCTCGGAGAAACCATCTTCTCCTACGGCTTCCTCGCTTACTTTGCTATCGTCCTAGCTGTCATCCTCCACTGGTACCTCAACAAGACCCGTTCCGGGCTCAACCTCCGTGCGGTAGGCGAAAATCCCGGTACCGCAGACGCCGCCGGCATCAATGTCGTAAAGTATAAATACCTCGCTACCACCATAGGCGCGGGCGTCTCCGGCATCGGCGGACTCTACTACGTCCTCGACTACAACAACGGTATCTGGGCAACAACCGAACAGATTGAAGCCCTCGGCTGGCTGGCGGTCGCCCTCGTCATCTTCACAACATGGCGTCCCCTCAACGCCATCTGGGGCGCTTACCTCTTCGGTCTCCTCTATTGGCTTTATAACTTCCTCCCCAAACTCCTCGGTATCACCAACGTCGACCGCACCAGCAGTCTCTACCAAATGATACCCTATATCGTAACCATCATCGTCCTCGTGGCCGTCAGCATGCGCCGCAAACGGGAGTCCCAGCCGCCCGCATCCCTCGGACTGGCCTACTTCCGCGAGGAACGGTAAATCGAATCAAAATAAAAAACGGCGCTGGCTGGCGCCGTTTTTCTATTCATAAGTTATACTCCCACTCGCGGCACCCGCTTGGATACCTTGCAGACCACCTCATAATTGATGGTGCCGGCTGCCGCCGCGAGATGCTCGATCATCGTGCCGTCGTCGCCGCCGAAAAGGGTCGCCGCATCGCCGATTTGGATTTCCTGCTCACGGCCGGTGATATCTACCATAAACTGGTCCATGCAGATGCGGCCCAGCGAACGACAGCTCGCTTGGCCAATCTTGACCTCGCAGCCGGCGTATGCACGCTCGTAACCGTCTGCGTACCCCGCCGCTATCGTCGCCACCGTCATGTCGTGCGGCGCCTCAAATGTGCCGCCGTAGCTCACCCGGTCCCCTGCCAATATGCGATGAATGTGTACAACAGTAGAGTCAAATCGCATCGCCGGTACCAATCCGACCCGCTTTGCCTCCTCCACATCCCCGGACGGCGAGTAGCCGTAGAGAATGATTCCCGCTCGTACCGCATCAAAATACGCCTCCGGCAGCCCCAGTATCGCCGCACTGTTTGCCGCGTGACGCATCCCTACGTCAATCCCTGCCTGCTCCAGCGCATTCACTACCGCGCAGTACCGCTCCAGCTGGACGTCCGTGTAGGTCTTTTCTGTATAATTATGCAGCGCAGCGTCGTGCAAATCAATATCGGCACACGAAAAGTGCGTAAATATCCCGGTCATCTGCACCCCGCGCATTGCCGCGACCTCCCGTATTTTCTCCACCGTATCCGCAAGCGACTCCTCGTCCGCCGGAAAACCGACGCGGTTCATCCCCGTGTCCAGTTTTACATGAATCTTCAATCGAACGCCGTCCCCGCAGCCGCTCGACCGCATTGCCCGGTCCAGCTCAATCGCGTTTTCGTAGGATACCGCGGCACAGGCGACGCCGTTTTCCGCCATTTCACGCGCGTTTTCCGGCATAATATGCCCAAGAATAAGGATTTCCGGATATCTTCCGTTTCCTTCCTCGATTTTCCGCAGCTCCATCGCTTCCTCCTCAGACGAAACCGCGAAAAATGAACATCCGGCATTCCCGAGCGCCGACGCTGCCAGCGAAATTCCGTGCCCGTATGCGTCCGCCTTGACAACCGAAATCACCACCGGCACACGCTCGCACCTTCCGCATTCGAACCCGCGCCTCACAGCATCGCACACCGCCCGATAGTTCTTCCCAAACGCCGATGTATCGATATACGCAACATTCTTATGCTTCATAAATATTATAGTTCTCCCGAATTTTTATTGATTATAAGGAATTTTTCCGGGAGACACTTTCTGAAAAAAGCATTTCCCGCTCTCTTTTCCAAAACTTTCAAACGTCGTAAAGTCGAGTGCAGCTTACTCAGACGGACTCCAGCTTTTGATTTTAATCACCCTGGCCGCGGAAGCGTCCGTCAGGGTGATCTCAACAGGAATTCCGTCCGCACCGATTGTCACGCTTCCGTCCTCATACGTCACGACCGTCTGAGAACCGTCGGCGGATTTCGCCACCGTTCCGCCATCCGTGCGCGCAAGGATATCAAATACCGTCGTGACTCCGGACGCCACGTCCGCAGACAGAAGAATCTCCCCCTCCCCGCACGCCAGTGAACAAGTCGCCCCGTCATACCGTACGGCAAGTCCGACGCAGTTCTCCGGCGAGGTCACGCGCATTTGCGTAACACTCCCACTTCTCACGCACTCGCACACAATCACGCCATCCGCCTCCATCGGAAACTCCGCGACATACGCCGCATTGTCCCCCGCAAACCGCATCAATCCGTCGCTCTCCTCCGTCTTTTCCCCGCATGACGCCAAAAAAACGAAAGCCAAAACGCTTATAGCCATCCAAAATTTTTTCAAATTCTCCCTCCGGACAGTCTTTATGGTATATCATATGAGGGGCGGGCGGGGATTATGATGGAAGGGACGGACGTTAGGGGACACTTTTTAAAAAAGCGTCCCCTAAAACCCCATCCAAAACTTTTCATCTGAGTGGGTATGGGTTATGTAACCAGACGATAGCATTAATATCTCATTTCAGTTATAACTGTAGCTCTTGAATTATAGAATTTCATAACCTTCAGCATTTTGTTGACGGCTTCAAAGTAGACGACGGTAGTTTTGTTGTCTTTTTCGAGGCGTGCGAAGTAGGAATCGGGGCTGGTTTTGCTTCCGCGGTAATCGAGAATTTTGTCTGCTTTTGCGTATTTGTCCTTATACTCATCCGTCATAGGTGCGATGAGGGAAAATTCGCTGACAAGGTTTTCGAATACCATTTCCTGCTTTTTTCTGCCATAGATTTCCGATATGCGCAGCTTCGCATTCACGACTTCGTACTTGTGTTCAAGAGCCGCGTACCGCCATGTCAGACCCACGAGAATCACGGTGAGAATCGGCATAATCGAACCAATTGGCCAGAACTTTACCACAAAGAGAAAGAATCCCGTCACCCCAAGGCCGAAAAACAGGTACAACACAATCAGCGCTATCCTCTTGCGCAGGTTCTTCCCTTCTGCCTTCTGCTCAACCGTGTATTCTGCATAGTTTACAGACTCTTCCATAATTTCCTCCAATGATGTAGTTATTTTGCAGCACGATAAACAAACGAAAATCGCGCCTCTAAGGATATCTTCATTAGAATACCATACAGACGCAGAAATTTCAATATCTTTTTGTAAAAAGCCACGCCGACTGCGCGGAATTTCGTCGCTGGGACGCGCTTAGTTCATCCCTTTTTATAACTGGACGTCATCCGAATCTCGTCGACAACTGCGCTGCCGGTGACAGTGAAGCGGAAACCGCCCACTACCGTATCTTTCGTCGGCGTATCGCCTGACTCGTTTTTCAGCGAACCGGATGATACCGCTATGTAGCCTTTGAATCCCGCAGGAACAGTTTCCCCCTCGCCGGCGGTCAGCCACTCATCGGTTCCGTCAGCCATGTAGTACGCTGCCGCAGACGAAAGAGACGCGCTGTACTGGGTTCCCCGTGAACGACACAACAGCTGCCGTGTCGATTGTGCCGTCTGCTGTGTCAATCCACAGACGAAAGTACCGGCCCGCGTCCAGCTTCAGCGGAGACGCCAGCGTTACACCGCTTTCTCCCGTGACTTTCAGACCCGTCGAATCGCCTTGTCCTACGCCTTCTGCAGCCTTGTCCTACGCCTTCTGCAGACGCCGCGCCTTCGTCTGCCGTATACGCGTCTGCATCTTCAAAATCAAGGACCGCATCTGACGCTGACATGACGTCATTCAGATTGATTCCGTTGACATATGAGAGGTATGTCTCGATTTCGTCCGGATTTGACTCGTGTACGATAAACATCCGTCCACCCATGACCGCGCTGTCATGATACGTGTCATAGCCGATGTTCGAAGAATAGCACAGCTTGAAACCGCAGAATTCCGCTGCGTAATCGTTGGTGTGGTCGTGACCGCAGCAAACCGCCTTGACGTCGCCGCGCTCAAGCATAGCGGTAAACATACCCGAATTCAGCGGACCCGCGCAGACGTTTTCCTGCTTGACTCCCGTCATGCCGGTCTCGTTCGGATTCAGCGAAACTTCATAGAATTCCTGAAGCGGGAAGCTTTTCGTCTCAATTATCAATTGACCCGTCGTCGCCCATGTATTCGCGGACGCCGACGTAGCGGGCCGAACGTTCCTCCTCAACCTTATCGGAGAGCAGAGTTCTGACCTCGCGCGGGCTTTTGATGTGGAGAATATCCATTTCTACCGCGGACTTATCGGCTGTGTAAAGATGCAGGCTGCCAAGTCCGAAGACGCGCTCCCAGAAAGAGCGTACCAGGGTGATATCGAGAATGCGATACAGGCGGATTTCATCTTCGCTCGTGTTGAGGACGCCACGCTTCACGATAAGTCTGTCCTCAGTCAGCGTGTATGTCGTAAATGTCCACGGCAAACCAAAGGCAATGCGTTTTTTATCATGCCAGATGTAGCCTGTATTTTTCATAAAATACCTCAAAGTACGGTTTTAAAATATTTTTTGAACATTGCGTTGGACTTGTTATAGGTCAGAGCAAGCTCGCTTGCGTCCGCTTCGCCCACGTAGTATTCACGCATGAGCTCTCCGTCAAGGGCGGCAATTCTGTCGTGGATGGGATACCAATTCTCCATCAGGAAGCACGCGTATTTCTGGAAACGATGCTCCCCTACCAGCCGGTATTCCTTCGATATCGTATCTACCGCTACAGAATATTTATCCTTTATAGACTGCACAATGTCTTCCCTCTCATTCTGATGGGCAAATACAATCGTAGAACAAATATCCGCATTGCGGTTATGCTCTGTAGAGCCGTGGCTGTCCGTCGAACCTACGATGGGATGAACGCGGCCGTTGCGGTATTCGTCGTAATAAATGGAAGTCTGGAAGCCGTTTTGTTCGTAGTAATTTTCGCCGCCGAGAACTTCAAAGGCGTCAAACGGGTGCTTCTTCATCATATAGTAAGTGAAAGGTTCGGGAATCTGCCACATATCGGAAATCCAATAGGGGTGTGCAAAGACGCCAAGTCCGCCTCCTTCGCGGATTTTCCGGAACGCCCACACGCAGACGGCATACCAGATTTTATTGACGTTGTCAGGGCAATCGGCGCACGCGTCGGAGTCTGCAATCTCCATAATCTGGCTGCGGTATTCGTCGGCAGAGAGGATATCGGGGGCAGTTCCGTCCAGGGAGCGAAGGGCAAGCTGACCGTCGGTTTCGCGGTAATTATCCGAAGATTCAAGGAGACCGTTAACAGAGAAGGCGCCGCCGGCGTTGACGATATGGACGTTGGTCATAGGCATATGCACTTCCTCGCCGGGGAGGATATTGAGCGCGAGCTTTACATTCTGATAAATCCGTCTTGCTTCAAGGGAGGGATAATATCTGCCGTGGTCGGTGACGACGATAAAATCATAGCCGAGCTTACGATAGTTTGCGCAAACGGTTGCGGGGTCTTCGCGGCCATCGGAGCGGCAAGTATGCATATGCAAATCGCCGCGCAGTGGGATACGGCAAGCAAGGTCAGGCTCGAGAGCGTAAACGGAAAGCTGTACCACTCTTCGGTCGTCCTTATAGACGCGTACGAAGTGCTCGCACTCCGCTTCGGCAGTATAAGCAAAGTGAAGGGCGCCGTCCTGTCCGGGAGTCACATTGAAATCGGTATGATTCCATGCGGAGAAGTCATGCCCGGCGCTTCCCGAGTCGATACGCTGTACGACAATACGATAATCGCCCTCGAATTTCACATGCTCTCCGAGCGGCTTAATCGTAATTTCTGTCAGAGTCTGAACCGGAAAGACCTTCGGGTAGATATCATAGTTATAAAGGGTTGACTGCATATTGTACCTCCGTTTGTTTTATCTTTACTGTTTTTATTTTGTATATTATATTATATTTGCAAGATAATGTCAATAAAAGCTTGAAAAACTGCATTGTAAAATTCTCCTACATAGGTAAAGAAACCGCACGTCAGTCAAACAGACCAACGTGCAGCTTTGCATTATATGCAGATTTCCGGATTTCTCAGTCCGGCAAGGCTTCCCATCGGGTCCCAAGGCTCGAGCTCGATTTTAGGCTCGTCAAGAAGAGCAGCCTTGTCTCCAAGATACTTCTTGTTGACAACAGCCTGATAAACGTACAGGTCAAACCATGCGTCGGACGCCATATGGTATCCGGAGTTCGCACCGCCGTTGCCCCAGCTGTTTTCTATCTTCCAACGGTTCGGCTTGCCGGTCTTTTCGTCAATATTGACGCCGGTGATGCACATTGCATGATTCATCTGGCTCACGTGATAGTTCAGCATATCCTCTTTGCTCATCTTAGCATCGAGCCCGGTCAGCGTGTATTCGTCGTACTGTTCAACGTCCCAGCATGCCTTTGCACCGTCTCCGTACTTGCCGCAGTCGCTTCCGAACCATACGATTTCACCCTTGTTGTCCTCACCGTCGGTGAGCTGCTTCACAACGAGGTCCTTGAATTCTTCCATTTCAAGGTTGAGATAGCAAACCTCCGCGCCGCCGACAACATTGCCGAGATACTTTACAGTATAAACCTTGTTGAACGGCTTGTCTTCCGTCGGTGCATGGATGATGCTCACGTAATTGTCAAGGTAATCGCCAATGTAGGTTTCAAAGAACTTGAGAGGAGTCATATCACGGACAACGATAACCTTGCCATCTTTGTCCTTGTATTCGAAATCAAAATCTTCCGGCGGCGTGTCGTAGCACGCGCAGAGGAAGGAATAGGTCTTCTCAAGCATCTCGCCGCGGAGCTTGGAGAGGTTGTCAATATCGTGCTCCGATGCATATTTGCGGAGAAGAGGCGTCTTTGCGCGGAGATAGTTGTTGATATGCTTGTTCAGGTTGCCGGTATTGGAGGACTGGAAGGTCTCCGGGAAGCAAACCTTCGGCATAACGCCATACTTCTTCACAACGTTCACAAACATATCCCACTGACCGCCGTCATGAACGCCGGTCGCTACAATGTAGTCCACAAGACGGGAGGACGCGGGCTCATTTGCCGTGTCAATAATGCTCTCTATGTAGTAATTGATTCTCTCAAACTTGTCATAGAAAGCAAGGTAGGACTGCGAAAGCTCAAAAGACTCTACATTCAGTTTCTTTGCAACAATCTCGCGAAGAACGTTGGTAGCCGCAAACAGCCAGCAGCGTCCGCTCGACATCTGATTTGTCGCACCCATCGTTTTAATATCGGTCGAAAACATAAACTGATTTGCCTTTGCTTTCGCCGTATTAAATGCCATATCATTCATATTCGTCTTCGAGAACACCCCGGTAAGAGCACGACGTATCGTATCGTGTTCGCTGTAATTCGCATACCGGTCAATGTCATAACAAGTAATAGGGGTTGCTTTTTTCATAATTTTCTCCTTTGTTGATGTTATAGATAGGGGGATGCGCTGGGAGACGCTTTTTGAAAAAAAGTATCCCCGCCCCATCAAAAATTTTTTTACTAGGTAATATGGGTTTCGTGCAGCTGAATTTTAACCTCTCCTCAAAAGGTTCCTAAGCGGGGTCAAGGGGCGGCGCCCCCTCCTTTTCTCTCTTTCTCACCACAAGATAATCCTCAAGAATAAGTCTGGCAGCCAAAGCGTCGACAATAAGTTTGCGCTTTTTGCTGCGGACGTTGTTTTCGTTAAGGATTTTGTAAGCCATAACGGTGGTCAGGCGTTCGTCATACATGACGGTGGGGATACCGGTCAGAGCGGTGAGGTCGGCGGCAAAAGCTTTGCATTTTTCGCTGCGCGGACCTACCGTCCCATCCATATGAATCGGGTTTCCCACGACGATTCGCTCCGCTTTCAGCTCACGGACCCGTTCGCCGACCGCAGCCAGCGCCTTTTGGTACGTGTTAGCTGTAATACAGCCCGCGTCGCTGGCCATCATCTCATTTTTGTCGCAGACCGCGATGCCTGTTCTTGCGTCGCCAAAGTCTATTCCTACTATAATCATATCAGTTCTGTATCTTAAATTCTTCGTCGCCGTCTTCCGATTCATCCGCTCCCGCTTTTTTCTTGTTCCGCGCGTACGCGATGACCTCCGAACGAGTCGGTATCGACGTCGACGCGCCCTCCTTCGCTACCGAAAGCGCGGCGGCGCACGTCGCATACTTTACCGCCGATACAATATTTCCGTTTTGCAGGTATACGTATACCATCGCCGCGGTGAAAACGTCTCCGGCAGCCGTCGTATCAACCACATCCACCTTCTCAGCCGGTATCATGTAGTATTCACGACCGTCGTATATGAACGAGCCGCGGTCGCCCAGCTTAATGACAATATACTTCGCGTCTACCAGTGCGGACAGCCGTATCGCCGCACGCAGACAGTTCTCCTCGCTCGTCGGCGCAATCCCCGTAAAAATACGCGTCTCGCTCTCGTTCGGAGAGAATATCTCTACCCGCCCGAGCTCCCCGAGCGGAAAATCCAGCCGCGCCGGCCCCGCGTCGATGAATACCGGGATTCCAGCTTCGTGCGCGCGTTTTGCCGCCTCCAGAATCGCTGCGTCCGGAATCTCAAGCTGCATATATACCGCGTCCGGATAGCACGTGAAGCACTCCTCAATGTCCGCGGCTGTCATCGTCATGTTCGCGCCCGGATAAACAATAATCCGGTTCTTGCCGTTCTCCTCTACGAGAATGGATGCAAGCCCCGTCGGCGCCTCCGCATCCTCGAGAATGTACCTCGTGTCAATCCCTTCGTTCCGGTATATCGACAAAAGCCGCTTCGCGTTCGAATCGCGCCCCATCTTACACGTGAACACACAGTCCGCGCCAAACCGCGCAAACGTAATCGCACTGTTCGCGCCCTTTCCACCAGGAATGTAGGAATATCCCGCATCGTTCTCTACAACAGTCTCTCCCGCGTATGGAATCCGTCTCATTCTCTGTACAAAATCAATGTTCGCACTGCTGACAACTAAAATTCTCTGATTCTTCATAATATTCATACCTCCAAGTTCATCGTTCAAGGGATGCGGGTTTATCGCTTATGACCATTTCGTGCAGACCGCGTTTTTAGAGTTCGGATAGCACGTCACGTCAAGAATCCTCTGATTTCTGCTTCCGCGGAACTTCAGCGTAAGGTCTCGCTTGTCCTGCTCAAATCTGCCGTCGACAAGGTAGTTCGTGACCGTCAGCAGACGGCGCACGCTCAGGTCGGTCTCCCCGCGCTTCAGCAGCTGCTCATATGTATAACCGGTGTAGGTCATAACATCCAATCCGGCGTCACGCGCCGCCGCTCCGATATCCGCAAGCTCGTCCGCCCAGAGAAACGGTTCTCCCCCCGAGAAAGTCACACCCGTCAAAAGCGGGTCGCGCTGTATTTCCTTCCATAAATCAAGGGTCGAGGAGAGCTTTCCCCCGCTCGGGTCATGGCTTTCGGGATTGTGGCAGCCGGGACAGTGGTGCGGACACCCCTGAACGAATATCACGAACCGGACTCCGGGCCCGTCCACAATCGACTCAGACGCCGTTCCAAACAACCGTATCGGCTTATCGGACGTCATATATATACGCCTTCTCACGGCAGGCAGATGTAATTTTGACATTATTGTTCTTCCTTCATTTTTTCTTAGCGGACGAAAATTACAAAATTTTTCAAAGTCTCTCACTCTATGTCACAAATTGGAAGGATTTCGTAGCCTTGATCGCGCACCCAGTCGATAAAGTCGCCGAGGATGCTGGCGTTTGTGCTGGAAACGGCGTGGAAGAGGAAAACTGCGCCGGGGTGAAGACCGGATTTACATTTTTCGAGAGCGGCAGCGGGGTCGAGCTGGTCGTCAGGGTCGTAATCTTTGTAAGTGTAGGACCACATGACGGTGCGAAGACCCATTTTAGACGCCATCTTCAGCGTCCACTCGTTTGCTGCGCCGTAGGGTGGGCGGAAATACAAAATCGGGTCGGAATTGGGGAAATATGTTTTCACCAGATTCTCAAGTCCCTCGATTTCCTCTATGAATTCGGTCGCCGTGACCTGCGTCATATTCGTGTGATTCACAGTGTGATTGCCGAGCAGGTGCCCTTCGTCAATCATGCGCTTGATTTGCTCCTGCGCCGTTTCGACGTAGTGCCCTGTCAGAAAAAACACGCCCGGAACGCTCTTCTCCTGTAATATGTCGAGAATTTTGTCTGTATAGCCGTTCTCATAGCCGCAGTCAAACGTGAAATAGCAAACCTTTCTCGTTTCGTCGCCGCGGTAAATGCCGTGATTCTCCTTCAAAATCTCAAGCGTATCGGCCGCGCGGTCCCATACGTACGTCACCTCGCCCGTATCGGCATTATATTCCGTCTTTCCATAATACCACGCGCCGGTCGAATCGTCTCCCTGGTCGGAGAAGAGCGCGTTTCCGACACTGTTTACGTCAGAAAGGTCGGACAATCCGCTTCGGTCGGGCTCCGGTACAGTATACGTATACTTTCCATTCACAATACTCCATGAGACGTTCCCGAAGCTGCCGCCCGATGAGACAGTGCTGCCGTCCTCATCGTCTTCCTTTTCGCTTTCTCCCGTTTTTTCACTGGTTTCAGCGGAATTGTCCTTTGTAGTATTTTCATCCGAGCTTTGGTTTTGGCTGCCGCCGACAAGCTCAGCCGCTCGCCCGACCCCGACAGTATTCGACGGCGTCGATGGTTTCGGTTTATCAGTACACGACGCCAGAACCGTTGTAAGGAGAAGAAGCGCTGCCGCGCGCTTCACGTATTCTTTATGTTTGAAGCAAAATTTACTTTTCATTATATAATACATCCGCTTTCAGTATAGGACAAAGCCCCGTCATTTCACTATCAATCGAATATTGCCTTATTTTACGATAAAATAATTTTACCACACGAAAGAAGGATTGTCAATAAGCACCACAGTAACAGTTTTTCTTTTTTTCTTTTACAAGGGAGGAAAGAAATGCCAAACCCCCGCTTGCCGCACATACAAAGTCGAACTCCCGTTTTTGATACTGCTTCTCTGAATAATTTATAATTTTTTCTTTACATTTTTTTGCATTCGTTGTATAATAAGGAGAATTAAATTTATTTATCCCAATTATGAGGATTTTATGAGAAATCTTGGATATTATAATGGCAAAATCGACTTGATTGAAAAGGTAATGATTCCTATGGAGGACCGCGCAAATTACTTCGGCGACGGCTGTTATGACGCTATGTACTGCCGCAACTACGCGATTTACTGCCTTGCCGAGCATCTTGACCGGCTTTATAATTCGGCTGGACTTCTCGGCATCAACGCACCGTGCGGCAGGGAGGAATTGGGGAGTCTGCTCGCCGAACTCGTCAAAAAGGTCGACTCGCATGAGCAGTTTATTTACGTACAGTTCTCACGTGGGACGGCGCCGCGAAATCACGCGCACGGAGGCGGCATGAAGGCAAATCTCTGGATAACGCTGACGCCTCACGCAATCGAGGATACATATGAGAAGATATCCTGCATTACGGTGCCGGACACGCGTTTCTACCACTGCAATATTAAGACGCTCAACCTGCTGCCAAACGTCATGGCGTCGGAAAAGGCGCGTCAAGCGGGGTGCCATGAGGCGATTTTCTACCGTCCGGCTTACGAAGGGGCGCAGGACGGTATTGTGACCGAGTGTGCGCACAGCAATGTTCACGCCATAATCGACGGCGTATTCCGCACACACGCGACAGATAACCTGATTCTGCCCGGCATTGGACGGATGAACATCCTGCGCATGTGCCGGAAGCTGGGGATTCCGTTTGCGGAAATTCCGTTCACAAAAGCTGAGCTGTTCACCGCGGACGAAGTGACGATATCCTCAAGCGGCTCGTTCTGCATCCCCGTATCGGAAATTGACGGAAGACCTGTCGGCGGCCGGGCGGGGGATATCTTAAAAGCCTTGCAGGACGCACTCGTCGCAGACTGGTTGGAAAAAACAGAAATTTAAGCTATGTCGCCGGATTTATAGATCATACTGCATACGCTCCCCATTTTATTAAATTCAAAAAGGGGGTTGAAAGGGCGTGGGAAGTCTCAATCCCACAACCGAGGTACAACATATGAATAACGCCGCACAAATCGTCGGGCAGGTTATCGGGATTCTCGCGCTGTGCGTAACGATAATCTGCTATCAGTTCAATTCGCAAAAGAAAATTCTCATCATGCAAATTCTCGCGTCAGTCCTGTTTACTGTCAACCTTGCCCTGCTCGGCGGAATCTCCGGCGCGCTTCTGAATATCCACGGCATCTGCCGCGCTCTCGTCTTCTACCAGCGCGGGCGGCGTAAGTGGGCGGATTCTCGCTTCTGGGTCGGCTTCTTCATCGCCGCGGGAGCGGCCTGCGTGGCGGCGACGTACCAATCCCTCCTCGATATTCTTCCTCTCATCGGAACCGTCTTCACCACCATCGCCCTATATATGACTGACCCCAGAAAAATCCGTCTGACGACCATCCCGTCTCCGCCGTGCTGGTTCATCTACCACCTCTCAAACGGCAATATCGGCGGCGTGTTAAACGAAATTTTTGTTATTTCGTCGATTATCGTCGCAATGCTGCGGTATGACTTCAAAAAAAGCGGCGGAAAAACAAAAAAAGAAAAAGATGCAAAAGCGATTTTCACACAAGAAAAATAAAACTATTGACAAAACGCTGTAATCGCGGTACAATAATAGTGCAGAAGAAAATTTGAAAAACTGCACATAAAAAATTGCTGAAAGGTAAGAATAACAATGGATAAGCAAGACGGACTCTTTGACCCCGAAAATGAAAACGTAAACGAAGAGTACGATCCGGAAGTATATACTCTGACCGACGAGGAAGGAAACGAGCTTCAGTTTGCCCTTCTCGGCACACTTGAGCATGAGGGTCAGACCTATAAAGCGCTCATTCCCGTAAGCGAGAACGGCGAGGAAGAGAGCGAGGAATACGTTATTCTCAAGTGCGGAGTAGATGAGGATGGAGAAGACATACTCGAAACCATCGAGGATGACGAGGAGTTCGACCGCATCGCCGATATTTTCGACGACGAGTTCGCCGACATCTTCTACGACGAGGATTGATCCCAAACCGGACGCCGTTACCACCATATTGAAATAGGCATTCACAAATTATCCTGCTGTGAGCGAGATAGAGATAAGCGTAAAAACCCACGAAGAGTAAAAAGGAGCTCGAACTCCGGTCGAGGGGCTGCAGACCTCCCTCCGCTGCCGTGAGACGCATTCTGCGCCGCTGCAGCGTCAAGGAAGCTGGGAGCACAAACCGACCGGGAGAGCACCGTCCTTGCGTAAGCAGGGTTTCTCTACGCTTGTTTTGAAACGCCATGGCGGGAGATTTTTTTAACATTATCGAAATCGAAAAAGTAAAAGAGGTATCATATGCTCGACGTCTCACTTCCCGGGACCGGCGGCTCGGTGCCGCGTGCGGACCGGTTCCTGACCTGCTGCTACATGCGGTATAACGGCGTCGGTCTGCTCATCGACTGCGGCGAAGGCGCCCAGCTTGCCATTAAAAACGCCGGATTCTCGCTGGGAAAAATCGGCTTAATCCTGATAACCCACTTTCACGCCGATCACGTGAGCGGGCTGCCCGGTCTTCTTTTGTCGATGGGCAACGAGGGACATACAGAACCGCTCACCATCGCGGGACCGCGGGGGATTGGAGAAATCGTCAAGGCGCTGACCATCATCGCGCCTGAGCTCCCCTTCCGGATAAACACCGTCGAGCTGGGCGACTTCTCGACGCTCGAGCGCTTCGGCTTCGGCGTCACTTCCTTTGAGGTACGCCACTCGTGTCCCTGCCTCGGATACGATATCCGTATCTCGCGCGGCGGCAAATTCGACCGCGAAAAAGCAGAAGCAAACGGCATTCCAATGAAGTATTGGTCGCGCCTGCAAAAGGGCGAATCTGTGGACGGCTTCACACCCGACATGGTCCTCGGCGAAGCAAGACGCGGCATTCACGTGACGTATTCCACCGACACACGACCGGTCAGCATCATCAGCACCATGGCATACGACGCCGACCTCCTCATCTGTGAAGGCATGTTCGAGCGCGCCAAAACCGACCGCGCCAAAGAATCTTGTCATATGACAATGGCGGAAGCGGCAGGACTCGCCAAAGACGCCGGGTGCGCCGAACTCTGGCTGACCCACTATAGCCCTGCTCTCCCTAACCCTACCGACTATATAAACGAACCCGCCGCCATCTTCCCCCGCACCACCCTTGCCCATGACGGAATCACAAAGGCGATAAAGTTTGAGGAAGAACGTTAGGGGATACTTTTGAAAAAATCCCCCCAAAACCCCTCAAAACTTTTCCCTCTCGGGGAATGGATATCGTTTTACATATATTATCATATAAGGAGTAGATTATGCCTATCAAGATACCTGCGGGGCTTCCGGCTGCGGAGGTTTTGCAATCAGAAAATATTTTTATTATGGAAGAACATCGCGCACTCTCTCAGCATATTCGACCGCTGCGGCTGGCAGTACTGAATCTTATGCCTACCAAAATTATCACAGAAACGCAAATTATACGTCTTTTGTCAAATTCTCCTCTTCAAGTGGAGCTGACTCTTTTGCGGGTATCGTCTCATACGCCGTCGAATGTGAGCGCGGAGCATATGGAAACTTTCTACCGTACGTTTGACGAAGTGCGCGGGGAGAAATTTGACGGTTTGATTATCACGGGCGCGCCGGTGGAGAATCTTGACTTTACTGATGTGGATTATTGGGACGAATTATGCGAGATCATGAAATGGTCAAAGACGAATGTATATTCGACCATACATATTTGCTGGGCAGCGCAGGCAGCGCTTCACTTTCATTATGGAATTCCGAAATATCCCCTTCCGGCAAAGATGTTCGGCGTATTCCGGCACCGGACGCTCCAGCCGAACCACCCGCTGCTGCGTGGGTTTGACGAGGAATTTCTCGCTCCGCACTCGCGCCACACCGAGGTGCGGCGCGAGGATGTGGAAAAATGTCCGAAGCTTGAAATTCTCGCAGAATCCGACGAAGCAGGGCTCTACATCATCGCCTCTAGAAAGCGGCGCATGTTTTACGTAACCGGTCACAGTGAGTACGACAGCGGTACTCTCGCGGCCGAGTACTTCCGCGATGTGAACCGCGGCCTTGATATTGCCGTTCCGAAAAACTACTTTCCAAACGACGACCCGTCTCTTTCCCCTAAAAACGTTTGGCGCGGTCATGCTCATCTTCTTTTCTCCAACTGGCTCAACTACTTCGTATATCAAAATACCCCCTACGATCTCGACGAAATTGAGTCGATTGAGTAGCCGTGCGACGGGCGCTTCTTATACGTGAAATAGAAAAACGAATCGCCGCCGCCATGAAATAAAAAATCTTTTTACTTGACATATTGCATAAAATATTGTACAATAAGGAAAAATAAATTTCTTTTTTTAAGGAGTTAACATTATGGCTAAAATTAAAGTTGGCGTTATTGGATGCGGTACCATCGCAAATTCGGCGCATATTCCGTCCTACTTGAATTGCCCCGATGCTGAAATCAAGTATTTCTGCGATATCATTCCGGAACGTGCGGAAGCTGCCGTCGCAAAATATGGCTGCGGAATCGCTGTAATCGACTATCACGACGTTCTCGCAGATCCGGAAATCACCGCTGTTTCCATCTGCACACCGAACAAAATGCACCCCATTATCGCAATTGACGCTCTCCATGCCGGAAAGCACGTCCTCTGCGAAAAACCGGCCGCTCGTACATACGGCGAGGCTCTCAAAATGCAGGAAGCGCAGCACGAAACCGGTCTTACACTGAATATCGGCGTCGTAAACCGCTTCAATACCGCTGTAAACGAGATTAAAAAGCGCATCGACGCAGGCGAGCTCGGCGAAGTTTATCATGTATACGTTTCCTTCCGCGCACACCGCTCCATCCCCGGACTTGGCGGCGCGTTCACAACAAAGGAAATCGCAGGCGGCGGCGCGCTCATCGACTGGGGCGTACACTACCTGGATATCGTTATGTACTGCACAGGCGACCCGGAACCGAAGACTGTATCCGGTAAGGCGTTCTGCAAGCTCGGCGTAGATATGCCGAACTATGTTTACGAAAGCATGTGGGCTGAAAATACAAAGGATTTGAACGGCACATACGACGTAGACGACAGCGTAACCGCATTTGTACGCACAGCTGGCCCGACCATCACTCTCAACGGCGCATGGGCACAGAACATTGGCGTATCCGAGACCTACATCGACTTCCTCGGCACAAAGGCTGGTATCAG
Source organism: uncultured Ruminococcus sp. (assembly GCA_964621755.1). Classification (GTDB taxonomy): domain Bacteria; phylum Bacillota; class Clostridia; order Oscillospirales; family CAG-272; genus UMGS1696. The sequence continues at coordinate 12,249 of CAZUPI010000013.1, read as the reverse complement.
ACTCCAGTACGGCGGGGACTTTACGGTATACACCACAAAGGACGGCAAGCTCTACAACTATAAGCCGGAATATGAGAGCACACCTATGTTCCAGAACGAAATCAACGCGTTCGTACGCTGCGTACAGACCGGTGAAAAGCTGCCGAGCCACATCGACCGCAACATTCTCACCTCCAAACTGATGCAGGGAATTTACGACTCCAGCGACGCAGGTCACGAGGTTACACTGTAAGCTTTCTTTCATGAGGATTAAAAAACTCGGACTTTTTGTTTGAATAAATCATATTCAGGATAACCGCAGGAGTTTATGGGCAAACTTCACCCGATAACACCTGCGGTTCGCTTTTGTTGAGGTAAAATTTATGCTTAAAGTAAAGCGCACGGCCCCGTATAACGTGCAGGAGGTGTTCCGCAAGTGCACTTACACCTCGAACGGCTACACGGTGCCGTATCGAATCTATATTCCAAAGAATTATGACTGCGGCGAGCGTTATCCGCTTTTGTTGTTCCTCCACGGCGTTGGAGAGCGCGGCGCCGATAACGAAGTGCAGCTCAATGTAGGTCTGCGCCGCCTGTTCGACGACGTCGAAAGTCCCGTTTACGACGCCATCGTCGTCGCACCGCAGTGTCCGCCCGATACCCAGTGGGTCCTCACCCCCTTCGACGGCGGCAACTACTCCGTAGACAACACCCCGGAATCGCGCGCACTCGAATGCGTCTGCGGGATTCTGGACGAGTGCCGCGACTTCTATAACATCGACGACGACCGCGTATATATCACCGGTCTGTCCATGGGCGGATTTGGCACATGGGACATGCTCATGCGTCACGGCGCGAGATTTGCGGCAGGAGTGCCGATTTGCGGCGGCGGCGACCCGACCCGCGCGGGACAGCTCAAGCGAATCCCCATTTGGACATTCCACGGCTCCGATGATACCGCGGTTCCGGTAGCGGGCACACGCGCCATGTTTGCCGCAATCAAAAGAGAAGGCGGCGAAGAAATCGGCTATACGGAATTCGACGGCTGCGGTCACGCCGTGTGGGACTCCGTATACACTGACCGTGAAGTCGTCGATTGGCTGTTTTCGCAGTCGCGGGTAGAGCGGCGCAAAAAGGCAGAGCTTCGCTCGAAAATCACCAAATTGGCAGCGGTTGCAGGAGGCGGCGCGCTGTCCATCGCGCTGCTGATACGCAAGCTCAGCCGAAAAAAGAAGAAAAAATAAAAGAAACCGGAAGCAGTTTACAAAATTGCTTCCGGTTTTTGCGTGGACCATCTAGGACTCGAACCTAGGACCGACCGGTTATGAGCCGGTAGCTCTAACCAACTGAGCTAATGGTCCGATTGCGGATATTATTATAACATACCCGTATCACTTTGTCAAGGGAAAGGGGGAATTTTGTACGAAAAAATTCGTTCTTCCCTCCCTCTCCGTCGGTCGACAGAGAGACAAGCTATAGCGCTCACACGTCCGATGCAGCACACTTCAAAATCAAAATCCCATTCCCATGACGAATGCGTCCGTGAAGGCCTTGTCGGACGAAAGCTCCGTATACCGCGCGTAATCCATGACCTCGCGCAAGTTATCCCGTACCGCTTTGTCGAACATGTACGCCGCCGCACCCGCAAGAGACGTATTCCCGACCGCATGTACCCGGTCAACGCACGCCTTTGGGATAATGCCGATTTCCGCCGCTGAGCGAACGTCAACGCCCCCGCCGAACGAACCGGCAAGGTACACCGCGTCAAGGGATTCCGCAGAGATGCCGGCCGCACGCAGAAGAACCTCTATTCCCGCGGAAATGGCGGCCTTGGCAGTCTGTACCGCACGAATATCCGCAGCCGTGAGCTTCACCTTGTCCGTAAAATAAACCTGCCCCTCGTCCGCGTCGACGCATCCTGCGAGGGATTCGTAAACCTCGCGGTCGTATACGCGCGGCGCCGCGTCGTCAAACAGACCGGCGTAGTCCTCAAGCTCGTCGAAATCTTCACAAATCGAACCGGTGGACGCGATAAGTCCAACCCGGACCGCCTCCGCAACCGCATCAATGACGCCGCTGCCGCAGAAGCCCACGGCAGGCTTATCCCCGACCGTACGCACGTCAAACCCGCCTTTTTCCGAATCAGCTGCGACCCTGTAAATCGCCCCGTCGGTCGCGCTCATCCCCATCTCGATTTCCGCACCTTCCAGCGCAGGACCCGCCGCCGTCGCCGCAAAGTAATATTGGCGATTGGCGATTACGCACATTTCTCCGTTCGTTCCAAGGTCCATAAAGAGTGCATTTTTATTCTTTATTTCCGGATATTTTGCGAGAATATACGCAAGCCCCATTGTGATATCTCCGCCGACATAAGACGCCGCGAGAGGAGCCAGGCAGACGATTCCGTCAGGCGACATGTATTCGTCTGCTCTGCATAACGGGTCGTTTGCCCGCAGTTCACAGCCGAACTTCGTCTGCATAAAGAAGGGAGAAGTCGCTATCGGGGAGGTATCCAACCCCGCAAATAGGTGCTGCATGACAGAATTTCCAGCAAACGTGGCGTAGACAATCTGATTTTTCCGGATTCCCGCCCTCTCGCACAGCCGTTTTACATGCTCGCCGATTGCGTTCCGGATTACGTCAGTCAGGACGTCCCCGTTTCCCGCCGCCGCATGGGACATACGTGATATGACGTCGCCGCCGTATTTCCGCTGGGGATTCTCAAATACATCCCCAAGCGTCTCCGAACCGTCAGAAGCGTCCCGAAGCGAAACAGCCACAGTTGTAGTCCCAATATCAACTGCTAAAAAATAATATTTATACCATTCCCGCGACACATCGACGACATGTCCAGCGGAATGATAAACGAAAAATTCAGGCGATTTGTCCAGCCGCAGCTCGCGCGAAACGCGGCATACGACCCCCATCGGAGCGTCGACAAACCCATCAAGCGCACGCCGGATATTTTCATATGTATCGATTGGCTCCTCAAGCGTAGGATGTGTCAGCGTGACCTGCTCCGCCGTCACGACAGGGGCATTTGCCCCGACCTTTTCGTGAAACTTCGCACCGGACAGCTCGCTGTAATCAGGCAGAAATACATCCGACGCCCCATCGGCGCCGCACATGCAAAGATACCGCACATCGGCCTGTCCGTGCATCTCATCGGGCACCCGGCACCGCTCAAGCACCTCCTGCACATCGACCCCATCAAGGAATCCGGCTTCAGCCGCGCTTTTTTCTGCTTTATCCCGTGTCCCACCATAGACGACCGCACAAACGCACTTTCCACAAATTCCGCGTCCGCCGCACGGCGTATGAGCCATTACTCCAGTTGTTCTTGACACAGCATCAAACAACGTTCCCACGCCGTCCGCAAAAAATACTTCTCCGGAAAAATGTATGTTCATGATATGTCTGCTCCCTTTTGGTGTGAGATGCTCGATGAAAAACTTTTGACGGGGCTTGAACGCATCCCATTACTCCCGTCCTATATACTTTCCCCACGCGTATCTACCGGACTCGTCGCAGACTTCAACGCGTACAAAAGTTTCGTTTGTCATCTTGAAAGTGGAGCGGGTGATGTTGTGGCCCACATCGGCACGGTGACCGCACCATGCAACGTCGGTGAAATAAACCACAGACTCAACCGGTGAGCAATCCACCTCTACGGCGTCTCCTGATTTTGTGATAGAGAGGATTGGACCCTGCGTTGCGTAGAAGTTCCCGGCGAGAATCGCCGCGAGAATCGCTTCACGGGTGCATTCCTCCGCTTGAACCATGATATAGCTGCGGCAGCGATCCTTTTCCTCATACCAATGTACGTCGTCTGCGGCTGCCAGCCTGGTGAAGTGCCCTCTCGCCGCCATCTGGTCAAGGACAATGCCGGAATAAGGACGGCAATTGTGCGGCAGATCCGACACGGAATTGAATATCTCCGTTATGTCTGCGCCGTACAAGGGGCGCACTTTCCCGTCAATCACCGGCAGAAGCTGCTCACACGTATTCATTGACCACGCCGGATGCGCTAGATTGGCAATTCCCCCGCGCCGGTGAATTTCGTCGACCATCTTCTGCGGACCGTCGCCCGGCTTCAAATCCGGCAAAGATTCACATCCGAGCGCAACGATATGGAAAATCCCGTCTCGCACATTCGGGCTGATGTCATATTCGCACCCTGCAAGAAGCAGCATACCGTCTTCCGTAATGCCGCCCTCCGACATTTTCCAATGGTCCGTAATCGCAAGAAAATCATATCCGTTCTCACGATACAGTGCAATCGCTTCTTTCGGCGTCTTTCTTCCGTCAGACGTCGTAGTATGCGTATGTATATTTCCCTTAAACCACTTTTTTCCATTTGAATCTATATACATAAGATTATCCCTTCTTTCATTGAGCTATATACTTAAATTTTTTCTGCGGGAGATTCACAGGGGACACGCCAACTCAATACGTTGGCGTGTCCAGCCTCCACCCGTCCGCGGTCTCAATCAGCTTGAGCTCCACGTCCTGGTCGTACTCATTATTTTTGTAGGTAGGAACGGTCACAATGACGTAGTCTGAGCGGTCAGCGGTGATTTCAAGCTCATCCGTCCTGTATTCGCGGTCGAGTTCTATAGCGTCGTCCGCAAGGTCCAAACGAACAGTCAGCGTACCGTTTTGCTCCATGTAGCGGGCATAGGACGCCGTAACGTCCAGCATAACCACCGGCTGCGTCGCCGCGGACATCTCGTACGCATCCCCTGACTTTATGATTTCGCCTTCCCCGACTGCTCCTTCTTCCGCCTCCGCAGACTCGTCCTCCGTCTCCGTCATGTCTTCCTTGTCAGAAGAGATGCCGTCGAACGCCAGCTCATATAAATACTGTGCGTACGACTCCGTGTAGACCTCCTCCGTCGCTTCCATGATTTCAGCTATGCTCGTGTAGCCGCATGACTTGTCTACCGGGTGGTATTTCAAAGATTTTACGTTCACTGCAAACGTGCCGTAGAACGCATTTATCTCCGCCTGGTCTGTCGTCGCGGGGAGTCCTTCCCCGAAGTATATTTCGTTCAGCTCAAACGAACGTGGCAGCAGCTCGTCCAGAGCCGCCTTGATTTCTGCTTCGTCATGCTTCTCGCCGCACGACGCCAGTGTCGCCGCCAATAAAAGGATTACAAATGGAAAAATGTTGTGTTTTTTCATTTTCTTACTCTTCGTCCGTAATTTCTGTTACAAATCCGTCGACTGTGTTGTTTTCAGTTTCGTCTTCCGACTGGACTGCTGATTCAGCTTCCGGTTCGGCTTTTTCTTTCTTATTTTCCTTTTCTTCTTCCTTTTCCGCCAAAGCAAAATTCACGAGCTTCGCGCCCTCGGACAGCTTCATCACAATAACGCCCGCCGCCGTTCTGCCGTACAGCGGAACGCCGTCAGAGGGGGTACGAATGATGGTACCGTCGTTTGTTATCATCAGGATATCCCAGTCCGGCTTCACCACCGCGACGCCGCACAGCTTCCCCGTCTTTTCCGTGACTTTCTGCGCAATCACGCCCATGATGCCGCGTCCCTTTGAGTCAAACTCCGACGCTTCCATGCGCTTGCCAAAGCCGCCCTCCGTAATCGCGATGAGCTTGTTTTCCGCCATCCACGCCTCGTCCTTATCGACGATGCACGCGCCTGCGACTTCGTCCCCGTCACGCAGGGAGATTCCGCGAACGCCCGCTGCCGAACGGCCCATGCTTCTCACCAGCGCTTCGTCAAACCGGACTGCGTAGCCGCCCTTTGTCGCTATCATCACATCGGACGTACCATGCGTATACGCTACAAATATCAAACGGTCTCCTTCCTCAAGGGTTATCGCGATTTTGCCGCCGCTGCGGAAGATGCGGAATTCCGAAATTTTCGTTCGCTTAACGACGCCGCGTTCCGTCACCATCACGAGGTAGCCGTTTTCCGAATCGGTCTCGCTTTCGAGATTGGGAACAGACAGCATCGCCGTGATTTTCTCTCCGCTTTCCAGTTCGAGAAGGTTCACGATATTCGACCCTTTCGACGTCCGTCCGGCCTCCGGGATGCGGTACGCTTTCATCGAATGCACGCGGCCCGTATCGGTGAACAGGAGCAGATACGAATGCGAATCCGCGACGACCACCCGCTCGATGTAGTCCTCCTCCTTTGTCGCCATGCCGATGACGCCGCGTCCGCCGCGCCGCTGTGCGGAATACACGTCCGAAGGCTGACGCTTGATGTAGCCGTCATGGGTCAGGGTAATGACCGCGTTATGCCGCTCAATCAAGTCCTCGAGCATGATTTCGTTTTCCACTTCCTCGATGCTCGTGCGCCGCTCGTCGCCGAATTTTTCCTTTATCTCGATTAGCTCGTCCCGGATAATCTGTTTGATTCTTCCCTCGTCTGCGAGGATAGCGCGGTACTCTTCAATAGAAGCGTACAGTTCGCGGAGTCTTGCCTCCACTTTCTGTCTCTCGAGACCGGAGAGGCGTCCGAGGGTCATGGACACGATTGCCTGCGCCTGCTCTTCCGAGAGCTCGAAGCGGACGCGGAGGTTTTCCCTTGCAGTCGGCTGGTCAGCGGACGCACGAATGATGGAAATCACCTCGTCGATGTTATCAATCGCGATTTTGTATCCCTCGTTGATATGCGCTTCGTGGAGAGCCTTGTCAAGGTCGAACTTCACGCGGTTGGTGATGACCTGTTCCTGATGCGCGATGTACACGTTCAGAATCTGGCGGAGGTTCAAAACTTTCGGTTCCCCGTTCACCAGCGCCAGCATGATAGCGGAGCAGGTATCCTCCAGCTGGGTGTATTTATAGAACTGATTCAGAATAATCTGTCCGTTCGCGTCGCGGCGATACTCAATCACGATGCGCATGCCGTCTCGACCGGACTCGTCGCGGATATCAGTAACGCCTTCGATTTTCTTATCCCGCACCTGGTCAGCCATAGATTTAATCAGTTCGGCCTTCTGGACCATATAGGGGATTTCGGTAATAATAATGCGGTGGTGCTCCTCCTCCACGCTCGCCTTTGCGCGGACCATAATACGTCCGCGGCCGGTAGAGTAGGCCTCGTAAATGCCTGAGGTTCCGTAAATCGTCGCGCCGGTCGGGAAGTCGGGGCCTTTGATGAATTTCATCAGTTCGGAGACGCCGGCGTCTGGATGGTCCATAAGGTAAATGGCGCCGTCGATGACCTCGGTGAGATTATGAGGCGGGATATTGGTTGCCATACCAACGGCGATGCCGACCGCGCCGTTGACAAGCAGGTTCGGAAATCTCGCAGGAAGGACGGAGGGCTCGCGCAGGCGATTATCGAAGTTCATATCCCATTTTACGACGTCTTTTTCGATATCGCGCATCATTTCATTGGCGAGACGGGACATTCTCGCCTCGGTATAACGGTAGGCAGCGGGGCCGTCTCCGTCGACTGAACCGAAGTTGCCGTGTCCCTCTACAAGAGTGTAGCGGTAAGAGAACGGCTGCGCCATACGGACCATGGTGAGGTAAACTGCCGTATCGCCGTGGGGGTGGTACCGGCCGAGCACGTTTCCGACGGTAGTTGCGGATTTGCGGAACGCGCGGTCGTATGTGAGATTATCCTCGTACATGGCATAGAGAATACGGCGCTGGCCCGGCTTCATGCCGTCGCGCGCGTCGGGGAGCGCCCGCGACACGATGACGGACATGGAGTACTCGATGAAGGACTTGCGGACCTCGCGCTCCATATTAATCGGAACGATTTTCTGGTCCGGGAATTCTATATTGTAGTCGTTGTTTTTTGCCATAACTTTTATTTATCCAAACCTTTTTTAATCTCTCGAACGCTTATTTGTGCGATGATATAGTCATTTTTTTAGCCTCGTACATATTTTGTGGCAGCGTCTGCCGCTTTGACCAATGATTGATTTTGAGGGGTGTTTTTTCTGAAATGGTAATAGAGATAGGCGCCGAGGAAGGTATCGCCCGCGCCTTTTATTCTATTGGGCTTAACTCTTTGCGCGGGAGCCTGATACGTTTTTATCTCATCCTTTTCTGCATAGGTGATCATCGAACCGTCGCCGCCGAGCGTGGTGACGACAGTCGTTCTTCCGTTTGTGTATCGACATACCGCTTCGGCGTTTTTCTGTGCGCTCTCTTCCTCGATGGCGAGGTCCTCGCACAATTTCTGTAATTCGTCTGCGTTCGGTTTGATATAGTCCGGCTTACGGTCGGCGGATACTGCTGTCCGCAGGGCTTCTCCGTCACAATCGACGACGCATACGCCGCCTTTTTCTTTTATCTTCTCACAAAGCTGCGCGGGATAGGATTTTGAAACCCCCTTCGGACAACTTCCGCAGATGCACACAACGTCATTTTTTTCAATTTTTGACAGAATCAGATTCTCTGTTTTTCGGAGGTCATCGACCGTCATTTGTGCGCCCGGGGCGTTGATTTCCGTATCCTCTCCCCTATCCGGGACTACGGACACGTTGATTCGGAGCGGCGCGTCGATTCCGATTTTCGTTAAGGCAATGCCCTCTTCTTCAAGCATCGCGCCAAACGACGCGCCCGACGCGCCTCCGACCGGCGCTACCGTCACCAAAGAATCCGCTATTTCTCTATCTCCCACAGCGTCCGCCGCCGCCAAAACAGCACGGGAAACATTAATTCCCTTACCGCCCGCCGCCATACAAAACGCCTTTGCGCGATTCAGCCCTATCGTAACAGGCTCATCCGACACGTATGTCACATCAATTGCAGGAGACAACGTCAAAGTCATAATTTTCATAAAAACCTCACTCTGCGCAGAACGCAACGTCGTGTTTCCCCATCAAATATCCAAATTTTCTGCGTACCTCGCGTTAGCTTCGATGAATTCGCGGCGTGGTTCGACTTTATCGCCCATGAGGGTGGAAAAGATTTCGTCGCAAACCATAGCGTCTTCAATCTCGACTTTCAGAATCGTTCTGGTTTCGGGGTCCATAGTCGTCTCCCAGAGCTGGTCGGCGTCCATTTCACCAAGACCTTTGTAACGTTCCGCGTCAACGTTTCCGCCGCCGAGTTCCGCGATGATTTTATCCCGCTCCGCGTCGGAGAACGCGTACCGCTCCGTCTTTCCCTTGCGTATCTTGTACAGCGGCGGCTGCGCGAGGAAGATATGCCCTTCGTCAATCAGCGCCCGCATGTGACGGAAGAAGAACGTCAGCAGCAGAATTCGAATATGCGAACCGTCGACGTCGGCGTCGGCCATGATGATGATTTTTCCATACCGCAGCTTCTCAATATTGAAGTCTTCGCCGATACCGCATCCCAGCGCCTGTATAATCGGAATCAGAGACGGGTTTGCGTATACCTTATCCAGTCTCGACTTTTCTACGTTCAGAACCTTTCCGCGCAGCGGGAGTATCGCCTGATACTTGCTGTCCCGTCCGCTCTTCGCAGAACCGCCTGCGGAGTCTCCCTCTACCAGATACAGCTCTGTAAATTCCGCTCTCCGGTCCTGGCAGTCCGCCAGCTTGCCCGGCAGCGTCGAATTTTCAAATACGCCCTTTCGTCTTGTCAGCTCGCGCGCCTTCCGCGCCGCTTCTCTCGTACGCTGCGCCACCAGCGCCTTGTCCACAATCGCCTTTGCAACCGCCGGATTCTCCTCATAGAACTCCGCCAGCTTCTCCGAAACAATATTGTCGACAATTCCGCGCACCTCCGAGTTGCCCAGCTTCGCCTTTGTCTGGCTCTCGAACTGCGCGTCCGGCAGCTTCACCGACACGACCGCGCACAAACCCTCGCGCGCGTCCTCGCCGGAGAGGTTCTTGTCCGAATCTTTCAGTGCGCCGGACTTTCTCGCATAATCGTTCAGCACCTTGGTAATCGCGCTCTTGAAGCCTGTCTCGTGCGTACCGCCGTCCGTAGTCGCCATATTGTTCGCAAAGGTTACAATCGTCTCCGTATAACTGTCGTTATACTGCATTGCGACTTCCGCCGTGATGTCCCCCTTCTCTGCTTTCATGTAGATGACTTCGGGGTGGACGACTTCTACGTGCTTTGCCTTATTGAGGTGCTTTACAAAAGACTTAATACCGCCGTCATATTTGAGGTCATACTCCGTGTAGCATCCGCTGTGAACAATCCGCTCATCCTCGTCGTCCTCGAATTTGACCTCCTCAACGGTGGTTTCATCCTCAACTTCTTCCTCCTTCCCGGCATTGCTTGGCTTTTCGTCCTCCTCCTTCCCGGCAGCCGCCTTGAGAAGGCGGGAAATATCCTTATCTTCATGCTCGGCGTCGATGTCGCCGTCGTTCGAGGAAATTTCGGTCCTCTCGTCGCGGAGGATAATGCGGATACCCGCGTTCAAAAACGCCTGTTCCCGTAGTCTTGTGAGGAGCATCTGCATATCGAATTCGGTAGTATCGGTGAACACCTCAGGGTCCGGCTTGAAGCGAACGTACAGCCCGTGTCTGTCGCCGCAGTCGCCCTCGCAAGTAAACGGACGTGCAATGCTTCCACGCTCAAACCGCATGGTGTAGCGCTTTCCCTCATAGCAGTTATCGATTTCCATCCACTCAGACAGCGCGTTTACAACAGACGCGCCGACGCCGTGCAGACCGCCGGAAATTTTGTATCCCTTTCCGCCGAACTTGCCGCCGGCGTGGAGGACGGAGAAAACGACCTCCAGCGTGGGGCGTCCCACCTTGTGGTGAATCTGCGACGGGACGCCGTACCCGTTATCCTGCACAGAAACGCTTCCGTCAGGGTAAAGGACGACTTCGATTCTGTCGCATCGCCCCGCCATCGCCTCGTCAATGGAGTTGTCGACGATTTCGTATACAAGATGGTGGAGCCCGCGCTGAGACGTCGTGCCGATGTACATACCCGGACGCTTCCGCACCGCCTCAAGCCCCTCCAAAACCTGTATTTGATTTTCATCATAAACTTGGTTTGTATTTGTATTATCCATGATTTTCCCTATTTTTTATAGAATGTGCTTTTTGTGGAAGACTTTTTTTTGAGGAAAAAGGTCCCCCGCCCCCTCGAAAAACCTTTTATATAGGGAGGGGGTGCGCGTGAATTTTGGGCTTTTATCTACCTTTCTCTTTTTCTAAATGGAACGTTGTTTCAGCGCCATCGTAGAAATGTGGGTAAAGGTAACGCCCTTATCCGTCAGCACGAACGAGCGCGGCAGGTCGTCCCCGGCTGAGGTTGTTCTGCCAGATTTTTCGTATCCCTTCAGAAAATCCTTTGTCACCTCGGAGTCCCATTTTCCGTCCATGTCGAAGAATCCGATTATCTCAGAATCGCGCGCCACGCTCCCTGCGCCAATATGTATAAACATACATTTTCACCTTATTTATTCATTCGAATCGGCATGACAAAGCTCATAAACATAGAACTTTTGTTTTTGTCGTCCGAACTATTTTTCTCATCAGCCGGCTGCGCGCCGAAATTGCGTTCTGTAAAAGTGGACTCATCCGGAGAAGCGGAGACGAAGTCGGTACCGTAGGAAGGCTCGATTACGACGCCCATGAGCGGGGTATTCAAGCGGATGCGCAGCGTCTCACAATCTGTGGGAACAGCCCGCAGAGCTTCGAGCAAGTAACGACAGTTGAAACCAATGGAGACGTCCGCACCGCCGATAGAAGCCGGAACCCGTTCATACACAGAACCGCCGGAAGAAACGGAAGACAACGTGACTGCGTTATCCATGATGTCCAGTTTAATCGGAGATTTGCCGCTTCCGCCGAGCTTATCCTCCGTGACAATAGACGCGCGGTCTACCGCACTTCGGAGATCGTCGGACGAAACGAACACCTCTGTCATATAGGACGCCGGGAGGAGCTTTTCATAATTGATGTACTCCGCGTCGAGCATACGGGTGAAGAAGTAGATGGAATCTATCTTAAATATTATATGCTTTCTTCCTATAATCATAGTCAGCTCATCTTCGGAATCTCGGAGCATTTTTGTGAGTTCTACGAGAAATTTCCCGGGAATAAGCATTTCCGCATCGGGTGCGTTTTCCGGAAGTATGCATTTTGCGGCCGCGAGTCGGTTTCCATCGCATCCTACAACTGTCATTTCATTGTTCTTGATTTTGAAGAACGCGCCGTTGAAGGCTGCACGCTGGTCGTTCTGCGCGACAGCATAGACGGTACGGGTAATAATCTGCTTAACGAGATACTGCGGAATATGGTAGATGCGTTCCCCGATAAACATCGGCATACTTGGAAATTCCTCGCCGGGAGTGGCGGTGATATCGAAAGAGGACTGTCCGCCGCCGCCGATGATTTTGACTTTGCAC
>CAZUPI010000012.1:0-69306 GCA_964621755.1 uncultured Ruminococcus sp. | reverse complement strand
TATCATTAGTTTTTCATCCGGAATTTCACATTCGAACTCTTCCTCTAAAGCAACTATGATCTGAATAAATGTAATTGAGTCCATACCCATATTAGGTAAACTTGTATCAAGTTCAGCGGTTGTTATTTGGGAATCTTCGATATTTGCATTCAGTATTTCTAATACTTGGATTAACAGTTACCCTTTTCATTCAGAGACCCCCATAAAAATACGTTTATTGATTGCAATTTTTTTTCAAATCATGTTCATTTAAATCGTCTCTAATCAGCGAATACAGTTCATCCGATTCAAGTTGTGTCTTGAAATCGTATTTCCATTCTTTACGCTCTTTATCGCACAAACCATAGCAGTTGAGCAATACTTGTCCTTCCGGGGTTCTAAATGCTTCGGTATATCGTCTTAAAACAGCATCCTCAAACACCTGTCCTGTATAATACAAAACATAAAATACATAGGGGATTATTTTATACTCTGCACTCATTGCATATAGCTTGTCCAGTGTAATTGTGTCAAGATTATTTTTTAGTAAGTAATACACGTCTTTGAACATATCATATTTGATACTCTTGCGTGTAGCTAGTAAAAAAATTGAATTCATATCTTTATAATGGTGGAGAACAAGTTGAATAATAGTCTTTAGCGGAGGCAGGTTTTTCACCTTAACTCCGTATATTTCAATCTCCACGATGTCAGACAGAAACTCATCAATATCATCAATATGTCTACCCTCATACTCTCCCCAAAATACGTCGAAGTTGAGATCGACAATTACTTTTCCCCATATTGATATCTCTTTAGTCCATGGTGCTACTTGGTGAGAAGCAGATAGCATCATAATGTGTTCTTTCCTTGAGTGTTCTGAGACAAAACCCATTTGGGTCATAATTTTCGTCACCGTGCTTAATTCTTTTCTTGATACCAGAATATCTATGTCTCCAAGATGACGAGCGTATGGATACTGATATGCCAATATAGATAGTGCTTCACCTTTAACAATTGCGTATGGCAAGCCTCTAATATTATTAAAAAATTCATTTAGATATTTAAAACGTATTTTACCTATACTTTCAGTTAACGCCATCACTATCTCCTCCAAGGTAAAGTTGTTTGTATTTAATATACATGGGGGAGTTCAAAATTTTATCCCGATTATAGGACAATCTTGAAAACTCAAGTCCGATTTTTAACGAATGTTTTATAAACTCATGACTTACATCATCAGGAATAATAATATGATTGTTTCTCCAAATGAATTCAACTTTTCCTGATATCTCTTGATAATCAATATCTTCTATCCTAAATGAGTTATCCCCCTTGCAATAATAGCGATCATTTACACGAATTAATAATCTATGTATCAGGTGCTGCTCAGATTGATAAGTATACACGAGAATATTCCCAACATTGTATTTTTCCTTTTGAGTAATAAATACTTTATCATTTGGCAAAATGGTAGGATACATACTATTTCCTGTAACTAATACAAACTGCCCTTTCATATTGGATTAAATCCTCCATTTCACATATTTGTTGCCTGATTTGTAAATGTCTCATAATATTTTCCACACAGAGACATAAGTTCATCATGAGAGCCAACTCTGGCAATTCCCACTTTATCAATCACAACTATGCGGTTCGTCTCTCGCACAGTTAATAACCGATGTGCGACCATTATTGTTGTAGGATTGGCTGTATCGTTATCAAATTAATCATGTTATCACCGCCTTCAACTGCGGTGAAGTTTGAACAAATCACCAATCTGTATGGAATACTACACACAAGCGAATATATAATATTCCATTCTAATGGTTAAATCTTCTTACTCGTAATACAACTACTCCTGATAATACTTCGCCTGCATAGCGAACATATCGTGGTATATTCCACCGTCAATCTGCATCAGTTCATCATGAGTGCCGTATTCGGCTATTGTGCCGTTAGCGAACACCGCGGTCTTGTCGGTGAAGCGCGTCGACGACAAGCGATGAGAAATATAGATTGCAGTCCTGTTTTCTGCGAGATCGTGGAAATTCTTGTAGATATCGTACTCCGCGATAGGGTCGAGCGCGGACGTCGGCTCGTCGAATATCACGATCGGAGCGTTTCGATACACCGCTCTTGCGATAGCTATTTTCTGCCCCTCGCCGCCGGACAGTTCGATTCCATCGGGATCGAATGACTTGGAGATATACGTCTCTCTGCCATGAGGAAGTGTTTCCATACGTCCATCAAGACCGCATTTTTTGATGCATGACTCGATACGAGCTTCATCAAATTCGGTATTCATCGCGATATTTTCGTTTACCGAGAAGCCAAACAGCGAGAAGTTCTGAAAAACCACACCGAGAAGACGGTAGTATTCATCGAGTGGGATATCGGCGGCTCTTGTGCCGTTTACAAATATTTCCCCCTCTGTCGGCTCATAAAAGCGGCAAAGCAACTTGACAAATGTGGTTTTTCCGGCGCCGTTTTCACCGACTATGGAAAGCGTTTCCCCGCGATTAATCGTGATATTGATATGTTCGAGTATCATGTGGTCGGTCTTGGGGTATTTGAACGACACATCGCGGAATTCGATCTCGACATTTTCGGGAATTTCAATATGAGTCTGCCCCCCGTCCGCCTTCTGCTTTTCGGCGATCGCGAGACAGCGACGGTAATCCTTGAGATACCATGCGGTCTGGCTCATCAGAAGCGAATAATTGCCGGACAACCCCATAACTGCGCCGGAGAATGTTCCGGCAGCAGTGAGATACATTGAAAAGTCGCCGACGGTCATCGTGCTCGACACCACCTGCATCGCAAGGATTATATACACCGCAACATCCTGCAGAACACCGATGAGTCCGGTAAAGCTTCCAAGAAGCAGTAGCTTTTTCTGAAAAGCTAGATCGATCGGCAAAAGATCGTCGCGCCAGGCAATCTCTACCTTGTTATATAACCAGTTTTCGAGATTCCAAACACGAATATCCATACCGAAATCCGGAATGTTCATAACTCCGGAGTAATATTCGCAGACACGGCTCATACGCTGTCGCTCATCATTGTAGCGGTGCGGCAACTTGCGCTGATAGCGGTCGACAAAAAAACGCACGAGCGACGAAGCGACGATTACCACGAGTATAATCGGGTTTAGCATAGTCACAAGTGCCACGACACTGATAAGGGAGATAAGAGATGAAGCAATCGCGGTCGTGAACTGAAGCACGCTGTCAAAACGGTTTTGAGAAGCAATCCACTGCATATCCTGCATTTGGGGATCTTCAAGTGAGGAATACGGAAGTTCCATTATGCTTTCGGCGAAGCGCTCATAGGTGGCAAAGTCAAGCTTTTGGCGCTCAATCGCGTCCCACCTTTCAAAAAATGTCGAGATCAGCTTTATTGCGAACGCCGATCCCGCCATGATGAAGGCATACAGAAGCACCATACGTATATCGCGCCCAATTGTCAGCTCGTTGAGTATCATACGAACGAAGAAGATTGGCACGAGAGTCTGCGCTGTCTGCAAGAGAATCAAAGGAATACGAAAGAGAAACAACTTTGGGTTTGTTTCCCAGATGAATTTATATGCAAAGCCGAGATTCGCGTACTGTTCGCGAAGCGTGCCCTCGTTTGCTATCTTCGCTTTCTTTTCTTCGGCTTTCTGCGCTTTTTTCTCTGCGCGGAGTTTTGCATTTTCTTCTTTCGTGAGTTTGGTTTTCATTCTGTCACTTCCTCACTGTTCGGGTCATCCGATATGTAATAGTGCGCCTGTTTGCGGAACATCTCTGCGTATACGCCGTCTATTTTCATAAGCTCGCGGTGCGTTCCGTGCTCCACAAGTTCGCCGTCGGCAAAGCAGGCGATCATATCGCAGAATTTAACGCTCGCGAGACGGTGGGATATATAGATCGAGGTCTTTTTCCCGATGATGCTCTGAAACCGCTCGTACAGTTTCGTCTCCGCGATGGGATCGAGCGAAGCGGTCGGCTCGTCGAGAATGACGATGGGAGCATCCTTATAATAGGCCCGGGCGCACGCGAGTTTCTGCATCTCGCCGCCCGAAAAATTTGTTCCCTCATCTTCGAAAATGCGGAAAAGCAACGTGTCAACGTCGTTTTCGAGCATATCGACCTTGTCTCGAAGTCCGCTGTTTTCGATCGCGCGGTCAAGGCGTTCGCTGTCATACTCCCGGTTCAGAACGATGTTGTCACGAATAGTCATCGCGAAAAGCGAATAATCTTGAAACACGACTGAGAGCATCTCGCGATAGTCGTGCAGGCTGATGGTGGAAATATCGACTCCTCCGACGAGAATTTGTCCTTCTGTCGGCTCGTAGAGTCGACAGATTAACTTAATGAAAGTCGATTTGCCGGCTCCGTTATATCCGACAACAGATAGACGTTCTCCGGCTTTGATTTTAATGTTTACGTGTTTTAGAACATATCTGTCAGTATTCGGGTATTTGAAGGAGACATCGACAAACTCAATATCGTATTTCCCATTTGTTGGATTTTCACCGGAAATAACCTCACGCTCAGCACCTGCGTGTGCCGCAAGACGCTCAAACTCACGGTAATCGTCGATATACTTTGATAGCAGTGTGAGAGCTGGGAAACGGCCGATAAAGCCGGAGAATGATCCCGTAAATGCAGTCACCGCGCCGAGAAATACCGTAAACGAACCAACTGTGATTTCACCGACGATTGCAAGATACGCGCAGTATCCGTAAATCACGACAGTCTGTAAAAGCTCCACGATCATAGTGACGATCTGCCACGGCAGTGTTATATTCTGCTGATACTTTGTTTCGCGAATAAATTCAGCAGTTTCATTTCGATATTTCTTCCTAAGCCCTGTAGAGGCACCGTTTATTCGTACTTCTTTTGCAACAGTGAAGTTCGTCATATTATTACATATGTAACTGTAACGACGACTCAGGCGACTTAAAATCGGTTGGAATTCATAGCCGATCTTGTTCAGTTTTTTACCGATCAGTGTGTTCACGCCGATTACCGCAAGAATAAACGCTATCATAATCGGGTGAAGCGATGCTATAATATACGTGTATCCAGCAAGCTGGATTGCGTTCTGTATAAATCCAAGCACCGTGGAATCGAAAAAGCTCTGCGGATCGACCTGACCGGTACACCGGAAGGCGAGTTCACGTACCTGTCCGTTTTCTAGGTTGCCGTAGTCCATATCTAGCCACTTGCGTTGGTTCTCCATATCGATGCTGTGTGCGATCTTCATTCTCTTCACGGTGAAAAAGTGAGCAAGCACAGTGTTAAGCAGATTGAAAAATACAATCACACCGGCGTACAGGGCGACATACCAAAGTGTCATATCTATTCGTCGCTCGCCCGCCAGCTCGTCGAGAATGTATTTCGGCATGATCAGTAGCGTAAACGGCTGTATGGTGTTCACGGCGAAACTGATAAGCGAAAAAAACCACGTGCCCCGAGCCAGCGTCCATGATCGACGGAACATAAAGCGTATGTTTGAGAGGATATTTAATAGCAATTCAAATTTGTTTTCCATTTAATTTTTTCACGTTCCAAATCGTAACTTGTTATCTGTATAATATAATCATTTAATTCATTAATATAAATTTGTTAACCATACCATCCAAATGCTTCTTTTCCTTCAAGTATTCTGTCAAAATTATATTCGTAGTTTTTTTTATAAAATTACGCTCAAAATCTACGGATGCCAAATTATTCTCTCGCATAGAGTTAATTGGACACCCACCTGCACAAAACCTAAAGGCAATACATTTTTTGCACTTGAAAAATTTATCATAATAAACATCAAAGAAATCTTTACTGTAAAAATCGTGTAATATTACTTTATCTTGTGCGATATATCCGACATTAGGCGAAAGGTCAGCTGCATCAATGCAGATATGGAGGCTTTTATCTGGATATAAGAATGGGGTATTAGCGTCAGGCAACCCACAAGCTATGCCACACAACGAGTTTGTGACAAAAAAAGAATTGATGTTTTTGAACCATTATACTTAGCATTTGCTTCATTTGTAATATCAATATAATCATTAAAAAATTCAGTAATATCATATTCTTTTCCTTTTATGGAATAAGTAGAATCCCTACCAGTGGAAGTGATAATGTTAATGCTCCATTCTCCAAAATTTTTTAATTCCCCGTATATGAAGTGAAACATATTTTTTATATATTTCAAGTCCTTGTGCCAAAGGGTAGATCTAATTGTATATGTGGCGCCGAATTGATCAAGTCGTTTAAGAGTGTTAAATACAATATTTGATGATTGTGAATTGTCACTAAATCGACGACTACTGTTTTGGATTTTTGGAATTCCGTCAAAAGAAACCATAAATGAATCTATATTTTTGCATACATATTCAATTTGAGAATCTGTCAGTATTCCATTTGTGATTAAATTAATTCTAGAACGTATTCCCTCATTTTTACATAATGTACGAATAGTTTCAACAACTTCGCAAAACAAAGTCCAGTCATATGTTGGTTCACCAGTACCAGTTAGGTATACTGTTATAACTTCTATATCCTTTGTGTGGAATATTTGTTTCATCTTAAATACAAAAACAGACACACAAGAAGCGAACGTTCACTGTGCGTCTGCAAGAACAAATCCAATTGGGTAGGCCACACAGTATACAGTGGCGCGCTTTAGGATTGCTGAGGTCATTGGTATTTAGTATATAGTAAAATCTTTCTATGGTTGAAGTATATCATATAATAATACTGTTGTCAAGATAGTATTGTGATTTTTATAATAAAATTCCACAAAATATGACGTAAAATACATATTATCGTTTCACTTTCTCGCAATATTCACCAAACTCCATCTCCCCCGCGCTCGCTTTTTCTCTCATTTCCACAGCATACCTCGACCACTGCTCGAACTCAGCGACCGACATTTTCTTTTTCATGTACCGTGCATAGTGCGTCTTGTACGCGCGGTTGTAAACCTGCCAAATGGGATCGTTTTTGCATTTGTCCGCATAGCGTCGTCGAGAACCGACGTCTCGGCAGGTCTTGTCCGGCTCGTCCGGCAGAGGGCGGTCGCAGTAGCTGTAATACTGCCCACCGCGGATAAGAAAATATTTGCCGCAGTTCTTGCATTTGTTCGGGATGTGGTTCTTCCTGATTCCGCTGAAGAAATCGTAGTAGAGAAACGACTGCAAATCATCAAACAAAATCTCTTCACACAGCATTTGTTTGCAGTCCGTTTCTTTCAGAACCTTGTATCCAAACGAGTTCATGCGGCAGCGAATCTTTTTGAAGTTCCTTGAGTGTTCTAAATTGAACGCTTCAAAATACCCGGCAACCTCTCTCGCTGTCGGAAACGCCTCGCGGCGGTGAAGATAACTGTCGATGAACGGACGAAAGATACCATGGACGGTCAGATACGATTCGAGGAAAGAAATGTATGAGCCAAAGAAAGAACGGACGTCCTCGTTCATCTCACGCAGGTCTTCAAGCAAATCCTCATCGAAATCCCTGATATCCTCCGGCTCGCACGGACAGAAGCGGTGCAGACAAAAGCGGCTGTTTCCGTCCTCGTACACCTCTCCCGTGCCGAAAGCGGAGACAACATCCCAATCAAAAAAGTCGATCCCGAGTCCTTCGAGTCCTGTTTTAAAGATTAAGTTGTGTCGATTCAGGATATCTTCAAGCTGAGTGAGCGGTCGTGTGAGAATCCTGTCATACGGCGGCAGGCTGACGATCCATTCGTTCACGCGGTCTAGGATTTCCATCGCCGCGTAAACATTGTCGTTGTAGTTTTCGTAATCTTCGTAATCCATATCGGTGGAGATGATCAACTTATCCCGAAGTTGTTTCAGATCGGGAAGAAACTGTTCGTTCTCAATGGCGACATAGTAATCCGTATTCAGATACGCTGTCAGAATTTCATTGGCAGCGTATTTTTGTTTTTCATTGATATAGACGTTGCCCTCGAAAAAGTATGTGCGAAAGGAAAACATAAATCCTCCGAAAAATATTTTTTAAAATAGATGATGTGCACTTATGAGTAGTGAATATACAATAATTGTACAGCATCTATTGTTCTTTTACAAGGGGGATGGTAAAATGGATAACACAAACGATAAAGGCAACATCTATCAAAAGGAGTACAAAGTGAAATCAAGTATTTACAAAAGCTACGATGACTTGCCGCTGATGCTGAACGCGGAGATAGTGAAAGACGTGCTCGGAATCTCAATTTCATCCGCATATGAGCTGATGCGGAGAATGTATGATGTGATAACGCAGATCAAGCGTCTCGGAAACAATGTGAATCAACTGCTGATCCTTTCGCGTCAGGGAAGAATCAGCACCGTAAATCTTACCGAAACACAGGCGGAACTGAAAAAGATTTACGGACTGCTCTCAAGTGCGCTCCGACGGAGGTGAATGTTTGGCAATCATTCATTTTATCAATGAAAGGAGTGGTAAAATGCAACGCAAACTATTAACAAACGGCAATACCATCAAGCGTACAGACGGTCGGTGGTGCGGTGTGGTTTGGTACATGAACGAGCATGGAGAGAGAAAGCGAAAATCCTTCTCAGGTACGGCCAAATCAGCAGTCAACAAAAAGATGACAGAATACATTGCGGATTTTGAAAACCAAACAGCAGAGTCAAAAAAGAAGCTGAAAGACAGTATGCAAAATTGGCTTCGTGTGTTCAAATTTCCGTCTGTAGAACAGACCACATATGATCGCAGCAAATGCAGCGCAAAAAATCAGATTTATCCTTTGCTCGGTGAAAAAGCTGTAGGCGATATTACGGCAGCAGATATTAAAAATTTGCTGAACCATTGGATGAATAAAGGATATGCATACACTACTGTCAAAAAAGCTTATGTGGTTCTTAATGAATATTTCAGATACCTGTATCATGAAGAACTGATACAGAAAAATCCAATGGCAAATGTTGAAATGATAAAGAAAAGTAATTTCCTGTCAGCGCAAGACAAGGAAAATCTGCCCGAATGTGAAACGGTGACGATATTTACACCCGACGAGATAGAAAAATTCAAAACGGAAGCATTCCGATGTTGGAGCAACGGAAAACGGATCTATCAACAGCCTGCGGCGTATATTCTCATGTTGAACACGGGACTGAGGACGGGAGCGTTGCTCGGACTGCTGAACAGCGACATTGATCTTGACAAAAAGGTGCTGTATGTTCAGCGAGGTGTAAAAGAAGTTTCGCGAAGAAACGGCACTGAATTTACAAACGGCAGAGAAATAAAGGTGGGCAAAACAAAGAGTGCCACCTCCAAGCGAGCCGTACCGCTGAATCAGGCGGCAATCGACGTAGTGGAGGACTCTTTGCGCGGAAGCGTACTTCGGCGAAGGTGCGCCCCTTGTGTGCGACCACAGCGGAGATTTTACGCGCCCGGTCAACTTACGAAAGCGGTACTACAAAATCCTCAAAGCCGCGGGGGTTGAGCAGAAAGGACTGCACAGTCTCTGCCACACATTTGCGACAAATTTAGTAAACGGCATCAAACAGGCGGATGGGACGATACGCTCACTCACACCAAGGCAAGTCGCCGATCTACTCGGACACAGCGCCAGTCAGATCACGGAACTGTATTACGTGAAAAAGGACACCGCGCGCCTCGGAGGAATCACAGAAGGATTCGAGATGTGAGGACGGTCAAAATCTGATACGCAGTAGACAAAAAAAGGGGGGGAGAGCAAAAAAATTCTCCCCCGACCGTTTCGGATGGTGCTCAGGCGGTGCTCCGTGATACTGTTTTGATGATGCAGCAGACGGACGCATAAATTAAATTCCATTGGGGTAGTTTTGGAGCGGATGACAGCCGTTGTCAAGTGGACGAAAAGCAAAACCGCCCGAAATCAACCGAATTTCGACAAAAAGAAAGCCCCGAATCTCTTAGAAACTCAAGGCTTTCCGAACACTGGCAGGGGCACTAAGACTCGAACTCAGGACACGTGGTTTTGGAGACCACTGCTCTACCAACTGAGCTATACCCCTAACGTTTGCTATTATATCACACTCTTTCTAAAAAAGCAAGAGCTTTTTGAAATTTTTCATATTTTTTCTTTTTTCATTTAACCCTTTTTAATTCAAATTCAAAAGAAGCTACCCAGACATGTCCGCGTTTGAAGCAGGACGCGCATTCTGCCGCCTGATGTGTCCCGAATCCCGCCTGCCGGACCACAAGGTGTACGGCTCAAACAACTGGTACTATGCTTACGGTCGCAGTTCCCATGAAGAAATCCTCGGTGACGCCAAAATCGTTGCTGACCAATGTAAGGGACTGTCGAATCTTCCGTATATGGTTATCGACGATGGCTGGCAGAAGTACTCCTGCGACGCGCCGTGGACTATCGGAAATGAACGCTTCCCCGATATGAAGCGTCTTGCATCCGAAATGCGCGCCCTTGGCGTACGCCCTGGCATCTGGGTTCGCTATCTTATCGACAGCCGCCATGAGATCCCGGAATGTAAGCCTGAGTGGAGATTCCAGAAGAACGACAGCATGCTCGACCCGTCGCATCCGGAAGTCATCGATTACGTTAAGCGTACTCCAAAAATGCTGCGCGACTGGGGTTATGAGCTTATCAAGCACGACTATTCCACATTTGATATTTTCTCTGGATTCGGTACTTCCATGCGCGGACAGATGACAAGAGATGGCTGGCATTTCTACGACAGAAGCCGTACCTCCGCGGAAATTGTAGTTGACTTCTACCGCGCCGTACGTGAAGCGGCAGGAGATGACTGTGTCATCATCGGCTGCAACACCATTTCCCATCTGTGTGCAGGACTTTACGAACTGAACCGTACCGGCGACGATACCAGCGGCAACAATTGGAACCGCACACGCCGCATGGGTACAAATACCCTCGCTTTCCGCTTGATTCAAAACGGTATCTTCTACATGGCAGACGCAGACTGCGTTGGTATCACCGGCAACATCCCATGGAAGCTGAATCGCCAGTGGCTCGACGTACTTTCCAAAAGTGGCTCTCCTCTGTTCGTCTCCTGCAAACCGGGCGTCCTGAATCCAGATGAGCTTGAAGAACTGCGCGCCGCCTGGGTAATCAATTCCATCCAAGAAAACGACTGCCGTCCCCTCGATTGGATGGAAAACGAATCCCCCGCCCTCTGGCTCATTGACGGCAAGGAAGTCCGTTACAACTGGTACGACGACCTCGGCGTCGATTCCTTCCATCCCAATGAGAAGTAATCTTTGGGGGATGTACATAAGATATCTGACGGTTAGAGGAGCTTTTGGAAAAAAGCTCCCCTAAACCTCGCAAAAACCTTCAATCTGTAGAAGGCGTTTGAATTCATCACCAATAAAAAAACAAGGGTGAAGTATTTCGGGTAGGAAATACTTCACCCTTTCTTTATATTTTGAGAGCTCAGGGGCAAAATTCCAATCCTTATGCCTTTTCTTCCTTACTTTTTCCCAGAGACTTATATGTTATAACAATGATGATGATTGAAGCAATAAAGGTAAGGATATCGGAAAGAGGCATAGAATAGAGGACACCGTCGAGGCCGAAGAAGACCGGAAGAAGAAGCGCAAAACCAACACCGAATACGATTTCACGAATCAGAGAAAGGACGGTTGAGGTGAGTGCTTTGCCCATTGCCTGCAAGAAGATAAAGGTTGCCTTGTTGATGCATGCAACAATCATCATGCAGAGGTAGATACGGAATGACCGGATAGCAAAGTCTGTATAGTAAACACTTTCGTTTTCTGCGCCGAAGATCATGATGAGCTGATGAGGGAGGAATTCTACAATGCAGAAAGCAACGATTCCCACGCATGCCTCCGCGATGAGGAGAAGGGTAAACATCTTCTTTACGCGGTCTTTATGGTCTGCACCAATGTTGTAGCCGACCACAGGAATGCAGCCCGCGGACATACCGACTACGACGGAAATGACAATCTGGAAGAATTTCATGACAATGCCCAGTACTGCCATCGGGATATGCGCGTACTGTTCCAGTCCAAAAATCTCATCACGTGAGCCATACTTCAGTATCATGTTCTGCATTGCCGCCATTGCTGCGACAATCGATACCTGCTGCAAAAGGCTCGGTATACCAAGAGCGAGAAAACGTCTGATAAGGTTTCCCTGCAGCTTGAAGCTGTGTTTGTCGATTTTTATCGCTTTTGTGTGGAACAGATACCATATCGACAGAACTGCTGTGAGAATCTGTCCGATAACTGTCGCAACTGCAGCGCCCATCATGCCCCATTTGAATGCGAAAATGAAGATAGGGTCAAGGATGATGTTTGCAATGGCGCCTACCAGAGTCGACATCATCGCGAAACGAGGACTTCCATCAGAGCGGATGATAGGGTTCATCGCCTGACCGAACATGTAAAACGGGATGCCCGCTGTAATCCACGTAAAGTACTCCTTTGACAGGGCAAAAGTTTCGTCGTTTACGCGTCCACCAAACATGGTAATAATCTGGTTTTGGAAAATGAAATAGAGAAGCATAATTACAATGCCGCTCGCTATCGACAAAATGATGGAGTTTCCGATGCAGCGCTTCGCTCTCTCGTTATCCCCAGTTCCAAGGCTGATACTAACAAGCGAGCAGCAGCCGTCACCAATCATGACCGCTATCGCAAGAGCCACGACAGTCAGCGGGTATACTACCGTGTTCGCCGCGTTGCCAAAGGACCCGAGGTAGTCCGCATTAGCAATGAATATCTGGTCAACAATATTATAAAGCGCCGCAACCAGAAGCGACATGATACACGGTATCGAATACTTGCGCATCAGCTTTCCGACGCTTTCCGTCTCAAGAAAATTGTTTAATTGTTTCTTGTCCATTCTTAACTGTACTCCGTTTAGAATTTCGATAAGCAAAAATGCGTAAATCCCATTCAAAATCTGGATTTACGCACTCCGCTACACGATGCTTTTATTATATCAGAAACTCTCAAAAAAATCAATTGACGGAATTTAGAGTTTTTCAAACCTCATATGCACTAAAATCGGCAATTTGCGCATATTTATTGTGAAAGGGAAATAATAGGGGAACTTTTTCAAAAAGTCCCCCTAAGTTTTTCCTAACAGCCATCAAATCATATTACTATATCCCATCAGGAATTCGTCAACCTCTCGGGCGCAGGAGCGACCTTCGAAGATTGCCCATACAACGAGGGATTGACCACGTCTGGCGTCTCCAGCGGCGAATACTTTCGGAAGACTTGTAGAGTAACCGTCGGTAAAAGTCTCTATATTACCGCGCTGGGTGCGGTTTAACTGGAAGGCGTCGGCAATATAGCTTTGGCATCCGGTAAAACCTGCCGCAATCAGAAGAAGTTCGCACGGCATGATTGCTTCGCTTCCGGCGATTTCTTCCATTTTTGTTCTGCCGGTCGCTGCATCTTTGACCGCTTTCAACTTGATGGTCTTGACTGCACTGAGCTTTCCGCTTTCATCTGCTATCAGCTCGCTGACCGTCGTTTCGTATATGCGCGGGTCCCCGCCAAATACGGCTATGGCTTCCTCCTGACCGTAGTCAGTCTTGCATACTCGTTTCCACTGCGGCCACGGGTTGTCCGGCGTACGCTCGTCGGGAAGTTTCGGCATCATCTCAAGCTGGTATACCGATTTGCATCCCTGACGGATGCAGGTTCCCACACAGTCGTTTCCCGTGTCACCGCCGCCGACGATGATAACATTCTTCCCTTCTGCTGATACCGGTGTTTTGGGGATTTCGCCAATAACCTCGCGTGTGGCGTCTGACAGAAAATCTACTGCAAAATGTACGCCCTCTGCCTCGCGCCCCGTCACTTTTAAATCTCTCGGTGTTTTGGAACCACAGCACAGAATCACTGCGTCGTATTCCGATAAAATTTCCTCCGCCGGTACCGTCACACCAACGTTGACGCCGCAGCGGAACTCGATTCCCTCGGCTACCATTAGCTTGATACGACGCTCAACAATGCTTTTATCCAACTTCATGTTCGGAATTCCGTACATGAGAAGTCCACCGGGGCGTTCGTCTCGTTCAAATACCGTGACCGTGTGTCCTCTCTGGTTGAGACGGTCCGCCGCAGCGAGCCCCGCAGGTCCCGAACCTATCACCGCCACGCGTTTTCCGCTGCGTACTGTCGGAATCCGGGGACGCATCCATCCGCTCGCAAACCCGTTTTCGATAATGAACAGCTCGTTCTCACGCACTGTCACTGGAGAACCATGCAGCCCGCAGGTGCACGCCGCTTCACAGAGCGCCGGGCAGACCCGTCCGGTAAATTCGGGGAAATTATTTGTTTTGAGCAAACGAGCTAACGCCTGCTCATGATTTCCATTAAAAATCTCATCGTTCCACTCAGGAATAAGATTATGCAGAGGGCATCCGCTGACCATGCCGCCAAACGATACCCCGGACTGGCAAAACGGCACGCCGCAGTTCATACATCTCGCACCCTGCTCCCGTCTCTTTACCGCGTCCAGCTGCGGATGAAATTCCGAAAAGTTGTGGATTCGCTCAAGCGGGTCAACAGTGCGATTCGTTACTCTGCTGTATTCTAAAAATCCGGTTGGTTTTCCCATAATTCACTGCTCCTTTCGACATTTCTCACGCTTTGCACGTTTCGTAAAAGGCTTCAAGTTTTGCCTGCTCATGTGAAATGCCCTTTTCTTCGAGTCTGCCGATCGTCACCAGCATTCTGTGATAATCGTTCGGTATGATTTTCTTGAACTGCGGCAGATATTCGTTAAATGAGTCGAGAATCTTTTTGCCGAACGCCGAGCCTGTCGCCGCCACATGCGCTTCTATCATAGACTTCAGCTCGTCAATGTCATATTTATCTGTAACAGATGTCATCGTCACCATCTGCTTGTTCAATTTCAGGTAAAAGTCGTGATTTTCATCGAGTACGTACGCAATACCACCGCTCATACCGGCCGCAAAGTTCTTGCCTGCGTTTCCGAGTACCGCGACACGTCCGCCCGTCATGTATTCGCATCCGTGGTCACCGCATCCTTCTACGACAGCTGTCGCACCAGAGTTACGAACGCAGAAACGTTCGCCCGCAATGCCGTTGATATACGCTTCCCCACCGGTTGCGCCATATAAGGCTACGTTGCCGATGATGATGTTGTCACGCGCCGTAAAGGAGGCGTTTTTATCGGGCGCTATCGTCAGCTTTCCACCGGATAAGCCCTTACCGAAATAGTCGTTACAGTCGCCGGAAAGGTTCAGCGTCAGCCCCTTCGGAATAAACGCGCCGAATGACTGTCCGCCGCCGCCGTGGCAGTTGACAACATATGTGTCGTCCGCGAGGGTCTGACCGAAACGACGGGTTATCTCTGAGCCCAAAATTGTTCCGACAGTGCGGTTGATGCTCGATACCTCTACTGACGTTGTGTGCGGTTTGCGCTTCTTCATGTATGGCTCAAATTCAGGAAGAAGAATGTGCTCGTCGAGTGTCTTCTCCAGCTCGAAATCATAAATATCCGCTTTGTTGAAGCATATGTTTGCCGGTGTGCCGAGGATTGCACTAAGGTCGATTTTTCCGGCGCGTTCCGTGATTCTCTTTTCACGCGGACGGAGCAAATCGGTTCTGCCGACCAGTTCATTTACGGTGCGGACCCCAAGCTTTGCCATGATTTCGCGCATCTCTTCGGCAATGAAAAGCATGAAGTTCATGACATACTCCGGCTTTCCGCAGAAGCGGCAACGCAGTTCGGGATTCTGCGTCGCGATACCAACCGGACAAGTGTCGAGATTGCACACACGCATCATCAGGCATCCCATCGTGACCAGCGGAGCGGTTGCGAAGCCAAATTCTTCTGCACCGAGGATGCACGCGATCGCTACGTCACGACCGCTCATCAGCTTGCCATCTGTTTCCAGACGTACTCTCGAACGGAGTCCGTTGCGGATGAGAGTCTGATGCGTTTCCGCAAGTCCGAGTTCCCACGGAAGTCCGGCATTGTGAATGGAGCTCTGCGGCGCTGCACCTGTACCTCCATCGTAACCGGAGATCAGGATAACCTGCGCTCCCGCTTTGGCAACGCCGGCAGCGATAGTTCCAACACCTGCTTCCGATACCAGCTTAACCGAAATGCCAGCACTGCGGTTTGCATTTTTAAGGTCGTAAATGAGCTGCGCCAAGTCTTCGATGGAATAAATATCATGGTGCGGCGGCGGAGAGATAAGCGATACGCCGGGTGTGGAATAGCGCGTTTTGGCAATCCACGGGTAAACCTTTTTCCCAGGCAGGTGACCGCCCTCACCAGGCTTTGCTCCTTGCGCCATTTTAATCTGAATTTCATGTGCGCTCATCAAGTACTCACTCGTAACGCCGAAGCGTCCCGACGCCACCTGCTTGATTGCGCTGTTTTTGTCGGTTCCAAAACGTGCCGGGTCTTCTCCGCCCTCTCCTGAGTTCGATTTGCCGCCGAGCGTATTCATCGCAACTGCCATGCAGGTGTGCGCTTCCTCGGAGATAGAGCCGTACGACATCGCACCGGTTTTGAACCGCTTTACAATTTCAGACGCGGGTTCCACCTCTTCGAGCGGGATACCGCCGTTTTCATCAAATACAAATTCAAGAAGTCCACGGAGGGTGTGCGGCTTACGTTCGTCATCCACCAGAGCAGTATACTCCTTAAACTTTGCGTAAGAGCCGCTGTGGGTAGCATCGCGGAGGGCAATGATAGTCTGCGGATTGTACAAGTGGTCCTCGGTATCGGCGCCATTGCGCAGCTTATGCGCGCCCATGCTGTCAGTCGTGGTGTCGACACCCAGTCCGAGCGGGTCGAACGCGTGGCTGTGCCGCCATTCTACCCCTTCGCCGATTTCAGCAAGCCCGATTCCTTCCACCGGACTTACCGTGTTGGTGAAGTACTTTTCCACTACCTCACGGCAGATACCGACCGCTTCAAAAATCTGCGCGGACTGGTAGGACTGGAGAGTGGAAATACCCATTTTGGACGCGATTTTGACAATTCCCTGTAAAATTGCGTTGTTGTAGTCGGCGATTGCCGTATGATAATCCTTACCGAGCATCCCTCGGTCAATCAGCTCTGTGATGCACTCGTGCGCAAGGTACGGATTGACCGCACGTGCGCCGTAACCGAGCAGGGTCGCGAAGTGATGCACGTCACGCGGTTCTGCACTTTCGAGAATAATGGAAACTGCGGTGCGCTTTTTTGTGCGGATGAGGTACTGTTCCATCGCCGATACGGCGAGAAGGGACGGAATGGCGACATGGTTCTCGTCGACTCCGCGGTCGGAGAGAATGATGATATTCGCGCCGTTGCGATATGCGCGGTCGCAATCCACAAACAGACGGTCAAGTGCTTTTTCAAGTGAAGTATTTTTGTAGTACAACAGGGACACCGTCTCTACACCGAACCCGGGTTTCTTCATACTGCGAATTTTCATGAGATCCACACTGGTCAAAATCGGATTCTGGATTTGCAGAACGGTACAGTTTTCCGGGAGCTCCTCCAGCAGGTTTCCGTCGGCGCCGACATATACGGTGGTGTCTGTCACCACTTTTTCGCGAAGCGCGTCGATTGGAGGGTTAGTGACCTGAGCGAAGAGCTGCTTGAAGTAGTTGAACAGCGACTGATGCTTATCGGACAGAACAGCAAGGGGGATATCCGTGCCCATGGATGCGGTCGGTTCCGCACCGTTTTTCGCCATCGGCAAAATGGCGTTGGTGATTTCTTCATAAGTATAACCGAAGACTTTATAAAGACGGTCGCGTTCGGTCTGTGTGTGCGTCTGCACTCTCTGGTTCGGCACCGTCAGTTCAGCCAACGAGACGAGATGGCCATCGATCCATTCACCATACGGCTGCCGTCCGGCGTAATACTCCTTGCACTCGTCGTCAGAGATGAGCTGCTTTTTGACGGTATCGATAAGAAGCATTTTGCCCGGCTGAAGGCGGGACTTCTGGATGATATTTTCCGGCGGGATGTCCAGCACACCGACCTCGGACGAAAGAATAACTCTGCGGTCACGTGTCATATAATATCTGGCTGGGCGGAGTCCGTTTCTGTCGAGCACCGCGCCCATAATATCGCCATCGGAGAACAGGATAGCAGCGGGACCGTCCCACGGCTCCATCATCGTAGCATAATAACGGTACAAATCGCGCTTTTTGCGGCTGATATTCGGGTCGTTCTTCCATGGCTCAGGGATGGTTATCATCACGGCGAGCGGGAGCGGAATCCCGTTCATTACCATAAATTCAAGGGTGTTATCAAGCATTGCAGAGTCAGAGCCGGACTGCGAGATAACCGGAAGGACCTTATCGATGTCGTCATTGAGGTAAGGCGAATGCATGGTTTCCTCACGCGCAAGCATACGGTCAGCGTTTCCGCGGATTGTATTGATTTCACCGTTGTGAAGAATAAAGCGATTTGGGTGGGCGCGTTCCCAGCTCGGCGTGGTATTCGTCGAGAAGCGGGAGTGCACCATAGCAATCGCGCTGATGTAGGTCTCGTCCTGCAAATCGAGATAGAATCTGCGGAGCTGGTGAACAAGGAACATGCCTTTGTATACAATTGTGCGAGACGAGAGGGACGCAACATAGGTGTTGTCGTTGCTCTGCTCAAATACGCGGCGTATCACGTACAGCTTTCGGTCAAAATCAATGCCTTGTGGGATATTATCCGGTCTCCCGATAAAGCACTGGCAGATATACGGCATTGAGGCTATCGCCTTTTCGCTGAGAATTTCCGTATTGGTCGGAACCTTACGCCAGCCAAGGAAATTCACACCTTCTTTCTGGCAGATGACTTCAAACATTTTCTGTGCCTGACGGCAGGCGAGGTTATTCATCGGAAAGAAAAACATTCCTACGCCATAATCACGTCTGCCCCCGAGTGTGATGCCCGAATCCGCGGCAGCATGCACAAAAAACTCATGCGGTACCTGTGTGAGAATGCCGACACCGTCTCCGATTTCGCCTGTTGCATCGCGTCCGGCGCGATGCTCCAGCTTTTCAACAATCGAAAGAGCGTCATCAACGATTCCGTGTGATGGAATACCGTCAATGCTCACGACCGCGCCGATACCACAGGCATCATGCTCGAATTCCGGTCTATATAAGGTCTGGTTCATTTTGTTTTCCCCTTTCATCGTCATTATTTGCCGCTGTCACCGTAGTTGGACAGAACTCTCGCAGACGGGTCGTTGACGTTGCAGCCTTCCCAATCCTTATTCGGCATCCAGAAATCGACTACCATTTCAGACTGTCCCGGATAATAGGTTTCAAATAATTCACGGTACAGGAGGGACTCCTTCGTGAACGGTGCGGCATGTGTGTATTTTTTACGAAGAGTTTCGAATTCTTCATCTGTATAGCGGGTTTCCGCGTATTTCTTGAGGTCGTCCACCATGGAGTGTCCGACCGCGTCGCTGAACGCGGCTTTTTCGCGCATGAGAATGTCCTCCGGCAGAAGGTCCCCTTCAAAGGCACGGCGGAGGAGGTATTTTCCCTTACCGTACCGGTTCATTTTCATTGCCGGGTCGAGGCTCATGACATATTTTACAAAATCAAGGTCGCCGAACGGCACTCTTGCCTCAAGCGAGTTTACGGAAATGCAGCGGTCTGCGCGGAGCACATCGTACATATGCAGTTCACGGATACGCTTTTCCGCTTCCTTCTGGAATTCTTCTGGAGACGGCGCGAAGTCAGTGTATTTATAGCCGAACAACTCGTCGGAAATTTCTCCTGTCAAGAGAACGCGCAGATTTGTGTTTTCGTGGATATATTTACAGACGAGGTACATTCCGATAGAAGCACGGATAGTCGTGATATCGTAGGTTCCAAGGAGCGCAACAACATTCGGCAGAGCCTGAATGACATCCTTTTCGGTAATGATAACCTCGGTATGTTCGGAGTGAATATAGTCTGCTACCTGGCGCGCATATTTAAGGTCGATAGCGTCGGTACTCATGCCGATAGCAAAGGTTTTGATGGGCTTATTGGAAAGACGCGCTGCGACCGCGCATACAAGTGAAGAGTCCAACCCACCAGAGAGAAGGAATCCAACCGGCGCGTCCGCGTCGAGACGCTTTTCAATGCCCATGGTCAGCTTTTCACGGATTTTGCGGCAGGCAGTTTCGAGGTCGTCTGTGCAAACCGGTTCGGCGCGGCCGATATTGTTGTAGCAGATGAACTTCCCGTCTTTATAATAATGTCCGGGAGGGAACGGAAGAATCTTTTCACAAATTCCAACGAGATTTTTCGCCTCGCTTGCGAATACGATTGTTCCGTCGGAGGAATAACCGTAGTATAATGGTCGGATTCCTATCGGGTCGCGGGCGGCGATATAGGAATCGGTTTCGCCGTCGTAGATGATGAGCGCAAATTCTGCGTCAAGTTTTGCGAACACATCAATGCCGTACTGCTCGTACATCGGCAGCAGAAGCTCACAGTCCGAGTCGCTTACAAAGGTATAGCCTATATCCATAAGCTGCTTTTTTAATTTACGGAATCCGTAAAGCTCGCCGTTGCAGACAACATAGCGTGAACCGCGCACGAACGGCTGCATCCCATCTTCGGTCAGCCCCATGATGGCAAGGCGGTGAAAGCCGAGCCGTCCGCGTCCAGTATCGATGACGCGCGACATGTCCGGGCCGCGGGAAATTGTACGTGAAAAACACTCGTTGAAAATTTTATCCGAAATTCCGGCACCGCAGTACCCCATAATCGAACACATATTTATTCCTCCAATGGTTGTATGTTGGAAATTTTTAGGAGAGCTTTCCCCTTTCAAAAAATTTCGCGGATACAGGATGAAGTTGTGCATACTTTTGTCGTTTGCCGCCTAAACGTTTTTGAAAAAGGGGGGTTCTCACTATTTTTGAAAGTGACTCAGAGAGGTCCACATACGACTTTCAAAGCCGCACGTGAACCTCTGAGTCTTTTTTTAATATTCTTTATTCTACATCCTGCAGAGCATCGTAACCTTCTTCGCCCGTGCGGACCTTGATTACGTTTTCCACGTTGTATACGAATATCTTACCGTCGCCGATATGACCAGTATACAGCACCTTCTTTGCTGTCTCGATAACCTGACGAACGGGAACCTTAGATACAACAATGTCAACCTGAATCTTCGGCAGCAAGGTTGCTTCAACTTCAACGCCGCGGTAGTATTCCGGCTTACCCTTCTGCAGTCCGCAGCCCATGACGTGCGATACTGTCATACCGGTGATGCCGATATTCATCATTGCGACTTTGAGAGCTTCCAAATTTCTTTCCTTGCAGATGATTTCTACCTTTGTGAACTTTGTATCCGTGTCAGCAGCAACCTTAGGCATCTGCTTTACGGGGATAGCTTCTGCTACGGAAGCGTCTCCGGTTACAACGGGAACAGCATTCGAATCTTCGTCTACCGGAATTGTTTCCGGAACAGCCATGAAGTCTGCATATGCGCTGACCAAACCGTGCTCAGTGGGGTCAAGACCTTCAATTTCTTCTTCAGGAGTTACGCGGAGACCAACCGTCTTCTTGATTACTGTAAAGGTGATAGTCATCCAGAAGATAGTCCATGCAAGAATAGCAACGATACCAATCAGCTGTACACCAAGCTGCTTAGCGCCGCCTGTGCCATAGAACAGACCAGTGAGACCTGCGGGAGCGTCCGGGTTAGCAAGCAGACCAACTGCCAATGAACCCCAGATACCATTTCCGAAGTGAACGCCTACCGCACCGACAGGGTCGTCAATATGTAACTTCAGGTCAAGGAATTCAACGAGAACAACAACGAGGATACCGGAAACGATACCAACGATGGTAGCACCGAGTGCATCAAGTGCATCGCAGCCTGCGGTAATACCAACCAGACCTGCGAGAGAAGCGTTCAGACACATGGAAACATCCGGCTTACCGTTCTTAATCCATGTGAATAGCATACATACAACTGTTGCAACAGCAGGAGCAATAGTGGTTGTCAGGAAGATAGAACCGAGAGATTCTACATCCCAAGCGGCGGCGCCGTTGAAGCCGTACCAACCGAACCAAAGGATGAAGCATCCGAGTGCGCCAAGAGTAATGGAGTGACCGGGAATCGCATGTGCTTTAATCTTGCCATCTGCGTTCTTTGTGTACTTACCGATACGGGGACCAAGTATGATTGCGCCAATCAGAGCAGCGGTACCGCCGACCATGTGAATAGCTGCGGAGCCTGCAAAATCGTGGAAGCCCATCTGTACAAGCCAGCCGTTGGAGTTCCATACCCAACCTGCTTCAATCGGATAAACGAACAGGGAAATCACACCGGAGTAGATACAGTAGGAAATGAACTTGGTACGTTCTGCCATAGCGCCGGATACGATAGTAGCGGCAGTTGCGCAAAAGACTAAGTTGAATACGAAGCTAGACGCGTTGTTTTCAATAAATCCGCCAAAGTCGGTGAAGATGTCCAGATTCGGCACGCCTATGAAGCCAAAGAGATAATCTTCAGACATCATGATGGAGAAGCCCAACAGCACGAAAACTACAGTACCTATACAGAAGTCCATCAGGTTTTTCATGATGATGTTGCCGGCATTCTTCGCTCTGGTAAAACCTGTTTCGACCATTGCAAAACCTGCCTGCATGAAGAATACCAGTGCTGCGCCTATCAAAAACCAGACGCCAAATACTGTACTAGTAGAAGTTTCGGAAACCAATTCCATAATCGATGTTGCATCCATAAGATTTGTCCCTCCCATATTGGATTTGTATGTTATTTACCAGGGAGACTCATACATGAATCCCATTTCTTCCTCAAAAATTTTTCATCGGAGTCGGTTGAAATTTCTAAAGAAGAGTACCTGCTTATTTTACGCTGAACAGCAGTTCACCGTATGTTGGGTAAGGCATTTTTTCACTCGACGCGATTGTTTCCATTTCATCAGCAGTAATGCGCACTGCGGTCATATCAGCGATGATAACGGACTTATAATAATCTCCAAGCTCTGTCGTATCTGTGATGGACTTCGCTCCGAGAAGGTCATCCTCAAGCTTCTTGACCTGGTTGTACATCGCGCCGGTCAGGCAATCAAGTTTCTTTGCGGTTTCTCTTTCGTAAGTGCATTCGAAATCGGGAGATACCGAAGTTTTTTTCAGAATGGTATCGGTCAGTTCAGCACTGTAAGAGCTCATTGCCGGAAGAATATCATGACGTGCCATATCAAGCATCGTCAGAGCCTCAATGTTTACAACCTTACAATAGTTTTCCATCAGGATTTCAAACCGGGCTTCCATTTCAGCCTTGCTGTACACCTTATGTTCTGTGAACAGACGGACGTTCTTTTCGGAGAGAGAATACGGAAGAGCGTCTGGTGTGGTCTTGAGGTTAAGGAGTCCGCGGCGTTCTGCTTCTTTTATCCACGATTCATCGTAACCGTTGCCGTTGAAGATGATGCGCTTGTGTTCCCTGATGGTCTTTTTAATCAGTTCGTGCAGGGCGGATTTAAAATCGTCGGCAGATTCCAGTACATCAGCGAAGCCTTTCAGTTCCTCTGCTACTGCAGTGTTCAATGTCGTGTTTGCACAGGATATGGAAGCAGCGGAGCCGAGCATACGGAACTCAAATTTGTTACCGGTAAACGCGAACGGTGAGGTACGGTTACGGTCTGTGGAATCCTTCGGGAACTTCGGCAGTGTATGTACGCCGATACGGAGAAGTTCTTTTTCCTTTGAGTCATACTGGGTATCGTTTTCGATTGCTTCGAGAATATCGTTCAGCTCACTGCCAACGAACATCGATACAATTGCCGGCGGGGCTTCGTTTGCACCAAGTCTGTGGTCGTTGCCGGCGCTTGCAACGGAAATACGGAGCATATCCTGATATTCGTCAACCGCCTTGATGACTGCACACAGGAACAGCAAGAACTGCGCGTTTTCATACGGTGTTTCACCAGGTTCGAGGAGGTTGACGCCAGTATCGGTGGAAATGGACCAGTTGTTGTGCTTACCGCTGCCGTTTACACCTGCAAACGGTTTTTCATGGAGCAGGCATACCATACCATGCTTTTTCGCAACCTTCTGCATGATTTCCATAGTAAGCTGGTTGTTATCAGCGGCGATATTGGTAGTCGAGAAAATCGGAGCAAGCTCATGCTGCGCGGGAGCGACCTCGTTATGCTCTGTTTTGGCGAGTACGCCGAGCTTCCAGAGCTCCTCGTTAAGATCCTTCATGTAAGCTGCTACTCTCGGTTTGATTGCACCGAAGTAGTGGTCGTCAAGTTCCTGTCCTTTGGGCGGTCTTGCGCCGAACAAAGTGCGTCCGGTATAAATGAGGTCCTTACGTTTGTTATAAAGCTCTTTATCAATCAGGAAGTACTCCTGTTCCGGACCAACGGTTGTTTTTACGGATTTTACATCTTCGTTGCCGAACAGCTTCAGCACACGCATTGCCTGACGGTTAATTGCTTCCATAGAACGGAGAAGCGGGGTTTTCTGGTCGAGTGCTTCACCGCCGTATGAACAGAACGCGGTCGGGATACAGAGTACACCATCTTTGATAAACGCATAAGAGGTTGCATCCCATGCGGTATAACCACGTGCTTCGAAGGTTGCACGCAGACCGCCTGACGGGAAAGACGATGCATCGGGTTCGCCGCGGATAAGCTCCTTACCGGAGAACTCCATGATGATCTTGCCGTCCGATGTGGGGGAAATGAAGCTGTCGTGCTTTTCTGCGGTAATTCCGGTCATCGGCTGGAACCAATGTGTGAAATGAGTTGCTCCCTTCTCTATCGCCCAGTCCTTCATCGCGTTAGCAACTACGGTAGCTACGTTAATATCGAGATGTTTGCCCTCTTTAATTGTTTTCTGTAATGCTTTATACGTCTCCTTCGGAAGTTTTTCTCTCATTACACTGTCGTTAAAAACCAAAGAACCAAAGCTGCTTGTAACCGTACTCATACCTGTTTACTCCTTATATTAATTAATTAAGATAATTGGTGGTATTAGCTCTTGTGTAACTCTATTCGGAATTTATCTTTTTTCATCCAGAGGTTACACGTTAATAGATTAGTTAATAGATTAATAGAAAAAGCGACAAAGACTGCCTTTTTGTGACATCCTTGTCGCTTTTACACTTACATATCTGATTTTTTCAGACAAAACGCCACAGACTTCCTCAGTCTGCGGCATCCTTGTCGCTTTTCTGTGCTGTATTATATCACGGCAATTTGGGTTTGTCAATACCTTTTTCAATATTTTTTCAAAAAAATTTATTGACAAATTTCTATTGACAAATTTCTTACATTATGATATACTGTAGCCGTCGAACAAGGATGTTCGCTGCGGTACAATTTCCGATTCAGCAGCATCCTTTTCTCATTTTAAATGGAGACAGGAAGTACTTTAAAATGAACTACACCTACGACGAGGTCATCGAATTTGTCGAGCAGGAGGACGTAAAGTTTATCAGACTTGCGTTCTGCGATATATTCGGCAGGCAGAAAAACATTGCTATTATGCCTAGCGAGCTCCGGCGTGCATTCACAGATGGAATTTCCTTCGATGCCTCAGCGGTCGACGGTTTTTCGGGCGAGGTAAAGTCCGATTTATTTTTGTTCCCCATTCCTTCGACGTTGACTGTTTTGCCGTGGCGGCCCTCTCATGGCAAGGTTGCCCGTATGTTCTGTGAAATCCGTTTTCCAGATGGAACACCGTTTGATATGGATAGCCGCACAATTTTGAAAAACGCCGTTCGAACAGCGCGTGACATGGGATGTACCATCAATATCGGAACAGAGTTTGAGTTTTATCTTTTTAAGACCGATGAAAATGGAAATCCTACCACTGAGCCGTTCGACTATGCTGGATACATGGATGTTGCACCTGAGGACAGGGGCGAAAACGTCCGGCGTGAAATTTGTCTGACCCTTCTCGAAATGGGCATTAGGCCAGAAGCCTCACATCACGAGGAAGGACCCGGTCAGAATGAAATTGACTTCCGGTACAGTGATGCTTTGACGGCGGCCGACAACGCGGTGAATTTTATCACGGTTGTTAAAGTTGCGGCGGTTCACAGTGGGTTGTACGCTGATTTTTCGCCCAAGCCCTTAAAGGGGTACAGCGGAAACGGAATGCACATCAACCTTTCTGTACATAGCAGCGACGGAAATGACAAAACCGGCTTTTTTATGGCAGGGGTTATGGAGCATATTCGCGAGATTACAGTGTTTTTGAACCCCGTAGAAGCATCCTATGAGCGTCTTGGAGAAATGAAGGCGCCGAAGTACATCACGTGGTCGGAGGAAAATCGCTCACAGCTCATCCGGATTCCGGCGGCCAAAGGCGAGTATCAGCGCATGGAGCTGCGCTCACCGGACCCCAGTGCAAATCCATATGTGGCATACGCAATGATAATTTACGCCGGTCTTGACGGAATCAAAAGAAAGCTTGCCGTACCGGAGCCAACCAACCTGAATCTATATACCGCCGACAAATCGGTGACAAGTAAGCTGTCTGCCCTACCCGAAACTCTCGAAGAAGCGGTAGCGGAGGCCAAAAGCAGCAAATTTGTGTCATCAGTGCTGCCGGAAGGGTTTATCGGAGCATTTGAAGCATAAGCGGAGGACACCGTTATGAAAGTACAGCAGCATGTTCTCATCGTTTCAAGCTCTGATAAAGTGTACGAATATCTCGTCGATATGCTGCCGTCAAACGAATTTTCGCCGATAAGCAGGGTAGGCAGTGCCGGAGAGGCAAAGCGCATGCTGAGTCAAACTACGGTGAATATTCTGATCATCAACACTCCCCTGCCCGACGATTTTGGTATTGAGCTCGCGCTTGAAATGTCGGACAGCAGCATGGGAATTCTGCTTCTTGTAAAAAGCGATTTATACGAGCAGGTTGCCTACAAGGTTGAGGACAGCGGTATTCTGACGCTTTCAAAACCGAATTCGCGTCAAACGATATACAGTACAGTCAAGCTGCTTGCTGCGATGAATGCCAGACTGTGCAAAATGGAGAAGAAAAACCAGACTCTGCAGGAAAAAATGGCGGACATTCGTGCGGTCAACCGCGCGAAATGGCTGCTCATCGAAAACCTGAAAATGAACGAAAAAGACGCCCACTACTTCATAGAAAAGCAGGCAATGGACACCAGACTGCCG
This sequence comes from uncultured Ruminococcus sp., assembly GCA_964621755.1. Lineage (GTDB taxonomy): Bacteria > Bacillota > Clostridia > Oscillospirales > CAG-272 > UMGS1696. The sequence goes on along the minus strand of CAZUPI010000012.1, from coordinate 42,209 downwards.
CGCCGCGAGGTAGCGGAAAATATTATCCGAACTTATGATAATTGAAAATTAAGTTTATGGGGCGGCGCCCCAGAGACCTTACGGGTCTCTTCCCTGCTCAGACCCTTTTATGATAGGAGCTGAGCATTCCAAACCTTTTTAATAGTTTTGGAATAGGGCGTGGGCCTTTTTCTTTGAAAAGCTTTTCTGCGGAAAATATATTTTTAACAAATCTTGCGGGAACAAGGGCGTTCGGCAGTCTCCTTATTGACGACGCCTTTTTATTATAAAATAGAATTTTTTACAAGGAGAAAGCACGATGAAAAATGTAAAATATATCTTTGTGACCGGAGGTGTTGTCTCGGGGCTCGGTAAGGGAATTACAGCAGCGTCGCTTGGCAGACTTTTGAAGTCACGCGGACTTAAAGTGGCAGCGCAGAAGCTCGACCCGTACATTAATGTTGACCCGGGTACGATGAGCCCGTATCAGCATGGTGAGGTTTATGTGACTGAGGATGGTGCCGAAACGGACCTCGACCTCGGACATTATGAGAGATTTATTGATGAAGATTTAAACAAGTTCTCGAATCTCACATCGGGTAAGGTTTACTGGAATGTTCTCAATAAGGAGCGTCGTGGGGAGTATCTTGGGGAGACGGTACAGGTAATTCCGCATATTACAAATGAGATCAAATCCTTTATTTACAGTGTCGGACAGAAGACAGACGCGGATGTGGTGATTACGGAAATCGGCGGCACAACCGGTGACATTGAAAGCCAGCCGTTTTTGGAAGCGATTCGTCAGGTCGGGCTTGAAGTTGGGCGCGAAAATTCCCTGTTCATTCATGTGACGCTTGTGCCGTATCTGCACGGTTCGAACGAGCACAAGACCAAGCCAACACAGCACTCCGTGAAGGAGCTGCAAGGTATGGGAATTACACCGAACATCATTGTCCTGCGCTGCGATGAGCCGCTGGAGGAATCGATATTCCGGAAAATCGCGCTTTTCTGCAACGTAAAACCGGACTGTGTAATTGAAAACATGACTATTCCGGTTTTGTATGAAGCGCCTATTATGCTGGAGAAGAATCATTTTTCCGATATTGTCTGCCGCGAACTGGGGCTGAACGTGCCGCCGTGCGACATGACCGAATGGGAAGCAATGCTCAGCCGCATTGCAAGTCGGCGCAGAAAGGTGACGATTGGACTTGTCGGAAAGTATGTACAGCTTCATGACGCATATCTGTCGGTTGCGGAAGCATTAAGACATGCCGGGTATGAACATGGTGCGTTTGTGGATATCAAATGGATTGATTCCGAGACGATTACGGAAGACAACGTGTCAAAAACTTTCTCAGACTGCGGCGGCATTTTGGTGCCGGGCGGATTTGGGAACCGTGGAATTGAGGGTAAAATTATCGCTGCCGACTATTGCCGACGCAACAATGTACCGTATCTGGGGATTTGTCTCGGAATGCAGGTAGCGGTGATTGCGTTTGCCCGTCATGTCTGCGGCATGGCGGATGCAAATTCCGGCGAGTTTGACACGGACAGCGCGCATAAGGTGATTGATTTTCTGCCGGACCAGAGTGAATCGGTGGCAAAAGGCGGCACTCTCCGCTTGGGCGCGTACCCGTGCCACATTGCGGAAGGAACACAGATGTATAGATGCTATGGGGTATCTGACATTTTCGAGAGACATCGCCATCGGTATGAATTTAACAACGAGTTCCGTAATATACTTGCTGAGCATGGACTTGTTATCAGCGGCACATCGCCGGACAACTATATTGTGGAAACAGTGGAAATTCAGGAGAACGATTTTTACATTGGCGTACAGTATCATCCCGAATTCAAGAGCCGTCCGAACAAGGCGCATCCGCTGTTTTTAGGACTTATCGAGGCGGCACTGAAAAAAAATAGAAGGTTAATTTAAATTATATGGATAGATTTTTAGTACTCGAAAACGGAATGGTGTTTCGCGGAAAGCCGTTCGGCGCGGATGGAGAGGTAATTGCGGAAATTGTTTTCACCACCGCAATGACCGGTTTTCTGGAAACCCTTACCGACAAAAGCTACGCCGGACAGGCGGTTGTGCAGACTTTTCCCTTAATTGGCAACTATGGCGTGATTCCGGAAGATGCGGAAAGTGAACGCATAGGCGCTGCGGCATATATTGTCAGAGAATGGTGTGAGCATCCTTCGAATTTCCGGTGCAGTGGGACGGTAGATGCCTTTTTAAAGGCAAATGGAATTGTGGGCCTGTGCGGCATCGACACCCGTGCACTGACCCGAATTCTGCGGGAACATGGGGTCATGAATGGGATTATCACAGATCATCCTGATGCGGTTGTACTGGATAAGGTCAAGCAGTTTCGAATTGAAGCGCCGGTTGCCGCAGTGTCAGTCAAAAATCGCCGGTTGATTGAGGCGGAACATGCTCGCTATACAGTCGCGCTGTATGATTTTGGCATGAAAGAAAACATTTGCCGCTCCTTAGTGGGGCATGGATGCCGCGTTTACTTGCTGCCGTACAATACACCTGCGGAGGAGGCACTTGCACTGAATCCCAACGGCATTTTTCTATCAAACGGTCCGGGTGACCCGCGTGACAATGTGGATGTGATTCAAATCCTGCAGGAGCTGATGCCGCACGGTCTTCCAACAATGGGAATTTGTCTCGGACACCAGCTTCTCGCGCTTGCAAACGGGTTTGAAACAGCAAAACTAAAATATGGTCACCGCGGCGCCAACCAACCGGTTCGTTCGACACGGGACGGCAGAGTCTATATTTCCTCGCAGAACCACGGATACGCGGTAGTGGCAGATAGTATTGACGAACACATCGCAGAACAGCTGTTTATAAATGTAAATGATGGTACGAACGAGGGACTTGTCTACAAAAATGTGCCCGCGTTTTCCGTACAATTTCACCCCGAAGCGTGCGGCGGTCCGCATGATACCACTTTTCTGTTCGACGACTTTATCAAGATGATGGAGGTGCGTAAATAATGCCGAAGAATCCCGAGATTAAAAAAGTCCTTGTGATTGGCTCCGGTCCTATCATCATTGGTCAGGCAGCGGAATTCGACTATGCGGGTGTACAGGCATGCCGTGCTCTGAAGGAAGACGGCATTGAAATCGTGCTCGTCAACTCTAACCCCGCCACCATTATGACAGACGGCGTAATGGCTGACAAAATTTACATAGAGCCACTGACCCTCACCACTTTGCAGCGAATCATCGAAAAGGAAAAACCGGACAGCATTCTGTCCGGACTCGGCGGTCAGACCGGTCTTACCCTCTCTATGCAGCTTGCCAAAAGCGGCTTTCTCGACTCCCACAATGTCCGCCTTCTCGGTTCCTCGCCAGAGACCATTGACAAAGCGGAGGACAGGCAGATTTTCAAAGATACGATGCAATCCATTGGTCAGCCCTGCATTCCTTCAAAGGTCGTGACAACCGTTCCCGACGCGTTAGAATTTGCAAATGAAATCGGTTATCCGGTTATTGTACGTCCGGCATTCACTCTCGGCGGGTCGGGCGGCGGCATTGCGCAGGACGCGGAAGAGTTGGGCATGATTGCGGCGAACGGAATTGCACAGTCACCAATATCGCAAATTCTTGTCGAGCGCTGCATCGCCGGATGGAAAGAAATCGAATTTGAGGTCATGCGCGACAGATGCGGAAATGTCATCACAGTGTGTTCCATGGAAAACTTCGACCCGGTCGGAGTCCATACTGGAGACAGCATCGTTATCGCGCCGACTGTCACCCTCGCCGACCGGGAATATCAGATGCTGCGCAGCGCAGCGCTGAAAATCATTGAGGCGCTTGGCGTGGAGGGCGGATGCAACTGTCAATTTGCGCTGAATCCCGACTCGTTTGAGTATGCGGTAATTGAAGTCAACCCGCGTGTATCGCGTTCCTCTGCCCTTGCTTCAAAAGCAACCGGTTACCCGATTGCCAAAGTTGCGGCAAAAATTGCGATTGGATATACGCTTGATGAAATCAAAAACGCAGTCACCGGAAGTACCTACGCCGCGTTTGAACCCGCCATTGACTATGTTGCGGTAAAGTTTCCAAAGTGGCCGTTTGATAAATTCGTCTATGCCAAGCGCACTCTCGGCACGCAAATGAAGGCGACCGGCGAAGTCATGGCAATATCGGACAGCTTTGAGTCGGCTATTCTGAAAGCCGTGCGCGGTGCGGAAATCTCACTCGACACGCTGAATCTGAAGACAGCCCAAGAGCTGTCGTATGAGGCTCTCATAGAAAAATTGAGCGAACCCACCGACCTGCGCTTATTCTACCTGTTTGAAGCGCTGCACCGAGGCGTATCTGTGGATATGCTGTTCGATATCACCAAAATTGACCGCTGGTTCTTGTATAAGCTGCTGAATCTGGTGCATTATGAAGAAAAAATAGCCGGACATCCGTTAACGAAGGATGACTATTACGAGGGGAAAAAACTCGGTTATACCAACCGTGGCCTCGCGTCCCTATCCGGCAGTGCAGTTTCCGATACCCTTGCTCCGACCTATAAAATGGTCGACACGTGCAGCGGCGAATTTGCGGCGGTCACTCCATATTTTTATGCCTCCTACAACGCCGCCGAAGCGGGTGGAGAAAACGAGGTTCTTCCCTTCCTGAATCAATCCGAAAAGAAGACCGTCATCGTACTGGGCTCCGGCCCTATCCGAATCGGTCAGGGGATTGAGTTTGACTACGCCAGTGTTCACTGTGTACGCGCGCTGAAAAAGCTCGGATACGAAGTTGTTATTATCAACAACAACCCGGAAACCGTATCGACTGACTTTGACATTGCTGACCGACTTTATTTCGAGCCGTTGTATCCCGAGGATGTAGAGCACATTATTGCCGTCGAGAAGCCGTGCGGTGTTGTGGTCGCATTCGGCGGGCAAACCTCGATTAAGTTGACCAAACGTCTTGATAAGCTCGGCATCCCGATTATCGGCACGAGTGCAGACAGCATCGACATGGCGGAGGACCGCGAGCGATTCGACGCACTTCTTGAATCCTTGCATATCCTTCGTCCGAAGGGGCACACCGTTATGACGGAAGAGGAAGCGTTGAACGCAGCTCGTAACTTGACCTATCCGGTCCTGCTTCGTCCGTCGTATGTTCTCGGCGGGCAGAACATGACGATTGCCTATCACGACGATGATGTTTCTGAATATATGAAAATCATCCTCGCACAGAACATCGAAAATCCGGTGCTGATTGATAAATACATAGAGGGCATGGAAATTGAAGTCGATGCGATTTTTGATGGTACAGACGTTCTTCTGCCGGGCATCATGGAGCACATCGAGCGCACCGGAATCCACTCCGGCGACAGCATTGCCATGTACCCCGCCGCGCACCTTGACGACGAAATGGTCGAGCGGATTATTCACACCACCAAGCAGCTCTGCGAGGGGCTCAATGCAGTCGGGATTGTGAATATCCAGTACATCATTGCCCACGACAACATCTATGTTATTGAAGTAAATCCCCGCGCGTCCCGAACGGTTCCCTACCTCAGCAAGGTCACGGGCGTTCCGATGGTCGAGCTTGCCATGCGGGTAAGCCTTGGTGAGAAACTTGCCAATATGGGCTATGGTACGGGGTTATATCCGCCATCTCCGTATACTGCCGTGAAGGTTCCGGTGTTCTCCTTCGAGAAGCTGATTGATGTAGATACACACCTCGGTCCGGAAATGAAATCGACCGGCGAGGTTCTCGGAATTGGAAGCAATCTGCGCGAAGCGCTGTACAAGGGGCTTGTCGCGGCTGGTTACAAGATGTACAAAAAGGGCGGCGTATTTATCAGCGTACGGGACAGCGACAAGCATGAGGTGGCAGATATCGGGAAAAAGTTCCACGCCCTTGGATTCTCACTTTACGCCACACGCGGTACTGCAGCGGTTATCCAGCACGCAGGGATGCCGGTAACTGCGGTTGACAAAATCCATGAGAGCGACAACAATACTCTGTCTCTACTCGAATCGGGCAAAATCCGGTATATACTGTCGACCTCGGCAAAGGGTCGGATTCCGGCACGCGACAGCGTCAAAATCCGCCGCCGTGCGTGTATACTCGGGATCCCGTGTATGACCTCGATTGACACCGCAAACGCCCTCGCTGATAGCCTGATGAGCCGATACAGCGAACAAAGCACAGAGCTGATTGACATCAACAACCGCCGCACCGAAAAGAAAAAGCTGCATTTCATGAAAATGCAGGGCTGCGGTAACGATTATATTTACCTGGACTGCTTTGAAGAACAGGTCGACTCGCCTGAATTTTTGTCAGTTCTCTTGTCCGACCGACACTATGGAATCGGCAGTGACGGTCTGATTCTGATTTACCCTTCGAAAATCGCCGACGCGAGAATGCAGATGTTCAATACCGACGGAAGCGAAGGTCTGATGTGCGGAAACGCCATCCGCTGCGTGGGTAAATACTTGTATGACGTAAAAGGCGTCGGGAAGAAGAACATCACAATCGACACCGCCAGTGGAATCAGGGCACTGAAGCTGATTACCAAAAACAATCTGGTAGTCCAAGCCGAAGTAAATATGGGAAAAGCGGAGCTTGCACCTCAAAAAATTCCGGTCACGCTTGACGGAGAGAAAATCATCGACCGCCCCGTCGACATCTACGGAACGGAATACAAAATCACCTGCGTCTCCATGGGAAACCCGCACTGTGTGGTATTCTGCGACGACACAGATTCCCTCGAACTCGGGACCATCGGTCCGCAGTTTGAGGACCACCCCATTTTCCCAATGCGCGTAAATACAGAATTTGTGCGCGTCATCGACGACCACACGATAAAAATGCGCGTCTGGGAGCGCGGCACAGGTGAAACATTCGCCTGTGGTACCGGTGCCTGCGCAGCTGTAGTAGCAGCAGTAGAAAACGGCTCGTGCGCCCGCAACGAAACTGTCCGCGTCATGCTGCCCGGCGGCGATTTATTCATCCGCTACACCGACGATAAAACGGTATACATGCGCGGCAACGCTGAACAGATATACGACGGGGTCGTAGAAATATAGTTTTGGTGAAAAATCGTGAAGGAGAGTGGCATCGTCCACTCTCCTTTCACTTCAGCAAAACAAAATGGTTTCTGTTATACGTAACAATCCCGTCCTTCTGCATTTTTGAAAGCTCTGCCGACATTGCGCTGCGGTCGACAGACAAGAAATCCGCGAGCTGCTGGCGGTTGAATGGGATGTCGAATGCCGCGCTGTCAGCTTTGGCAGACTGCTCTGATAGATACGACAACAGTTTTTGACGAGTCGTGCGTTGGGACATGTGGCCGAGCTTTTGCGTCAGAACGCGGTTTTTCTCTGCGATAATGCAAAATGTATTCTGTATCAGTCGCAAATGGTGAGGACAAAACGGAGAACAAAACGACATAATTTTTCCAAAATCGAAAAACATCATTACGCTGTCCGCAACTGCCACAACATTGTTGGTTATCGTTTGTCCCTGCACCGCATACGCTTCCCCGAAAACTTCACCCGCGCGAATTTCGTTCAGAATGCTTAGGTTGCCCCAATAATCCTCCCGCTGGATGTGGACACACCCCTCCAATAGCAGCACAATCGAGGAAACAGTCTCCCCCGCCCGAAAGATGTGCTCTCCTTTTCTATACGTTCTCTTATCCGCACGCAGACATTTTAGTATCGACTCGATATCATCCGCCGCAATTCCGCTGAATAAGCTTGCTTCCAACAATTTTGGAATATATTTTTTCATAAAAACTCTCATTTTTGTTGTTTATACAACAGATTTATTTCTTTTATTATACTATAATAATCGCGTAGAGTCAACAGATAAGGAGTTCAACATGATTAGAAAAATTATACACATTGATGAAGAAAAGTGTAACGGATGCGGCTCATGTGCGAAAGCATGTCATGAGGGAGCCATAGGAATGGTAAACGGAAAGGCAAAGCTGCTGCGCGACGATTACTGCGATGGATTGGGGGATTGTCTGCCGGCATGTCCGACAGGCGCTATCACTTTTGTACAACGTGAGGCTGCGGCATATAATGAAGAAGCTGTAAAGACAGCCAAACGGAAGAAAAACGAGCCCATTCTGCCGTGCGGATGTGCAGGTACGCATGTGAAAAAGATTCAACCAAAGAGTATTCCGGAGGAATCATACGAACGTGCCGCACGCCCCAGCAGACTGTCGCAGTGGCCTGTGCAGATTAAGCTGGTCCCAGTCAATGCGCCGTATTTCGATGGTGCTAATCTGCTTGTGGCAGCAGACTGCACCTCCTACGCATACGGTGATTTTCACAACCGCTTTATTAAGAATCGAATCACACTTATCGGATGTCCAAAGCTCGACAACGCAGACTACGCTCAAAAGCTGACCGAAATTATCAAAAAAAATAATGTAAAAAGCGTGACAGTCGTACGGATGGAGGTCCCGTGTTGCGGCGGAATAGAAATGGCGGTAAAGACAGCGCTGAAAGAAAGCGGCAAGCTTCTTCCATGGCAAGTCGTTGTGATTTCAACTGACGGAAAAATAATAAGTGAATAAAAGAAAAAAGGATGTACTGGGATATTTGAAAAAATCCCCCCAGCACATCCTTTTTCCATCGGACTCATGTAACTCAATCTTTAAAGTGGGCGATGAAATCTTCCAACGCTTGATTATACTTATTTTCGTTTGCTTTGTAGTGTGAAGCATACTCATATTGATAGTACACGCAGTCACGCACAAGAAATCCTGCGCGCTCAAGCTGGAGTGCATATACTGCACCAATGTCGAATACCAGGCCGTCACGCAAAATATCTATCATTTCCTGAGACTCAGCATCGCGCGCCAGTTTTGTTTTCAGTACATTCTCATAGTACACCGGCTTCACCATCTGATAGCTTGCTTGACAAAGTGCTTCGCTGATGAGTCCTGCAAAATTTGCGTCCTTTACATCAATCGGAATACCAAACAAAATGGAGTTATCACGTGACGTCGTGTAATACCCAGCTTGCGATTCATCATACTTCGGATAAGGCAAAATCCCGAAATTATCCTCCATATCGCGAAGCGACACCGTAGCAGACAGCAGGTTCGGCATAATGGCTGCCTGCCCTGCCAAAAACATATTTAGCTTTCCGCTGTCGTTTCCTTTGTAGTAGTATACACCGTTTGTGCTGTATGCCAGAGTTTTCATCGTATCAACAAGGTTCGCCACTGACTCGCTCCCGAGATTGAATACCGGATATCCATCAGCATCCTTCACAGTAATCGGAATTTGGAACGCATAGTGGAAATTATTGAATTCAAGGTCGTCGGAAAAGACAACGCCATATATATCATTTTCGTTGTACGTCCCGTTTCCATCTGCATCAATAGACACTGCCGTACAGATTTTTAAAAATGTGTCATACGTCCATGTGCCGTTGTTTACAAGAGCATATACATCATCGAGTCCGAATTCCTCAAACATATTCTGATTGAAGAAAAATGCAAAAATGTTGTCATACAAGCTCATCGAAATGTCGCCCGGCGTCAGATATACATTGCCGTTAATAGATAAATCCTCGACCGCAGATATAGACCACCACTTTGCGGAAGGCTCAATATATTCGATATCGTTAAGGCGGTAATAGCATCCATCCATGACAAGTGTGCCGACTACCGCCGCATAACCGTCTATCAAGTCATACGCACCATCGCCGGATTGAATCGACGCACGAATGGAAGCAGTATAGTTTACATTATTGCCCCAGCTTCCGTCAATTGTGGGAACCTCTATTGTAATATTATACCGGTCCATTACCGCAAGGTTTCGTTCATAGATGCTGTCGTTTACGCTCTCACCCGTCATTTCGTAGGACACAAACTGTGATTCGTTCTCCATTCTGGCGAGAATGGTGTACGTACGTCCATTAAAATCCTCTTCCGGAAGGTTTTCAAACATCTTCCATTCTGACTCATTCTCCTCTGCCTGCTCTCCATCCGTTTCCGCCGTAGATGATATTGCGGAACCGTTGTCAGTATTGGTTGGTGTCTCGTTATTGCTGCAACCTATCACTGTCCCCCCAACCAACAATATGGCAAGTAATAATGCGTTCCACTGTTTTTTCATTCTTTCTGCTCCTTTATTTTTTCACGGGAATCTCCCTTTGAATAACATTTTTACGATTTTTCCGATAATACCCGGGGGCATATCCGTAATAATCTTTAAATACATTTGAAAAATACGCAAATGATCGAAATCCGCAGCGATAAAATATTTCTTTGAGGGGCATGTCAGTTGCCATGATGTATTCATATGCCAATTCAAGCCGTAACTTGTTGATGTAGCGACTGCATGACATTCCCATATTTTTTTTGAAATATGAACTGAAATAGTTCGGCGCAAGATATACCTCAGCCGCAACCTCTGCAACTGTCAAGTTGCGCCGGAAGTTTTTATGAATATACAAAAGAGCGCGGCGATATCTGTCAGATTCAGAATCATCCATAAGCTGTATGGCGGACTCATTTTTATGAGCAAGACACATCAGAAAAACCAAGCCAATGCACTCTCTGATAATGTGATAGGATAGCGCTTGGGCAGAATCCTCACTGTATGAGGAAACTTTACTGCATAGGAGCTCGATAAGGGCATAATCGGAAGCTGATAACTTTTTCACAAGCAAACTTGAAGTCACAATTGCAGCTTCTTCTTTCAGGAAATGCGGGCTTACTTTGATACTTGTAATTTCAAGTGACTGTCCGTTTTTGCAAACATATGAATGCACTTCATTCGGCACCATGATAGCGACATCACCTTTTTCAATTTCATACATTTTACCGTCAATTTCTTCATATCCGCTGCCTCCGGTGATAAATTCGATTTCAAAAAAGCGGTGCAGATGGGGCCTGTAGAACACATTCACATGGTTATATTCAATATAGTATTTTTCACCATCCGCGAGGTATCTTTCCATGCTAATAATTTCTATTTTGCCCGAATTCACTGTTTCAATCACCTCTTTTATTCATAAATATTATAGCATATATTATACTGATTTTACAAATGCTTTTTATCAATAAATCTTCGAAAAATATGTAAATTTCTCAGATTTTAACCCGAAACAAAAACAAAACACCCCCCAGAATCAAATAATTCCAGAGGATGCATAGCAATTTGATAAAATATGGTGTTTTATCCTTTCATACTTTCCTTCATGCGCCGGACATAATCTGCGACGAACGGAACCGAGTCACGGCCGTGCTCCGCGATGATTTTTACAATAGCGGAACCGACGATGACACCGTCTGCAAAGTTCGACATGTTCTTTGCCTGTTCGGGTGTGGAAATGCCAAACCCAATGGCGCAGGGAATGTCGGGATTACTCTCGCGGACAAGTGTTGTCATCGCACCGATGTCGGTCGTAATTTTACTGCGTGTGCCCGTGACTCCAAGGGAGGAGACACAGTAGAGGAAGCCCTCTGCATTCTTAGCAATCACAGCAATACGGTCATGCGAGGTGGGGGCTATCAGGCTGACAAAGTCAATTCCCGCCTTGCGGAAAGCGGGTGCAAATTCTTCCTTTTCCTCAAAGGGAACGTCCGGAAGTATCAGCCCGTCGATACCAATCCCAGCTGCTGTTTTCGCAAACCGTTCAGTGCCATAAGAGAAGACAACGTTGGCATATGTCATAAATGCGAGCGGAATGTCTACATCATGCCGAACCTCGCGCACCATCTCAAAAATCTTGTCTGTCGTTACGCCGCCGGAGAGCGCACGGATGTTTGCACCCTGGATTACCGGTCCCTCTGCGGTAGGGTCGGAGAACGGGATTCCCAATTCTATTAAATCGGCGCCGTTCGCTGCCATTTCACGAATGAGCTTTGCGGTGGTTTCCAAATCGGGGTCGCCGCAGGTAATGAAGGCGATAAAAGCCTTTCCGTTTTTAAATGCACGCTGAATGTTACTCATGAATATCTTCCCCTCTGTATCTTGCAATTGCGGCACAGTCCTTGTCCCCGCGTCCGGAAATATTGATGACGATAATTTTGTCCTTATCCATTTGCGGTGCGAGCTTTATAGCATGCGCAACCGCATGAGCGGATTCGATTGCTGGAATGATACCCTCGGTTTTGCTCAAATATTCGAACGCATTGACAGCCTCATCATCTGTAATCGGCACGTATTCGCAGCGTCCTATATCGTGGAGCCAAGCGTGTTCAGGACCGATGCCCGGATAGTCAAGGCCTGCTGAAATCGAATAAACCGGTGCAATTTGTCCGTACTTGTCCTGGCAGAAATAGGACTTCATCCCATGGAAAATACCGAGCTTTCCGGTGTTCATGGTTGCTGCCGTCTCAAAGGTGTCAATGCCTCGTCCAGCCCCTTCACAGCCTATCAATGCAACGGATTTATCCTCAATAAAGTTATAGAATGCCCCTATTGCATTGCTTCCGCCGCCGACGCAGGCGATAACCACATCAGGCAGCCGACCTTCTTTTTCAAAAAGCTGCTCCTTAATTTCCTTAGAAATCACAGACTGAAAATCTCTCACGATGGTGGGGAACGGATGCGGTCCCATGACGGAACCAAGACAATAGTGCGTATCGTCAATGCGGTTTGTCCATTCGCGCATAGCCTCAGATACGGCGTCTTTTAACGTTCCGGTACCGCTGCTCACGGGCACGACTGTCGCACCGAGAAGCCGCATTCGGTATACGTTCAGCGCCTGACGCTCTGTGTCTTCCTTCCCCATGAACACCACGCATTCCATATTCATAAGCGCTGCCGCAGTTGCCGTCGCAACACCATGCTGACCGGCTCCTGTCTCCGCAATCAGTCTCGTCTTACCCATTTTCTTTGCTAAGAGAGCCTGTCCGAGCACGTTGTTTATTTTATGTGAACCCGTGTGGTTCAAATCTTCACGCTTCAGATAGATTTTCGCGCCGCCTAAATCCTTCGTCATCTTCTCCGCATAGTAAAGCAGGCTGGGTCTTCCCGCATACTCGTTCAGCAAAGCGGTGAGCTCTTTTTTAAAATCCTCATCGTCTTTGTAATGATTGTATGCGTTTTCAAGCTCAATTACCGCATTCATCAAAGTTTCGGGGATGTACTGACCTCCGTGCACACCGAAACGTCCTTTTACAGCTTCCATTTGTGAATCTCCTTCTTCCATATGCATAACTATCCTTCGTCATCTCTTTCTGACGGCGTCAATAAAGGCTTTCATTTTGTTATAGTCCTTTTTTCCGTCCGTCTCCACTCCTGAGCTTATGTCCACAGCAAAGGGATGACAGGCGCCAAGCGCCTCTTCTATGTTTGCGCCGGATAAGCCTCCGGCTAAAATAAACGGTCTGTCAATGCCGTCAATCAGCGACCAGTCGAATGTTTTACCCGTCCCTCCGCCGCCGTTATCAAGCAGAACCAAATCCGCAGACGAAGCGTTTGCGCGCTGAATGTCGGCAGATGTGTCGATTCGGAACGCCTTGATAATAGGCTTCGTGATCCGGTTCTTTAATTCAACAATATAGGACTCTTTCTCGTGGCCGTGCAGCTGGATGGCGTCTATGATATTCGCTTCTGCGATTGCAAGAATGGTTTCTATTGTTTCATCGACAAATACGCCCACAGCCGTTATGTCCGGTGCGAGATGTGCCTTCATCAAAGCCGCCTTCTCCGGCGGGACATACCTTCTGCGGTCCTTTACGAAGACAAATCCGATATAATCGGGCAGCAAAGCGTTTGCATAAGCGACGTCTTCTTCCCGCATCAAGCCGCAGACTTTTATCTTCGTCATACTCTGCCCCTCAGCTTCTCCAGCATTTCTTTTTTGTTATCCGCCCGCATCATCGTCTCGCCAATTAATACCCCGTCAGCTCCTATTTTGCGCAAAACATCCGTGTCTTCCGGCGTTTTTACGCCCGATTCCGAGATAAACAGCACCTCAGGCGGAATCAGCTCACGCAGCCGCGCCGCATTGGAAAAATCGACGGAAAAATCGTTTAAATTTCTGTTGTTCACGCCGATGATTCGCGCTCCTGCCGATACCGCCGACGCAATTTCTCCCTCATCATGTGTCTCAACCAGCGCGGAAAGGTGCAAATCGTCGCAAATCACAAGATACTGCTCTATCTGAGCCGTATCAAGAATCGCACAAATCAGAAGCACAGCGTCCGCTCCCATCAGCTTCGCCTGATAAATCTGATACTTATCGACGGTGAAATCCTTGCGCAACATCGGAATTGAAACGGACGTGCGGATTTCTCGAAAAATTTCATCTGACCCGAGAAACCATTTTGGCTCAGTCAGACAGGAAATGCAGTCCGCACCAGCAGCTTCATAGTCTCTTGCAATAGAGACATACGGAAAATCCTGCGCAATGATGCCCTTGGACGGCGACGCCTTTTTGACTTCGCAGATAAAGCTCATTCCGGGCTTTCTGAGTGCCTCTTCAAACCCGCCGGATTTCTTCCCTTTTATCGTCTCACAGCGGCTTTTCAACTCCTCGAGACTGCATAGTTCCTTATCACCCTGCACCCGTTCCTTTGAATAAGCCGCGATTGTTTGAAGAATCGACTGCATCTCAAACGCCCGCCTTTGATACCTCAATAAAGCGTTCCAGGGCTCTCATTGCTACTCCGGAATCAATGATATCGGCTGCCAGCTTGATGCCATCCGCCAATGTTTCCACCTTGCCTGCAACATAAAGGCATGCGCTCGCGTTGAGCAAAACGGCGTTGCGCTTTGTGCCCTTTTCACCGGAGAATATAGCGCGGGTAATGCGTGCGTTTTCCTCCGGCGTTCCGCCTACAAGCTCGGATTTGCTGCCGCGCTGCAGTCCAAAATCTTCAGGAGTGATGACATAATTTTTGTAAGTATCGTTTTCAATCTCGCAGACAGTTGTCGGAGCGCTGGCAGAGATTTCGTCCAGCTTATCCTGACCGTAAACAACCATTCCGCGCTTTACACCAAGACTGGTCAGAACCTTCGCAAGAGGCTGGATAAGGGATTCATCGTAAACGCCAAGCACCTGTAATTCCGGAGACGCAGGATTGGTCAGCGGGCCAAGAATGTTGAAGACGGTACGAATGCCGAGCTCCTTGCGTATTGCTCCCACATACTTCATAGAGGTGTGATATTTCTGTGCGAAAAAGAAGCAGATGCCCACCTCATCCAGCAGTTTGCGGCAGAGCTCCGGAGACTGGTTGATATTCACACCAAGTGCCTCCAAGCAATCAGCAGCTCCGCTCTTGGAAGAAGCCGCACGGTTTCCGTGTTTAGATACCTTTACCCCTGCTGCCGCTGCGACAAGAGCGGAAGTTGTAGAAATATTGAAGCTTCCCGCGCCGTCTCCGCCGGTGCCGACGATTTCAAGAACCGGATACGAAGTCTCACACTTGAGTGCATGTGCGCGCATAGCAGCGGCACACCCGACGATTTCAGGGATAGTTTCCGCTTTGCTGCTCTTTGTGGACAGTGCTGCCAAAAATGCTGCGTTCTGCGTCTGTGTCGTTTCTCCGCTCATGATTTCGTTCATGACGCCATAGGCTTCTTCATAGGTCAAATCCTGCTTGTCAACAATTTTTACAATAGCTTCCTTAATCATTTTTTATATTCTCCTTCGATATATTTAAAAAATTTTTCAAAATCGTAATGCCGTCCGGTGTCATGATAGATTCCGGATGAAATTGCAAACCGTACACGGGATAATCTCTATGTCGTACCGCCATGACCTCGCCGTCGTCAGCTCTTGCGGTTACGATAAGCTCTTCCGGAAGCGTGCTTTCGATAGCCGCCAAGGAATGATATCTTGCGACCGGAATGGTACCGGAGCATCCCGCGAAAAGTGGACAGCTTGTATCAATCTGCGCCTGTGACTGCTTGCCGTGCATGAGGGTTTTTGCATACGATACTGTCGCGCCATATGCCACGCATATTGCCTGATGTCCCAAGCAAACTCCCAAAATCGGGATTTTGCTGCCAAGCTGCTTGACAGTTTCCACGCAGATTCCGGCATCCTCCGGTTTGCCCGGTCCAGGAGAGAGAATGATGGATTCAGGCTTCAGCTTTTCAAGCTCCTCGACCGTCATCGCGTTATTTCGTATTACACGGATATTGGGATTTACAGAGCCGACAAGCTGATACAGATTATAAGAAAAGCTGTCGTAATTATCGATAAGCGCAATCATTTATTCTGCCTCCTCTGCCAGTTTTACCGCTTTTACAACCGCCGCGGCCTTGTTGATACACTCTTTGTATTCCGTTTCGGGAACGGAATCTGCGACAATGCCCGCTCCGCTTCTGATAAAGATTTTATTGTTTTTCTTATAGGCAATTCGAATGGCAATGCAGGTATCGAGGTTTCCGGTGAAGTCCAGATATCCTATTGCCCCGCCGTAAATGCCTCTCTTGTTGTTTTCCAGATCGTTAATCAGCTGACAAGCCTTGATTTTTGGTGCGCCTGACAGCGTGCCCGCCGGCAGGATAGCGTCCACAGCGTCGAGTGCGGATTTATCGTCGGCAATTTCCCCGCGCACTGTAGAACCGATATGCATGACATGGGAATAGCGTTCGATAGAGTGATATTTCTCAACGGACACGGTGCCGAATTTGCTGATTTTTCCGATATCGTTGCGTCCGAGGTCAACGAGCATGTTATGCTCGGCAAGCTCCTTCGGGTCGGCGAGCAAATCCTTTTCGAGCTGGATATCCTCCTCCTCTGTCTTCCCTCTTGGACGTGTTCCGGCGAGGGGAAAAGTATGGAGGACACCGTTTTCCAGCTTCACGAGTGTTTCCGGCGAAGCGCCTGCAACTTCCATATCAGTGCCGGAGAAGTAGAACATATAAGGAGACGGGTTTACCGTTCTGAGAATGCGATAAGTGTTGAGAAGGGACCCTTCGTATTCCGCTTCCAATCTATTTGAAAGCACAATCTGGAAAATATCGCCTTCAACAATGTGATGTTTTGCCTTGCGAACCATCTCGCAGTATTCCTCGCAGCTGAAGAAAGGCTTAAAGTCACTCTTCAATCTGCCGCATTTGTCTTCCGCCGGGGCACCGTTTTTGATAAGCGAAGCCATTTGCGCAAGCTCGAGCCTGGCACGATTGTACTCGGTTTCGTAATTCTCAAGGACAATATTGGCAATCAGGATAATTTTCTGTTTATAATTGTCAAAAGCGATGACCTTGTCAAAGAGCATCAAATCGATATCTTTGAACCCCTCAGTATCTTCCGCATCCAAATTGAGAGAAGATTCCGAATATTTCAAGTAATCGTAGGAAAAATAGCCGACAAGTCCGCCGGTAAAAGGAGGAAAATCCTCGAACTTTACACTCTTGTGCTCATCGAGAACCTGCTTGATATAGGTAGATGGCGAGTCTGTATCAAAGGAGAGGGCTCCAATTTTCATATGTCCGTTCACACAGGTGATTTCGAGTTCAGGACTGTAGCCCAAAAAGGTATATCTGCCCCACTTTTCGTGATCCGACACTGACTCGAGCAAATAGCAATGACACGACACGTTTTTCAAAATGTGCAAAACCTCGATTGGGGTTTTGATGTCCGATAAAATTTCCATGCGCACCGGAGCGGTCTTATATTTTCCACTTTTCGCAACGCATTCAATTTCTTCAATACTTGGGTAAATCATGTTCTTTCTTCCTTTCCCATTTGCATCTGTCGGGGAAAACAAAAAACGTCCCGACAGAAAGAAAACAATTCTGTCAAGGACGAATAAATACTTATCCGCGGTGCCACCTTGATTTACGGAATGACCCATACACTTAGCAGGATACTAACATATCCCCGATAACTGACGCATATCCTCACGTCGCATCCTACTCGGCACGAACCTTTTGAATGCGCCCTCCGCGGTCCATTTGATGACTTGTTTTCCGCCTGTCTCTCAGCACCGCAGGCTCTCTGTGGGAGCATCATCACCGTTATCTCCGCATCAACGGTTTATTCATTGGTGAGTATTATATCACGTTCTCTTTCCTTTGTCAATAGCTGTCGTAAAAAAATCTACAACAATCGCCAATAGAAAAAACTGAAGGGACCTCTTTTCAAAAGGCTCCTCCAGTTTCTTATCTTACAGAAGTAAAATTTACGGCCATGTGCTCCCTTATCCCTCTGTTTCGTCTTTTCTTTTATGGACTTGAGACAAAGCAGGTTTATGTCTCATGACCGCTATCACAGAAATGACAACACATCCAATTCCCATGGAAAACCGCTTTTCATAGGTCAGAATAATCATCGACAGCAATCCGAAAATGCTGAATGAGGCAATACTCTTTTTACGATTGGAGGGAATTTTCAATATGGTAGAAAACAGAATGTAGATTCCGGCAAGAATAAGCCCTATTCGCGTTACGCGAAGGAGAGCTATCATTTCCCCGAATGATGTAGCAATACATTTTCCCCCTTGGAAATGATGAAAAATACCTAACGCGTGCCCGAGAACAGGGGCAGCCATCACAGCAGAAAAAAGAAAATGCTCCGTGCTAAACAAATTACGCGCAGTATATACCGGAAGAAACCCTTTCAGCATATCAAAAGCCAGACAGATAAGTCCGATTGTCGTACCGCAGTGAATAAAAACATTTGTGGCGCCGGGATTGTGGTCATCGCTTTTTTCGCAAATGTCTACTTTCAGTATCAGCTTCGGAATCAAATAACTGAACGGTACGCTGCCAAGCAAGAACCCCCCGGCTATCAGCATGAGCCATACAGTGGTCGTATTCATCTCATTATCGTACGCACAATGTCTCCTGCCGCGTTCGGATTGATTGTCAGACGCTGCATAGTGCGCATCCTTTCTGATTTTTCCGGATTGCATACGAGTTCCATGGCAAGTTCTGCCGCTTCTGCCTCACTTTTTGCGGCAATGGACATACCATGCTTCTCGAAGAACCGTATGTTTTCGTTTTCACATCCGGGGATCGCGTTAATATGTACCAATGGCACGTTGGCAACTGCAGCCTCCGTACTGGACAAACCGCCAGGCTTCGATAACAGGACGTCAGACGCATTCATATATATGTTGACTTTTGGCGTAAAAGGAACTGCCGTGACAGATTTTCCGCTGTATCGTTCCATGATTTCCTGCTGCAAGCCATCATTTTTTCCAACAAGAACGTAAAGTTCAGTCTCGTCATCCGCACGGCTGATGAGTGCATCGCAAAAACCAAGTACATTTCCGCCGCCGATTCCGCCGCTCATAACAAGGAAGATTTTCTTGTCCTGCGGCATATTCAGTTTTTGGCGTGCCTCACTCTTTTCCAAATGGACGTTAAACTTCGCAGAGACCGGAATACCCGTGGAAAATACGAGTTCATCCGGGATGCCCCGCGTGGTCAGCTCGCCGCGCAGCTCGTCGTGAGGGATAAAATATCCGTCCAGCACCGTTTCGTACAGGAAAGGAATTATGGTATAGTCTGTCAGCACCCCATAGGATAGAATGGATTTGCCGTACTTTTTCCGCAGCACCGTCATGGCCTCCATTCCGTAGAGGTGTGTGGAGATTATCGTATCGAACTGATTTTCGCAGATATAGGTACATAGATTTTCAGCATACAAAGCGTTCGCCAGATAAACAGGAGAACGGATTCCGGTCGAATCATATAATTCCCCGGCTTTATAAATCTTCCCGAAAGCAGACGGAGAATTCTGAATCATTTTATTATAAAAAGAGGAAACAAAATTCTGTGCCCGCTGACTTTTGAAGAGTACAGGGTCGACAATTTCGTTTACAATATTCTGCCTACTCAGCTCCTCCGACACAGCGCGTGCTGCACTGTTATGTCCCTCGCCGGTAGAGCAGCTTAGAATCAGAACTTTCATTACTATTGCAATCCTTTCATAAAGTAACTATATTAATTATACATCATTAGTTAAAAAAATCAATAGATTTTTTCATAATATAGTTCATTTTTTCCTAACACATAAAAATAAAATGAGATAAATAACGCTGCCGCGCAAAAATTTTAATATTGACATATCCGTCAAATAATAGTATGATTAATTATGGCAAAGTTTAAATTTACAAAGGAGCATGTTTATGACTTCCAAGGAAATAATTCGCCGGCTGATAGCGCATGACACGCCGCCGCGATTCGGCTTTCATTTCAACGATGAAACAAACGACTTTACATGGGTATCATCGAGAACTTATGTAAATATTCCGGAGAATCCCTACAACGATTGGGGCGACTATCCGGAACTTAAAAGGCTGACCGGATTTTCTGGTGAAGTGCGGCGCGACATGTACGGAAATATATATGGCCGCTTTAACGGAAAGACAAAAGGCGAATGTATCCGCGGCGCCATTGTCGACTGGGAAGATTATGAATATTTTATGCCCGAGTTTGACAAAACGCACCGTGACCGCCTGCTTGCCAAAAATTTGGCAGAGAACGAAAAATATGTGATGTGTTACGGGAACTCACTGTTCTCTGCACTCCGCGATGCCAGACTCATAACCAACGCTCTTGCCGACACATTGACCGACCCTGATTCTGTGCGTGAGTTTGTCGACATGCTTGCAGAACATGAGGCGGCAGTCATAAAGAATATTGCCGGTTGCGGCATTGACGGATGGTTTTTCGGAGACGACTGGGGAACGCAGGACAGGACATTTATTTCACCGGAATCGTTCCGCGCGCTGTTCAAGCCAGCGTATAAGAAGGTTGCGGATGCGGCGCACGAAGCCGGAATGAGCGTGTTTCTGCATTCATGCGGGTACATTTACGACTTTATTGAAGACCTCATTGACGCGGGAATCAACGTTTTCCAATTTGACCAACCTGACGCGTATCCGACAGAGATACTCGCGGAAAAATTCGGGAACCGTGTATCGTTCCATTCGCCTGTCGATATCCAAAAAGTGCTTCCTACGGGAAATCGTGAGCTTATCGAAAATCGCGCGCGGGAGATGTGCGAGATTTTCAAAAATACATGCGGCGGCGCATGGATTGCAAAAGATTATCCGACCTATCACGACATTGGCGTTGAGCTGGAATGGGCGGCATGGGCAAAACGAGTCATTGTTGACAACAGCGCCATTTAAAGATGAAGGAAATAAGAGATGAGAACCATAACCTAAAAAAAGTGATGGAAAACGAAAAAAAACGGGTGCCTGAGTTAAACCTCGCATCCATCGTGTTTATGTTGCTTGTGATTTTCATTCACGTAGCATCTGAGTGCGTTTCCAATTACGTGACAACAAGCCTTCCGTTTGCTGTGATGTGTTCCGCACATAGACTGTCCTCCTTTGTCGTGCAGGGATTCCTCTTTCTATCCGGTGTGAAGCTGTTTCTGCCGCGTGACAACAATACTTTCTCGTACCAAAAATTCTACCTGTCGCGATTCAAACGAGTGATTATCCCCTATTTGATTGTATTTGTTCTCTTCTGCCTCTACTTTACCGTCTCCGGACGAGTCAAATTTGACTTGTCATACTTCATCCATGCTTTTTTGACAGGCGGCATGGTTGAACATTTTTACTTTGTATTTATCATCTGCCAATTTTACCTGCTGATGCCGCTGTGGAGACTTATTTCCAAACGATGCAGCGCACTTCTGTCCCTTTTTCTATCTCTCATGATAATGCTCATCTGCCGCGCGCATCTGCCAGAAATCACGCAAATGCTTTTCGGCTATCAGATTCCCATGAACAGCCGACTTTTCACAACGTTTCTGTTCTACTTCATCTGCGGTATGTTCGTGGGACAGCATTACGATCGCTTTACAGAAATGCTGAAAATCCACTTTCGCGGCATCACAGCGATGTTCGTCCTAACGGGAGCTGTCGATTGCGTGCTGATATGGGTCATCCGCAATGGGATTTATTACCCCAGCTGGGCAGATGACTTCCACGTAATATATTGTATCGCCGCCATCCTGTTTGTGATGTGTGTAATCCGCAAACTTTCCGCCGCTGCACTCACCAATTCTCATACAGTAAAACTTCTCTCTGCTTCGTCATACAACGTGTACCTCATCCATCCCTTGTTTATTTTTCTATGCGACAGCCTGCTCGACCGTTTCAAACTGGCTTCGCTGACAGGCAGATTCGCAGTGCGATTTATCACAGTATACATACTATCGATTGGTGTATGCACGCTCTGGGAATATACAAAAGCAAAAATCAAAACTTCCCCCTCTTCCGTTGAAAAGTTTTGATAAAAGCTTGGGGGACACTTTTTCAAAAGAGTCCCCCCTAACGTTCTTTCCTCATATTTTCACTATCAAATCCTAAATAATGTTTCAAAACAAACCTCTTTCACAATTTGTATAAAATGTGATTTTTCTTCCCTCATTATAACCCATCACCGCGTTTTGTCAAGACAGCTTTGACGATTTTCCGCCCTAAACCTTAATGAAAATAATTTTGAGAGAGCCGTTTCTCAAAAGCTTCTCCCTTCATCCCCACATATTTTCGAGGAAACAGCATTTCTGTAGTTTTTGCGGCACATTTACTTGAAAATACTGCCCTGTTATGATATACTTGTTTCAAAATAATCTATCGTGAAAGGAAACCCATATGAACAACAACGCTTACATTGAGCGGACATACAAAAAGTTCGACAACGTTCTGGACTACTATGCTGCTCATATTTTCCGCCCTATCATGAAAGTGGACCACGCAGTCGCGCTTGAAACAATAGAACACCTCCGCCTGCCGCCGGATACCGCCTCTATGAAACCGGTCGAACCCGGATACGTGTGGGGCAGCGAATATTCCAGTATGTGGTTGAAAACAAGCTTCACTGTCCCTGCAGAAGCGGATGGTGAAATCCTCTGCGCAATTCCCGATGCCAACGCCGTCGAAATTCTCTGTTTCAAAAACGGTAAACCTACCGGCATCATCAACTCAAAAAATCGCTTCATCGGGGGCGAACATTCCGCTATGTTTGTCGATAAGTGCGCTCACGCGGGCGATGCTATCGAACTGGCGTTCGAATGCTATGCCGGACACTACTCCCCTGGGACACGGCCATATGACCGCTACGGTCAGGATGAGGACCACTCCAGCTACCGCCACACCTATAGCGGCATCACAATTACCATTGTGGACCGAATTGTGCGTGATTTGGTCTTCGATCTGTCAACAGTCCTCCAAATCGCCCGTCTTCCCGGTGAAAATTTCACCGCTATGAAAGCGCATGAATGCCTCATTGCTGCATTCCCCTACCTTATTCAGGATATCAACCAAGCCTCCCTTGAGGAAATCCATGAATCCTGCACGGCCATCTGTGAAAAGCTGGCTCCCGCTCTTCAGAAGTCGCACAGTGAAGCGTCGCGCGGCAAAATTGGCGTTATCGGTCACTCTCACATGGACACTGCATGGCTCTGGCCCGTATCGGAAACGATTCGTAAGTGTGCGAGAACCTACGCTCAAGTCCTCACACTGATGGATATGTATCCCGAATACACGTTTATTCAATCCTCCGCTCTGCACCTCGACTGGATGCGCGAGTATTATCCCGATATTTTCGAGGAAATCCGCGCGCGTGTGGCGGAAGGACGCTATGAACCCAATGGCGGTGTTTGGGTTGAGTGCGACTGCAACATCACCAGCGGCGAATCCATGGTCCGCCAGTTCCTGTATGGTCAGCGATTCACGGGAAAATATTTCGGCTACCGCTCCGATTCTTTCTGGCTGCCTGACACCTTCGGCTATAACGGCGCAATCCCGCAGATTATGCAAGGCTCGGGCGTAAAGTATTTCTACACAACAAAAATGTCATGGAACGACCTCAATCAGTTTCCGGCTGACACCTTTATCTGGCGTGGCATCGACGGTTCGGAGGTCATCACTCACCTCAACCGGATGCAGCTTATTCCCGACGTGCGCTCCCTCTTTGGAACTATAACCGAAATTCGCGATAAAAAATCGAACAATCAGAGACTCGCGGCATACGGCTTCGGGGACGGCGGCGGCGGTCCGACATACGGTATGCTGGAATTTCTGAGGCGTGCAACCGACCTCGAAGGGATACCGGAAATCAAGCCGACAACAGCAAGCGAATTCATGCATTCACTTGAAGAACGCCGCGACAACTTACCGGTGTACGATGGCGAGCTGTATCTGGAATTCCACCGCGGTACACTCACTCAGAAACACGAAGTAAAGCGGAACAACCGTTTGGCCGAAACCGCGCTGAAATATATGGAACTTCTGAATGTCCTGACCGGAGACGAAATAAACGAGCGCCGCGACGAAATGTATAAGGTTCTCCTGCGAAATCAGTTCCACGATATTCTACCCGGCACCTGTATCTCGAAGGTATACGATGTCACAAATGCTGAAATGACCGCCCTTTTATCGGAAGCCAAAGCTGAAACCGAAAAATATTTAGATAAGCTGGCAACTCCTGCCGACGGTAAAATTTCAGCGTACAATCCCCTCTCCTTCGACCGCTGTGACGTCATCACTTTCGACGGTGAAATCGGCATCGCGGGGAAACCGGCACAGACCTACGCCGACGCCGACGGGAACAAAAAAACCGCAGTACAGGCACACATTCCTGCCATGAGCACGGTTACTTATGACCTCACAGAACCCTCCCATCCCGAAAGGGCGTTCAAAACATTCCAGACTGAGGATGGTGTGCTGACGACACCATTCTACAAAGTTAAATTTGATGAAAACGGTTATATTTCCTCCCTGTACGACGTACGGGTCAACCGCGAAGTCAAGCGTGAGGGCGGCGCACCGCTCGGCACTTTATGGGCAGGAGAGGACATGCCTACCGCATACGACAACTGGGAAATTGAAGACGACGTATTCTTAAAGCTGAAACCCGTAACCAATCTTCTCTCAAGGGAGGTTGTTTCGGACGGTGCGGTAGAATATAGAATCCGCAATACTTACAAAATCGGACGCGCCACAACCGCTGTAGTTGACACAATCTTCTATGCCGGCATGCCGCGAATCGATTATGAAATGAAGCTCGATTGGAACGAGCGGCACACCCTGCTCAAAGCCGGATTTGACGTTGATATTCGCTCTACTACCGTAAAGAATGAAATCCAGTTTGGACACGTTGAACGTCCGACAACCCGCAACACCTCGTTGGAAGCGGCAAAATATGAAGTCTGCAACCACAAATGGTCTGACCTTTCCGAAAGCCGCTACGGCGTCGCCATCCTGAATGACTGCAAATACGGCATTTCTGTCGACGGCTCCGACATGCGTCTGACGCTGCACAAGAGCGGCTGCCGTCCCGATATATCAGGCGATCGCGGCGTACACTATATGACCTACTCTCTCCTGCCGCATGTTGGTGCGTTCTCAGCTGAAACCGTCGTTTATCCGGCATACGAGCTGAACAATCCAGTTCTGATTGAAAACGGCATTCTGAATATTCCGCAGCTTATAAAACTCTCTGCTCCCAACGTCATCTGCGAAGCTGTTAAAAATGCCGAAGATGTCGAACGTGCGTATGTACTCCGTCTGTACGAATGCGAGCGCAATCGTACAAATTGCAAAATAAGCCTGCCGGATGCAAAGCATGTATGGCGCACCAACATGCTGGAAGAAAAGCAGAATGAGCTTGCAATAGACCACAACACCGTAAGCCTGAACATAAAGCCCTTTGAAATCGTCACCCTTCTTGTTGAGAGGTAATTAAGAATAGAAATGATGGAATACAAAACAGAACTGCACTGTCATAGCAGAGATGCATCCGCATGTTCACACGAATCTGCAGAGGGAATTGTGGAAAAGTATACCGCTGCAGGTTATACAACAATATGCCTGACGAACCACTTTTCCCCCGCAAGTCACGATGAAGACGAATGGGAAGCGAAGGTCGACAAGCTGTACCGTGCCCACGAAATTCTGACGGCGGCAGCAGGAAAACGGCTTACAATCCTCATGGGAATGGAGCTGCGTTTCCACCAAAATTCAAACGACTACTTAGTGTTCGGCTTCGACCGAGATTATTTGATGAATCACTGTGATATTCTGAAAATGGGCATCGGCGATTATATCAAAATGGCGCGTGCAGATGGACTTCTCACCATCCAGGCACACCCGTTCCGCTTCGGCATGACGACAGTCGACCCGAAACGCGTAGACGGTATCGAGGTATTCAACGGTCACCCAGGCCACAACTCCAATAACGACATCGCGGAAGCATGGGCAGAAAAATATGGGCTTATCAAGACATCCGGTACCGACCACCACGATCCACATCACCTTCCTGTCGGCGGAATTCTCACGACCGCACCGATTACCACAGTTCCCCAGCTGATAGAAATTCTAAAAAACGGCAATTACTCGTTGATTATCGGATAAAATTGGAAAAAAAGAGGCGATGGAGGAGCTTTTTCAAAAGTTCCCCCTCGTCTCTTTTTCATATTCTTTAGGACTCAAGTTGACGGCCAAGGAAGCCTGCAGCGGTTTGGATAAGCTTTGCTTCGAGCTCAGGTGCGACTGCGTTTTTGCTGTCGCTGTCAGGGCTGACGACCGAGGCAACGCATCCTGTGATGTCGCCTTCTGTGATAATGGGCATGAGGCAGCTTATCGCAAGTGTGCCTCCGTCAGTAATATAAACCGGTTCTTCTTCAGCTGTATAGAGCTGTCGACCTTCGATGATTTTTTCGGCTTCGGCTGAGATTTTGCGGTCGGTGTACTCGCGTTTCGGAACTCCCGCACATGCGATAACGGCATCACGGTCGCAGATAACAACGGAAATTCCGCAAGTTTTATGCAATGTTTCCGCATACTGCGCCGCAAACTGCGCAAGTTCACCGATGGGAGAGTATTTTTTGAAGATAACTTCTCCTTCGCGGTCCGTGTAAATTTCCAGCGGGTCGCCCTCTCGAATCCGCATGGTGCGACGGATTTCTTTTGGAATTACCACCCTGCCAAGGTCGTCAATTCGTCTTACAATTCCTGTTGCTTTCATTATATCTTATTTCTCCTTTAATTCAAATATTTTGTAGGCAGATATAGTGTTTGCAAACTAAGGTAGATTATGCGCGTTTCCGCCGATGTTATTATATGGTAACTTTTTCAATACTATAGACGAAAAGGTTTGGAAAGATTTTTTATTGTTTCTACTAAACAAAAGTCAATTCTACTGTACAGTCAACGAGAATTTGTTTATGTTGACAACGCTTTTTAGGTATGATATAATCAATTTATCGGGTACCATAACCGATTATGGTGTCATAAATCACTTATTTTATAAGGAGAAATTGTATGGCAAACGAACTCTATTCTTTCAACGGATTGGGCTCAAATATGGGAAATCTTTCAAGGTTATCCAATGCCAAAACACGCTCAATAAGCCCCGAAAACTTCGATGGTCAAAAGGGCGGCGGGGCAATGGCTACTACCGGAACTGGTGCAGGCTGCGCAAGAGAATTGGGAAAAGGTTGGAAGGTATCCCCTTCTGTCAGAATCGATCCCCATACTCTTTATACAATGGCAGATATAGAAGGCTCAGGGGCAATTCAACACATCTGGCTCACTCCTATGGGAATTCCGGGACGTTACGCTATCATCCGCATTTACTGGGATGACTGTAAAATTCCCTCTGTCGAGTGTCCTCTTGGAGATTTCTTTGCAAATGCATACGTTCCCGCGTATAAGCAGATGAGCTCCCTTGCAATTTGTGTAAATCCCAGAAACGGCTTGAATTGCTATTGGGAAATGCCCTTTAAAAAACACTGCAAAATCACGGTGGAAAATATCGGGGACGACGTATTCACCCTTTACTATCAGATAGATTATACCCTTACCGAAGTTCCGGAAGACTGCGGTTACTTCCACGCGCAATTCAGAAGAAGCAATCCCCTTCCTTATAAGGAGGTTCATACCATTCTCGATGGCGTCTCCGGCAAAGGACAATATGTCGGCACATACATGGCTTGGGGCGTCAACAACAACGGTTGGTGGGGCGAAGGAGAAATCAAGTTCTACATGGACGGTGACGGTGAATATCCGACAATTTGCGGCACAGGTACGGAAGACTACTTCTGCGGTGCGTACAACTTTGAAAATGAACACCGCTATGAACCGTTTGCTACCCCCTATACCGGCATGATTCCCTATGCTCCCGACGGGCTTTACAACTCGCAGCAGCGCTTCTCACTCTACCGTTGGCACATTGCCGACCCCATCAGATTCAACGAAAATCTTAAAGTCACCATTCAGGCGCTTGGATGGAGGTCCGGCGGACGTTATCTCCCAATGCAGGATGATATTTCCTCCGTTGCATTTTGGTATCAAGACAAACCCAATATGTATGTCCCCACGCTTCCGGACAGGGACTACCTTGAGATAATATAATACTAGCACAGAGGTATACTATATGGCAATTATTACAGTAATCGGCGCGGGGATGATGGGCTCCGCAATCACCTTTCCGGCGGCTGACAACGGAAATACGATACGCATCGTAGGAACGCCGCTTGACCATGAAATCATCGACCATGCGAAAAAAACGGGCGAACACCTGACCTTAAAGCGAAAAATTCCCGCTGGCATCACATATTATCAATATGAAGATTTTAAAACTGCGCTCGACGGTACAGATTTGCTCATCAGCGGTGTGTCATCGTTCGGTGTGGATTGGTTTATCAAGGAGATTATTCCCCAAATTCCCGAAAGCATGCCCGTTCTGTCAGTTACAAAAGGAATGGTGAACACCGCAGATGGCGGTTTGATTTCCTATCCGGAAGTATACGAAGCATCAACGGATAAAAAAATTTCGTTCATGGCAGTGGGCGGTCCCTGCACAAGCTATGAGCTTGCCGACCATGACTTTTCTGAAGTCACGTTCTGCGGCAGAAACATAGAGCAACTGAAATGGGCGCGCAGCTTTTTTGAATGCGATTACTACCATGTAAGTGTATCGACAGACGTACGCGGTGTCGAGTGTGCGGTAGCTATGAAAAACGCTTATGCACTCGGCGTAGCGCTGGCGATTGGCATGTCGTACGAAAGAGAAGGCTCAGAAATCGACCACTATAATTCGCAGGCTGCTATATTTGGACAGGCTGTACGGGAAATGACGAGACTGCTTGACGTATGCGGCGGTCATCCGTCAAATCTCCCTCTCGGGATTGGGGACCTTTATGTTACGGTTTACGGCGGAAGAACGAGAAAAATCGGCATTCTGCTCGGCCGCGGCATAGATTTTGACCGTGCTATGGAGACGCTGAACGGTGTCACGCTGGAATCCATCGTCATCTCTACCAGAATGGCAAAGGCAATCCGTCAGCAAATTGAAAACGGACGCGCCACCGCGTCGGATTATCCCCTTCTCCTGCACATTGACGATTTGATAAACGGCGGACAAAAGGTGAACATTCCCTGGAATGCATTTGAGACGGAGTTCTGTTTATAATACCGACCGTCTAATCCTGCACCACGGAAATGCCTCTGACGCCTCTGAACCATTCGCAAGAAATCGAATTCGGAACGTCCGTCAATTATCGTGAAAGCAGATATATGACAGAAGCCATACCGAACTCCTACAAAGAGTTTGGTATGGCTTCTTTTCAGCTCAATTTATTTATCAACGGCTTCTCGCCGTTTGCGATTCTTTTTTCCACACATGTGAGAATCTTCATATGCAAGCGCTCAGTCGCCGGAATATCCGAACAAAGCTCTGATACGATTTCTTCCCCTTCGCGAATCGCCGCGCGATATTGTTCATCTGACAGCTCACCGGAGCAGTACGCTTCCTCCAATTCGTCGCGGTCGTCGATTTTTATATCACCTTGCGGTGTGAAAATAACATCAAGGTACTTGTCAATAAAGACCGCCACGCCGTCTGCGTCGTATTCGACCGCTTCAATGATGTCGACATACCATACGGATATTGAACACGGATACTCCGCGCCGCCAATCTGCTTCGGCTGTGGTTTTATCATCGCGGTAATCACGCGGTGTGTGTTGTCCGGGATAAGCTGAAGCCAAGTCATACCGCATCCGCAAACTGGAGCTTTGCCGGCAATCGGAAAATTCCAATGGCAATGCTCACCGCTATTCTGCCTGATCAGTCCTACCATACCGTGGAAATAGTCATTGTCCATGCGAAACTGATAGTATGGGAATTTGGCATTCTCGAATCCCCATACATCGCGTGACAAGCGTTTCCGTTTCATTCTGCCCTCTCCTTCTCTTATTCATCCGAATCTTCGAACGGCAGCTCACTGCCGCTTGTCGAAAATTTTCCATAAAATCGGCGACAAAGGTGCGGGCATGTTTTATATCTGCACCTCTTTGCCCGCGCTTACCAAACGCTTTACTTTTGACAAGCGGTTGAAGTAGAATATCATATGTACCGCGGTTGTGATAAACCATGAAATCGGGTACGAAATATAAAGAGTAAACAAAGTATGATTCATGGCAAATACGGTCAAAATCCATGCAACGCGCAGGACGCAAGAACCGACAAGTGAGGTTATCATCGGAACCATGGACATGCCCATACCGCGCTGTCCGCCAACCATGACCTCCATCGTTCCGCAGAGGAAGTACGGGACCGCCACATACCGAAGTCTGGTGATGCCATATGGAAGTGCGTCCGGGTCATTCGGAAGGTAAATACTGAGTAGTGGGGTAGCGAAAAAATAGGTCAGCAGCCCCATAGTCAACCCGATTATGGCAACAATTCCAAGGCAGGTAAACACAACACGGTTTATCATATGATATTTTTTCGCCCCGATATTCTGTCCGACAAAAGTAAGTGCGGCATGATATACGGAATTCATCGCGGTATAAGTGAATCCCTCAAGCTGGCTCGCGGCGGTATTTCCCGCCATAACAAGAGAACCAAACGAGTTGACAGACGACTGAATCACGACATTAGAAAGGGAGAATACCGTTCCCTGTAGCCCTGCCGGAAGACCGACACGTACGATTTTCGCGAATTTATCTTTATATAAACGCAGCTTTTTCCATTCAAGGTGGCAGCAATTTTTTTCGCGCATCAGGCAAACAAGAATCAGCACCATCGATACATACTGCGAAATGACCGTGGCCCACGCCACACCGGAAACGCTCATTTTAAAACAGATAACAAACACCAAATTTAAAATAACGTTAAGAATACCTGAAATTGACAGAAAGTATAGGGGTCTTTTGGTATCTCCCACTGAACGTAAGATTGACGCGCCAAAATTGTATACAAGAGACGCGGGAGTTCCGAGAAAGTATATCGCAAGATACGCGGTAGAAAGCGGAAGCACGTCTTCCGGCGTTCCCATCCATTGAAGAAACGTGCCCGAGCATATGCATCCGAATGCTCCGACGGCAATACCGCAGATAAGACTTATCAAAATAGACGTATGAATGGTCTTATGCACACCCTCGTCATCGTTGGCGCCGTAATCATGTGCGACTGTAACTGCCGTACCGACCGACAGGCCCATCAGCACATTGATAATCAGATTGATAAGCGCGCCGGTCGACCCGACTGCGGCAAGAGCGTTCTTTCCGTCATAACGTCCTACAACAATGTTGTCGGCAGCATTATAAAGAAGCTGCAATATCCCCGTCAGCATCAGCGGAATAATATATTTTACAATCCGCCACGTCAGCAGAGTTTCCTTTTTCTCCGCTTGCTTTTCATTTTGCATGATTTTCACTTTGCATGTCACACTCCAAAATAATAAAATTCAACATCAAAATCGCAGTTCTTATATTATATCATCCAAAGATGCAAAAAACAATAGCAATTCATACAGATTTTTGTCTTTCGGAATGTTCGAGGGTTACTCATTTGGTTCATCAACTGCGAAAATGCATAAACGGAGGCAATTGTCAAATTGCCCCCGTTTTATACGATTCAACGTCTTTAAATACAATATGTTATTTTTTCTCTTTATATTCTTTGAGAAGTTTTCAGATTTCCTTCACCCAGCCCATATCGATGAGCCAATTTTTCATAAGAGTGGACCATTGTGCGACATGCGGCAAGTTTTCGGCGAGTCCGAGGCCGTGATATCCGGACGGGAAGATGTGCATCTCGTGCTTGATGCCGTGTTCGCGAAGTGCCTTCGCATAGAGGTAACTGTTAATAACGTTTACGCAATCGTCGTCCGAGGTGTGCCACAGGAACGCGGTTGGTGTATCATCGGTCACAAGCAGGTCGGGAGAGAATTTATCATAATCGTTTCTGTTCACACCAAGCAGATTGTAATATGTACCATCATGGCTAATCTGCATCTCATCGGGATAGTGGATAACAGGATAGCAAAGAATAGTCGCATTCGGAATCGGGCAAAGCTTATCGATTTCGTCGATATCCTCAAAACCGATGGGCGCGGTGTAATTCGAGACAAGCGCCGCAAGATGACCGCCTGCAGAGGAACCCATAACGGCAACCTTGTCGGGGTTAATGCCAAACTCAGCTGCGTGAGCGCGCACATAACGGATGGCGCGGCGGATATCAAGCAGCTCAAGCGGGAACCGATGCGGCGATACGCGATATTCACATACAAAAACGTCCATACCGATAGAATTGAAATATTCAGCATAGCCCTTGCCTTCGTGCGGAGCTCTCATTCCATAGCCGCCGCCGGGACAAATTACGCAGGTCGCGTCGGATGTTTTGTTTTCCGCCGGAAAATACTCAAGTACCGGAGTCTCTTCGCACATCCCCGGAATCTTGTCCCACATCTGAATTGTAGTCATATTTGTTTCTCCTTGTTTGTATTTATTTTAACATGAGTTTGACGGGGAGATGCTTATTTGAAAAACACCTCCCCGCGCGCCTTATGCACAAGGCGCTTCCCTTCCACCAAAACTTTTTGAAGCTGTATAATAATTGAAGTTTTTAGATTCGCGGGAAACTCCTCACATCATTAATGATGATAACCGGTCATTTTTACACTGTATTGGGTGTACAGGACGGAAAAGCGTTTGTACTGCTTCTCCGACAGCTTTCCCTCGGCATGTAGTTCGTCCAAACGTTTTTTCAGACGCATTCTTGCCTCCTGCGCGGCGTCCTTGTAGTTATTTTCGAGATTCGCCTGAAGCTCTGCAACAATCGCTTCCAGCTCCCGCACCGCCGCGGAACGAAACAAAGACAGCATAAAAATCCCTCTCTATCCCTTTATTCGTCGTCTTCTTCTACCTTCACAACACGAATTCCAAGCTCGTCGAGCGCCTTCGGGTCTGCGACAGCCGGACACTTTGACAGCAGCTCAGACGCGTTCTGTACCTTCGGGAAGGCAATTACATCACGGATATCTTCCAGTCCTAAGAGGAGCGTCACCACTCTGTCAAGACCAAAGGCAAGACCGCCATGCGGGGGAACGCCATATTTGAACGCTTCGAGAAGGAAACCGAATTTTTCTTCAGCCTCTTCCGCTCCAATCCCGAGTGCGTCAAACATTCTTGTCTGCATTTCCGTCGTGTGAATACGAATAGAACCGCCGCCCAGTTCTGTTCCGTTTAACACGCAGTCATATGCTCTCGCACGTACTGCGCCCGGGTCGGATTCGAGAAGCGGGAGGTCTTCCTCCATCGGCATGGTGAAAGGATGGTGCATCGCATAAAAACGTCCGTCCTCTTCAGAATACTCGAGAAGCGGGAATTCTGTCACCCAGAGGAAGTTGAATTTGGACTTGTCAATCAAGTTTGTTCTGCGCGCTACTTCACAGCGCAGCGCGCCAAGTGAGTCGTATACAACGGTATTCTTCGCTGCGACAAGGAGTGCGAGGTCTCCTTCCGCTACCCTCATCTTTGCGAGGATTGCGGAAATTTCATCCTCGGTCATGAACTTTGCAAAGGAAGAAGTCGGAGCGCCTGCGGTATTCTTGTACCACGCAAGTCCCTTCGCGCCATATGTCTTCACAAATTCGGTCAGGGAATCGATTTCTTTACGGGTAAACTTTGCCCCGCCCTTTACGGTAATCCCGCGCACGCTGCCGCCAGCCGCGATAGCACCGGAGAATACGGAGAATCCGCTGTTCTTCACAATTTCAGAAATATCGCAAAGCTCCATGCCAAATCTGGTATCAGGCTTATCTGAGCCGTAACGGTTCATAGCTTCCTTCCACGTCATTCTCTTGAACGGGATTTCGAGAGGCTGGTGCATGAAATTGTCGAAAATATACTTGAGATATCCTTCGTTTATAGCGATGATATCTTCCTCATCTGCGAAGGACATTTCAAGGTCAATTTGCGTAAATTCAGGCTGACGGTCCGCACGAAGGTCCTCATCGCGGAAGCAGCGAGCAATCTGCATATAGCGGTCAAAGCCGGAGTACATCAAAAGCTGCTTATAAAGCTGCGGAGACTGCGGAAGCGCATAGAACTTTCCAGGATGAACGCGGCTCGGTACGAGGTAATCGCGCGCACCTTCCGGTGTAGGCTTAATGAGGCACGGCGTTTCGATATCGATAAAACCGTTATCGGCAAAATAGTCTCTTGTGAGCTTTACAATTTTCGAGCGTGCAATAATATTCTGCTGAAGGTCAGGTCTGCGGAGGTCGAGATAACGGTGCTTGAGTCTGAGCTCCGGACGAACGTCGCTGTTTTCGACAATAGCAAACGGGGGAGTCTGTGCCTCTGCGAGCACCTTGAAGGAGTCAACATAAACCTCTACTTCACCGGTTGAGAGATTCTTGTTGATTGCCGCTTCTCCTCTGGAGCGGACAGTACCGCGCGCCGCGATCACATATTCCGCCCGAACACCGAATGCGGTGTTGAAGATTTCCTCCGGCGTACCGTCATCAAAAGCAAGCTGAATGATGCCGGTGCGGTCTCTGAGGTCGATAAAAATAAGACTGCCCAAGTCGCGTTGTCTCTGGCACCAGCCAACGACCGAAACATGTCTGCCAATATCACGAGCGGTCAGGGTACCGCAGTAATCTGTTCTTTTATCTGCACTTGTAAATGACTGCATTTTCATATAGTCCTTTCGGTGATTTTTATCTTTAAAACTGTGAAATGTGGATTGATGTTTATCATGCCTTTCCACAAGAATCCGTCCCGGCATAATCTATATACCGCATATGACCACATCCTTTACCGTTTTCCGGCAGTTATTGATTAAATCCGAGAAAATCCTGCAATTCCGAGAAGTTGGCACAGGTTTTATCGGCCTTTTCTATGTTCTGGTCCGCTATCGCGACGCATGTTATCCCGTATTTTTTAGCGGCGCTGACCGCCTCTTCGGTATCGGTACATACCACAGTAAGCTCCGGGCAAAAGCCTTTCTCGCTTTCTCCGATAAAAAGATTGTACAGTTCGGGATAAGTCTCCGTTTCAGCAGTATAATCCATCAATTCGCTGTCAATTCCGCGGGCCGTCAGAATGCTGTCTACGGAATGTCCGCCGCTTACCGCAGCAACCGCCACTTTGAGTTCGGTTCTTTCCAACACCTCAAGAAACCGTGCCGTTACCGGAAGCCCATTTGTCACATCAAAAATGATAAGCTGCCACTTGCATTTCTCATACATTGCGTCGTTTTCATGCCAGCTTCTGCCCATGTTGCGCTCATATTTTTTTACATACGCGCGTGTGAACTCGTCCGCGGTAATACCGTACGACTCCATCATATCGAACAGATACATGAAGGTGTCTGTGACCTCCTCGACAAAATGCTCCCGCACGCTCTCGTTCTCCATGATGCCTTCCGCGCCCTTTTTCTTAATTATCGCAATGGCTTCGCCAAGCTCATCAATACTCCACAAAATGGAAAACGGCGCATGCTCCGGAGTTCTATTGTCAAGCCATCCTTTTTCCGCAGCCAAATTATGCTGCATTTTCAGAAATTCCGATATTTTTCCATCCATATAAACGTCTATCCTTTTATCTTGCCTTAATAAAGTCAATGATTTCGTCGAGCTTGACTGTGGTCTGCTCGCTGGTCGTCATTTGCTTTACGACAGCTGTGCCGTTTTCAATTTCCGAATCCCCGAGCATCAAAACGTATTCAGCGGCGATTTTGTCAGCGTATTTCATCTGTGCTTTCAAGCTTCTGCCCATGATGTCACAGTCCGCATTAATGCCATCGCTGCGCAGCCGGCTTACAATTTCCATTGCACGCGCGGACGCTGCCTGTCCCATCGAAGCAATATACAGCTTCGGTACCGCAAGCCGCGGAATCTCAATACCGCACTGCTTCATGGCGAGAATCAAGCGTGTAATACCCATTCCAAAGCCAATTCCGGCCATCTTAGGTCCGCCAAGCTCCTCCATCAGTCCGTCATATCTTCCGCCGCCGCAGACCGTGCTTTGTGAGCCGATGCCCTCTGCAATAAACTCAAATACTGTGCGGGTATAATAATCCAGGCCGCGGACAATGTGCGGGTCTATCACATAATCAATTCCGCAAGCTTTGAGGTAAGACTCCAGCTCTTCCATATGTGCGCGGCATTCTGGGCAAAGGTGGTCAATCGTTCGCGGCGCAGCCTCCGCAACCTTTTTGCAGGAGTCATTTTTGCAGTCGAGTGCGCGGAGAGGATTGGTCTCAATTCGGTCGAGACAAGTGTCGCATAGCTCATCCGAATGAGCCTTCAGATAATCCTTGAGTGCGGCACGATATGCGGGTCTGCACTCCGGACAGCCGATGGAATTGATATGCAGCTTGATTCCGGTAATGCCGAGCTCACGAATCACCGTATCGGCGAGAGAGATGATGGTAAAATCCGCTCCCGCAGACGGCGCGCCAAACATTTCCGTTCCGAACTGCACAAATTCTCTGCTGCGTCCAGCCTCCGGCTTTTCGTAACGGAAGCAGTTGATAACATAATAATACTTCAGCGGCAGCGTGTCTGTCGCCTTACCGTTTTCGATAATCGCACGTGCAACAGACGCAGTCCCTTCCGGTCTCAGGGCATACATTGTTCCCTCTTTATCGGTAAAGGTATACATTTCCTTTTGCACAACATCGGTGGTTTCGCCCACACCGCGGCGAAAAAGTCCGATTTCCTCGAACATAGGCGTTTTGATCTCCGTAAATCCGAAGCGGTCAGCCACATTGCGAACTTTTTTCTCTATATAATTCCACGCGAATACATCGGAACCCATAACATCCATGGTTCCGCGCGGTTTGATGATTTTCTCCATAGCAATCTCCATTATGGCGGCAAATTCCGCCGATTTTCTCTTATTTTATAAGTATATCAAAAAGATTGCAATTTATCAAGTAGCAAGATGAAAATAGATGAATTTCTTTTATATGTGAAACGTGCGGCTAAGCTAAAAAATAAAATTCTCCAATTCTTCACATTCTTATTGTATTTTTGCCTTATTTATGATAAAATGAAAACTAGATATTTTATAGATAAAATGGAGACAATACAATTATGGAATATAAAATTTCAAACAAGCTCGCAGACCTCAAACCTTCCGCCATTCGTGAAATCTTCAAGGCGCTGACTGACCCGACTATCATCAGCTTTGCCGCAGGAAATCCCTCCCCCCTGTCCTTCCCGGCAGAGGAGCTCGGTGAAATTTCCGCCGATATCTTTGCCAATAACGCTACCTTGGCGCTTCAATACAGCATTACAGAAGGATATCCTCCGTTCCGTAAGGCTGTGGAAGAACGCATGAAGACAAAGTTTGGTATTGGCCGAGACTTTGACCAGACGATTATCACGACCGGTGGTCAGCAGGCTGTTGAACTGACATGCAAAGCTCTCTGCAACGAGGGAGACACTGTCATCTGCGAAAACCCCAGTTTTATCGGTGCGCTTAACGCCTTCCGTTCTCTCGGCGCAACGCCGATAGGCGTCCCGCTGAGGGATGACGGTATTGATACGGAAATCCTCGAAAAGACGCTCGCCGAAACGCCGAATGAAAAAATGATTTACGTTATTCCGAACTTCCACAATCCTGCAGGCATCACCTCTACGCTTGAAAATCGTAAAAAGGTATACGAGCTTGCGAAAAAGTACGGCGTCATGATATTCGAGGATAACCCGTACGGTGAGCTTCGTTTCTCTGGCGAGGATGTTCCTACCATTAAGTCGTTCGACGAAGACGGCATCGTGCTTTACTGTTCCTCTTTCTCCAAGATTCTGTCAGCTGGTATGAGAATCGGTTACGTCTGCGGACCGGAGCCGGTTATCTCGAAGATGGTCGTTGCAAAGCAGGTCGAGGATGTTCATACTAACATCTTCTTCCAGATACTTTGCCACCGTTACATGACAGAGCGCGACCTCGACGGTCATATTGCAAGCATTCGCGACCTGTACCGTGCAAAAGCCGGACTGATGCTGTCTGAGCTTGACAAGCACATGCCGAAATGCGTGAAGTACACGCGTCCGGAGGGCGGACTCTTTATTTGGTGTACCCTTCCGAACGGTACAGACAGCTCTGAATTTATCAAGAAGGCTATCGAAAAGAAGGTTGCAGTCGTTCCGGGTACCGCGTTCAACTGCGACACCGAGGCACCCTCTGATTCGTTCAGACTGAACTTCTCCATGCCGTCTGATGAGGATATCGTCCGCGGTATTGGCATTCTCTCCGACATTGCTCGTGAGATGTTCTGCTGATTTAATGGGGAATCTGTGGGGAACCCTTTCCTGCAAAAAGGGTTCCCCACGCCCCTTCTAAAACCTTTTTATATGTAAGAAGGAGATTATGATACATTATTATTTCGAAAGGAATTCGGAAATAACAATGAATATATGGCACGATTTCTCACCTGAAAACATTACGCCGGAGTCATTTTATGCGGTGATTGAGATAACAAAAGGAAGTAAAATCAAGTATGAGCTTGATAAGAAAACTGGATTTTTAAAGCTCGACCGGATTTTATATACCTCTACGCACTATCCTGCCAACTACGGCTTTATTCCGCTGACGTATGCTGAGGACGATGACCCGCTCGATGTACTTGTGATTTGTTCTGAGGAGATACTGCCGATGACCCTTGTGCAGTGCTATCCGATAGGGGTTATCAAAATGATTGACGGCGGTCGTCTCGATGAAAAAATAATTGCCGTTCCGTTTTCGGACCCATACTACAACGACGCGAAGACGATATACGACCTCCCGTCGCACGTATTCGCGGAAATGCGGCACTTTTTTACTGTATACAAGGCGCTTGAAAACAAAGAGACCGCAGTGGACGAGGTTGGCAGCCGGGAGGAAGCAGTGAAAATTATTCAGAAGTGCATAGGCAGCTACACCCGTAACCGTGACAGGCTGATGGGAAAATAACAGCGAGGAAAAATAATGTTTATAGATAAAATCAAAATTTACGTCAAAGCGGGAAACGGCGGAAACGGTGTTGTCTCGTTCAGACGTGAAAAGTACATTGCAAAGGGTGGCCCGGATGGCGGTGACGGCGGAAATGGCGGAAACGTGATTTTCCGCGTTGACGACGGTTCCAACACCCTGCTTGCATTCCGGTATAAGAGAAAATTCATCGCGCAGAACGGCGGCGATGGCGCAGGTGCAAAGTTTCACGGTGCGAATGGCGAAGATATCGTGATTCTTGTGCCGCGTGGAACACTTATTCGCGATGCCGAAAGCGGCAAGAT
Organism: uncultured Ruminococcus sp.; assembly: GCA_964621755.1. Taxonomy (GTDB): domain Bacteria; phylum Bacillota; class Clostridia; order Oscillospirales; family CAG-272; genus UMGS1696. Next base: position 2,771 of record CAZUPI010000012.1, on the reverse strand, counting down.
TATACACGACATGTCGGAGAATGGCGGGGCGGATTATCTTCTCTGCCATGGGGGACGAGGCGGATGGGGCAACCGTCATTTTGCGACTCCCACCAGACAGGTTCCGCGATTTGCGAAAAGTGGTCTGCCGGGTGAGGAACGCGAAATTATTCTTGAATTAAAAATGATAGCTGATGTCGGACTTGCGGGACTGCCATCTGCCGGAAAATCATCTTTGCTTGCAGCTTTGTCATCGGCAAGGCCGAAAATCGCGGACTATCACTTCACGACGCTTGAACCCAATCTTGGCGTGGTATCCACCGGTGGTGAGTCTGGCTTTGTTATGGCGGATATTCCGGGATTAATCGAGGGGGCGTCGGATGGCGCCGGTTTGGGGCACGCGTTCCTCAGGCATATTGAACGGTGTCGGATGCTGGTACAGGTAGTAGACATTTCGGGAGTCGAAGGCCGCACACCCGTTGAAGATTTTGAAACAATATCGGATGAACTTCGCAAGTTTTCGCCGGAGCTTGCCGACCGTCCGCGAATCATCGCGGCGAACAAGGCTGACCTTCTTGTGAACACGGAGGAAGAGTTTCTTGAACTGCCCGAGTTGTCAGAAGAGTGCGCGGCGCTTGAAAAACGGTGTGCAGAATGTGGATACGATGTTATCTACATCTCAGCGTCTCAAAAAATGGGATTAAAAACCCTTGTGGATGAAATCGCGTACATGCTTCGTGAGCTTCCGCCAATTACAGTTTATGAAACGGAAATCACGCCGGAGGAAGAAGTGGAAATTCCCGAAGGTGCAGACGCAGTAACCATCACCCGCACGGACGACGCATCGTTCCATGTGGAAGGTGCATGGGCAAGCGCACTGATTGGACGCATCAACTTCGAGGACCGTGAATCTCTGATGTACTTCGAACGTTCGCTGGTTCGTGCGGGAATCATCGACCGCCTGCGTGAAGCGGGATGCAAGGAAGGCGATACCGTTTATGTAGATGATATTGAGTTTGACTTTATTGACTGACACGGAAAGGAGCATAAAACACTATGTTAGAGGAACTGAGAAATCAAGTATATGAAGCGTGCATGGCTATTCAGCGCAATCGTCTGGCGATATTCACATGGGGCAACGTGTCCGGAATTGACCGCGCATCGGGACTTGTAGTAATCAAACCATCCGGTGTGGAATATGACAGCCTGACACCGGAGTCTCTGCCGATAGTAGATGTTGAGAGCGGCAAGGTAGTAGAGGGAGAGTTGAATCCCTCTTCCGATACGCCGACACACTTGGAATTATACAGACGTTTCCCTGAAATCGGCGGAATTACGCACACACATTCGGAATGGGCGACAGTATATGCACAAGCGGGACGTCCGATAAACGACTACGGCACGACGCATGCCGATTATTTCGACGGTCCCATTCCCTGCACAAGAAAAATGACGGAAGCTGAAATCGGCGGTGAATACGAGCTTGAAACAGGACGCGTCATCGCAGAAGCGTTTGAGAAATACGAAATAGACCCCATGCGTGTTCCCGCGGTGCTCGTCCACTCTCACGGTCCATTCACGTGGTCAAAAACTCCGATGGGATCCGTAGAATGCGCAGTCATCCTCGAATACGTTGCAAAAATGGCGTTGAACACTGAGCTTCTCATGAATACTCCCAAAACAGCTGCTCCGAGAATGCAGCCTGTCCTTCTCCGTAAGCACTTCGACCGCAAACATGGCAAAAATGCCTACTATGGACAGAAGAAGAAATAACGTTTTCCTAAACAGCGGGACTTTTGAAAAAGTCCCGCTAACATTCTCATTTTAAACCTTATTTTGTGATTCCGTACAAAAAACAAATTTATATTAGTGCACGTTGTCCAAAATAGAGATTTGACGAAAAATAGCAAATAAGTATTGACAATTTCATATTAGAGTGATAAAATATAGCCAACATCAGAAAGAGGAGCTACACAGTAATGAAAAACGGAATTGTTAACTGCACATTCTACTATTACTTTTACCTTTACTTTACACGTTAAAATGGAGTAAGGGTGTTTGTGCATGGCAATTTGGTTTTTATAGTTGATATAAGAACGGGATTCCACGGTAAACGACACCGGGAATCCCGTTTTATCATTGTCCGGCTTCCTTGATCTGACGGACATCCACGGATGGAAAAAATAAAATTTTAAAATATTAAAAAAGAAAGAGGCATCATCATGATAGTAGTACTTAAAAAAGAAACACCAGAAAAACAGACTAAGAATCTTTGCGAGTGGATTCATGCTCAGGGAGTCGATACACACGTTTATGTAGGTGAGTTCCAGACAGTCGTAGGCTTGATTGGCGACACCAGCAAAATCGATGAAAGCATGCTTGAAGGACTCGACTACGTAGAGCGCGTTACTCGCATCACGGAACCGTTCAAGAGCGCAAACCGTAAATTCCATCCGGACGATTCGGTAATTGATGTATCAGGAAAAGTAAAGGTCGGCGGAGCAGACTTCACCGTAATCGCAGGTCCCTGCTCGGTTGAATCTGAAGAGCAAATACTCGAAGTAGCACGTGCAGTGAAAAAATCCGGTGCAACCCTTCTTCGTGGAGGCGCATTCAAGCCGAGAACTTCTCCTTACGACTTCCAGGGCCTCCGTGCAGATGGTATTGAACTTCTTCTGGAAGCAAAAAAGGATACCGGACTTCCGATAGTTACGGAAATCATGAATGCAGCTCACCTCCCGCTGTTTGAAGATGTAGACGTCATTCAGGTAGGCGCAAGAAACATGCAGAAC
>CAZUPI010000011.1:0-70373 GCA_964621755.1 uncultured Ruminococcus sp. | reverse complement strand
AAGAGACAGGAGAAGCGACCACAAAACTCCGTAAGTTCCTTTTTGACAACGTATACTATAACCCCAAGGCGAAAAAGGAAGAAGTAAAAGCGATGGATCTGCTGGAAAGTCTGTTCGAATATTTCGTGCGCTATCCGCAGAAAATGCCTGAACTATACTATAGGAATACGCAGAATGAGTCGGTGAAGCGATGTGTCTGCGATTACATTTCCGGTATGACCGACCGCTATGCGATAGATCTATACAAAGATTTGTTCATCCCACATGTATGGCAGACCCCGCAGGAAATGTAAAAATAACACTTGAATTTCCAGAGTGATGCCGATTCGGTCTGAAGGTTTTTGCAGAGGTACTTTTTCAAAATGCCCCTCGCCTAAATCCCATAACCCCATAAATAATTAAGGAGGAAAACGCGTGATACCGGCTAATGTGATTGAAGATATACGATATCGCTGCGATATTGAGAGCGTGATTTCCTCTTATATCACACTAAAACGCGCGGGCTCCAATTTAAAAGGCCTATGTCCGTTCCACAGCGAAAAAACGCCTTCTTTTACCGTGTACCCCGAGACGCAGAGCTTCTACTGCTTCGGATGCGGCGCGGGCGGAGACGTCATTACTTTCGTCATGCGAACAGAAAATCTCGACTATGTATCGGCCATTGAAACGCTGGCCAAACGGGCCGGAATCACGCTGCCGGACTTCGACGGCAACCCAAGAAACGACGGCGTCACCCGCACAAGGGTGCTGCAAATGAATCTTGAGGCCGCGAAGTATTATCGCAAAATGTTATTCGACGAAGCCACCGGTGCAGCAGGACGCAGATACTTTGTAGACCGCGGTCTCAGTATGGCAGCAATCAAGCGATTCGGGCTCGGCTACTCTCCCCAGTCGGGAAGCAATATGCTCAATCACCTGACTTCCCTCGGGTTTAAGCCGGAAGAAATCCAGACCGCGTATTTTGCCGGAAAGAACGAGCGCGGCTACTACGATTACTTCCGCGGACGGGTCATGTTTCCCATAATTGATGTGTCGGGAAATGTCATTGCATTTGGCGGACGAGTCCTCGACGACTCCAAACCGAAGTATCTCAATACCTCCGATACCCCCGCGTTCAAAAAAAGCAAAAACCTGTTCGCGCTTAACTATGCAAAAAATACCGATGCCGGCTATTTTATCTTGTGTGAGGGATACATGGACGTCATCTCTCTCCACGACGCCGGATTTGGGATGGCGGTTGCAACGCTCGGAACGGCACTCACCGACGAGCAGGCGCGGATAATCAAGAAATATACCAATCGTGTGGTCATTTCATACGATAGCGACGAAGCGGGACAGAAGGCGACCGCGCGTGCCATCGACCTGCTCGAAAAGGCAGGACTCGATACCAAAGTCCTCCACATGGAGGGCGCGAAGGACCCCGACGAATACATAAAAAAATTTGGAAAGGAAAAATTTCGCTCGCTTATTGAAGAAAGCCGCTCGAAGTTTGATTATGTGCTCGAAAATACTACCGATAAATACGATATTTCGAACGACGCGGAAAAGATTCGAGCGCTCTCCGAAATTTGCACGTACATCGCCGGAATACATTCGTCTGTCGAGAGGGATATTTATATTGACCGGACGGCAAAGACGTTTTCAATTGAACGAAAAAGCATAGAAGCCGATATTCTCTCCAAAATGAGAAAATTATCCCGTGACAGCGACAAAAAACGACGCGGCGAGCTCATCCGAATTACCTCCGGAATCGGAGACCGGGTCAATCAGGATTATGTAAAACATCCCAAAGCCGCGCGGATAGAGGAATCGCTCATGGGTATTATTTTTATCCATCCGGAATATATAAAGCGTTCCATTGACGGCAGAAATTTATACGAGACAGATTTTTCCACAGAATTGGGCAAGCGTCTGTACCGCAAGGTCCGGGAGTACGGCGATCAGTTCAACTTTGGTCTGCTTGGCGAGGACTTCTCGTTCGATGAAGTCTCACGCGCCTCTCAAATGATAGCGGAGCGGAATGAACTCTCCGACAACAGCGAGACCACATACGATACGTACGTGCGCTCTCTGCGGAAGGAAACCGAAAAGAATGACGAAACAATGAATACGCTGGAAGCCATACTCAAGCGAAAGCGCGACGAACTGAATTAAAAATTTGAAAGAACATCCGGAAAGGTTGCTGCGCAATCTTGAAAACATTTTCTCCAAAAAGTTTTCCCCGGAAATCTTCAATTATACAAAATTGTGAGGTAATCATGGATAACGAAAAGAAAGTTGATGTGCAGGGGCTGATTGAAAAGGGAAAGTCCCAAGGCTCGCTCTCGAACAGCGATATCATGGAGGCAGTGGAGTTCTCCGGCTACGATGTCGACCAGCTTGAAAAAATTTACGAGGTGCTCGAAAGCAGCGGGATTGAAGTGACAAACTACCTCGAAAACGATGATTCTTATGAGGTCCCCCAGGACGCTGCCCCTGAAGTCGACGACAACGAGGACATTGACAAACTCCTTGCCGACGAAGGCGTGGCGGTTGACGATCCGGTTCGCATGTACCTCAAGGATATCGGCAAAATTCCGCTGCTTGACCCGGAGCGTGAAACTTACCTCGCTGAAAAAATCGCTGAGGGAGACGAAGCTGCCAAAAACGAGCTCGTCGAAGCAAACCTTCGTCTCGTCGTCAGCATCGCCAAAAGGTACGTCGGAAAAGGTATGTACTTCCTCGACCTCATTCAAGAGGGAAATCTCGGCCTTATTAAAGCGGTAGAAAAGTTCGACCATACAAAAGGATATAAATTCTCCACCTACGCAACATGGTGGATTCGTCAAGCCATTACTCGTGCCATCGCCGACCAGGCGCGAACCATCCGCATCCCTGTTCATATGGTCGAAACCATTCATCGTGTTTCCCGCACATCCCGTCAGCTTCTTCAGGAATACGGACGCGAACCCACCATTGACGAAATGGCGGAAAAACTCGGCATGAGCGCCGATAAGGTACGCGAAATTATGAAGGCCGCGCAGGACCCTGTATCACTCGAAACACCTATTGGCGAGGAAGATGACAGCCACCTTGGTGACTTTATTCCCGACGATTCTTCCCCTACGCCTGCCGAAGCCGTATCATATCAGCTCCTCCGCGAGCAGCTCAATAAGGTGCTCCACACCCTCACCCCGCGTGAAGAAATGGTCATCAAACTCCGTTTCGGCCTTGAGGACGGCAGAACCAGAACCCTCGAAGAAGTGGGGCGTGAATTCAATATCACTCGTGAGCGAATCCGTCAGATTGAGGCAAAAGCGCTCCGCAAGCTCCGCCATCAGAGCCGCTCCAAGATTCTCAAAGGCTTTCTGAATGATATGACCTGACGGAAAATGGGAGAAAATCAATGACCAATGAAAAAAATCCAACCTATATTGATGATATCCTCTTCGAGTCGGAGATGATTCCCACCTTCAGCGATATGGAAATGATGCTCACGCAGGATGGCATCCGGCTGAGCAATCACGCAAAGGATTATCTTGCTGAAATCGCCTCTCTTAAGCCGCTTGACGCCAACACGGAAAAATCCCTCCTGAGCCGCCTCGAGGAGGATGAGTCTGCCAAGAACGCGCTGATTGAAGGAAATATGCGGCTTGTCATATGTACCGCCAAGCGGTACTGCGGGCGCGGCGTCCAATTGCTCGATTTGCTTCAAGAGGGAAGTCTTGGACTCGTGAACGCGGTCGAAGGTTACTCCGCGGTTTCCGCTTCCGAAGAGTTTAAGCATTTTGCAGTGACCTGCATCGTGAGTGCAATCGAAGATGCCATATCAGAAGCAGAGGCGTCACGGAAAATTCCCGAACACGTGATGGAGCTATTAAATAAAATTTCGCGCAGCGATATGACGCTCGAGGAAAAGCTTGGCAGGGAAGCTACGCCGGAGGAAATTGCTGCAGATACCGGTCTTTCGCTCGACGAGGTGACCGCAATGATGGAAATGATGGAAGATGTCGCATCCCATGAAGCGGAAAACGTACCGCTTGATGACTCGACGGAGGCTTCTCATGACGGCGAATGCACGGATTCTGAATGCCATGAGCATCATCATACGCACTATAATCCCGGCAAACATACGCATAGCTGAAGAAAAAATAGATTATTTGAACATTTTCAGCTTTGCTTAATTGTACCAAACATACAATAAAAATGTTGATTTGTACAAAAATAAAATCTATAAATTGTTTATAATGCACAAAAAACATCCGGGGTAAAAATTTAAATGAAGCTAAAAAAGCGTTTTTTTTAGGAGCAATCCAACAAAAAATACTTGACATATTGAAGATTTTCGTGTACAATATTGTAAGAATTATATGGGCATTATTTTTGCAGAGAAGACCCAAAGAATCTATGAGGAGGATTCCCTAATGAATAAAAAAATAGCATGCCTCTTGCTCTCCATGATGATGGTTCTCGGCTCGTTTGCGGGATGTTCATCGGAAGCAACCGAAGAAGACGTTGAAGCAACCGCGGATACCGAGGAAAGTACTCGTGTCTCTATGACCCTTTCCCTGTGGCTGCCCACCAGCAAAAACACTACTGAGGAAGCAATCGAGCTTGCGGAAGCTCAGATTAACAAGCTGACCCAGGCAAAGTATGACACTGCGATTGAGCTTCATGCGATTCCCGAAGACGAGTATCAGGAAACCATAGACGCGGAACTCAACAGAATCACCACTACCATTCTTGAAGAAGAGGAAGAAGCTGAACGGAAGAGACAGGAACTCAAAGCGTTGAAGGCGCAGGGCATCGATGTCTCCGCAGAAGAGGAAACGGAAGAAACAGAAGAAACCGTGACCGAAGAAGAGACCATCAAGAACGAGCTTGGTATTACGGTTATCAAGTATCCGGAAGTAACCGAGAAGCAGCTTGACATCTTCCTTGTACAGGGATATGAAAACTACACCAGATACATCGATGAGGAGCTCATTCAGCAGCTTGACAGCGAATTGAGCGGAAACTCCAAAATTCTCAAAACTTATATTTATCCGACTTTTCTCACTCTCGCAAATGTAGGCGGAACTTATGCTATTCCGAACAACCATCCGGTTGGACAGTACCAGTACCTCCTCGTTAATAAGGAACTCGTAGAAGAGTACGACTATAATCCGTCTGACCTCAACACTCTGCTGAAGTGTAGTGACTTCATCAAGGATATCGGCTTCCAGAACCTTGATGGTGTTATCCCGCTCCTCGGCGAAGTGGAAACTGCCAATATGACGTATTGGGGCGAAAACTCCACAGACTGGTCCATCCTTGCATCTCAGGTAACGAATACCATGTCCTACAGTGTAAAGTGCCCGCCGAAGAGCATTTTTTCCACCAGTGTATATGTTAATACGGTTGGCCTTATGAAGGAACTTAAGGAACTTGGCTACGTTGGTGACGGCACTCTTAAAGAAGGCGAAAAGTTTGCAGTCGGCGTTATTGCGGGAGACGCCTCCATCGCAGAACAGTATGGAGATGACTACTACGTAAACATTTATGCAAAGCCGATGATGTCAGAAGATGACGCATATGGCGCTATGTTTGCTGTAAGTACTTATTCCAAGAGCCTCTCTCGTTCTATGGAAATTATCACCTATCTGAATACCAGCTCCGATATCAGAACGATTCTCCAGTATGGCGCACAGGGCGTCCATTGGGATTATGAGGATGAAGATACGCAAGACACTATCGTAATTTTGAGCGATGATTACCAGATGGACCTTGTTAATACCGGTAATGTTTATATGACTTATCCGGGCGAAGGCATTTCCATGGATTACTGGGCATATGGTAAGCAGCAGAATCTCGATTCCATCTCCAGCCCCTACATAAAGTTCTCGGGCTATATCAACGAAGCAAACGAAGCTCAGATAAAGGAACTTGCAGAGCTTTCCAGGGAATATAAGGCAAGACTTGATGCACTTACATATGCAGAATATGACGATGCAATCACAGAATTCAAGGCAGAAATCAAAGCAAACGAGCTTCTCACTTCTCTCCTTGATACATCAGATAACGAAAATTCTATCGCATATATTTACGCTGCATGGTACGATGAAGTCTATCCAGCTTCCTAATTGATTATAAATCTGTACCCCAAAATTTACAGACCCGTACCACTCTGTGCGGGTCTGTTTTAACGATAAGAAACTAAAATTTACCGGAGGTAAATATGAAAATTGGAATTGTCGGATGCGGCAACATCAGCGGCATCTACCTGTCAAACATCGGCGGAATGTTTAAGAATGTCGAGGTTGCGGGAGTCTGTGACCTCATTCGCGAAAAGGCGGAAAATCAGGCGAAGCAGTACGGTGTCGCAAAGATTTACAAGGACATGTATGAAATTTTTGCAGACCCGGCGGTGGATATCGTGTTGAATATCACGCGTCCGAATGACCACTACGGCGTGACCAAAGCGGCACTCCTGGCCGGTAAGCACGTCTATTCCGAAAAACCACTCGCTACAAACGTGGATGACGCTCGTGAGCTTGTCCACCTTGCGAAAGAACGTAGTCTTTATCTCGGCGGCGCACCGGATACGTTCATGGGTGCCGGAATCCAGACTGCAAGACGGCTTATCGATGAGGGCGCAATCGGAAAAGTGGTGGGTGCAAATGCGCACATGCTCGGAAGAGGCCCCGAAAGCTGGCATCCCGACCCGGAATTTTTCTATAAAAGAGGCGGCGGCCCTATGCTTGATATGGGACCTTACTATACTACCGCACTTGTGAATTTGCTTGGCGCAGTAGAATCAGTCATGGCATACGGCCGGATTTCCTTCCCGCAGCGTACCATCGGCAGCGAGCCGCACCGTGGCGAAATCATCGACGTAGAGGTTGATACATTTACAACTGGCGCAATTCGCTTTGCATCGGGCGCTATCGTCTCTCTGACTGTGTCCTTCGATACTTTTGCTGAGCGAGGCACCTTCATCGAAATCTACGGCGAAAAGGGTTCTATCCTCGTTCCCGACCCGAATACCTTTGGCGGAGACGTAAAAATCAACCGTATGGGCAGCGGCTATGAAAAGGTTGAACTCGACCCTGGCTTCACAAACAACAGCCGCGCGCTCGGCTTATCCGAAATGGCTGACGCAATCGTGCAGGGAAGACTGCATCGCGCTAACTACATGCAGCAGTTCCACGTCCTCGAAATCATGACCGCTTTCGAGAAGAGCAGCCGCGCAAACGCGCCAATTAAAATAGAAGCTCCCTTCACCCGTCAGCCGGCAGTAGTCCCGTCGGAAATCAATGGGGTATATTGAAAAAGCCTCCATTTTGTGAATATTTGCCCTGCATACAAGCCCGCCAAACCTTTCCCAAAAGGTTTGGCGGGCTTGTAGAGTTACCCTATGCAGTGGATGTAGCGGACTCCATGACCATTTCCAATAAAGAAGTTCTATTCCACGGAGACTCTGCGTATAAATAATGTAGATTTTATGGTTTGGAGGGGAATGATGATTGTGAACGCGTCGGAACTGCGGGAAAAGGATGTTATTAATACGTGCGATGGGCGTAGGCTTGGGTTCATTTGCGATTACTTGATTGATACCGACTGTGGGAAAATTTGCGCGATTTTTGTTACGGAACAGTTTTTTGGGATGTTTTCTGCGAAAAATACTATTAAAATTCCGTGGGAAAAAATTATTTGTATCGGAGAGGACACAGTGCTTGTGGAAGTTCGTGAAAATATCCGATGCGAACCGTGTGACTGCAAACGCGAGAAGTATAAAAAAGGCGGATGGCTTTTTTGAATTGTAAATTTTTGATGAATACATGAACATGCCGTTGATATTTATATAGAGATGTGATATAATAACTTCACGTGTGTTATTTGGAATAAAATGACTTGCGCGAAAAACACACATGCCGGTGGCGTGTCTGCCCGGTGCCAAATACGTGCCGGAAGATAAAGTTCCGGTACATGGCGCGGATAAAGAACGGGAAACTCGCTCTGACTCAGATTCCGCGGAAGCTCACGGCGGCAGATATAGACGGCATGGTGGAAAAAACCGAAGGGGGACATAAAAATATGTCTATTGTATCTATTAAGCAGCTTCTCGAAGCAGGCGTACATTTTGGTCATCACACAAGACGCTGGAATCCGAAGATGGCAGAGTACATCTTCACCGAAAGAAATGGTGTATATATCATCGACCTCCAGAAGACAATCAAGAAGTTTGAAGAGGCTTATATGTTCGTTCGCCAGACAGTGGAAGATGGCGGCAACATTCTCTTTGTTGGTACCAAGAAGCAGGCTGCTGATACCATCCGTGAAGAAGCAGAACGCTGCGGCATGTACTATGTAAATATCAGATGGCTCGGTGGTATGCTGACCAACTATAAGACCATCCGTTCTTCTATCGAAAGACTCCGTTCTCTCGAAAAGATGAAGGAAGACGGCGTGTTCGATATGCTCCCGAAGAAGGAAGTTGCGGCTCTCGTTAAGGAAATGGATAACCTCAACAAGAACCTCGGCGGTATCAAGAACATGAAGGGACTTCCAGCAGCTGTGTTCATTGTTGATCCCAGAAAAGAACACAACGCAGTTCTCGAATGCAAGAAGCTCGGTATTCCGGTGGTTGCTATCGTCGATACAAACTGTGACCCTGACGATGCAGATTACGTCATCCCGGGCAACGACGACGCTATTCGCGGTATCCGTCTTATCACTTCCGTTATCGCCGACTCCGTAATCGAAGGCAAACAGGGCGAACAGCTCAACGATGCAGAAGCAGAAATTACTGCAGCTGAAGAGGAAGAAGACGCAGAACCCGCTAAGTTCTGATTGAGCAGAGACATAGAGATAAAGATAAAATAAAAATACAGGAGTTTAATAGTATGGCAGCAATCACAGCTAAAATGGTAAACGAACTCAGAGCTAAGACAGGCGCAGGTATGATGGACTGCAAAAAGGCGCTCGTTGAGGCAGAAGGCAATTCTGACGAAGCTATCAAGATTCTTCGTGAGAAGGGTCTCAGCAAGGCTGACAAGAAGGCGGGCAGAATTGCCGCTGAAGGCGTTGTTGATATTCTCGTAGAGGGCAATACCGCAGCTATTATCGAAGTAAACGCTGAAACAGACTTCGTTGCAAAGAATGAGACTTTTAAGACCTTTGTTAAGAATATTCTGAAGGTTATCGTAAAGAATAAGCCCGCTGATATCGAAGCTCTGAAGGCTCTTCCTTACGATTCCGAATTTACTGTTGAAGCAAAGCTGAAGGACATGATTTTCACAATCGGCGAAAACATGAACATCCGCCGTTTTGTTATCGTTGAAGGCATTCTCTCCACTTATATTCATGGCGGCGGCATCGCAGGCGTTATCGTAAAGTTTGACGCTGACGAAGCAGTTGTAGCTAAGCCGGAATTCGCAGAATTCGCAAAGAATATCTGCCTGCAGATAGCAGCAGGTACACCTCCGACATACGTAAATAAGGAAGATGTTCCGGAATCCGTTCTTGCCGAAGAGAAGGAAATCCTCGTAGCACAAATCAAGAACGACGAAAAGAATGCTAACAAGCCGGACGCTATCATCGCAAAGATGGTAGAAGGCAGACTGGGCAAGTTCTACGAAAAGTCCTGCCTTGTTGAACAGATTTACGTTAAGGACGACAGCCTTACCATCGGTAAGTACGTTGCAGCTACCGCAAAGGAACTCGGCGGCAGCATCAAGATTGACAGCTTCGTACTCTTCGAAAAGGGTGAAGGCCTCGAAAAGAGAGAAGACGATTTTGCAGAAGAAATCGCAAGACTTACTGGTCAGGCTCAGTAAAGATATTTTTGAAAAACAAGGGGAGCTTTTAAAAAGTTCCTCTGAGTCTTTTAAAATTCCTTAGACGATTGTATTGGATGTATTATGTGCAAATCCAATGCTTCAGCTATCCAAGTTTCGAGCAAATTGTTCGCGAGCTCATAAATTTCCGTTTTATGAGCTCGCGAATTTTATTCCCCGGAATATCAAATTGTACCGTGATTTTCTATTAGTTTACAAAAAAGGTCTTTACAAATGCGCAATGATAATGTAAAATATGAGGGATAAATAATTGTAATTTCGGAGGATTGGCATGTCTGACGCAAAGCGTAGGTTTAATAGAGTTCTCCTTAAGCTCTCCGGTGAGGCTATTGCGAAGAAAAACGCGAATGGGAAAACAGAGGAAATTTTTGATAGGGAAATTATCGATAAGATTACGAATGTTATTAAACGGCTTGTTGATGACGGCGTAGAAGTCGGCGTAGTTATCGGTGCAGGAAATATTTGGCGCGGCGCACTCGGCGAGGGCGTCACAAGGGCGAGAGCAGATCACATGGGGATGCTCGCTACGATGATGAACTGTCTCAGACTGGAGGATGCGCTCGAGAAGAAAGACTGCAAGGTTACAGTCATGTCACCTATCCAGATGAACAGCTTTGCTGAGCCGTATGATTTCCGCAAGGCGATTGCCCATTTGAAAGAAGGCATGGTCGTTATTTTTGGTGCGGGTATCGGCATTCCGTTTGTAACAACGGATACTACAGTGGTTGTGCGCGGCGCAGAAATTCAAGCGGATATCATCCTAATGGCAAAAAATATCGACGGCGTGTACACGTGCGACCCCAATAAGAAGGAGAATATGGGAAGGGCGAAAAAATATAAGGTCATCTCGTATGATAAGTGTCTCAAGGACGGCCTCCATGCCACCGACGTATCTGCCTCTGCACTGGCTGAAGAGCAGAAGATCGATATGTATGTCTTTGCTCTGTCCGACCCTGAAAATATCATCCGCGTCGTGTCCGGCGAGGAAATCGGCACCTTCGTATCTCATGATAAAACGGTTGTGCCGGAGTTGTATTGAAAGGAAAACTAACTAAATCATAAAGGAGATAAAACAATGAAACTTGACACCAAAGAATACGAAAGAAAAATGCAGAAGTCGATAGAGGTTTATGAGGAATCTCTTTCCGTCATCCGCGCCGGCAGAGCGAATACTGCTGTCGTTTCTAAAGTCATGGTCGACTATTACGGAGTTCCCACCGCTGTTACCCAGATGGCAGAAGTAAAGGTTACGGACCCGAAGACCCTCGTCATCCAGCCGTGGGATTCTACTACCCTAAAGAGCATCGAAAAAGCAATTCTGGCTTCGGACGTCGGCATCACGCCTATGAACGACGGTAAGGTTATCCGCCTTGTTTTCCCGCAGCTTACTGAAGAGCGCCGTCGCGAAATTAAAAAGAACCTTGCAAAATACAGTGAAGGAGCAAAGGTTTCTGTACGCAACATCCGCCGCGAAGCAAACGACAAGAGCAAAACCATGAAGAAAAACAGTGAAATGACGGAGGACGAGCAGAAGCAGTCCGATAAGGCAATTCAGGACCTTACCGATAAGTATATCAAAGAAATCGATAACATTACCGCTGTAAAAGAAAAGGAAATTATGGAAATCTGACATACAGACGCTGTCTGTCGGGAAATCTCAGATAACGTAAGTTTGGCATGACGCGCCCGGGGAGTATGTCTCTGGGCGCAGTCATTGTAATCAAAAGTTCTTCAAAGTCTAAATATAAAATGGTGTTTTATGGTTGATTTGACTGACATTCAGATAAATGAAGTGGTAGAGAGAAGCAAACTGCGTCACATCGCGTTCATCATGGATGGGAACGGTCGGTGGGCGACTTCGCGCGGACTTCCTAGAGAAGCAGGTCACCGCGCGGGAGCGGCGAATTTCAAAACTATCGTGCGCTATTGTAAGAAAATCGGTATTGAGTGCTGCACGGTCTACGCGTTCTCTACTGAAAATATCAAACGTCCCAAGCGCGAGGTTGACGAGATAATGGCACTGCTTATCAGCTATATTGCGGAAGCCGGAGACGAACAGGATATCGAATTCAAGTTTATCGGCGACCCTGCGGGACTTGGAGAAAATATCGAACGAAAATGTACCGCTCTTGAAAGCGAGACCGCGGGTCGTCCGTATCGGCTCAATATTGCGCTGAACTACGGCGGACGTGCGGAAATCGTCAACGCGGTGAACCGCCTGATACTCGAAAAAAAGCAACTTATTACGGAGGACGATATCTCAGCGCGCCTGTATACTGCCGGATGCCCTGAGCCGGACCTTATCGTCCGTACCGGAAACGAACAGCGCATTTCAAACTTTCTTACATGGCAGAGTACCTACTCCGAGCTCTACTTCTCCCCCAAAATGTGGCCCGACCTCACCACTGATGATGTCGATGAGGCGGTTCGGGACTTCGCAGGACGCGGACGAAGATGGGGCGGAATATAACAATAACACAGAAAATTCGTGCCGTATAGCAGTATCAATAAATAAACAGGAGATATCCCGATGCTGAAACGAACCATTACCGCGGTCGTTGCGATGGCGGTATTCCTCCCAATTCTATACTTTTCGGACACTTTTATCTTTCCGGCGGCGATGGCGCTGTTATCTCTCATCGCGTCGTATGAAATGATATCCTGCGTAGGTCTGAAAAAGAACCTGTGGATAGCAGTTCCGTCATACCTGACTGGTGTGCTGCTCCCCCTTCTTCCTATGCTTGCGGGCGATAGGGCAGTTTCTCTCGCCTTTGCGGTTTGCATCGTCTACATGATTCTTGTATTCGCAGCGACAGTCTTTTCGCGGGGCAAGACTGACTATACCATATCCGCTTCGGCCTTTACCGGTGTTTTCTATGTTGCAATTTCCTTCACTTGCATTGTCCTTCTTCGCAGTACAGGAAAATACCTCTACCTTCTCGTTTTCATCGGTCCATGGGTTAGTGATACCTTTGCATATCTCTTTGGACGAATGCTTGGTAAACACAAACTCATCCCCGAAGTGTCGCCTAAGAAAACTGTAGAGGGCAGCGCAGCAGGCGTTCTTTTTGCAGCTGCCTCGTTCATCTTGTACGCCATCATTATCACAAAATTCTTCGACCCGTCCGCACATCCACACTACGCAATCATGGCAGTTTCAGGCGCACTCGTCTCCGTGATATCGCAAATCGGCGACCTGTCTGCCTCTGTCATCAAACGTAGGTTTGGCATTAAGGATTACGGATGGCTCCTTCCCGGCCACGGCGGCATCATGGACCGCTTTGACAGCGTTATTCTAACTGCCCCTGTTCTCTATATTCTCTCCCAAATCCCTGCTTTCTCAGGGATGCTTATTTGATGAAAAAATGCTAAAACCATGCAAAAACTTTTTAACTGGGAAAAAACAGGACATCATGCAGCTGTATGGTAAATTTTGTGCAAAAATGCCGCATAGATTATGACTGTTTCTCGAAATAACTCACAAAAAATTGGAGACTATATGGTTGATTTGACTGTTCAGAATAGGAATATAAAAAAAGCGGCGGTGCTTGGGTCGACTGGCTCGGTCGGCACGCAGACGCTTGAGGTGATTCGCGAGCTTGGAATCGGTGTTGATTTGCTCGTTGCCGGACGAAACACAGCGCTACTTGCTGATCAAGTTCGCACATTCCGGCCGCATACTGTCGCAGTCACCGGAGAAAAATCCGCGGCGGAGCTTCGTGAGATTCTCGGTCAAGCAGCACCGGAAATATTGTGCCATGCAGATGAGGTCCTCGACGCCGTGCGAACAACTGATGCAGATGTTATCTTCCATTCGATTTGCGGACTTGAGGGAACCCCGTATGCGTTCGCCGCGGCGGATTCCGGAAAACGGATTGCGATGGCCAATAAGGAAGCCATCATCGCGGCGGGAGATATTATTTTTGATAGAATACATGCCTCTGGCGGTGATTTTATTCCCGTCGACAGCGAACATTGCGCTATATTCCGTTGCCTTGAGGGCAGAAATGGCTCATCAAACCTCAAAAAAATCCTTCTTACCGCGTCAGGCGGTCCCTTTCTCGGCAAAACAACGGAAGAACTCAAACATGTTACCCCTGAGGATGCGCTCTCGCACCCCACGTGGAAAATGGGAAACAAAATTACCATCGATTCCGCAACCTTTATGAATAAAGGATTTGAGATAATCGAGGCGGTCAGACTCTTTGGCGTGCCTGAGGACCGCGTGGAGGTTGTAATACATCGCCAAAGTATAATCCACTCCATGGTGGAATATAATGATAATACTGTAATAGCCGGACTTGGTATGCCGGATATGCGAGACTGCATCCGTTATGCCGCAACTGCTCCCGGGACTGCAATGGTGTCCTCACCCGGATTGGATTTCGCAAAAATCGGCTCCCTTACCTTCGCTGCTCCCGATACTGACGTCTTCCCACTCCTTAACGCGGCGCGTCAGGCGGTACGGACCGGTGGTACCGCACCCGTCTCCCTTATTGCGGCAGACGAGGAAGCAGTAGCGGCATTTCTCAACAAAAAAATTGGATTCACAGATATTTCATCACTTGTGATTGAAACGCTTGGGTCGGTTGAGGTATTATATAAATTAACAGAAGCCTCAATCGGCGAAGCATCCCGTGCCGCACGTGAGGTTTGCAGTAATTTTATTAAAAGGTTGTGATTGATATTAGCATTTGGTATATCGTTATCGCACTGTTGATTTTCGGATTTCTGATTTTTATCCACGAGTGCGGACATTTTATGACGGCCCGCGCGTTCGGTGTCTCTATCCGGGAATTTGCGATCGGCATGGGCCCAAAACTTGTTTCCCGCACTTCTAAAAAAACCGGCATTGTATACTCGCTCCGCGCCCTTCCGATAGGCGGATTTGTCAGCATGGTCGGCGAGGATGAAGAGTCGGATGACGAAAACGCCTTCCACCGTAAGCCGGTATGGCAGAGAATCATCATCACGGCGGCGGGAGCGGCGATGAATATTATTGTTGGTATCATCGTCATGTCGATACTCGTCGCGACGCAGGACGTCCTTCCATCAAATGTCATCGGCGGATTCATTGAAAGCGATACCGGAACAGCTAACTATGCTTACGCAGCGGGTCTGCGCGTGGGAGACGAAATCGTCAAAATTGAAGGTACGCGGGTGCATATTGCCAATGAAACCGTTTATGAAATCATGCGCCGCGGAATCGATCCCCTTGATGTGACCGTCATCCGTGACGGGGAGCTTGTGACCTTTTCCGACGTTGTTTTCCCAACAATAGTCGAAAGCGGTGTGAGATATGGTATGGTGGACTTCAAGGTCAATCCCGAAGTGAAAACTCCCGCTACTGTCCTCAAACACGCTGTCTTCCGTTCGACCTCTACAATAAAAATGATTTGGGAATCCCTGTATGACCTCGTGCGCGGCCGATACGGCGTGGAGAGCGTGTCCGGACCGGTCGGCGTCACCAAAGCGCTCGGAGAAGCGGCAGAATCGGGACTTTCCGACCTTGTTTATCTTGCAGTCGTTATCAGCATGAACCTCGGGGTCATGAACCTTCTCCCCCTTCCCGCACTTGATGGCGGCAGACTTCTGTTTCAGCTCATTGAGCTCGTCAGACGTAAGCCTGTGCGTCCGGAAATTGAGGGATACGTTCACTTTGCGGGACTTGTGCTGTTGATGATACTCATGGTCGTCGTAGCAGTAAAGGATATCCTCACACTCATATGAGAAGGACGTTTGTAATATGAATCCCATAAACAGAAAAAATACCCGTACCGTCATCGCAGGCGGAGTCAAAATCGGCGGTGGCAGCCCAATAACCGTGCAGTCGATGACCAATACTCCTGCACACAATATCGACGCGACAGTCGACCAAATCCTCAAGCTATGCGCAGCTGGATGTGATATCGTCAGAATGGCAGTCCCCGATGTTGACGCGGCGGCAGTCTTTGCTGAAGCTAAACGACGCGGTGCGACATGCCCGCTGGTTGCGGATATCCACTTTGACTATAAAATCGCGCTTGAAGCTTTGCGGTGCGGCGCTGATAAAATACGCATCAACCCGGGAAATATTGGGGAAGAGTGGAAGGTGCGCGAGGTAGCTGCTGCCTGCAAATCTGCCGGAGTTCCCATCCGAATCGGAGTCAACGGCGGTTCACTGGATAAAAAAGTCCTCAAAAAATATGGCACACCGACAGCGGAAGCTCTTGCTGAATCCGCTCTGTCTGAAGCTGAGCGACTTGAATCCTGCGGATTTTCGGATATCGTCATTTCCATCAAATCCTCATCTATTGCTGAAATGACTGCGGCGGCTGAGATGGTATCCCGCGAAACCGATTACCCCCTTCATCTCGGTGTGACAGAAGCAGGGGACGCTTTTTCCGGTGTCATCAAAAATTCCGTCGGCATTGGCTCCCTGTTGTTGCGAGGGATTGGCGATACCATCCGCGTTTCTCTCACAACTGACCCGGTTGAGGAGGTGCGGACAGGTAGGGAACTTCTAAAATCTCTTGGGCTGTACGCCGGCGGTGGAATTGATGTGGTATCATGCCCGACCTGCGGACGGACAAAAATAAACCTTATCGAAATTAGCAAAAAGTATCGCGCCGCAACGGAAACCATCGATACGCACGGTAAGCGGCTGAAAGTTGCTATCATGGGATGCGCGGTAAACGGTCCCGGAGAAGCGCGGGAAACTGACTTTGGAATCGCGGGCGGTGATGGTTTTGCACTTCTGTTCCGACATGGCGAAACGATACGGAAAATTGCTGAAGATGAAGTCATAGAAACGTTAGTAAACGAAACCTTTGAGTCCTTAAAGTGAAAAATGGAGGAGAAATATGGCAGACCGGACATTAGCGGACGTGTTTAAAAAGGTCGCCCCCACAGTGACTGGGGTATACCGCGAAATTTTCGAGACCGCCAGCGAAATTACCGTAAAGATAAATCGTGAGCAGCGCATTGCAGAGGTGGGCTGCCATTTGCCGCACCTATATTCGAAAAAAGATATCTACTCCCTCGAATCTGTCATCAAGGACACGTACGAGCTGTCGCAAGTGCGTATTCTCACCCACTACGCACCGGAGCTGTTCTCCGCCGATTACATGAACGATATTCTCGCAGAAGCTGCACGGGTTGGCATTGTTATAAACGGCTTTTTTACCAAATATGAGCTCAAAATGACTGACGACAAAATCGAGATTTTCATCCCCTTTACGCACGGTGGTCTTACCCTTTTGGATCTTGCCAAAACCGCGAATGTCATCGCTGGCATTATCAGAAGTGAGTTTGGTCTCATCTATAAGGTTGAAATCAAACAAAGCCGCGATGCCGAGGAGGAGTACGCCGAGTTTATGGCGCATCAGCTTGAAAAGCTCAACAGTACGTCGGTCTATATCGCCGCAGAGCACGAACGTCTGGAGACCGAAGCGCGGAATATGGAAGCATCCAGTGTGGCGGCGGAGGAAGAAAAGGTTGTGCTGCCCCGTGTAGCGTCCCTGTTTGAAGGGGAGAGCACTGCCGAGGCGATGCCTGACGGCATCATCAAATCAGGCAAAATCGCGTTTGACGTGTCTGCTCCTGAGCTTGTGTTTGGCGAGCTGTTTGAAATTGCAAATGTAACCCCGCTTCGCTCAGTCAAGGGAACCGGAAAAAATGTGGTTATTCTGTGCGAAGTGTTCGATATCCAACAGAAAGAAACCCGCCGCGGTGACAAGGTGATGTTTACCATTGCCGCAACCGACCGCGACGCATCGATATACATAAAAACTACTGTTCCGACTGAGTCAGCGGCGGAAACGGAGGAACTGTTTAACAAAGGAAAACCCTATGCTATTCGTGGTAACATTAAGCGCGATACGTTCGACAATGATCTTTATATGCAGTTTACAGATATTATGAAGATAGCGGTAATTCCGCGCATGGACAAGTATCCAGAAAAGCGGGTAGAACTGCATCTGCATACATGTATGTCTGCGATGGACGCAACAACCAAGGCGGAGGATATCGTCAAAACCGCGCATAAATGGGGGCACCGCGCCGTGGCGATTACGGACCACGGCAACCTCCAGAGCTTTCCCGTTGCGATGCTTACCGCTGACTCCTTAAACAATGAAATCAAGGTTCTCTATGGTGTGGAGGCCTATTACGTCGACGACACCTCACGCGCCGCTTATCACGGCGACGATGTTAACTTCAACGACGAATTCGCTGTATTTGATATTGAGACGACCGGCTTGTCTGCCGTAACATGCAAGATAACAGAAATCGGCGCGGTCATCGTCAAAAACGGCGAAATTCTCGACACTTTCTGCTCCTTCGTCAATCCGGAAATTCACATTCCGGAAAGCATCACTGAGCTGACTGGCATCACCGATGAAATGGTGATGGATGCCCCGCCGGTCGCTGAGGTGTTGAAGGATTTTTTCGCTTTCATCGGCGACAGGATGCTCGTGGCGCACAATGCGTCGTTTGATACGGGCTTCATCCGGCAGGCGGCAGAGGAGGCAGGACTCCCGTTTAACAATCCCTATCTTGATACTGTCGCCATGTCCCGCTATATGAACCCGACGCTCAAGAATCACAAGCTGGATACTCTTGCTAAGCACTATAAGCTGGGCGACTTCAACCATCACCGTGCGTCCGATGACGCGGAAATGTTGGCGGCAATCTTCACCTGTATGACTGACCGTCTCAAGGAGGAGGGGATCGACACCGTGTCCCGCATGAACTTTATCATGGCGGAAAAGGCGGACCCTCTGAAACTTAAATCCTATCACCAGATTATTCTTGTCAAGAATCAGACGGGCATGAAAAACCTTTATCGCCTCGTGTCCGACTCCTATCTTAAATATTATTACCGCCACCCTAGGATCCCACGCACCAACCTCGAGGAATACCGTGAGGGGTTGATTCTCGGATCCGCTTGTGAAGCGGGCGAGCTTTTTACCGCCATCATGGAAGGCAAATCCGAGTCCCAGCTCATCGAAATCGCGCAGTTTTACGACTATCTTGAAATTCAGCCAATATCGAATAACGCTTTTATGATAGCTGAGGGAAAGGTACCTGATGAAGAAGCACTGCGCAACTTGAACCGCCGTGTTCTCGAAATCGGACGCAAAGCGAACCGTCCGGTATGTGCGACTTGCGATGCTCACTACAAAAATCCGGAAGACGAAATTTATCGCCGTATCATCCTCACCGGTCTGGGATTCAAGGATGCCGACCGGGAGACCAAACTGTACTTCCGCACAACAGAGGAAATGCTCGAAGAGTTTTCTTACCTCGGTGAGGACGTGGCGCACGAAGTGGTTATCGATAATCCAAACAAAATTGCCGATATGATTGAGACGGTCCGTCCCATTCCGAAGGGGAACTATCCCCCGCACATCGACGGCGCGGAGGAGGAGCTGACCTCGAAGTGCTGGGCACTTGCAAAGGAATGGTACGGGGACCCACTTCCCGATATCGTTTCCGCTAGACTGGAGCGAGAACTTGATGCGATTATCAAAAACGGTTTTGCGATTATGTATATCATTGCCCGCAAGCTCGTGGAAAACAGCGAGGCAAAAGGGTATCAAGTTGGTTCGCGCGGCTCGGTAGGGTCGTCGTTTGCCGCAACTATGGCGGGAATTACCAAAGTAAATCCCCTTCCGCCACATTATCGCTGTCCGAAGTGCCGCTATTCTGAGTTTTTCGAGGGTGGTGCGTACGGCTCCGGCTTCGACCTTCCGTCGAAAAAGTGCCCGAACTGTGGAACGGAGTTGTATGGCGACGGGCATGATATCCCGTTTGAAACCTTCCTTGGATTCAAGGGAGATAAAACACCTGATATCGACCTCAACTTTTCAGGCGATGTGCAGGCGGACGCGCATAAATTCACCGAAGTTCTGTTCGGAACAGGCAAAGCGTTCAAAGCGGGGACAATCGGTACGCTCGCTGATAAGACCGCGTACGGATTTGCTGCGAAGTTTCTCGAAGCAAAGGGAATATCGGTCAATCGCGCTGAGATGGACCGCCTCATAGCCGGTTGTCTTGGTACAAAACGCACAACCGGACAGCACCCAGGCGGCATCATCGTCGTGCCACAGGAGTATGATATTTACGATTTTTCTCCCGTGCAGCATCCCGCAGAAGATCCAAACTCCGACATCATCACCACCCACTTCGAATTCAAATACCTCCACGACACCATTCTTAAGCTCGACATTCTTGGGCACGATATTCCGACCAAATACAAGCGATTGGAAGAGTACACCGGTACAAGCGTCCTCGACGTGCCGATGACCGACCCGGCGGTTTATAAGAGCTTCACATCGACTGAGCCAATCAGCGTAACCCCGGAACAAATCGACTCCAAAACCGCAACGCTCGGGCTTCCAGAAATGGGCACGCGCTTCATCCGCGGCGTTCTGGTGGAAGCACAGCCGAAAAATTTTACTGACCTTTTGCAGATATCTGGTTTGACCCACGGGACCGGTTGCTGGCTCGGTAATGCAGAAGAGCTGATTAACAACAAAATCTGTACGATTTCAGACGTTATCGGATGCCGTGACGACATCATGATGACTCTCATCCATAAATACGGCATGGAAAAAAGCCTGTCGTTCAAAATTATGGAATTCGTACGAAAGAATAAAAAGGGAGCGATTATCCCGAGGGAGATGCAGGATGCCATGCTGGCGGCTGGCGTACCACAGTGGTATATCGATTCACTCCAGAAAATCCGTTACATGTTTCCGAAAGCACATGCTGCCGCATATGTCATCGACGCAATCCGCCTGATGTGGTATAAAATCTACTATCCGGTGGAGTTCTATGCGGCATATTTTACCGCCGCACCGGATGGCTTCGATGGGGAAATTGTCATGGGCGGCAAGGAGCACGTGAGAAATGTGCTTACCGATTTGAATCACCGCCGCAGCGAAATCACAGCAAAAGATGCGGACGTTGCGGACGCGCTGATGCTTGTGAACGAGTACTATCAGCGCGGATACGATTTCCTTCCGGTGGACATTCACAAGTCGCACGCTACTAAATTCCTACCTGAGCGCGGAAAAATCAGACTTCCATTCTCATCTCTTCCAGGTCTCGGAGAAACCGCAGCGGAAAACATCATGAACGCCATGAAGTCCGGCACTGTTTATTCTGTGGATGAACTGCGCGTTCAGGCAAAGGTCTCAAAGTCGGTTCTTGAATTGCTCGAGAAAAATGGCGCTCTGAAGGGAATGTCCAAAACCAATCAGCTCTCTATGTTTGGATAAAAATCAAAAAGAAAGACGTACAAGTTTATGCCTGGAATTGGAACTATAGTCAACACACTTGCTGTTATCATAGGCAGTCTCATCGGGATTTTCGCTAAAAGGGGACTGTCCCAAACACTTCAGAATGCTCTCCTCAAAACCCTTGGTATTGCGACCATATTCATTGGAATTAGCTGTACGATGCAGGAAATGCTCGTGATTGAGGACGGTACGCTTTCTACAAACGGAATTATGCTGATGATAGTCTCTCTTGTTATCGGAACTCTTATCGGAGAGCTGCTCCGTATCGAAGACTTTCTTGAAGGCCTTGGAGAAAAAATAAAAAAGCTCCCGTTTTTGAAGGGAGATTCCAAGTTCACAGAGGGATTTGTCACCTCAACGCTCGTTATCTGCGTGGGAGCGATGGCAATCGTCGGTGCTTTTCGCGACGGCCTCGAAGGGGACCCGTCTCTTTTATACTCCAAATCCATTCTCGACTTCATTGCAACCATGATTTTCGCGTCCACACTGGGCGTCGGTGTTCTGTTTTCGGCATTGCCGCTGGGACTGTATCAGGGACTTCTCACTGCGGCAGCCGGGCTTATCGGCGTTTTTTTCAGCGATGAAATCATCTCAAATCTATCTCTTGTTGGGTCTGTTTTGATTTTCGCAGTCGGTATCAATCTGTTTCTCGGCAAACAAATCAAAGTCGGAAACATGCTGCCCGCACTCCTCGTCCCGATTGCGTACGGAATTATTACCATGATAACCGCATAAATTCCCATACCTTCGCATATGTTTTAGTAAAGCTAAATCAAGCTAAAACACGCGGAGGTTTTTTCTGTGACTGATACAGCAATTTATAGAGACATCGCGGGCAGGACGCACGGCGACGTATATATCGGTGTGGTGGGACCTGTCAGAAGCGGGAAAAGTACGTTTATCAAACGTTTTATGGAATCTGTCGTGATTCCAAATATTCGCAGCGATTTTGACCGGGAACGCTCACGGGACGAACTGCCGCAGAGCGCAGGCGGACGGACCGTCATGACAACGGAGCCAAAATTTATTCCCGACGAGGGGGTCAGCATCACAGTCGACGATGGTGCGACACTCCGGGTCAAGTTGGTCGACTGCGTGGGATACATGATTCCCGACGCGCTTGGTGGAGAGGAAAACGGCAGTACACGCATGGTTCACACTCCGTGGCACAGCGAGCCAGTTCCTTTTGAGGAGGCGGCCGAATACGGCACCAAAAAGGTCATTTCTGAGCATGCCACGATTGGAATGCTTGTGACTTCCGATGGTACGATTGGCGACTTTCCGCGAGAAAGCTACCAGATTGCTGAAGAACGGGTCGCAAGAGAGTTGACCGAGTTGGGCAAGCCGTTTGCCGTCATTCTCAATTCTGCCCATCCCGAAACGGAGGAGGCTGTCAGGCTTGCTATGAAGCTCGAGGAAAAATACAGCGCGCCGGTCGCTTTGGTGAGTTGCCTTGAGTTGAATGCGGACGACATTGGGCATATTCTTGAGATGCTGCTTGACGAGTTTCCAGCAAAGGAAGCGGATATCTGCTTGCCCGCATGGACTTCGGTTTTGTCGGATGACCATCGGCTGAAGCGGGGTATCTATGAGGCTGCAATCGCTGCGTCGAAGAAAATGAAGCGGCTGCGCGAAATTAAAGGAGAGTTTACCGAAGCCCTCACAGCGGGAATCAAAAAAGCTGCCGCGACGGTTGGAGAATACGGCGATGACATTGCGGTTGATATTGAGAAAACCGACGCTGGATGTGGGACCGCGTCCCTTCGTGTGAGGCTTCCGGACGGCCTGTACTACGACGTTATTTCAGAAATCACGGGCATCCCGATGAAAAACGAAACGGACCTGCTTGAAGCGCTCGAGGGACTGTCAGCTGAAAAGCGCGAGTTTGATAAGTATAAGAACGCCCTTGCTGAGGTCAACGCCTGCGGCTATGGCATTGTCATGCCGAGCGTTGATGATCTAAAACTTGATGACCCGGAAATCATCCGGCAATCGGGCGGCTATGGTGTAAGGCTTCGCGCCTCAGCATCGTCCGTCCATATGATTAAAACGAATATAGAGACTGAAATCAGCCCCATTATCGGTACGGAGCAGCAATCTGAGGAGTTTGTCAAATACCTCATGCAGGAATTTGACGAGGACCCGAAAAACATCTGGCAGTCGAATATGTTTGGCCGGTCTCTATACGAATTAGTCAACGATGGGCTCCACACGAAACTTGAACACATGCCAGACGACGCACGTCAAAAATTCGGCGAAACTTTATCAAAAATTATCAACGAAGGCAGTCAGGGTTTAATATGTATTATTCTGTAAAGGGAACAATAGGAGACGTTTTGGGAAAGGTTTTCTCAAATCCCCTCTAAGCCTTATACCAGTGCAAATATAGATAAAAAAGAAGTTCGGGAGAAACTTTTTTCAAAAAAGTTCCTCCCGAGAATCCCCCTTAACAAATTATTTTATTGTATGGTTCCACCACCGACGATTGTGTCATTATCGTATAAAACGACAGATTGACCTTTGGTGATGGCGCGCTGCGGTTCGTCAAATTCGACTTTCAGCGTGTCCACATCGGTTTGGATGACGGTTGCCCATTGTTCTGGTTGACGATAGCGTACTTTAGCTTTTAATCGCACAGATTTTTCTATATTGGGAACGGAAATCAGGTTAATATTTTGTGCTGTCAGCACCCGCGAGTATAGCTCGGTTTCCTTTCCGACGATGACAGTGTTGTCTGACGGATTGACGGCACATACGTACAATGGTTCGGAAGCGGACAGGCCGAGCCCTTTTCGCTGACCAATTGTGTAGCGAATGACGCCGCGGTGTCTGCCGAGAATATTTCCTTGTCTGTCGATGAAGTTTCCGCTGGGATATTTTTTCCCGGTGTGTTCCTCAATAAAGTCTGCGTAATTTCCGTTTTGGACAAAACAAATGTCCTGACTGTCGTGCTTGCGTGCGTTGATAAAGCCTTGAGATTCGGCGATGCTACGCACCTCCGGCTTCGTCAGAACGCCTAACGGAAATTGTGTGTGCGCAAGCTGGTCCTGCGTCATAGCATACAGTACATAACTTTGGTCTTTGTCTTTGTCGTGGGCTTTTTTCAGCAGATATCTTCCGGATATGGGATCCTGTTCAATACGAGCATAATGTCCGGTCACGACATAGTCGTATTTCAGTTCCTTTGCGCGGGAGTACAGCTTGTCAAACTTCAGATAGCGGTTGCAATCGATGCAGGGATTTGGCGTAATTCCGTTTTCGTAGGCGGTGATAAAGCGGTCGATTACATCTTCTTTAAAGCGCTCGGAAAAATTGAATACATGGTAGGGAATTCCTAACGCATATGCCACGCTTCGTGCGTCCTCAACATCATCCAGCGAACAGCAGGAGTGCTCTCTGGAAACCCCGATATCCTCGTTATGAAAGAGCTTCATGGTAACGCCCATACAGTCGTAACCTTGCTCTTTCATCATATAGGCGGCAACACTGGAATCCACGCCGCCGCTCATGGCAATCATGGCTCTTTTGCTCATCGCGTCACCTTAATTCTATCGTCTGGTTGGTTTGTGATTGGCGAATGGTCATTGGATTTTCGTCTCCTTTTTCACATTTCCGATTGAGGTCACAATCCGATATCCGGCAGAGAGGACGCGTCGTTCCAGACAGCCGCGGCACTGAGCGGCTTCTTCGCCGGTACAGATTTTGTTTTCGTAGAGCTCGTATTTTTTCCGCACACCGACGGGGGAGAGGTTTGGCATTACTACATTGGCTCCCGCCTTCAATCCGAGTTCACGTCCTTGTGGGTGAATCGTACCGAGCGCTGTAGTTGCCGGAATCAGCGCATAGGGGAACATAAGCCGTAAGATTGCTATCAACCGCAAAGTGAGCGCCATACTGCCGATTCCAAAATCGGAAAATGGCGTTTCCTTGTGGGTGATATACGGACCAATGCCAATCATGTCCGGACGCAGTTCTTGGAGGAAGCGCAAATCATCAATCAGATTTTCTGTTGTCTGGTATGGGGACCCCACCATGAAACCGGATCCTACCTGATATCCGATATCTTTTAAATCATATAAGCAGCGCTTTCGGTTTTTCAGACTCATACTGTCGGGATGGAGCTTTCTGTAATGCTCCTCACCGGCGGTTTCATGGCGCAGCAAATAACGTCGCGCGCCTGCGTCAAAGAAAGCCTGATAGCTTTCTCTTGATTTTTCTCCGATAGAGAGTGTAACGGCACAGTCCGGAAAGCGGCTGTGAATTTCCGAAACGATATCGCACATCAGCGCATCGGTATAATACGGATCCTCGCCGCCCTGCAGAACATAGGTGCGGAATCCGAGCTGATATCCTTCAGCACAGCAGGAGAGAATTTCGTCTTTACTCAGTCTGTAACGAATCGCTTTTTTATTGTCTCTGCGAATTCCGCAGTAATAGCAGTTATTCCGACAGTAGTTAGTAAATTCAATCAACCCGCGTATATATACTTCATCCCCGTAGATTTCTCTGCGTTTCTGGTCGGCAGCGCAAAGAAGAGAGGGGTCGAATTCGTCGGTTTCCAATAATGCTTTCAGCTCCGCATCAGGCAAATTGCGCTTGACGGAGAGTTCTTCTATAAAATTAGAAATTTTCATAAATCTCTTCGCAGCTTCTCATAGCGAGAATCGTTCTTTCAATTAAGGTATCCAGCTCCCATCCGAGCATGGCGGCGCCGCGTTCAATTACCTGTCTGGAGCAGCCGGCGGCAAAGTTTGCATTCTTGTACTTTTTCTTTACGGACTTCAGCTCCAAATCAGATACGCTTTTGGAGGGACGCATGAGTGCCACCGCCCCGATGAGTCCGGTCAATTCATCTACGGCATAGAGAACTTTTTCCATTTCATGCTCAGGCTCAATCTCCACCGTCTGCGCATAGCCGTGGCTGGCCGTCGCATGGATGATGCGTTCGTCAATGCCGCGCTCCCGCATAATTTCCTGTTCTTTGATGCAATGCTGCTCCGGAAATTGTTCGAAATCCAAATCATGCAGAAGACCGACGACGCCCCAAAAATTTTCCTCATCTGAGTAGCCCAGTTCCTTTGCGAAATACCGCATAACTCCCTCTACTGTCAGGGCATGTTTCAGGTGAAAGTGATCCTTGTTGAATTCTGTCAGCAGTTCCCATGCCGCTTCTCTGGTGAGTGTTTCTGCCATATCTAAGACTCCTTTTTCGTGTTATTGCAAATTATTAATTATAGAAAGCGGACCAATACTGCAAAACAGCATCGGTCCGGTGAAGTAGGCTCGTGTACTGCGAAAATACGGATTTCAATCAGTCACCGAATGCTTGTGAAAGATCGGCGATAATATCGTCGATATGTTCCGTACCGATTGAAAGACGAATGGTGTTCGGTTTGATGCCTTGGTCAAGCAATTCTTCTTCGGTCAGCTGAGAGTGGGTGGTAGTTGCCGGGTGGATTACCAAGCTCTTAACATCCGCTACGTTAGCAAGCAGCGAGAAGATTTTCAGTTTATCAATGAATTCGTGAGCTTCCTTCTGTCCGCCTTTAATGTCAAAGGTGAAAATGGAGGCGCCGCCGTTCGGGAAGTATCTCTCATACAGAGCATGGTCCGGATGGTCGGGCAGGGAAGGATGGTTGACCTTTTCAACCTTCGGATGATTTACAAGGAATTCAACAACTTTCTTCGTGTTTTCTACATGGCGGTCAAGACGGAGAGACAGAGTTTCTGTTCCTTGCAGGAGCAGGAATGCATTGAAAGGAGAAATGGTAGCGCCCATATCGCGAAGCAGGATAGCACGAACATAGGTTACAAATGCTGCCGGACCTGCTGCATCTACAAAGGAAACGCCATGATAGCTGGGGTTAGCTTCTGCAATGGGGGCATATTTGCCGCTTGCTTTCCAATCGAACTTACCGGAGTCTATAATAACACCGCCGAGCGTTGTGCCATGGCCGCCAATGAATTTGGTGGCGGAGTGAACGACGATGTCAGCACCGTGTTCAATCGGACGAATCAGATAGGGAGTACCGAAGGTATTGTCAATGACCAGCGGCAGACCGTGCTTATGTGCGATAGCAGCGATAGCATCGATGTCCGGAATATCGCTGTTCGGGTTGCCGAGTGTTTCCAAATAAACCGCCTTGGTGTTGTCCTTGATGGCAGCTTCGACTTCTTCCAGATTATGAGCGTCAACAAAGGTTGTCTCAATACCGTACTGAGGAAGCGTGTGTGCAAGCAGATTGTAGCTACCTCCATAGATGGTTTTCTGTGCTACAATGTGATCGCCCTTTTGTGCCAGCGCTTCAATGGTATAGGTGATAGCAGCTGCACCGGATGCAGTAGCGAGTGCTGCAACGCCGCCTTCAAGAGCAGCAATACGGGTTTCAAATACATCCTGTGTGGAGTTGGTAAGTCTTCCGTAAATATTACCTGCGTCAGCAAGACCGAAGCGTGCTGCTGCATGTGCGGAGTTCTTGAATACGTAAGAGGTTGTCTGATATATCGGAACGGCTCTCGCGTCGGATGCGGGGTCTGGATTTTCCTGACCTGCGTGCAGCTGAATGGTTTCAAACTTATAATTGTTGTCGTATGTATAACTCATCGTAAGTACCTCTTTCTTTAATTTATTTCTGTATTGTTATTGTTATTTTTTAGGATATATAGAATTAAGGTTATTAAAAGAATGACTTACATCGGCACATTCGTCCGTTTCTGAAATTATGACGTAACATTGTGAGTAAGATACTGCTCATAAAATGTGCCCCCTGTCTTTAAAAAAATAAACATATAAATCCTATATGTTTAATATTGTGATACAAATATATTATATCGGAAGAGCAGTGATTTGTCAAGAGGATAACTTAAAAAAAACAAGAAATTTGTGAATCCATGCAGGCGCAAAAAAGCTCAAACAAATTTATAAATTTTTTATAAATTTAAAAAAAAGAGTTGACAAACGGGAAAAGAGGTGGTATAATGATTCCCATCAAACCGATAGGTTTAATAGGATATATCAAAAATGCGGCAGTTTTGCCAGTATAAACATTTCTATAATTTCTATAAAAAGGAGCAAACGACAAATGAAAACCTATGACAGAATTACAGACTTAATCGGCGGCACACCATTGCTGAAGCTCACCAATTATATTGAGCAGAAGAAACTTGGAGCAACGATTTACGGCAAGCTTGAATATTTCAATCCGGCCGGAAGCGTAAAAGACAGAATTGCCAAGGCGATGATTGACGACGCAGAGGCTAAGGGCGTTCTGAAACCCGATTCCGTTATCATTGAACCCACAAGCGGCAACACTGGTATCGGACTTGCAGCTGTAGCTGCTTCAAGAGGATATAGAATCATTCTCACGATGCCGGAGACGATGAGTATTGAACGCCGCAATTTGCTGAAGGCTTACGGTGCAGAGCTTGTACTTACAGAAGGCACGAAAGGTATGAAGGGCGCGATTGCTAAAGCGCAGGAGCTCGCTGCTGAAACCCCGAATAGTTTTATCCCTAGCCAGTTCACCAATACCGCTAACCCGACTGCACATAGAAATACGACGGGTCCGGAAATTTGGAACGATACCGATGGCAAAGTGGACATCTTTGTTGCCGGCGTAGGCACAGGTGGCACAGTTTCTGGCGTTGGTGAATACCTCAAGAGCCAGAATCCGAACGTGAAGATTGTTGCCGTTGAACCTGCAGGTTCTCCAGTACTTTCTAAGGGTGTTTCCGGTCCTCACAAGATTCAAGGTATCGGTGCAGGTTTTGTTCCGGACACACTGAACACCGAAATATATGATGAAATTATCGCCGTAGAGAACGAGGATGCTTTTGAAACAGGTCGTACTCTGGCAAGAAAAGAAGGTCTGCTGGTCGGTATTTCTTCCGGAGCAGCTGTATTTGCTGCTACAGAACTCGCAAAGCGCCCCGAAAACAAAGGCAAGATTATTGTTGCTCTCCTTCCTGACACCGGCGAACGTTATCTGTCTACTCCAATGTTTTCTGTATAATAACATCACCAACAAAGCAATGTGGGTGAGGTGTTCCGATAAAAGGGAATACCTCATCCTTTTTTTCTTGAGGATGAACTTAGATATCTCATTAATATTTGCACATACGAAATCCCATATCACAGATTGGAAAGTTTTGAGGGGGAGGGGATACTTTTTCAAAAGTACCCCCTAAAATTCTGCCCTATAAATATTATTTCACCGCAGCAAAAATCTTGTCGAATGCATCGGCATAATATCCGGCGATGAGCCTTGCGCCGGCTTCGGTGGGATGAACACCGTCGGCTGCCCATGCGGTTGGAGCTTCGCCGATACAGTGGGATGCGAAAATTCCGTCGAGAGGGATGAATGCGTCTGCAAATTCACGTGCGAGTTTGCGTGTTACCTGAATTTTCGGGTCAAGGTCGACGTGGAAGAATTCCTTGTCAGCTACCGGAAGCAGGAACTGCTCCAACATGATGATTTTCGCACTTGTTTTTTCCCTGATTTCGGTGAGAATGTAGCGGTAGCATTCCTCAAAGTATTCATGCGGCATCCAGTTCCGTTCTCCTGCACGGTGCCATGTGTCGTTTACACCGATGAGAATCGATACTACATCCGGCTGGATGGCAATGCAGTCTTCCTGCCATCTGTCACGCAGATTTTCCGCACGGTTTCCGCTGATTCCCAGGTTGATAAATTCAAAATCTGTTCCCGGGTGACGGTTCTTTATCAGTTCCGCTGTGTATTTCGGATATCCCCCGCCCAGATTGTGAATGTCAGAACGGTCTCTTCCCGCATCTGTGATGCTGTCTCCCTGAAATAAAATCTTCATAATGTTCCTCCTAAATTTTGTTTTGGATATGCGTATTATAGCATAACATTTGAATTTATGCAATAAATATTTGCCATTTGGACATAATTAGATAAAGTTTACTGGATAACTATTGACTTATTTTCTCAGACGGGGTAAAATGACATATAAACATATAAACTTATTATTATGGAGATTTTATGCGACGCAAACTCAAAAAGCTTGCTTTTAACCGTGTAGTTATTGTTGGGTTCTTTATCGCATTGCAGTTTTTTATTATTTTTTCTGCAATTGTTCAGTTCTCAAAGTACTTCGTCCTCTATTATACCGTATTTACCATCCTTGCTGTGGTTTTTGTTCTCCGTATCATAAATACGAATCAAAATATGGCGTACAAGCTCGCGTGGATTGTTGTGGTGCTTCTGTTTCCTGCGTTTGGTGTGGCGGTTTACGTGATTTTCTGCGGAAACCGATTGTCAGAAAGAATGCGCGAAAAGATGAGTTCTATCACCGCCATCACCAAATCTGCTGCTGACCAGAATGAGGAGATTGCCGCCAAACTCGCAGCTGAGGACCCCAGTGCTGCAAAACAGGCGGAATACATCACAAATACTTCTTCGTGTCCGCCGTACTGTGACACCGAAACCACATATTTTGCGTCCGGGGAAGAGATGTTCGAGCCTATGCTCCGTGAATTGGAAGCAGCGGAAAAGTACATTTTTATCGAATATTTCATCATTGGAAAGGGAGAAATGTGGGATAAAATCCACGATATCCTCCTCCGCAAGGTCGCACAGGGCGTAGATGTGCGTGTGATTTACGATGATATGGGCTGTATCATGACGCTCGATAAAAAATTTGCGGCGGAGCTGGAGTCTGAGGGAATCAAGTGCCGTGTTTTTCATAAGTTCGTCCCTATCCTATCTGCGCGCCTGAACAATCGTGACCACCGTAAAATCTGTGTTGTCGACGGTGTATGCGCGTTCACGGGAGGAGTCAATCTTGCCGACGAGTACATCAATACCATCGTGCGCTTCGGTTACTGGAAGGATAATGCGGTCATGCTCAAGGGAGGTGCGGCTTGGAGTTTTACGATAATGTTTCTTACAATGTGGGACTATCTTTGTAAAACCCCACGCGGAGACTCTGATAACTATGCCGCATTCAAGCCCTCACCGGAAGAATATCGTAAATATTCGGGCGGAGGATTTGTCCAGCCGTACGCGGATAACCCCCTCGACTACGAACCGGTTGGCGAGAATGTGTACCTCGGTATCCTTGCGATGGCGCATGACTATATCTGGATTACAACCCCATACCTCATCATCGACGAGCAGATGGAGCAGGCGCTGTGTCGTGCGGCGAAGAGCGGCGTGGATGTGCGGATTATCACGCCGGGCGTACCGGATAAAAAAATGGTCAACGAGACTACAAAATCTTTCTACCCGAACCTCATTGAAAACGGGGTGAAAATTTATGAATTTTCCCCCGGATTCCTGCACGCCAAAACTTTTCTCTGCGACGATAAATACGCCACAGTGGGAAGTGTGAACCTCGATTACCGCAGCCTGTATTTGCATTTTGAATGCGGCGTGTGGATGTATAATGCCGACTGCATCGCTGCCATCAAAGAGGACTTTGAGCTGACCTTTCGGCGCTCTACGCCGGTCGTTGGTGAAAAATGCAGTTTGGTCCGCACCTTATTCCGCGGCATTCTTGAACTCCTCGCGCCTCTACTGTAAGAGAAATGCCCGCATCAACAAGAGAAGATTTCGAGCGACGTTTCGGTACTCTTATTAATAAATTTACATTTGTTATAATGAAAATATAACTTCAATCTGATATAATAATACAATGGTTTAAATCATCAAATTTTTGAAAGGTGCTTCGGTCAAAAAACCGATTTAAAATACAATGGGTTTAGTTACTAAAGTTTTCGGGACGTACAGCGACCGTCAAATCAAAAAAATTATGCCGCAGCTGAAAAAAGTGAACGCGCTCGCTGATAAGTATAAGGCCATGTCTGACGCGGAAATGCGTGAGCAGACTGACGTTTTTAGAAAAAGACTCGCATCTCTTGAGACCCTCGACGACGTTCTTCCCGATGCGTACGCATGCGTCAGAGAGGCGGCGGATCGCATTCTTGGCAAGCGTCCGTTCGACGTGCAGATTCTTTGCGGTATCCTGCTCCATCAGGGCAGAATCGCCGAAATGAAGACCGGTGAAGGTAAGACCATGGTGGCGGCTCTCCCATCTTACCTTAACGCCATCGAAGGAAAAGGCGTACATGTTGTAACGGTTAACGACTACCTCGCACGGCTTGGCTGTGAGGAAATGGGACGTATTCACGAATACCTCGGACTGACCACGGGATTGGTCGTGCATGGTCAAAACGGCCTTGAAAAGCAGCAGGCGTATGGCTGCGATATCACATACGGCACCAACAATGAGTTTGGCTTTGATTACCTCCGTGACAACAGGGTCCTTTATAAGGAACAGCGTGTCCAGCGCGGCCATAATTTTGCTATCGTCGACGAGGTCGACTCTATTCTCATCGATGAAGCCAGAACCCCGCTGATTATCTCAGGTCAGGGCGAGGAAGTGGATATGCTTTACGATATGGCAGACCGCTTTACCCGCACGCTGACCAAATACGTTATCAAAGAACTCGACGCCAAAGAGGACCATGACGATATCAACGCTGACTATATCGTCGATGAAAAGGCAAAGAGCGCAACTCTCACCAAATCCGGTATCGAGAAGGCGGAAAAATATTTTGGCATCCAGAATTTCTCTGACCCCGAAAACGCTGACATTACCCACCACATCTATCAGGCTATCAAGGCACACGGTACGATGCACCTTGATACTGACTATGTGGTAAAAGACAACGAGGTCATCATTGTAGACGCCTTTACAGGACGTCTTATGCCCGGCAGAAGATTCTCCGATGGTCTGCATCAGGCAATTGAGGCGAAGGAACACGTCAAAATCCAGCGCGAAAACCGCACTATCGCGACGATTACCTTCCAGAACTACTTCAGAATGTACGATAAGCTCTCCGGCATGACCGGCACGGCGCTCTCTGAAGAAAACGAATTCCGCGAAATCTACAGCCTTGACGTAGTAGAGGTTCCCACAAACAAGCCTATGATTCGCGTCGACCATCCGGACGCTGTGTACCGCACCAAAAATGGCAAAGACAACGCCATCATTAAGCAGATTCAGGAATGCCACGCGAAGGGGCAGCCGGTGCTCGTCGGTACGGTTTCTATCGAAAAATCCGAAGCACTCTCGAAAAAGCTCAAGTTTGCCGGAATTCCGCATACCGTTTTGAACGCGAGGTATTACGAGCAGGAAGCAGATATTGTCGCACAGGCCGGTAAGTTTGGCGCAGTCACAATCTCTACCAATATGGCGGGCCGTGGTACGGACATCATGCTTGGCGGTAACGCCGAATACCTTGCCAAGGCAGAAATGCGCAAGGAAGGATATGAAGAAACGGTCATCGCCTCCGCAACCGGTTCATCGCAAAACGTGAGCGAGGAAATTTTTGCCGCACGTGACCATTATCGTGAGCTTTATAAGAAATATCAAGAGGTCATCAAACCCGAGGCGGATAAGGTCCGGGAAGCGGGCGGCCTTTATGTTATCGGTACAGAACGTCACGAGTCGCGCCGTATCGACAACCAGCTCCGCGGCCGTTCAGGACGTCAGGGTGACCCGGGTGAATCGAAATTCTTCCTGTCGTTTGAGGATGACCTCATGAGACTGTTCGGTTCGGAGAAAATCGCCGGCATGGTCGAGCGTCTCGGACTGGAAGAGGATATGCCCATCGATGCAAAGGTTTTGTCGGGCTCTATTGAATCTGCACAGAAGAAGCTTGAGGGACAGAACTTCAACAGACGTAAGAACGTCCTTGCTTATGACGACGTAATGAATCAGCAGCGTACCGTTATTTATAATCAGCGTTCCGAGGTACTGGACAATTCCAACCTGCGCGAAAAGATTATATCGATGATAAAAGGAACGCTTGACGACGCGGTCGATACACATCTGCACGAGGATACTGTAGACGCATGGGACATTGATGGACTGCGTGCGAAGTATACAGGACTCTTGTGCGAGCCGGACGATTTTAAGAACCTTACGGGAGACGCGACAGAGCAGCGGGAAGAAATCCGTAAAATTCTCAACGACCGCGCAATGACCCTTTATTCGAAGAAGGAAACTGAGTTATTCGGGGAAGAGCAGATGCGTGAACTTGAGCGAATCATTTTGCTGCAGAACGTCGACAAGAAGTGGATAGATCACCTCGAGGCAATGGACTCGCTGATGGAGATGATAGGACTTCAGGCGTATGCGCAGCGCAATCCGATATCAGAATACAGATTGGAGGGCGCCGACCTGTTCGACGACATGATAACCAGCATCCGCGACGACACGGTAAGAATGCTGTTATCCGTCATGCCGAAGCCGAAGGCAGAAATGAAGCGTGTTGAGGTTGCAAAACCGGTATCGGAAGGCTTTGCCGGCGGCGAGCAGAAGCAGGAGGTCAAGCGTCCAACGGTAAACAAGGGCGAAAAGGTAGGCAGAAACGACCCGTGCCCGTGCGGCAGCGGCAAAAAGTACAAGAACTGCTGTGGTGCACCCGGTAAGGGGAACGTAATCGGAGAGTAAAAGGGACGCTTGGGGATGCTTATTGAAAAAAGGCATCCCCAAACCCCAGAAAAAACTTTTGAGCTATATTTAATTAAAAAAGGTTTTTGAGGAGGCGGGGAAGACCTTTCCTTAAAGAGTTTTTCTGCCTCCGCTGATGTGATCTTTGGCGTATGGGATTTGGAATATTATTGTTTGGCTACTTTGTGATGTTCGCGTTTTCGCTGTCACAGGTATATTTTTTCGCAGACATTATCGGGGCGGTGGTTGTGATATACGCTTTTTCAAAAATATCGGCCTATAACCGGTATTTTGTGGGAGCGATGTGGGGTTGTCTTGCATTTCTCCTGTTGTGCGCGGTGAATGCAGCGTCCCTTATGTTTGGAATATATGATACAACCGGATCCATTGCGATGGCGGTAAGCGTCGCGAAAACGGTTGCGGCGTGCGCAATGCACATCCCTATGTTTCTCGGAATCCGCGGAATCGCAAAGGGGGCGGACGCCCAAAAACTGGTCCATATAAGCGAGCGAAATTTAACGCTTACGATGATATATTACTTAATTTATATGGCGGTGCTTGCATTGAGTCCTATGCTCGCTGAGATGACGCAGTACGCCAGTACTATGGTATACCTGTACAGCATTGTGTGCATCTTTCTCAATCTTGTGCTGTTCTATCGTTGTTTTGGTACACTCTGTCCGGCAGACGAGGATGAAAACGAGAAAAAACGGTCACGGTTTGAAATTATTAACAAAATAAATGACAAGCTCGACAGCATCGACGATGAGCGCGACCGGTATCGCCGTGAATCCGTGAAGCTCGCAATGGAGGAAGCGGACCGCCTTGCCGCTGAAAAATCCAAGAAGAAAAAGCATAAGAAGAAAAAGTAAAATGGATTCTCTGGGGGAACTTTTTTCAAAAAGACCCTCCCCGTCGAACTCACGTTAACATACAGGAGTGATATTATGGGCTTTGGATGTTTGATTGCAGGGTTTGTTCTGCTGTTTAACCCCGTTATCCATGTAGTGGATATTCTTCCCGACGCGATCGGTTTCTTACTTATAGTCGGCGGACTGACGAAAATGTCGTTCTTTATCAGCAAAATTGCGCAGGCAAGGGACTTGTTCTGGAAACTCGCTTTTGTTGAAATTGCGAAGCTGTTGTCTATCCTGATTATCCCCTATGCGGATGGGTCTACCAAAACGCTTCTCGCGTTGGTTTTTGGCGTTGTGGAACTGATTTTGTTCATCCCGGCGGTCAACTATCTGTTTGAAGGATTGTCCTTTGCGGGACTTTGGTATAACGGCACCGCCATGTACGCGAAAAAATCGGCAAAGCACAAAAAAGGCGCTAATAGTAGCGAAATGGTGACCTATGTACGCGATTATATTTTATTTTTCTATATATTCAGAGTTTGTGCATCTTTTATCCCTGAACTGACTGAGCTTCAGTTATATGATAATCTTGGTGAAGTTTCTGCCTTTTCGAGAAGTTTAAATTCGTTTAAGCCATATATATACATACTGTTTTTAGTCGCAGGACTCATAATTGGGGTATTGTATATCAGATGTGTAACGCGATTCTTTCACTCAATAGAAAAGGACGAAAAGTTCATTTCTTCTTTGAAGGATAAATACGAGAACGACGTCATCCCACGTGATACATTCTTTATTGCGAGAACCATGAAGCAGGCTTTGGCATTCTTTACTGCCTCTGTTATCACCTCTTTTGTAATGACAGTCGACAACGTGAACGTTCTGGTGGGCGTGATTTCCTCGGGATTTCTCATTGCCGCTTCCGTGATTGTGGGACGTTATGTTAAACAGACGCGCCTTGTGATTCCAATCGCGCTGCTGCGGTGTGTTTTTGCTCTTTTCAATATGGTGGCGCAGTTTAACTATTTTGCGGAATATGATGTCAGTGCGATAGACTTTATTGATAACGCCTACGTTGCATACTACAGGATGGGGACTCTTGAATGCATCGAGTATGCTCTCGCGGCGGTGTCAATGCTTTTGTTTATGGTTTTTCTAATGAAAGCGATAAAGCAGCATCTTGAAGTCTGCGGAGTCCAGAACAATGACGCCATGTACAGTAAGAAGAATCACGATATTGAGACGTATAACACCGTTGGCGGAAAAATTCTGCTTTGCTCTGTCCTTGCAGTGATAAACTATATTCTGTCTGCGGCATACCATTTCATTCTTGTATCCCTTTCCTTAATTATTCTTATAAACTCCGTCGTGACCATTCTGTGGGTGGTATACACCGTCCACACGGTTGCTACGATAAATACTATGCTTTACAATAAGGAAATCGAAATCATATGATGAGTACAACATTTTTCATCGAACGCGCGGTATCCGCTGTGGAGTCGCATAAAGCGGTATACTACAATGGCGGCAATTACCGTAAGGCTGATTTTTGGGACTATGCCGAAATTTTCGAGATTATCGAAGATTTATATGAAGTGACAGGGGACAAGTCCTGTTTTGCACAGTTTTCCGAGATGTACGATTATGTCATTGCCCACTACACATCCGACTGGCATGAGAACCCATTTAACGATGATATCATGTGGCTGACCATCGCTTTGGCACGTGCATACCTCTATACAGGAGAGCAGAAGTACCTTGCTACGGCGGTACACAACTTCGACAAGACGTACAGCCGCGCGGTAAGCGACGATTTAGGCGGCGGTCTGTTTTGGCGGGTTGAGAACCAGTGCAAGAATACGTGCGTGAACTGCCCTGGTGCAATAGCCGCTGCATTTTTAGCGAAAGCAACGGGAGACGACAGCTATTACGACAAAATGTTCGTATGTCTCGACTGGGCGGTGAAGATGATGTTCGAGCCGGATACGGGAAAGGTATACGACTGTATCAATCTTGACGGTTCGGTGAGCCGCTGGTCGTCGACCTATAATCAGGGAACCTTCATCGGAGCGTGCATGATGTACTACAGGAAGTCAGGCGAGACGAAATACCTTGACTATGCCGCCAGTGCTATCAAATACGTAAAAGATGTCATGTACGGAGGCGGTGTGATGGACAATGAGGAGAGCGGCAATGACCTCCCGGGCTTTAAGGGAATTTTGGCACGCTACGTCCGTCGCTATGCCGATTTGACAGGAAAACCCGAATACCGCGACTGGCTCCGTCAAAATGCGGACTCCTGCTGGAATAACCGCAATTCCCGCGGCATCATGTGGACTCAGCTCTCTCATAAAACCGAAGATGACATCGATTACGACGTATTCTCCGCCTCCGCTGCCATGTCCGTTGTCGTAAACGCGGCAGATACTGTGGTGGAGTTGTGAATGTGATTTTGTGCTTACATTTGATATTGCCTTGATTCTTTCTTGAAAATTCAAAAAACTATAGAAATATCTAAGACTTTGTGTTAAAATAGTGGTAACATGGTCGATGAGGCCAATTCTGAAAAATCACATCTGAAAGGGAGATAGAAAATGCTGACCAATACCATCAAAATTCCGGAAAAAGGAAAAACGAAATTTGTAGCGCACCGTGGTGTGAGCGGGCTCGAGTGTGAAAATACAGCCGCAGCGTTTATCGCAGCGGGAAACCGTACATACTATGGCGTGGAGACCGACATTTATAGAACGTCTGATCACAGCTACATATGTAATCACGATGGACGCACCGGACGAATTTGTGATGTTGACCTTGTGATTGAGCAGTCCTCTTTCGCCGAACTACGCGCTCTCACGCTCCGCGACAAAGACGGTGCATCCGACCGCCGCGAGCTTATGCTTTGCACGCCATATGAATACATGAAAATCTGCAAAAAGTACGACAAGGTGTGCGTACCGGAGCTGAAATCCAACTTCACTATCGAAGAAATCAAGGAAATCGTGAGAACATTTGGGGAGGCGGAATACCTTGACAAGACCTGCTTCATCGCGTTCAATATCGCGAACCTCGACCTTGTGAAAAACGTGCGCCCTGAGCAGGAGTGCCAGTTCCTGACAAGCAAGTGGGACGACGGCCTTCCGGAGATGCTCGAAATACGAAAGATGGGACTTGATATTTACTTCAATGAACTCACCGAAGCGCGCATCAAAGCATGCCATGACCATGGAGTAGAAGTAAACTGTTGGACAGTTGACAATCCTGAAGATGCCAACCGCCTGATTTCATGGAATGTGGATTATATTACGACAAATATTCTCGAATGAAAGAACACATTAAAAACCCCTTCAAAATGCAAAGTTTTGAAGGGGTTTTCTTCATTGTTGTTCTTTGTCCCTGACTCTTATTTTCCATCAGCAGTATCGAATTGGCTGAGCCAAAGGGTGGAGTAGAAGCCGCCTTTGGCGAGGAGGGCATCATGGGTGCCGGATTCGATGATTTTACCGGCTTTCATGACGAGAATAGTATCTGCTTCCTTAATGGTGGAAAGACGGTGCGCAACGATGAAGCTCGTACGTCCTTTCATGAGAGTTTGGAAGGCTTGCTGGATTTTTAGCTCGGTACGAGTGTCGATGGATGAGGTTGCTTCGTCGAGAATAAGCATCGGCGGAATTTCAAGCATGACGCGCGCGATGCACAAAAGCTGCCTCTGACCTGCCGATAACATGCCGCCATCGTCGTCTACCACAGTGTCGTAACCATTCGGTAGGCGTCGGATGAAGCTGTGTGCGTGCGCCGCTTTTGCTGCCGCGATGACTTCCTCCTCGGTTGCGGTGCGTCCC
This sequence comes from uncultured Ruminococcus sp., assembly GCA_964621755.1. Lineage (GTDB taxonomy): Bacteria > Bacillota > Clostridia > Oscillospirales > CAG-272 > UMGS1696. The sequence continues at coordinate 31,089 of CAZUPI010000011.1, read as the reverse complement.
ATTTTGATGTTGTCACGGACGGTTCCGTGCATCAGCCATGTGTCCTGTAAAACCATTCCGTATGTCCCACAGAGCGACTTGCGCGTGACATCACGGATGTCGTGACCATCGATTTTTATCGAACCTGCGTCTATTTCATAGAAGCGCATCAGAAGATTGATGATGGTGGTCTTGCCACATCCGGTAGGTCCCACTATTGCCACGCGTTCTCCCTTTTTCGCTTGCAGATTCAGATTTTTTATCAACTCGCGTTCCGGAGTGTACGAGAAGTCTACGTTTTCGAGGGCGACGTTTCCGGTTACGTTCTCGAGCGCGGGTGCGTTGTCCTTGTCTGGTGTGTACCTGGGTTCGTCAATCAGCTCAAATATACGACCGGCGCAGGCCAGCGCGTTTTGCAGTTCGGTCACAACGCCTGAGATTTCGTTGAACGGCTTCGTATATTGGTTCGCGTATGCGAGAAAACTCGTCAGTCCGCCGACAGTCATTGAGCCCGCTACCGCTGCCAGCGCACCGGTGAGACAAACCGCCGCGTACACAATGTTGTTGATGAATCGGGTCGAGGGATTGGTTATCGACGAGAAGAAGATCGCGCGGAGGGAATATTTCTTTAGCCTTTCGTTGATTTCGTCAAATCCCGCGAGGGTTTCGTCCTCATGCGAAAATGCACGGATGACCATTTGTCCGCCGACTGCTTCGTTGATAAAGGCGGTCAGCTCACCGTTTGTCTCGGAGCGCAGCTTGAACATACTGTATGTTTTTTTCGCAATAAATGACGCCACAAACAGCGACAAGGGAGTCAAAACAACCACGACAGCTGTGATAATCGGGTTAATTATCAGCATGAATACGAGCGTGCAGATTATTGTCATCACGCCGGAGAAAAGCTGCGTAAATCCGAGAAGCAGACCGTCCGCGAACTGGTCGACATCAGAAATGACACGGCTGACTGTCCCGCCGTGCGGATGGGTATCAATATACGACAGCGGCAGGTGTGTGAGTGTCGCAAAAGCATCGCGCCGTACGTCACAAATGACCGAATAGGTAATACGGTTGTTCACCGTATTCATCACCCATTGCACAATCCCACACGCAAACGCGCAGATTGCAATTTTAATAAGGTTTTCCGCGATACCGTCAAAATCCACGCTGCCGACGCCTATCATGCAGTCTATCACACGACCGCAGAGAATCGGAATGTACAGCGTAAACACAACCACCCCGGCGGCCAGCAGAATTGTGAGAATCATCAATGCAGTGTACTTTTTCAGATACGAACCAAGGCGCAGCCATGTTTGTTTGTTGATTTTTGTTTTCTTTTTCATGATTTACGCCTCCTTTTTGTATTGGGATTCATAGATTTCACGGTAAACCGCGCAGGTTTCAAGCAAATCTGCGTGCTTGCCGGTGCTGACAAGTTTGCCGTCGTCGAGAACGAGAATCATATCTGCATCCATAATTGACGCAGTGCGCTGAGATACGATAAGCGTGGTCGGCTTTTCGGGGAGCGAACGGATGGCCTTTCGGAGAGCCGCGTCTGTTGCGAAATCAAGTGCGGACGCACTGTCGTCGAGAATCAGAATTTCCGGTTTTCTTACAAGCGCGCGTGCAATCGTAAGACGCTGCCTCTGCCCGCCTGAGAAGTTTCGACCGCCCTGTTCTACTTCGGAGGAGAGTCCATCTTCTTTCGAAGCAATGACGTCTGCTGCTTGAGCTGCCTTTACCGCTTCTTCTATTTCTGCGTCGCTTGCATCCGTTTTACCGTATTTGAGGTTGTCACGGATGGAGCCCTTGAACAGAAGCGCTTTTTGCAAAACATATCCTACCTTCGTGCGCAGCTTGTCCGCCGGATAATCTCGCACGTTGATTCCGTCGATAAGCACTTCACCGGACGCGGCGTCGTAGAAGCGCGGAATTAACCCTACAAGGGTGGTTTTACCGCATCCTGTGCCGCCGATGATGCCGACAGTCTGACCACGTGTGATTTGGAACGAAATCTCAGAGAGAGCCGGGTCGCCGCCTGCTGTATATTTTACAGAAACGGAACGGAATTCGATGACCGGTGCGTTGTTTGGAACAGTCGTGGGAAGTTCATGCGGAAAAGACATGTCCGGTTCAGTCGTGAGGACCGCGTCGATACGGTTCATGCAGGAAATGAACTTTGTTATGCTTATGATGAGATTGGCGAATTTAATAAGCTCAATCAGAATTTGGCTCATGTAGTTGTATAGCGCAACTACCTCACCCGTCAGAAGGGTGCCCGTCATGACCTGATTTCCCCCTGTGCGGAGAAGGGCGATAATCCCAAGATTTAGAATGACAAACGTCATTGGATTCATCAGCGCAGAGATGCGTCCGGCGAATTGCTGGCGCTTTTTCAGAACGGTGTTATGCTCTTCAAATTTCTCGCTTTCACTGTCTTCCATACGAAACGCACGGATGACTCTTGCACCGGACAGATTTTCGCGGGTCGTACCCGTCAAAGAATCAAGCTCAGACTGGACTCGCTTGTATGCCGGTACGGAGCCGAGAATGATACTGAATACGACAATTGACAAAATCACGATGACTATCAGGAAAATCAGCGCTGCCCGTGCGTTTAGGGTAAACGCCATAATCATCGCGCCGAACACCACGAACGGGGAACGGAGAAGAAGCCTGAGAGACAGGTTGACGCCGTTCTGCACCTGATTGATGTCCCCGGTCAGGCGGGTGATGAGCGTTGGAATTCCCGCGCGGTCGATGTCAGAGAATGAAAGCTTCTGAATGTGCTCAAACAGTGCGCGCCGGAGAGCGCATGAGCATCCGACAGCTGCCCGGGCCGCAAAATACTGTGCGGTGATGGAACAAACGAGGCCGATAACGCCCAAAGCGACCAGCAGGAGAGATTTTCTTATAATATAGGAATTGCTTCCGTAGGCGATGCCGTTATCAATAATATCGGCGACTACGAGAGGGACGAACAGTTCAAACATAGCTTCGAGCAATTTAAAAAGCGGTCCGAGAATCGCCTCGGTCGTATACGATTTGAGGAACTTGAACAAATTTTTCAAATATGGAGACGCAACCTTTCCCAGAATTGTGAAACTGCATAAAAAAATATCTGTTATTTTGTGGTGTTTGCTAATTTTAATCCCACAAAAAATAAGATATAATTTCACTGAAGCAAATTATACCATATTTATGTGAAAACTTCAAGGGAGATAGATATGTATACAGTAAAAAAACTGACATATGAGCTCGAAATCGAAAAGGGCAAAATCAACATTATTCTGGATGGTTGTGCAGTGGCGGGACTGGATGTTCGTTCTGCTGTTCACCAAATGGGAGACGACCTCAAGACCATTCGCGACGAGGAACCTGAAATTCCCACGCTTGTGGATGTCAGCGAAGTAAACGGAAACAAGCTGTTTACATGGAAAAACAAAAGCTCGCTGTGGGAGGAGAAGACGTACACCCTCGAATGCACGCCGCTCCGCTTTCTCTATAAGGTAAAGGTCAAGGGACATGGCAAAGTCGATGGTGTGGAGTATTTCACAGGAGACGCCTCAAAACCCGGGCACGGCAGCGACTACGAGTTTCAGTGGGGGTTCAATCCGTGCATTTCGTGGTACAATCGGGAGGACTACTACTTCAAGGCATCCGAAAAATGCTACCGTTGGTCTGTGCTGATGGTTCCGCCGATGTTTTGCTACGCATTCCGGTGTGAGGGACTCGCACGTCAGCTTGCGCTCGGTCTGGCGGCAGAGCGTGGAGAACACAACTTCCATTCGTTCACATATAACCCTGTTCCCACACACAACTGGCGTAGTACCTTCTTCCTTTCGACAGACCAAGACGGACACACCGTTGTGGATGGCGAATGGACCGCGCCGCATATCGTGGGCTACGGTGCGGACGATGAGTTCGACGCTATGAAGAGGTACACGGACTACTATTTTGCGTCCGGTATCGCCAAAGTAAAAAAACAGGAAGTCCCGCCGAAATTTTGGCACGGACCTATGGCTTGCGGCTGGATTGAACAGTTCGCACGCTATTACGACAAAATCATCGGACCGGTTGACCTTGCATGTGAGGAGATATACGAGGACTATGTAAAGCGGATGCACGAGGCTGGTCTGTACCCTCGTTGTCTGATTATTGACGACAAATGGCAGACACATTATGCCATTGACGAGGCAAATCCGAGTAAATTCCCAGATATGCGTGCCTTTGTGGACCGGCGTCACGCGGAAGGAATCCACACCATGTTGTGGTTCAAAGTATTCGACCCGGACGGCTTGTGCGACGAAGCGTGTGTAACAACCGAGCGGAGCGGAAAGCGTGTTGACCCATCTCACCCAGAATTTCTCAAAGTTCTCGACGAGGCGTTGTACAGAATTTTTTCGTCTGACGAAGGCTGCTACGACTGCGATGGCATCAAAATTGACTATGCGTTCCAGAACCCCATCGGGCGCGAGATGAAGACCTATTCGGGAAAGTATGGCGTAGAACTGCTGTACGAGTTTATGGAGCACATTTACACTACTGCTAAGAAAATCAAACCGTATGCCATCATCAATTGCAGCCCATGCCACCCCTATTTTGCACATCTCTGTGACCAGGGGCGACTCCACGACTACGACGGTGCGAACCGATTCTGCGGTGAAGATCTCGAATTCCGAGCGAAAATGTACCGCATCGCTATGCCGGGGACTCTGCTTGACACCGACAATGCCGGCTTTAATACCCGCCGTGACACCATGAGATGGCTTCTCAAACAGCCGCAGACCGGTATTCCGGACCTTTACTGTGTGACACCTCTCCCATCGTTCGGTTTCAACAAGGACGACCTGGAAGCCCTCTCCGCTGTCTGGCAAGAATACACCGCTCGGATTGACGGGATGTATGAAGGGGAATGAAGAAGACATGTTCAAAATCCCACTATGGTGTGATAGATGAATAAGAAATAATCAAAAACAATATAGGAGGAAAATTATGTATACGATGCAAGGCTATATGGCAGGGTGTAACCTTGGACATTGGATTTCGCAGTATGGGACACAAGGGGCAGAGCATTGGGATACTTATATCACCGAGCCGGATTTTGCGCGAATGGCAGAATGGGGTATCGACCATGTGAGACTGCCTGTCGATTATTTCATTTTTGAAAAGGATGATAAGCCGGGAGTTTATCTGGAGGATGGGCTGAAATATGTCGACAATACTGTGGCGTGGGCAAAAAAATATGGATTGAATGTGGTGCTGGATTTGCATCATGCGCCTGGATTTTTCTTCGGAAATGGCGAAAAGAACGATTTGTTTACAAATGCAGAAAGTAAGACCCGTTATATCAATATCTGGAAAAATTTTGCACACCGCTATGCAGATGAGGGGGAAAATCTGCGTTTTGAGCTGCTGAACGAGCTCGTATGGGAGAATTCTGATCCGTGGAACACGCTCTGGCAGGAGACTGCCGCCGTTATTCACGAAATAACACCGGAACGCAAGGTGGTTGTGGGCGGAAATAAGTGGAATTCGGTAAACGAGCTGAAAAATCTTTATGTGACTGATAACCCCAATATTGTGTATACCTTTCATATGTACGAGCCCTTTATCTTTTCTCATCAGCGCGCAAGCTGGATACCCAATCACGTCAAGTATACCAAACCGGTTACGTATCCTTTCAATTTTGACGACCACCTCGCGTTCTATAACGGATGGGTCCCCGAACATATGGGTCGCGGTATGACAATCGGCAAGGACTACCTCCGGCATATCTTTGAGCCGGCTGCGGAGTTCATCGCAAAGAATCACAGACCTTTGTACCTTGGAGAGTACGGCGCAATTGCAAACGCTGATGACGATTCCGCTGTGCGCTGGTATCAGGACGTCGCTGACCTTTGTCTTGAATACGGCATCGGCAGAGCAGTGTGGAGTTATCGCGGTTTCGCCAAAATTACCGACAAAAAGAATGAAGTGCACGATATGCGTATGGTAAAGGCGATTGCACGAAAGTAATCAAACAGCAAAAAAACGGCGGGATTGATTTACCCCACCGTTTTTTACTTTATTTATGATGACTTATCAAGTAGCGATACGAATTTACCATACCGAACTCAAACTTATTTCAAAAAGCGCTGGAAGTCTAAGAAACCTCGGGGGAAGAATACCTATAAAAACCTCACTTTGCCTCATACCAGCTTACCCCCATACCGCAGTCGGCGGTCAGAGGAACAGAGACTTCTACCGCGCGCTCCATTTCGCGGATGAGAATCTCAGCTGCTTTGTCGGCGCAGTCTTCGCGTGCCTCAACTATCAGTTCGTCGTGAACTTGCATGATGAGACGTGCGTCAATGCCGGATTCCTTTAAAGCCTGACATACATGAATCATCGCAATTTTGATGACGTCTGCCGCAGTACCTTGTATCGGGCTGTTCATCGCAACTCGTTCACCGAACGCACGCAGATTCCGGTTCGTCGATTTCAGTTCTGGAATGTATCTGCGCCGTCCAAACAGGGTAGTCGTAAACCCGTCGCGTTTCGCTGCCTCAATTGTCTCCTTTAGGTATGCGTCTACACCGTAATACGTCTGGAGATAGTTGTCAATGTATTCTTTCGCTTGACGTCGGGTGATGCCGAGGTCCTTCGAGAGCGAGAATTCTCCAATACCATATACAATACCAAAGTTTACCGCTTTCGCACGACGGCGCAGTTCCGGTGTGACTTCGTCCTCCTCAACACCAAATACCTGTGCCGCGACCGCGGTGTGGATGTCATACCCGTTGATAAATGCCTCACTCATGTTTTTGTCGCCGGATAAAGCCGCGAGGAGGCGGAGCTCAATTTGTGAATAGTCCGCGTCAACCAGGACGTACCCATCTTCCGCGATGAAATACTTCCGCAGTTCACGTCCCATGTCCGCGCGAACCGGAATGTTTTGTAGATTCGGGTCGCTTGATGCCAGCCGTCCCGTCGCAGTTCCGACTTGATTCAACTTTGTGTGAATGCGTCCGCGTTCATCTGCAAATGCAATCAGCGGTTCTCCATAGGTTCCGCGCAGTTTTGCCGTCTGACGGTACAGCAGAATGTCCGAAATGATTGTATGATAGGGACGCAGCTCCTCCAGAGTCTCCGCGTCTGTCGAGTACCCGGTTTTTGTTTTCTTCCCGGATGGAAGACCGATTTCTTCAAATAAAACCTCACCCAGCTGCTTGGGAGAATTGATGTTGAACTGGTGCCCCGCTTGCATCCAGATAGCGTCCGCAAGTGCATTTTCTGCAAGCAGCAGCTCATCTGCGTATTTTTTGATGCCGGCGGGATTAATCTTAAATCCAATTTCCTCCATGGACGCAAGAACGGCTGACAGAGGAATTTCTATATCCCGCATCAGCGCAGTCATTCCGACCTCATCCAGCATGGGCGCGGTCGCTTCATAAATTCGGTACACTGCGGACACCGCTTCTTCCGGCTTCACATCGCTGATATTGAGGTACGTTTCCGCCACTGCCGCGAGACTATACTTTCCGCTGCCGGAATTCAATAGGTAGGCAGCAAGCATGGTGTCGTATACACAATCCACACCGTCCCCCGCAATATGCAGCAAGCGGAGAAGTCCCTTGAAATCATGACAGATGATTTTGTGCGCTCGCACAAAAGATATCACTTCATCCCCAGAAGCGCCGCGGCAGAGCAGGACGTCACTTCCCGTGCAGACCGCTACCAGACCGCTGTCATACACAAACGCCACAGGAGATTCAAATAGCATGTCTCTAATTGTTTCAACTTCACTGACTTTTATGACCGCGTCCACAGCGGGCTTTTCTACCTCATCCGTACCGAATTTCTTTGCCATTCCGGTAAACTCAAGCTCTCCAAACAGCTCGTTTAGCGCGGCTTTGTCCATCTTTCGTTCGCAGAACAGCTCGTCTGCAGGACAAATCGGCGCATCACGGCGGATGGTCGCAAGCTCACGCGATATAAACGCAGACTCGCGTCCGGCGTCCAGCTTTTTCACCGTTCCGGCGGTCTGGTGAAAATATCCGTTTTCACTGTCGCCATACAGCGCGTCGAGGGTTCCGGCGGTCTGAATCAGCTTCAACGCGGTTTTCTCACCAATTCCGGAAACTCCGGGAATGTTGTCTGAGGAGTCACCCATGAGCGCCTTTACATCAATAAACTGCGCAGGCGTGATGCCGTACTCCTCCACAAACTTGACCTCATTGAAAAATACATCCTCTTTGGTCTTTGCGAGAATCACTGTTGTCGTCTTGTCGATGAGCTGAAGAGAATCGCGGTCGCCAGTCAGAATGTACGTTTCAATCCCGCCATCCTTGTCTGCCATAGCCGCCGACGTGCCGATAATATCGTCTGCCTCAAAACCGGGACACTCAATCACTTTGAATCCGAGCGCCGCCACCGCCCGCTTGGCATACGGCATCTGCACTTTCAGCTCATCCGGCATTGCTTTTCGGTTTCCCTTATATGCGTCATATGATAAGTGGCGAAATGTCGGTTGATGTACATCAAACGCACACGCCATATAATCCGGATGAAGCGCATCAAGGTGTTTTTTGATAATAGTCAGAAATCCATAAACCGCGTTTGTAGGAATCCCATCCTTCGTTGAAAGAGGGCGAATCCCATAAAACGCACGGTTTACAATACTATTTCCGTCAAGAATAAGAAACTTTTTCATATTATGTCCTTTGGGTGTATATTTGGAGAGGAGATATGTATTACAATTATATCATAAACCTTAATGGATTTAAACGATTTTTTATAAAAATTATCTTGCATTGAGGAGCAGAGTATTGTATAATGTTTGTAGAATAAAAATAAAAGTGGGGGAATAGAATGAAAAAAAACCTTGCCATGATTTTGGTTTGCGTGTGCGTTGTGATGTGCCTTGGCGGGTGCAGAAAGACGCCCGGACTGTATGTGCTTGACGATTATATTCCCGAGCTGATGGACGTTACGACGCAGTATCCTTATGTCGAAAAAATCAGCGTGACGGACTGCGCGAGTGGGAATACTGTAGAGTTTACAGATGGCGTGACACATGACATAATTCGGATGCAGTTCGAGGGAATCCAGTGCATACGTGAAAAGACGGGAGCAGCAGATTACGGTCCCTTGTTTACAGTCACATTCTATACAACCGATGGGGAGACAACGGTGTACGTGCTGTCTAAATCGGAGTATATTATCGGGGAGTATCTCTATGAGGCGATGACTGCAGGTGTCGATGTCGTGTTTTTTGAAAATCTGTTTGCCGCATGAGAAAAAGTAAAAACTGCCGCTAAAATTTAAAAATGTCTTGACAAGCTATTATTTTGAAGGTAAAATGGTATCGTAAAAATACTACAGAAAGGCGAATCATATTATGAAGTACAGAAAGTTCGGTAAACTTGGGATCGAATGTTCCGCATTTGGTGTGGGCTGCATGAGATTCCCCATGAAAAAGAACGAAAACGGGGAAGAATTCGTTGACGAATCCATTTCTACTCCCGTCATCCGCCACGCAATCGACAATGGCGTGAACTACGTCGACACCGCCTATGTATACTCAGGACAGAAGAATGAAATGGCGCTCGCTCATGCGCTCCGCGACGGCTACCGCGAAAAGGTATACATAGCGACCAAGCTCCCAACAGGGGCGTGCAATACCCGCGAGGACATGGACAGACTTCTCGACGAGCAGCTCAAGAACCTTGAAACCGACCATATCGACTTTTATCTGGTACACTCGCTGGGGCTCGGCAACTGGAGAAAGGTCCGCGACCTTGGCATCCGCGAATTTCTCGACAAGGCAAAAGCGTCCGGCAAAATCAAATATGCATGCTTCTCGTTCCACGACAACTATGACGCGTTCATTGAAATTATCGACGCGTATGACTGGGATATGTGTCAGATCCAGTTCAACTTCATGGATATTGAAAATCAGGCAACCATCCATGGTCTTGAATACGCAGGTAAGAAGGGAATTCCGGTCGTAATCATGGAAGGTCTGCTCGGCGGCAAGCTCGCAAACGCGCCGGACAATGTGCAGGCAATATACGACTCCTACCCGATAAAACGGTCCCCGGTAGAATGGGCGTTTCGTTGGATTTGCAATCACCCCGAAGTTGCGACTGTTCTCTCTGGTGTTACCTCTATGGAGCAGTGTGATGATAACCTCGCCATCTTTGACCGCTGCGAAATCGGCTGTATGACCGCAGAAGAAGAAGAACTCATCGCAAAAGTCCGCGACGCATACAAGAGCAGAACGAAAATCGGCTGCACCGGATGCCGTTACTGTATGCCATGTCCGAACGACGTAGATATTCCGCGTATCTTTGCTACATGGAACGACCTCAACCTCTATGGCGAAAAGCTGAAGGGGAACTGGCGCTATAAGAAAATCATTTCTGAAGGCCATTCCGCAGAAAAGTGCGTAGGATGCGGCGCCTGTGAAAGCGTATGTCCGCAGCACCTCCATATCATTGAATCTCTCAAGCAAGCTGATGAGGAAATGAGATAAGATAACAAAAAATACGACGGGGAGGAACTTTTGAAAAAGTTCCTCCCCGTAATTATATTTCTATATCCATACCTCAGATTGAAAAGTTTTGAGGGGGGAACGCATTCCCAAAAACTTTATTTTTTAAGCGAATCATGCGGAAGAGCGAGCATGTCTTCAAGAGAGTTGGTGCAGGCTTTGGTATTGGATTTTGCTTCTTGTTCGGATGCGCCGTTTGCGAGAATATAGAATTTGATTTTTGGTTCTGTTCCGGACGGGCGCGCGACTACGACACAGCCGTTTTCGGTTTTGTAGTACATGACGTTGGATTTAGGAAGGTTAGTGCCGGTTACTTCACCTGTAAGGATGTTCTTTGACGTTTCCGCCTGATAGTCACGGATGTTGACCACGCGGCTGCCAGCGATGAACGCAGGCTCAGTCTCGCGGAGCTTGTTCATGAGTCCGGAGATTTTTTCTTTGCCATCAAGACCTTCCATATAGATTTCGGCAGAGTTTTCCAGGTAGAAGCCGTACTTTTCGTACAGAGATTCGATTGCGTCAATCAGGGTCATGCCGCGGAGCGAGTAGAACGCTGCCATCTCACAAATGAGCATGGAAGCGACAACGCCGTCTTTGTCGCGGGAGTACGAGCCCTTCATGTAGCCGTAGCTTTCCTCGTAGCCGAGTAAGAAGGTACCTTCGCCTTTCTCCTCGTGCTCTCCGATGACTTCAGCAATGAACTTGAATCCGGTCAGCACGTTGTACAGCTCGACATTGTGCGCCTCACAGATTTTTGTCGCCATCTCGCTGGTTACGATAGTCTTGACCGCATAAGCGTCCGCAGGCATTTTGCCCTGTTCCTCAAGTGCGGTGAAGATGTAGTCGAGCAAGAGAGAGCCCATCTGGTTTCCGGTGATGCAGCGGAATTCGCCGGATTTGTCGCGCGCCATTACACCGACGCGGTCGCAGTCGGGGTCGTTTGCGATAATCAGGTTTGAGTCATATTCCGTTGCAACCTTGATGCCCTCTGTAAATGCCGCCGGATATTCCGGATTCGGCTTAGCAAGCCCGGGAAAGTTTCCATCAGGTGTCAGCTGGCAATCGACCGTATGAAGGTGTTTTACGCCGATTCTGCGGAGTACTTCGGGAACGATACGGTAGCCCGCGCCGCAGAGAGGAGTATAGACGACGTGGAGTTTTTCAGCCGCGCGACCGATGACGTCCGGATAAACTTGCTCGCCGATGACTTTCTTCATAAAAATTTCATCAAAATCGCGGCCGACCATGGTAATCAGTGATTCGTCGACCTTATCTCTTGCGGGAACCCCTTTGAATATATCGGTGGAATAGATAAATGACGAAACGTGGTCGGCCATATCCTTGGTCGGTTGCGCACCATCTTCCCAATAGAGCTTGTAGCCGTTGTAAACAGACGGATTGTGCGAAGCGGTGATGTTGATGCCGGCAATGCAGCCGAAATAACGAACGCCAGCGGACAGCATCGGCGTCGGGCGAAGCTCGTCGAACAGGTAGACCTTGATGCCGTGCGCGGTCAGAACCTCGGCACAACGTCTCGCGAACAGTGCAGAATTGTTGCGGCTGTCATAACCGAGCATTACGCCGCGCTTTTTTGCATCCTCGCCGATAGCTTCAATCGCACGTGCTACGCCTTCTGTAGACTGTGCCACAGTATAAACGTTCATCAGTGCGCAACCGGCGCCCATTTTGGAGCGCAGTCCTCCTGTTCCAAACTCCATATAAGAGCCAAACCGGAACTTAATCTCGTCCTCGTCATTCGCAATGGCACGAAGTTCTTCCTTCGTACCATCGTCTACAATATCTGATTCAATCCATTCAAGATATCTCTTCTTATACTCTTCCATAAAATCTATGTCCTTTCAAAGTTATTTTTGCTGGAGGTGTCTGAACGCTGCCTGAGAACATGAACGTCCTCATAATCCCGCTTAGAAACTTTAAAGTTTTCCAACGCGTTTTCCCGTCTTTATTAATGTAGTATATCATAAATTCCCGAAACATCGTAGCGGGTGTGTGTGGCTTCGAGAAAAATATAGAGGGCTTCGAGGTTAGCAGCGGTGATGTCAAGTTGAAGGGTGAGGGAGGGACGGTCATCGTAATACTCACTGGGGGCAGGAGGAGCAGAATTGATGTTCAGGATTATAGCGCCGAGAGCTTCGCAGGATGAGAGAAAGTCGCCCGCCTTCATATTGTCTGCGAGGACGATAGAAAGGTCCATGTAGCGCCATGTGTCGAACAGGTCAGGGACGGAGCCGGGCAGGGTGTGGAGCCCTTTTTTCAGGAGCGCGAAGCGCATGACGGAATCGTCGTTCATTTCTACATCCGCTTCCAGTGCGATTTTTAAATCATACTTTACTTGCAGTTTGTGAAACGATATGAGCGGACCGTCCGCTGAGCTTGATACCGGAAGAATTCCATATGTGAAGCGGCCGTAATATACCTCCTCGCAGACCTCGCGAAAGCCGGGAAAGTATGTAGCCGTCACGCGCTCGAACACACGAGAGAAAATACGATACGCGCGGTCCGAAAATGTGTTTTGCAGGTACGCGATTCGCGCAGTGGCGACCGGGTTTTCTTCACTATCCGGTTCAACGTCCGTAAAGCTGAAGGTGCTTGTGTCGGTAAATTCCTCGCAGAAGCGAGCAAAGTCAGGAGACACCAGTACAATCGGAGTATTGCCATGTTGCGCCTTATATATTCCAGCGATTTCGTCGGGAGTCAAGGAGCCATATTGTTTTTTCGCGAACAGAGCCGCTTCGTGATACACGCCTGCGCGGATGACCGACAAATTTGCCGCCGCGCTTTCAATCAAATTTAGATTTTTTCTGAAAACCTCATTCTCACCGTTGCGTGCCATTACAGCTTACCTAAGATGCCATAACTGTCATTAAGGAACGACACGAGTTCGTCTGCGGACAGCTGTCTCTGCGACAGGGAGGACAGCATATATATCTGACGCGCAATCGTCTCCGCAAGCTCGTTTTGTCCTTCGTCGAGGAGGGAGGTCAGCTTTTCGGTGAGCGGGGACGCGGTATTGACAATCAGCGTCTGCTCAGTCGGCATACTGCCACCCATGTTATACAGTTTCATCATGTCTTCCATGCGGCGTGAATCTTCAGAAATGTTGAGGAGTGCGGGAGTACCTGCATCCTTGAGTCGGTCGAAGGTGACTTTAGTGGATTCACCGGCTATTTTCTTGAACAGCTCTGCAAGAGCCGGATTTTCTGTTTTATCTCCATCCGCTTTCAGCACATCCGCGACCTCCGCGTCAATGCGGCAGAACTTCACGCCCTCGCGGTTCTGCTCCACAGTGTTGATAAACTGCGTGTCGATGACGCGGTCGAGCAGAACAACTGTGATGCCCTCGGCATTGAACATAGAGATATACTTCGATTGCGCGGTTGCGTCGGTAGCGTAGTAAATTTTGTTTTCGTGCTTTTCCTTTGCATCCTTAAGATACTCGTCGAGTGTGACAAAGCCGCCGCCGCACTTTTCAAACAAGATGTTTGCGCTGACGCGGTCGTAGAACTTCTTATCTTTCATGCAGCCGTATTCGACGAAGGTTTTGAGGTCACGCCAGATAGATTCATAGTTTGCGCGGTCATTTGTGAACATTTGACCGAGCTTGTCCGCTACTTTTTTGGTGATGTGCGCAGAAATTTTTGAGACGTAGCCGCTGTTTTGGAGATAGCTTCTGGATACATTCAGCGGGAGCTCGGGGCAGTCAAGGACGCCCTTGAGCATCAGCAAGTACTCAGGAATGACTTCCTTGATGTTGTCCGCCACGAATACCTGATTGTAGTACAGCTTGACCTGTCCCTCGAGGCTTTCGTATTCATTGGAAATCCGCGGGAAGTAGAGAATGCCCTTAAAGTTGAGAGGGTAGTCTGCTTTGAGGTGGATATGGAACAGCGGTTCCTTCCAATCTGAGAACACCTTGCGGTAGAAATCTTTATATTCCTCATCGGTGCAGTCAGAGGGATTTTTGAGCCATAAAGGTTCGGTATCGTTGATGGGTTTGGGTTCCTCGTGCTTATGCTCATGTTCGCAGTTGGGGTCATCGCACTCGTGCTCGTCTTCTTCCGGCTTGCTGCCATCATCGAAGTAAATCGGAACGGGCATAAACGCGCAGTATTTCTGCAAAACTTCACGCAGTCTATATTCAGAAAGAAACTCCTTGCCCTCGTCGTTGATGTGCATTACGACGGCGGTACCGAAGGAATCGACGAGATCGTCCTCATCTTCGTAGTCAGGTGTGATTTCGTAGTTTCCGTCCTCGCCGCATGACCACTTTACACAGGGGGCTCCGGTGTAGGATTTTGTGATGATATCGACGGTGTCGCTGACCATGAAGGAGGAAAAGAATCCAAGACCGAAGTGACCGATGATGCCGTTCTGCTGTACATCGGCGTTTTCGCCTTCGTACTTCTGGATGAAATCAAGTGCGCCGGACAGCGCTATCTGACAGATGTATTTTTTTAGTTCATCTTCGGTCATACCGATGCCGTTATCAATAACAGTAATGGTAGAGGCGTCTTTATTGAGCGCGACTTTAATTTTCGCATCGGAGAGGTCGATATCTTTTGCTTCGCCGAGGGAGATGAGGCGGCGCAGCTTTGTGATAGCGTCGCAGGCGTTCGAAGTGATTTCACGAAGGAAGATTTCCTTTTCGGAATAGAGCCATTTTTTAATTATTGGGAATATGTGTTCAAGTTCAATTGAAATTCCGCCATGTTCGGTGTTTGCCATATGTAATACCTCCATACAAACCAAATCATTATAAATTTGTTCAGTACCAACCTATTATATACCACAAGATAATTTTTGTCAAGATATTACCTGCTGTATTATATAGCGACGGGTGTTCTGTGCGGATGGTGATACTGACACGATCCGCATAGGACGAAAATAAAGAGGAAGAGGGAGAAACCTTCGGAAAAGTTTCTCCCTATCTGTGCCTTATTTGATTAGTGAATCGTCCCATCCATGACGGTACCGTCCGGATGGAAGAGAGGCAGCTTCTCAAGGTAGGTGATATCCGTACGCAGCTGGGCGTCGCCCTCCGCGAGAATGGTCATCCTTCCGACAATGTTGCCGCCTGCCGCCTGAACGAGCTTTTCCACTGCGGCGAGAGATGCGCCGGTGGAGACAACGTCGTCGACAATGAGAATTCTGGAATCATTTATCAGTTCCGCGTCTACTTTATCAAGAAAGAGACTTTGCTCTCCTGCTGTCGTTATTGATTGAACCTTTACTTCAAAGACGTCGCTCATGTAGGCTTTCGCTTTTTTTCTGGCAATGAAGTACTTCTGGTTGCCGGCGAGTCTTGCCATTTCGTGTGCAAGCGGAATTCCCTTCGCTTCAGCAGTGATGATGTAGTCATACGCCGGCGCGAGCTTCAAAAGAGCATCGGCAGCAGCGGTCGTTAGCTCTGGGTCACCGAATATGACAAACGCGCCAATCGACAAATTTTCATTCACGGGACATATCGGCAGTTCGCGATGCAGCCCCGCGATGGTCATGGGATAAGTTTTCATGATATTGCCATCCTTTTGTAATTATAGCACTTTTATCTCAGCTTGACGTTAAGTTCTTTCTCAAGGGATGCCAAAATAGCGCTTACCGCTTCGTCCGCTTCTGCGTCTGTCAGAGTGCGGTCGGCTGCACGGAGCATAACAGCGTAGGACATGCTCTTCTTGCCAATGCCAATCTGAGGACCGCGGTAAATGTCAAACAGCTCCACACTTGCAACGAGCACGCTTGCGGATTTGATAACTGCCGCAACGGCTGCTGCTTCAACCGGTTCGTCGCATACGAATGAGAAGTCACGCTCGATTGCCGGATGCTTTGGAACAGGTGTATACGCAATTTCGGTGCGGCGTGCGTCGAAAATTGCGTCGAGGGCGAGTTCAGCAAGGTAGACCTTGCAGCCGATGCCATAATTTTCCGCAGTTTCAGGATGCGCTTCGCCGAAAACGCCGAGTGTGACATCTCCGGTCACGATTTCTGCACATCTGCCCGGGTGGAACGTTGGTTCTGTTGTGCAGGATTTATACGAAACGTTTGCTACGCCGGCGATGCCCAGAATAGCTTCGATATAGCCTTTCATACGGTAGAAGCCGACTTTGTCGTCGGTAGAGGTAAAGCCGAGTGTGAGACGGGAAGGCTCGTTCGGCAATTCATCTTCCGTAGTCGGCAAGTAGACTTTCGCGTTTTCGAACAGCAGAACGTCACGATTCTTGACACTGTAGTTGTCCGCGAGAACCTTCAGCATAGAGGGAAGTGCAGTCGTGCGCATGACGGAGGTATCCTCGCCGAGCGGGTTTGAGATAACCACACACTTGCGGCGGATGTCGTCAGCTGCGAGACGGATCTTATCATAATAGAACGGGGAGACGAACGAGAATGTCTCGATTTCATTGAATCCCATGCCGACGAGCATGTCGTGCAGGCGGACGTCGAAGCTCTGACGTTCGGTTCTGGCACCGACCGTCGGGCTCGCGGAGTTCGAAAGGGTAGACTGAATTTCATTATAGCCGTACATACGGATGATTTCTTCGGCGAGGTCGTTCATGCAGCGCACATCGTCACGGAAGAAGGGAACTGTAACAGTGGAGAGGTCATCCGAAACTTCGAATTCGAGCTTGCGGAGGGTTTCAGCCATGTATTCCTGTGTCAGCGATACGCCAAGGAAGGTATTGATGACGTCGGCATTTAACGGGAGGGTGACTTTTTGCTTCTTTTCGGGGTAGACATCGATGGTTCCATTGACGATTTCACCCGCGCCGAGCAGTTCCACCAGCTCACATGCACGGTCGAGAGCGGGCATGGTGTTTTCGCAGTCAAGACCTTTTTCAAATCTTGCGGAGGATTCGGTTCTCATGCCGAGCTTTTTGGCAGTCACGCGGACATTGCCAGGATGGAATGTCGCGGATTCGAAGACGACTGTTTTGGTATCGTCGGTGATTTCGCTGTTTTCGCCGCCCATAACACCGGCAAGAGCCACTGCTTTCTTCCCATCGGCAATCACGAGCATGGTGGAATCGAGTTCATGAGAAATGCTGTCGAGGGAAACGAATTTTTCGCCATCTTCCGCTTTGCGGACGTTGATGGTAGAACCGTCAAGGCATCTATAGTCGAAAGCGTGCATCGGCTGACCATACTCGAGCATAACGTAGTTGGTGATGTCGACGATGTTATTGATGGGGCGAACGCCGGACGCACGCAGCTTCATTCTAAGCCACAGCGGAGAGGGCGCGATTTTTACATTTTTAACGACGCGGGAGGAATAGCGGTAGCAATGTTCAGGATCGGAAATGCTAACCGTGAGATATTTCGAGATATCCTCCTCGTCGTTAGACACAGTAGGCTTTTTGGGGGTAGGGATATTCAGCTTCCGGCCGAAGGTCACCGCAGATTCGCGGGCAAGACCGAGGACGGAGAGGCAGTCAGGACGGTTGGATGTGATTTCAAATTCCACGACTGTATCGCGAAGATCGAGCGCTTCTACCATATCAGCGCCAATTGGCGTGTCGCCAAGTCCAACGTCACCGAGAATGAGAATTCCATCCTCAATTGCGCCCGGCATGTCGTGGAGGGTCAGACCAAGCTCAGCGATAGAGCAGAACATGCCTTCGGAAACCTCGCCGCGAAGTTTGCCTTTTTTGATTTTGACGCCGCCGGGAAGGTGCGCGCCATCGCGGGCCACAGGAACAACTGCGCCCTCAAATACGTTGGTAGCCGCAGTGATAACCTGAATTGGGGCATCTGCGCCGACGTCAACCTTGCAGATAACGAGACGCTCTGCGTTCGGGTGATGGGTAATTTCGAGAATTTTGCCGCAGACAACGTTGGAAATATCGGTGCCGAGCTCTTCATATCCCTCGACCTTGCTTCCGGACATTGTCATTCTGTCGCAGTACTCTTTTATTGTAATATCGCTGACGTCGGTATAGTCAGCGAGCCATTTCATTGAAAGCTGCATGGTGAATATAACCTTTCTATGATTTTGTTTGTGAGGGCTTCATGAAGAAAACCCCTTTCAAAAACTTTATACTGGGGGAAGAGAATAGGGAACGTGCGTATTTTCAGTGAATCATTGAGTCGACGTATGTTGTGATGATAGATACTGTTTTTTCTTTGAAGATGCCATTTACGACCATATCCGCGTGCCATCTTGTAGGTTCGATAAGCTCGTTATGGCGGAATCTGACCGTGTCGATATAGCGGTCGGTGACCTCCTCAAACGTCTGACCGCGTGCAGCGAATCTCTTGATTCTGCGTACAAGTCTCTCATCGCTGTCGAGGTCAACGAAAATTTTCAGGTCGAGTTTTTCGCGGATTCTATCGAGATATAGGGCAAACAGTCCTTCGATGATTACGATTTTGTGTTCGTCAGACGAAATCGCTTCCTCAAAATCGCGGTACAGCGAGTCGAGGTAGAGTGCGTCTGGGTGATTGTGCTCGACGTATTCGATTCCTGTGATGGGAGCGATGGTGGTAATAGGGGGCTGTCTGAAATAGGAATCTATGTGGATAACCCGACAGGATTCCCCATAATATGCGGCAAGCTTATCGGTCAGTGTGCTTTTGCCGCTGCAAGTCCCGCCCGCGATGCCGATAACAAACATGATATGCTTTACCTCTTATTGTTAAAATTATTTTAGAACTGATTCAGGAATCTCACATCGTTTTCGTACAGAAGGCGCATGTCGTCGATGTGGTATTTGAGCATGACAATACGTTCGACGCCCAAACCGAAAGCGAATCCGCTGTATATCTCGGGGTCAATACCGCACATGCGGAGAACGTTCGGATGCACCATGCCGGCGCCGAGGACTTCAATCCATCCTTCTCCTTTGCAGAGACGGCATCCCTTGCCGCCGCATACGAAGCAGGACACATCGACCTCTGCCGACGGTTCGGTGAAGGGAAAATGGTGCGGACGGAAACGAATTTTGGTTTCTTCGCCGAACATGGTTTTTGCGAACATTTCAAGAGTTCCCTTGAGGTCGCCCATTGTAATACCACGGTCTACGACCAAACCTTCTACCTGATGGAAGAGCGGAGAGTGGGTAGCGTCAACCGCGTCGGAGCGGTAAACACGCCCGGGGGAGATAATCTTTATCGGAGGCTGCTGCTTTTCCATGGTGCGCGCCTGCACAGGGGAAGTCTGAGAGCGGAGCAGGATGTTGTCCGTGATGTAGAAGGTATCCTGCGTATCGCGTGCGGGGTGGTCCTTTGGAATATTCAGCGCCTGGAAATTGTAGTAGTCAAATTCGACTTCCGGACCCTCTACGATGGAATAACCCATGCCGAGGAAGATTTCTTCCAACTGACGCTGCCCGAGTGCCAGCGGGTGGAAGTGTCCCTGAGGAATTTTGTCACCGGGGATGGTGACGTCGAGTTTTTCCGACTCGAGTTTTTCATGAATTTCGCGTTCACGGCGTGCCGCGGTGAGTTGTTCGATTTTTGCTTCGATGTCCGCGCGGATATCGTTGGCGAGCTGGCCGATTATCGGACGCTCTTCCGCGGACAGCTTACCCATACCGCGGAGAACGGCGGTGAGCTCGCCTTTTTTACCGAGATACTTGATTCTCAAATCCTCAATGGACGCCGAGGGGGAGGAGAGGGCTTCGAGCGCCTCGGCTTTAATTTTTTCAAGGGTTTCTCTCATGACTTATATTGATTCCTTTCTGAATTTTCGATTGACAATGGGCGGCAATAAAAAAAATCCCGGCTTGCCGCACTGGCAAACTGGGACGACAAAACGCCGCGGTACCACCCGGATTCCGTGAAAAAAACACGACTCTCGACGAACGATAACGTGTCCGACCCGTACAGAGCTACCTGCGGATATCTATCCGCGCTTCACCCTGTCCGCTCCGAAGCGAAAGTACAACAATACCGCAGCCGGAACTTGCAGCCTACCGATTCCGGCTCTCTGCATGCGGCGACCTTACTGTACACTCTTCGTCACAGCGTTTCAATATTCCTTTATATTATATCACTATCGCTCTTTATTTGCAAGCAGTATCTGAAAAAATTTTCAAGACATTGTTCGATTTGAATTTTGTGGCTTTATCGTAATCTCCATGAATGAAGTGAGGCGATTGCTTGGAGCAAACTTGAGCAGCTGAACTTTCTCAGGTGTTGCAGCATATCCTGTAACTGGCAGAACTATATTGGGAGGGAGGAATGTGGATAGGCGGCATCCTATCTGCATCTCTCATGCCAATATATCTCATATATAACAAAGGAAGGATTAAAATATGCCAGATTGTATAATAGCAATGAAAACACGAACTGCGGCGGAACGGGCTCGACGTGCTGCCGCTTTTGAAAAAATTATGACGGAAGTGGTGTCGGTCGACCCATCCGTGACACGCCATGGCTGTTCGATAGGTATTCGGCTGAATTGTGCTGATGTCGATACACTTACCAATGTGCTTGATAAAAAAAACATTGTATATGGCGATGTGATAGGAAGGGGAAGATGACGTGGTACCGATGATTTATCTCGACAATGCCGCCACTACCTTTCCAAAGCCCGAACCGGTTATTCGTGCGGTAGCAGAAGCGATGCGGAAAAGAGGCGGAAATCCCGGACGTGGTTCGCATAAACTTTCGACTGCTGCGTCGGAGCTTGTTTTCGACTGTCGGTCCGCTGCTGCTGATATGTTCGGTGCAAATCCCGAAAACGTTGTGTTTACCGTAAATGCTACCCATGCGCTCAATTATGCTATAAAAGGGCTTGCGGAACCGGGATGTCATATCCTCATTGACAACTACGCACACAACGCCGCATACCGGCCGGTGATGGCGTTAACAAACGCAGGAATCGCAGAATCCGATATCTACGATGCATCCGGTGAAGAAAATGAAGTTTTGCAAAATATAGAAAGCCATCTTCGTCCAAATACTAAAATTATTATCGCTACCCATCAATCGAATATCTGCTCCCGCATCCTGCCGATTGAAGCTATCGGAAAGTTTTGCGCGGAGCACCATATTCACTTTATTGTCGATGCAGCGCAGAGTGCTGGGCATCTTCCGATAGATGTACGGCGGATGAACATCACATCTCTGTGTATGCCTGGGCATAAGGGATTGTTTGGTCCAATGGGAGTCGGTTTGCTCATTTCCGGGGATGATGTACGTTATCATACTATTATCGAAGGCGGCGCGGGAATCAATTCTCTCGACGTTGCTATGCCGGATGAACTTCCTGAGCGCCTTGAAGCTGGGACGATACCGCTGCCGGCTATTGCAGGACTGCTGGCGGGGATAAACTTTGTGAATCGTGTTGGACTTGAGGAAATTCACGTTCACGAATGCACGCTGTCAGCCGCACTGATTGAAATGATAGGGAATAGTTCCGGCGTCACTTTATATGGCGACACAAATAGTTCTGTTATAGGCTTTAATCTCGACGGCCATTCACCGGCCGAGGCTGGTGAATACCTTGCGTCGCACGGAATATGTGTCCGGACTGGTTATCACTGTGCACCTCTTGCCCATCGTACAATTGGCAGTTTTGAAAACGGGCATATTCGCGCGGGATTTTCGTACATGAACAGGATGTCGGATGTAAATGCGCTGGCGCGTGCGATACTCGATTTTGGAAAATCAGAGGGAAATCGCACTTGAGAGCCATGGGCTAAAGTAGAAAATTATACGTTTCAGGTTAACCGCAATGGCTGTAGAATAGGCAACTCTGCAGACTCCGCGGTTAGCCTGATATGTTTCTATATTTAAAAAGCTACAACATAATCCTTGACATAAAACTCAAAATATAGTATAATAATGTAATTGAACTATACTATAAATTGAGAAAGGAATATCATGATGGCAGATTGGATTGTAGATAAGAAAGATGTTACTTCGACGGTTGACGGTGACTTTGTACTATATAAAAACAGACCTCTTGTTCGGGAAGACAATGTAATATGCTACGGCAATGTATCCGACAAGTATATACTCCAGATGATAATCATGTCTGAAACGGAATTCAAGGGCAGAAAAGTGCCGGATAAAGTTTATATCCAGCTGGTAAGCACTGACCCGGATGTTCCAAAAAAGGAACGCGTCGTAAAAGAGGCAATGAAAACTGGACTTTATGAGGCGCTTGACGTCGGTGTCACATGGCTGGAAAGATATCTCGCATCCTGACAGCGGCAGGGGGAAATTTTCGCAAAAATCACATGGGGATTCTTGACAAATCCGAAGAAAGATGCTATAATACACGTATCGTAAACAATACGATGCGTGCGCGGATGTAGTTTAGTGGTAAAACGCCAGCTTCCCAAGCTTGAGTTAGGGGTTCGATTCCCCCCATCCGCTGCTGAAAAAATACCGCATATCCCCTAAAATGGGTGAATATGCGGTATTTTTATTTGTTTCAAGGTTCAAGCAGGAACGAATCATTCTATAATATTGATACGCTGTAAGCAACGAGTAATGCTATCGTTCAATCCTTGACATATCCTACCAAAAGAGATATAATTAAATTTTAGAAGATTTATGCTCGATGACAAAAGGGGAAAGCAGAATGATTTTTGAGAAACAAGTGATAAAAATGTACAAAGGTATGGTATATACCCGCTGTGATGATACTGGAAATGTGTTCTATTTTTCGTCGGATGATTTTCCCGGCTTACATAAGAAAGCATATTCGTTCAAGGCTTCTGCCGGACATGACCTGCAGGGGTATATCTATCATTACGACAGTCCCATTCAGGGCAGAATGATTGTGTTCGACCACGGTTTTGGCGGTGGGCACAAAGCGTACATGAAAGAAATCGAGCTGCTGTGCAGGCACGGCTTCACCGTCTTTGCGTATGACCACACAGGATGTATGGAATCGGGCGGAGAGACGCCGAACGGAATGGCGCAGTCTCTCTGCGATTTGAACGACTGTATAACGGTACTCAAATCAGACAGCAGATTTCATGGCTGCGATATTTCCGTGGTCGGACACAGCTGGGGCGGATTTTCAACGCTGAATATTTCCGCACTTTACCCGGATATTTCCCATGTCGTTGCGATTTCCGGTTTTGTGTCTGTGGAAATGCTGATTAACTCCTATTTCGGAGGTATAATGAAGGGCTTCTGCAAGCCCATCATGGAGCTGGAACGGCAGGCAAATCCAAAATTTGTGGATTACAACGCTGTGAAATCTCTTTCAAACACGTCAGCAAAAGTTTTGCTTATCTATTCGGATAATGATAAGCGGTGCTATAAGGCAGTTCATTACGATGCTTTGAAAGAGGGACTTGCGGATAAAGAAAACATCCGCTTTTTGCTTGTGTCAAATAAGGGACACAATCCCAACTATACCGAGGATGCTGTAAAATATATGGAGGAATTTTTTGCGACACTGGCAAAAAAGTCGAAAAAGAAAGAGCTGGAAACGCCGGAACAGAAAGCTGCCTTTATCGCTTCTTTTGACTGGAATCGTATGACTGCACAGGACGAGAGCGTTTGGACGGAAATATTCAAGACACTTAACGAATAATGATGGTATTCCGATATTTAGATTTTTGATGCAAGGGAGAAACAGATATGAACTTTATGGAAATTGCTGAGAACCGCCAATCCTGCCGCAGCTATGATGCGGAAAAAGCTGTTGAACAGCAAAAATCGATGCCGTATTACACGCGGCACGGCTGTCTCCATCAGCATGTAACGGTCAACCCTATCACATGACAATTTGCAAGGGGAATGCGGCAAAGCAAGTTGCAAAAGCTGTGCAGGGTATGGGGATGAACAAATTTGCAAGTGATGTTCCCGTTTTTATCGTCATATCCGAGAACCCTTATGTGGTAACTGCTGGACTTGGAGCGAAAGTCAAGGGGAACGATTATCGCTCGTTGACATCGGGATTCTTTCGGCATATATTACCGCTGAAGCCACAGCACAGGGTCTCGGGACCTGTATTCTTGGCTGGTTTGATGACAAAAAAGTAAGGAAGATATGCGGTCTTGACAATGCGGTGCGGCTGGTGATTACACTTGGATATGCGACAGATGGAGACAAACTGCGTATGAAAAAACGGAAAAATTTGGATGAGTTAGTCAGCGTGATTGAAGAATGACTTTAAGATTATCTACAGCATGATGGAGTTTTTATGGTAATTGATACCATAGAAGACAGGGAAGGAGTTGCACGTGATGTGGGACAAGGGAAATTGGATGCTGAATCAATGGGGAGGATGTGTTCACAGCATGAGACTGCTTCAAAGATGTAAAATGGTATATCCTGCAAAGGCATGTTGATGTATGCCAGAAATATGATGGAGAAAGCGAACAGTATCTACGCTAAAGTCATTTATACAGATATTAAAATAGCTGAAACCAAATCAGACTTCTCAAGAATACTACAAATCTTGAACAAATCTCTGGTTTCAGCCCTTTCCGCTCCGAAAACCATGCTCTTCGGCACTCTTGTCTGCATACATTCCGAGTACTCTGAAACGGTAAGTGGTCAGTTATGTGGTCAGCAGGATTTTTTGTGGACAAGCCGTGAGCATTGCGACTTTGGAAAAGGCTTTTATATGGGAACCGATAAGGCGCAGCCATTGACCTTAATTTGCAACTATCCTGATGCGAAGTTGTATACTTTAAAAGTCAACTTATCCAGATTAAAAATATTAGATGTCGAAGTTGGTATTGACTGGGCGCTGTTAGTCGCTTACAACCGCGGCAAAATGGATTCCGCAAAAAGGACGGCAATTTATAATCGCATAGCAGAAATGGCAGACTGCTGTGATATGCTGATTGGGTTTATCGCTAACGACAGAATGTTCGTTGTACTCGACCGTTTCCTCAAAGGTGAGATTACTGATGAAGCTCTTATTCATAGTCTCTTTGCGCTGAAACTCGATAAACAGTATGTTGCGCTTACAGAAAAGGCTTGCAAACAGATAGAGATCGTAGAAGAAAAAGCATTAACCGACGCAGATCGTGAAACATTAAGAATTGAGAGTGAAGATAACCGTTCCAAGGGCATTGCACTTGCAGAGGAAATATGCCGTCAGTACCGTCGGGAAGGTCGCTTCTTTGATGAAATATTGAAAGCCGGTGAATGATATGCGTGAGCTGAACAGCCAACAATTCGGACTCTGCGATATCCAGGGCAGACTGTTTGAATTGGCACTGAAAAACGGATATGACTGCAAAGACTTCATCGAAAAGTTTATGAACAGTAAGACCGCCGCAGCGTTGGATGAATCCTATGACCGTCTCCAATGGGCCGGCGAGGAATATATCTTGGAAGAACTGAACGAGGAAGTAGGCGGTCTAAAAAAGGCGGGAACGACCTATCATAATGAAATTATGTATTGGTCGGGTTATACCTACCGCTATTGGCGTTATTATACAGGTGAGAACAGCAAAGAAATATACTCCATCGCTAATGCTGAAACAATGGCGATCGGCTACCTTGGACTCCACACATTGGATGTAAAAATGGCGATTGATCGATTGAAAGAAAATGGAAATGGATAGACAAAAGAAATTTTAACAATTTTAAATGCACCCGCACAGTGCAGATGTACGATAGGAGAATAGCTATGCAGCAAACGCCGTTTCATGCTTATTACACAGCAAGAATACTGGATAGCCTGTCCAATATAGTCAAAAAAGTAAAACCGCTTTAGCGGAAGCAGTGAAAGTGGTGCGGGCGTCAGACCATTCAGAGCGTTTGCAAGCGGGCCCCTTATAGGGGCGAGACTATCCCAAATATTGTGTAAACCTCGGAAGAGGTGTATAAATAGAGCAAAGAAAGACGGAGGTTTAACAATGGGAAAAAGGAAGAACTCGCCCCAGAGGAAGAAGCACGGCGGGCAAAAATCAGAGAATTGCTTCAGGAAAGCAATATCAGCAGCATGGCGGATATTCAGGAACTGTTCAGGGAAACAATCGCGGAGTAGTAGGAATCGCGCTCGCGTGTCAAGGGTCAGGATAAACGACGGTTTTCGTTGATACACTTGACAAACAGCGTGATTTGCGGTATTATTGTAATCAAAAGGCCGGAAAACCGACCTCTCGAAAATACATTTTTTCGCTCTGTTTTACATCAGCAGTTGGAGTTTATACAAATTTCGGGATTGTGCCAAACAAACGGGGATTACCATTATGCGTGGTAATCCCCCAGCTGTTATTCAGTTATTCGATGATCTCATGATTACCGCAGAAATTATAGATCATTTCTGCAACAAGCCATCTTGCTGCTTTTCCTTGCGGGTTCAGAAGCACTTCCCCTACATCATAGATTCTGTTTTCTAGTGCCCACAGCATTTCAATGAATGCCCATTCAGAAACATCGTTTATATCGGCATAAACGGTGAAATCGATGTCAGCAAAATCAATTTCAATGTTGCACAGCTTCGCAAATCTTGCAATGAAGACAATTGCCTGTTCGATGGTGACTTCATCATCGACACCAAAAGTACCATCGCCGTATCCAAGCGCAATTCCGTTTTTTACAGCCCATGCAACATAGGGAGCATAGTACTGACCGGTAATCACATCATCAAATGCAACTTCGGTATATGCAGAAGCATCGACATTAGCCAGTCTGCCGAGAACTGTAACGAACATCGCACGAGTCATTGTAGCATTTGGAGAAAATGTTGTCTCAGATGTGCCTTTGAACAGATTGTTTTCATGGACAAATTCGATTGCTGAATAGTACTTATTCGACTTATTTATATCGGTGAACGGGTTTGCCCATTCAGGTTCTGCTACCTTCTTGAAGGTCACGCTTATATTCTGCTTTGCTTTGACATGCTTGAAGGTGTATTCGCTGATAGGCCCCATTTCTTTTCCATTGACCTTAACAGAATCAATATCATAACCCTTATTGGGAGTTATGATGTAGGTAATGTTATTGCCATACTTTACCTTGGAAATACCGGGATTTGTGATACTGCCGCCCTCACCTGCGGATGCTGTGACATCATATTTGGTGTTCTGGAGCATCGGGAGCATCATCCAGTACCAATCCATGTTGTCCTCTTTATCGGAGGGAGTCGGTTTGGGAACGATTGCTTCAAAAACAGCTTCAATCCAGATGATCTCAAGTGTTTCGTAATCACACATAGCAGCGGTGATTACGGTATTGTCACTCAGCAAATCGGAAGTGCCATGCAGTTTCCAGCCAACAAAGTTCATACCATTCTGAGACGGGACATTCTGCATTTTGTTGGTGAAGTAGGAAAGTGTTTTGCCTTCCTCAAAGGGAGTAACAAATTCGGAATCGTTATCGCCCCAACTGAAGACGATACCCATAATGTCCTCTTACGTAGCTGCATATACCGGTATAGCTGGCAGCAAGAGCACCACTACCATGATGATACTGATTATTTTATTTAATTTCATCAATATCCTCCTTAGTGATTATGAACGGGACCTGTCAATAACGGAGAAGTTAACGGAGCAACGGGTACTGTCCTTGAAGTTATTGCAATTGAATCTCTGTCAGAAGATGGTCAGAAAACTTTAGCGTGGACAATACCCGATACACGAACCCATGCACTATCTGGTAAATCTTTCTCCAAATATGCAAGCGGCAATCCACATATCGTTTCAGCACCATTGTTGGATAATGTCCTATATACATATGGAATTGAATCACCGTTCAAATTTGAAGAGAACACGCCTTCAACTTGAATGACTTTTCCGCTGTATGAATCTGTGTGGTAAATCATCTCTGTGACGACATCTGCATAGTTGGTTTCAGAAATAACCACAAGATCGCTGCCAATTGCTTCAAGCAAGGCAACTTCCTCTTGGTTAAGAGGAATGGTTTCAGTGGATTGAGATACTGAAATTGAACCAGAAGCATTAGTTGTTTCAGATAAATGGTCGTCGGTATCATTGTTGCAAGCAGACATTGTTAATAAAGTAGCAAACAATATTGAAAATAAGATTTTTTTCATATACATCCTTTAACATTATCCAGACTGGCGGAGTCTTAGAGCTCCGCCAGAATGGACTTGATGATTTATGCTGCGTTATTGCAACGAGTGCAAACCTTTACAAGCTTGCCGTTTACGACGGTATAAGTGTAATCGTGGCCAAGAGCTTCAACCTCATCAGCAGTGTAAGTGTAGCCGCAAGCGCAAGTGTAGGTGGTGCAGCCTGCCTCGGTGCAAGTGGGTGCAGTTACAACAGCTTCGTACTTGTGATCATATCCCTCAAATGTTTCAACTATTTGGATCTCACCACAATTCAAACAGATTCTATAGATCGCTGTAGCATCATCATTGACAAGATCATCGCTCCAATCATGCTCTACCGTGATGGTCTTGTAACCCAGGTTGGCGCCGCAGTATTCGCAGGTATACTTGCCAATACCGGTAGTAGTGCAGGTTGCTTCCCTCAGTGTAGAAGAAAGAACTGGTACATGAGCATTTTCATCTACAGGAACTTCAGTACCTTCGTCGAGTATTTCACCGCAGACAGAGCATATGGTTTTACCGGTAAGACCGGTAGTGCTACAAGTAGGAGCTACATATTCTACTGCTTCGGGATTATGTCCCTTTGCGCTTTCTGCAAGCTCCCCTTCAAAGGGAACTACCCTAGTTTCGCCGCAGTTGTCACAGATCTGCTTAACGCCGGCAGCGTTTACACAGTCTGCATCAACTGCCTCAATGTCTATCCAAGCATGCTCGAGTGCTTCGGTTTCCTGAGTTTCGGTGTAATCGCAACGGCTGCACGTGAAAGTGTCGAGACCGCCTTCGTCACAGGTTGCTGCAACGTATTCTTCGTTGGCAGTGTCAAGCTGTATATCGTGACCGAGTGGTTTGCTTCCTTCTACCTCAGTGGTTTCGCCCACTGCACCGCAGATAGAGCACTTTTCGCCAACCCTTGCGGGTTCGGTACAGGTTGCATCAATGATAGTCTGTTCCATGTTGTGTCCATCATACTGTTCGTACCAAACATAACCGCATGAATTACACTCGAGTTTTCTGATACCACGAATTCCGTTTCCGCAGTCTGCTGGTTTTAATATTGAAACTATATCATAATCCTCATGATTACAATCATCTGCAGCAGATATAGAAACAGGCACAAGGCTGAATATCATCAGCACAGCAAGAATCCATGACATCACTCTTTTTTTGCTATTCATGTTTTCCTCCATATTAAGTTTTTTTTGGCTTGTGTGTATGCATAAGGGAATTCCTTGCTATGACGAATCATTTTTCATTTTCCTCACCTCACCAAGAGAGTAACACGATAGTACGAATCAACCAGCAAAATTTACCCTAATATATTATGTATAACACAAAAATTGTGTAAAATAATATGAAGGGACATGGCAGAACAGATTCTTTCATAGAGTGGTTCACTCTATGAAAGAATAACAGTAAAAATATTTCTAGTGCACTCAGTCATGTTTTGCGCTGGCTGAGTGGTTTTGTTTTACTGTGTACTGTTAAAACAAACATCATATCTATTATATCTAATTATAATAGATACGTCAATGTAAATTAATACGGAAACTGAATAAAAGATGCCGCTTTGTATAGTATAATTATATACAAGGTGGTGAAATAATGGAAAAAGAGGTGTTTGCAAGGCGACTTGCACAACTTCGCATGAACAAGGGTGTTTCAGCAAGGGATATGAGTCTGTCACTCGGACAGAGTGCCGGTTACATCAATAACATTGAGAATGGAGTAAATCTTCCGTCTATGACGGTATTCTTTTACATCTGTGATTATCTCGATATTACTCCCAAAGATTTTTTTGATGTAGAAAACAAGAATCCCACAAAAGCTGAAGAACTGACAAATGCGATTAAGGGTTTGGACAACGAGCAAATGGACAACCTGATTTCTATCGCAAGAGGATTGAGCCGTAAATGAATAATCCCGTCATAGTCGTTTGAAAGACTGTGACGGGACTTATTTATATTAATCTCCATTACCGCAATTTCACGATGTAAATCCCACTATACAGAAGCAAAGAAAACGTCGGATTCGACCATACAATGATTCGGCTGCTTCGATCTCGCAACGTTATTTTATATCATACTCGGCTGCACCGATATACTCCACATTTCCGAATCCTTCCGCGAACGAAGACGGTTCAGAACTTAACACGCCTTTCTCGTATAACAGATAGCGATATGCAGATGCCATCAGAGTCTGAAACAGTTCACTCGTGAAGTATCTGTCTTCACCGTTCTCGTGAATTCGGAAGACACCAAATCTGCGACGCGCTTCCGCTTCTGCTTTTTCAGCCGCATCATTCCTTCACAGCCGCTTTCGTTTTCTCCGAGCCAACACACCAGCCGTCCGAGCAATTCAAGTGCCTTTTTCGCAATTACTCCTATTTTCGAACTCGTTTATGAGGGAATATTGAACAGCATCGTATCTTTCAGTTTGCGGTTGGAATCCATCTCTCCCTTTTACCTTTTGTGTTGATGGAAAAAACTCCGTCGATTTAACTAATTCACTTGTTTTTAGACGTTGAAAGAAACAAAGATATATTTTAAAAATATAGATGACAGGGAACTTTTTGAGGTTTTTTGCGTCTGTATAGATAAAGGCATATAACTATGAA
>CAZUPI010000010.1:0-70714 GCA_964621755.1 uncultured Ruminococcus sp. | reverse complement strand
ACCCATATTTCTAAAAAAATCTTTTGTTTTATTCAAATCTTCATCAATTAAATGTACTGGTTGAAAGGTTACATGTTCATTAAAATATGCAGCACTTTCTTTTCTTA
Organism: uncultured Ruminococcus sp.; assembly: GCA_964621755.1. Classification (GTDB taxonomy): domain Bacteria; phylum Bacillota; class Clostridia; order Oscillospirales; family CAG-272; genus UMGS1696. The sequence continues at coordinate 70,607 of CAZUPI010000010.1, read as the reverse complement.
CCCGTTGTATATTATCATATACAATATTAAAGGTATCTCCACCATTTTCATAAAACTTTCTGTGTTGATTTTGAATATCACATGGACCATCAAGACTTACCCCAATTGAAATTTTATGTTTAATTAAAAATTTGATTACATCATCTGTAAGCAAGGACCCATTAATGGTTGTAGAATAATGAATTTTTTAGATTGAAACAAGTTATCAGAATAATCAACTATTTTTTTTATTAATTCAAAATTTAATAATGGTTCTCCACCATAAAAAGCTATAGAAATATTTTTTGAATCAGCAGAGTTCATGTATAGGAAATCAAGACTTTTTTTAGCAACATCCCATGGCATATTAACTTTTTCATGGTGTCGGTCGACATTATTATCTCTTGTAAACAGACAATATCTGCATTTAAAATTGCAGTCTCTCGTTACCTGAAAAACTACTTCATTTACAGCTCTCTTAATCAAAAGATCAAGATAATCTGTATAAGGATGACAAACTTCTTTTGAAAAAAAAGTTTCCCCGCACCCCTTTTAAAAAACTTTAATCTAAGTGGAAATTTTTCTTTATTTTTCAGGAGTTAATCGTTATATAATTTTACAATTTCCCATTTTCCGTTTCGGAATGCAGGCTCCATAGTGGGATTTGACGGCCCTTTCATAAAGTAAATCCTGCTGTCGAGCAAAAATACTGCTCCATAGTTGCAATTGAACGGTATCCTGTGGTATAATAAGGTAAATCCGCAAACGGAGCGTTATATGTCTTCCTTCATTATAAAAATTATCGCTGCAGTAACAATGCTCATCGACCATATGGGCCTGCTGCTGTTCCCACAATGGAGATTTCTCCGCATCATCGGGCGGATCGCCTTCCCGCTGTATGCCTACTGCATTGCAGAAGGATTCCGCTATACAAGAAACCGCGCAAAATACTTCCTGCGCATCTTTCTCCTCGGTCTCCTTTGCCAAATCGTCTATACCATCGCTGACCGCACTCTCTATCTTGGTATCCTTATCGTTTTTTCCATGTCGCTCATCATTATGTACTTCGCCGACTGCGCCAAAACAGCGTCGCGCGGTGAAGTGAGCGACCTGAACCGCCGAATTTGTAAATTCATGGGCAAAGACAAGCCGCTGAACAATGACGCCGACAAAACAATATCCGCAGCTGTATGCGCTGCATCCGTTATCGGGGTACTGTTCCTATGTATGAAAGTGCAGGTCGACTATGGCTTCTTCGGCGTGATGCTCCCGGTATTCACTTTCCTATTCGACGACCGTCCGCGAAAACTTGTCATGTTCACAGCAGCCCTTCTCGCCCTGTGCATCGATATGACGGGCAGCAGTTTTTTCATCCAGTTCTGGTCCCTGCTCACAGTCCCGATTCTCGCGGCCTACAACGGCCAGCCGGGCAAATACCGGATGAAATATTTCTTCTATATATTCTATCCCGTGCACCTCATAATCCTGTACGGCATACAAATGCTGCTATCATAAGGAGATTTTTATGTACCAATACGCTCTGTTCGACCTTGACGGAACCCTCACTGACCCGTCCCTCGGTATCACGAACTCCATTATGTACGCGCTCTCTAAAATGGGGCGCAACATTCCGCCTCGTGAATCCCTCTACTGTTTTATCGGTCCGCCGCTCATTTCGTCTTTTATGGAATTCACCGGTATGACCGAGGCGGAAGCCAACACTGCGCTCATTTTCTATCGAGAATACTTTTCCGAAAAAGGCCTGTTTGAAAACGTTCCGTACGACGGAATCGCAGACACGCTTGCACAAATCAAAAAGCGAGGTGTTACAATGGCAGTTGCCACCTCAAAGCCTGAAAAATTCGCCATCCAAATCATCGACCATTTTGGTCTGTCTGAATACTTTGAAGCGGTCTGCGGTGCATCTCTCGACAATACCCGCACCCAAAAAGGAGACGTAATCCGATACGCCCTCAACACCTTGTCTATCCCCCAAAGCACCCGTTCCACCTCCGTTATCATGGTCGGCGACCGCCATCACGACATCGAAGGGGCCGCTGAAAACCACCTTTCCTCTCTCGGCATTCTCTGGGGCTTTGGCAGCCAGTCCGAGCTTGCGTCTGCCGGTGCAACGTACATCGCACACAGCATGGGTGAGATGATAAAGGTGATATGTGAATAAAACGTAAAACTCCTTCGCGAGTTCACGCAAAAATATACGTGAATTCGCGGAGGAGTTTCTCAATTCGAGGATTTCTGAACTTTGTCGTACCCAATAATTTTTTTAGGTTTAGAGGGGCAGACCTTCTCAAAACTCAATATCATCAAGAGTGACCTTCGCGCGGGTACTGTCCTCTGTGGTTGGGGATGCCTCGTCGATAGTCGAAGAGACAGTGGAGCGCTGGACGGTACCGACAACGTCCGCGAATGACTTATCTGAGTTGGTGTAGAGAAGGTCGAGGAGAGTGACAAAGTCGCGAATAATTTCACGCGGGGTTATCATAGTGTCCGCCCCTGTGCGTTCAAGCGACGACATCAGAAAAGTGCGCATGTCTTCTTCAGTAATGCGTACATTCCACTTGTGATATTCTCCGTGCAGCGCCGCAAGACGGATAACCAAGGCGTACAGTTCGCTGTCTGACAGCCTGCGAAGACGGATGACCGGCTGCATGAGGCTCTTCAGTTCGCCGCCCCCAAACCGTCCGTCCGCTAAACGGCTGCGAAGCGCCTCGTAGCTGAACAGCCCGCGTCGGCTGTCCTCCAAGAACTGCGGCGTTCCGCCGAACACTATCATCAGGCCCGGCGCACGACCTTGCATAGTATCGTTGAACATGGCGAGAATCTTCTCATAGTTGTTCTCACGTGAAATCCTGTTCGGTATCTTATATAAGTTCACGCACTCGTCAATAAAAATGCAAAGCCCGCTGTATCCTGCCAGGCGCGCAAACGCCGTCAGCAGCTTCAAATAATCATACCAGTTATCGTCGTTGATTATCGAAAGCGATTTTATTCCAACCGCCTGTCTCGCTTCCGTACGCGTGGTATACTCCCCGCGCAGCCACTTCAGACACGCCGACTGCTTCATATCGTCGTCGTTCTGCCATGCGTTATAGTATTCCCGCAGTACCGTTGCGAAATCAAATCCGCCTACATCTGATTCAAGCTCCCGCAGGTTCTTCATGATTCGCCGCCCAAACTCCGCGTTGTACTCCTCACTTCCGGCGGACATGCCCTCATCTACAAGTCCCTCTCCAATATTCGTAAACCATTTTCCAAGAATCACAGGAAGTGCCCCGCCGTCCGGTGACGACTTGCATGCAATGTTCTTCATCAGTTCACGGTACGTCGCAAGTCCGCAGCCGCCGGAACCAGACAGCTTCCGCTCAGGGGACAGGTCAGCGTCCGCGGTGATGAATCCCCGGTCGAGCGCATACCCGCGGGAAAGCTGTATTAAAAAGCTCTTGCCCGACCCGTATCTGCCGATGATGAATTTCGTCGCGCCTTCCCCATCTGAAACCCGGTCGAGCGAGGTCACAAGCGACTCAATTTCATCATTTCTGCCAATCGCAATGTACGGTGCGCCCGCACGCGGCACAACACCCGCCGACAGCGACGAGAGCAGCGTGCCAAGGATTCGTCTGGGCACCTTTGCGGTTGCGCCTGTTTTGCTTACCTGCTGTCCGTCCATTGTTCAATATCCTCCCTGTAATCTTCAATTATCGTGTAGCTGCTGCCCGATTCCTCCAGTACCACGTCCCCGATGATATCGAGAAACATGGTATTGATTCGGTCGGCAAGTACGCCGTCGTAAATTCCGTTCTCCCTGCAATACTCATGAAATCTTCCGGACAGGGCCTGTAAGAGCGCGTTGCGGATGAATTCATCCTCTTCGTCGCTTTTGGCCTGCACAGCAGGTTCATCCACTGCAACCTCTAACATCTCACCCAGAAGGTCCGATGATATTTCGCCTTCAATTTCTTCCATCGGTTCGCTATCGGACATGGGCTCGGCTTTCTCCATCTGCAGTGCGGCATCCAAATGTTGCTCTTGTTCAGCCGACACTGCGGTGGATTCAACAGGTGTAGAGTTTTCATACTGTCTGTAGGGTTCCCCTTGCTCGGAGTCGAATTCTCCCCCCGTAAGCAAGGTCGTGTTCCGCCACGACTGCCGCTCGATTTCCGCTGCTGTGCCAAAGTCAAAGCCGGAATCCTCCGATTCGTAGTTCTTCAAATAATCGTCTGGCATATACTGGTCTTCCTTTGACTTCACCTGCTTGACCGGCAGCATCGGCGCAAAGTACGCGTCAATTATCGCGGTTTCGTCCTCAGTCAGTTTGTCGACGCCCAGCTTTGCCTTGATTCCAAGCGACGCACGCAGCTTATTTTCCGCATATTTCACGAGGGCAGTCACGGTCGCCCTGGTGTCAGCAGAACGTGTGAAAGAGCAAAACTCGATGTTCATCCGCCTTTTTGCATCAACTGATACAATCGCGCCGCAATAGCTGTCGCGCGCCATTTTATAGGTTTTCTCCAGCGAAAAGATACCGAGCTTCGCCGCAAGCAGCCCCTTTACGACGTCCGCTATCGCGTGGTGTATGTGTTTTTCATACGCGTCACGGTTATCATGGTAGTAACGGCTGCGGCGGTAGTCGTAATCAGATGAAGTTTCAAGCAACGTTTTCGCCAGCATCAGGTAGTCTGCATCCGCAGCCGACGCCGGATTGACGTCAAGGAAGAATTCCTTGAATTGCGCCTTCGGTACGATTTCCGGAAGGATGGTCTTGACCATCTCCGGCATCGGACACGCGTGAATCATGCAATAGTCCGGAAGCCATTCACAGAGATACCCGTCTAACCGCGGCTCTGCTTTACGATACGCCAGCCACATTCCGGCAAGCTGCGCGGCGCCGTATTCCGGTGGAATCAAATCCGACAGATTCAAAATTTCATATATATACAGTTGAATGTACGACGAATCGCAGTCCGGATATCGTTCGTGACGAATGTTTTCGCGTACCCAGCGATAAAAATCAAGCTGTGTCCGGCTCATGTGCGAGTATTGCGGCACATAAGAGAAATACTTGACCTTCGGATAGTCCGACATATACGGTACAGACGATTGCGCTCTGTGACTGCTTACCGCGTTTTCCATGAAGCGTTCGTAAAAATCTATATCTGACGACCAGCTTTTCACCTCAATCTCGCGAATCAGCAAACCTTCCGGCTTATACGTTGCGAGGACTTCATCCACCACGCGCCGCTTTTGTGGATTACCAGAGGCTTCTGCCTTTTGCTTGTCCTTCTTCTGTGGATGAAAGCCTCCTTGCCGTTTGTACGATCCGGTCTGATACCGCGGCACGTCGTGGACGACTGTCTGCCTGCCGTCGCTGGTTGCCGTCGACATTTTCTTCTCTGAAGGCGCTTTTCTTTCTGTCTCAGCCGATATGTCCCCAAAAATATCGTCGAAAGGGTCGGTATTGTCTGCTGGTCGGTATTTTAGCTTGGCATAAATATCTTTTTTCACGATTTCTCCTGACGGCTGTGCGCGTCCGGCGATTTTCTCTGGTGCGGGAACGTCGTACTCCACCTCAACCGTATCTGCAACATCGGTCATCTCCACCGGTGCCCCGGCAAAGTCCGGCTTTTTGTATACGCGAGGCTTTGGCTTTCCAAGATTCCAGAAGCTGTCACCATTGTCTGGCGTCGGACGGTTTGTCTCATGCGCCACTTGTCTGCGTGGGGACGGCGCGTTGACTTCGAACGACACTGTAAGGCCGTCCTGCTTCTCATGTGGTTTTATTTGAGGTTCACCTCGAAATTTGTTTCTTATGGATTGCTCTACGCTTTGCCTGATTGTATCCTTGAGATTCGCAAGCTGCTCGCCTTTTTTCTTATTTTTTTCCATTGCAATACCTCGTAATCATGTCTTGCTGACAGATGCAAATACGATTTTCCCATCGGGCAAACATTAGTTCGTAATAAATAATTATAGCATGTTTTCAATACTATGTCAATAAGTTCTGTATATTATTTCACAGCAGCAGGATTTCTTTTTGTACAGGGTTGGAAACATGTAATAAAGAATATATCATTCTTTTTTTTGGAAAATATTGCATATAGTTAGTATCTATAACTAAATTTCGCAAAATTGGCTTAAAGATAAAAAAGATACAGAATTTCGCACATACTGCAATATTCTGCCCGAAATGTGTCATTTTCGGAATAAAAAAGGTGGTTTTAACAGAAATTTAACATATATCCATATATGTATTCTCATTCTTTATTTAAAATAATTTTGAAAATATAAATGAATTTATATTTGCATCATATCACAATGTTATCAAAGGGAGGGACGGCGGACGCTTCTTGTTTCCTATCCGGACATAAAAAAGGAAGAACAGCTTCCGATGTATGTCTGCGGAATCGGCATCGACTATCCGCAAGAGTCCATAGCTCACCAAGACGCAAAGAACTTTCAGTTGATATTTACCTCTGGCGGGAGTGGAACGGTCACGATAGGCGATAAGACATATGACCTCACTTCGGAGTATGTGTTGTACCTGCGCGAGGGAGTCGAGTGCCATTATCAACCGCGCAGCAACTGGGTCATCAGTTGGCTGACATTCGACTTCGGCGTGCCTGCCTGTGCCAATACCTTATTTCTCAACCGAGACCACTGTGTCATCAAAAGCGGCGGCGCCAATGGATATAAGGAGACTCTGCATGAATTGTACGAATGCGTATCCTGCGGCGGAAAATACGGCAGTTACCGCGCTTCCGCAATGCTGTACAATATGCTCATCCGTTTGAACGGTCATCTGAAGCAGATGCCGGAATATACGGTTTCCGGAAACCGCATAATGGAGAGCATCCTCGCATATATTGACCAAAACTACACCCACGACATTATGCTCAACCAACTTTGCGAAGCAGCGGGGGGCTTGTCGGAGCAGTACTTATGCCGCCTGTTCAAGCAGAGCACTGGGATACGTCCAATAGAATATATCCTGCGAAAACGCGTCAGCATAGCGCGAATGTATTTGGAAAAAACGGACATGCCGATATCAGAAATCGCAGTTGCGGCAGGCTTTCACAATACCAGCTATTTTTATCGGAATTTCCGCAAATTCGTTGGTGTGAGCCCCCTGATCTACCGGCAAAATGCAATGGGATTGACGGAGAGCGACAGGTCCCGGTTGCACTGAAGTTTGTCCGCTGCATCTCTATGAGATACAGAGATTTTTTTGAGATACAGAGATTTTTTGCGTAAAGCGGCTCTCTTGCGGCGAAAGTCTTTTTTTCTCTTGACAAAAGTCCGAACATGTGATATAATGACCGCAATTAGATTGAAAATGGAGGAACATGCCATCATGGACAGCGGCGACAGTACGGACGATAACCGATGCTACTGCACTACAACGAAATATGATATCTGCGATTCATGCTATTCCAAGGCATTGCTGCGCTCTTTTGTAGGGTACAGGTATGCCTTTTTGCATTTTCGCCGATTTCTGACCTGATATTTAATCCATCGTCAGATTGTAATTTACGTAAATGTGAGACAGGCGCAGAAGAGCTTTGTTAATAAGTTTTTCTACATGCCAGTCACTTTTTGCCAAACATAATTCGGAGGATTAAATAGAATGGGCTCAATTTGGGGACAGCTTCTTCTCCAGTTTATACTTATTTTTCTGAACGCCGTGTTCGCGTGTGCGGAAATCGCGGTGATATCTGTCAATGAAGCAAAGATTACAAAATTAGAGGAATCCGGCAACCGCAACGCGAAAAAGCTGCGCAAGCTAATCGAACAGCCGGCAAAATTCCTCTCCACAATTCAGATTGCCATTACACTCTCCGGTTTTCTCGGAAGTGCGTTCGCGTCCGATAATTTCGCCACCCGCCTTGTGGACGTTGTGATTTCCCTTGGCGTAACGGTGAAGCGCGAGACGCTTCAATCTATCGCAATCATTGTCGTTACCTTGATTCTCTCGTATTTTACGCTCGTTCTCGGTGAGCTTGTACCGAAGCGTATCGCGATGAGAAAAAGCGAGCAGATGGCGCTTGGCATGGCACCCATGCTTTACGGTGTATCCAAAATATTCACTCCTATTGTATGGCTTCTGTCCGTGTCGACCAACCTTGTTCTCAGACTTTTCGGTATCGACCCCAATGAAAACGATGAGGAGGTCAGCGAGGAAGAAATCCGTCTGATGGTTGACGAAGGCAGTCAGAAGGGCGTTATCGACGAGCAGGAACAGGAGCTTATCCAAAACGTGTTTGAGTTCGACGACCTGACCGTCGGAGAATTTGCAACACACCGTACAGACGTATCCGTTCTGTGGCTTGAGGATGACGATAAAACGTGGGAAAATACCATCCACGAAACACGGCACTCCATGTACCCCGTTTGTGATGACTCCATCGACAACGTAGTTGGCGTACTCGTTATTAAGGATTACTTCCGACTGCGCGACGCGTCACGCGAACAGATACTGAAGGAAGCGGTCCGCCCGGCGTACTTCGTACCCGAAGGAATTCACGCAGACGTCTTATTCAAGCAGATGAAGAACAGCAAGAACCACTTCGCAGTAGTACTCGACGAATACGGCGGATTGCGCGGTATCGTGACAATTAATGACCTGCTCGAACAGCTTGTCGGCGACCTGACCGACAACGACGAAAGTGAGCTGGAAGAACCGGATATCGTAAAGCTCAATGGCGAAGAAGACACATGGACAATCCGCGGTGTGGCGCCGCTCAACGATGTTGCGGAGGAGCTTGACATAGAACTGCCGACTGAAAAATACGACACAATGGGCGGCTACGTCTTTGCAAACTACGGCGTCGTCCCAGAGGACGGCACAGAATTCGACATCGAAATAGAAAACCTGCACATCCACGTTACAGAAATCAAGGAACATCGAATTGCCAAGATGACCGTAAAACGCGAAAAAATAGAATCTCCCGAAGAGGAAGAAGAGGAAGTGCAGCAATAATTTAGTTGGGATAACGTTATGGGGAACTTTTTGAAAAAAGTCCCCCATAAAACCCCTTTAAAAACTTTTAGACTGGGGATAAAATATGGTGCGGCTGACAGAACAGTATTCGCAAACACTGCCTTTCAGCCGCACCATATCTAATTTTATCGTTTAAAAAGTTTTGAGGGGGTTATCATCTATAATTTAAGAACACCAGCATGTTTGTCTCTCCGCGGTTGGCAAAGGCATAGTAGGGTATCATGCTGATTTGGGCAGGACGGAAGGTTTCGCCGATGATGTTGTCGAGGGGAGCGTACAATGGGGTAACGTCGCGGTCCGGTGGGTCGATGCGGCGGAAGCCGGAGAGGGTGATGGTCGGGCATCCATATTTTTCGTTCAGGACTGCTACGCCGTCGTTCAGAGTACGGCGGTCGAGGTACAGGGTGTGGACGTCGCCGTCGTTATCGACCGCTTCCGCACAGTATATCACGGGACCTCGTCTGACTGCGGCTTTGCCGAGATTTTTATGTACGTTTACAGAGGAAGTGAGCATCACCTGCGTCATGTTGAACTCGACGTCGATTTCGCCCGCTTCGAATTTCGCGTAACCGTTTACCATTTCGTATTTCTTTGTCGCCATGAATCTGCGGCACCATCCCGGGACACGCACGTATACCGGAACATCCGTAACAATCGCAATATGACCGTCATTCGGGTAGCCCGTTTTTTGCGAAACGTGCGCGCCGGCATACTCAAATTCGCTGTCGCCGAACTGGTTGATGTAAACCGCGCCGGTCTTTTCGTCATAGCCGTAGAAATAGGTGCCGAGAGACGACAACAGACGGCTCAGGTTCGGAGGGCAGCAGGAGCAGCCGAAAATCCGGACGCGCTGTGTTATTGGGAAATGCTCTCGGTCGTTTGTAGCGGTTATCTTTTTGCGGTCGGAAAGGTTTATCTCAAGCGGATTTTCGTAGAAGAATGACTCACCGTCGAGAGAAAGCCCGGACAGCGCACCGTTGTACAGCTCAAGCTCGACAATGTCCGCGTATTTCGACGACGGTCTTCCGGTACGCGCCGCGTCCAGCTTGAACATGCGGTTCGCGAAGAATATCATACCAATCGACGCGCAGGTTTCCGTGTATGCGTGGTCGTTGGGCAGGTCGTACGGGATGGTGAAGGCCTCGCCAAGGTGCGTCGAGCCAATGCCTCCTGTGACGTACATTTTCTTGGTCGTGATGTCATCGAACAAGGCATAGCACGCCTTCGCCAGTTCCTCATCGTTCGTCTCCTTTGCAAGGTCGGCCATACCGGAGTAAAGGTACGTCGCGCGCACCGAATGACCAAACGCCTCAAACTGCTTGCGCACCGGAAGGTGGTTCTGCGCATATTTTACGTTGCCGAAAATGGGCCCATCTTTTTCATTCCGCTCACCGCGGCTGTTGAGGAAAAACGCGCATAGTTTCAAGAAGCGCTCCTCCCCTGTCGTGCGGTACATGCGGTACAGCGCCAGCTCGATTTCCTCGTGCCCCGGCGTGACAAAGCTTGCGGAGTCCTCAACCATGAATACCTTCGCGATGTAATCCGCGTATTTTTCCATCAGCTTGAGGAAGCGGTCGCGGCCTGTCGCCTCGTAGTACGCGCACGCGGCTTCCATGAGGTGACCGGCGCAGTACAGCTCGTGACAATCGCGGCTGGTGAAGCGCTTATCCGGCTGGACAACGGTATAGAAGATGTTGAAATATCCATCTTCCCCTTGATTTTTCTCGATTTCATCGATGATGGCTTCGATTTTTTCCTGAAGGTCGGCATTTTCTTCCTGTTTCAGGATATACGCGGCGCCCTCTATCCATTTTGCTACATCGGAATCCCAGAAAATATGCGGCTGGTTCGGGTCGCCGGGCTTCCATTCACATTTGAACGCGTCGATACGCCCCGATTCCTTAAAACGGTCGTACACTGCATGAATGGTGACGTTGCGGTTAAGGTCCTCCTTCGCTTTCCAGAAGCCGCCCCGCAGCTTTACATTTCGATAGTCGGTAATCATGTGTTTCCTCCTGGGTGGTATTTGTATTAAAATTTAATCAAATTTTTTTGAGGTTCTGCATCAAATTCTCCCGCCAAGGCAGCCGCGTAGCTTTCCGCTGACGGCAGGACAAAATCGTAAATTCTGCATTTGCCAATGGTCTCAAGAGAGGAGAATTGTCGAAAACCATCGCCGATTCCATTTCCGGTGTATTTTACGTATGCCTCTTTGCGCGACCATATCCGGCAAAATTCATCTGCCCCGCTGCCCTGACCCGTAAAATAGCGGTACTCCGCAGCGGAAAACCAACGTCTTGCTATTTTGTCAAGGCGAGACGGGGTGTCGTCTGTGCGGTATTCCTGCACATCACAGCCGATTTCACTGTCCGCAAACGCACATATCCAGACGCCGTCGCTGTGGGATACCGAAAAATGCACGTCGGGATGTGATTTGAAGTACGGTTTGCCGTGGAGACCGAATCCATCCGTAAATACGTCGGGGGATTCGCCGGTGTAGTCTGACGCGACACGAATTCGAAGCTGATGGGACAGCTCACGGGATATGGATTCGATATGGGTATAATATATAGCAATACTTGTCATTTCAGTGCCAGCTCAAGAAACACAATCTCGCGCGGATTGAAAAATCTCGGTATACACAACGTGTTTGCCATACCGCGGCTTATTACAAGCGTGCACGAGTTAGACTCGTTTTCATGTACGCCGCCGGTATACTTTGGAAAAAGCCCCTGTCCAGGTGCGAAAATCCCCTGATGAACAAACGGTATCTGCCACTGTCCACCATGCGCGTGACCGGAGAGGGTCAGGTCAATTGTGGTTTCGCTGAGGTATTTTCGCCAATACTCCGGATGATGGCACAGCAGCAGCTTAAATCCATCAAGAGAGGCAAAACGATGGATAAACGAAACGTCGGGGGCCGGCGTATGCTTTTGCTTTGGGACATTTTCTTTGTATCCTGACGACAGGCCGCCGATTTTAATGGAATGGTATCTGACGTATTCGTCATCGAGGAAGGTGATGCCGCAGTCGGCGAGAATCTTGCGGTTTTCCTCCGTCATGCCGCGCTCGTGGTTGCCGGGCGAATAGTATACCGGCGCGATTTTGCGGCATTCTTTGAGAAAGGTCATACCCTTCTCATTAAAGGGCTCGCGTACGGAATAAAGATCGGTTTTGAGCATGATATCGCCTGGAGCGCAAATCATGTCTGGTTCCAACTCTGCAATCTGGCATAGCGCTTTCTTTCCGTTGCGGGAATGCAGGTCTGCCGCAACTACGATTTTCAGTCCGACCGGAGCTTTGCCTCCGCTGCAGCCGATTTTGTATCTACATATTTTCATGCACCCATGCACCAACTCCCCCGTTTTCTTATCTGACGGCATTATACCATATTTTCGGTGAGTTGTAAATAATTTATGCCATACGTTTTACGTACCTCACCCAAAGGCGTTCGTTTGTTCACCCACCATAATTAAGTCTTTCACGAAACGCAGTACAGGAATAAACATGGAAAAAGGATATATACACCTTTTTATTATCATCTTTTATCTTCCGCATGCTCCGGACCTGCGTATTCCGGCCCCTTTTCACGAGGACGTTCCTCTTGCTGCGGTCCTTCCGGCGGTCTTTCCCCATTCCGCGGAGATTTGCCGTTGAAGGGAGGACGTCCGTTGAAAGGAGGCTGTTTATCAAATGGCGGCTTACCGTCGAACGATGGTCTACCTTCAAACGGTGGCCTACCGTCAAATGTGTGTGAACCGTTGAAATGTTCCCCTGTAGATTCTCTTGCGGCCGAATCCGCGAGTTTCATGGCTGGCTCGCCTGTATTCATGAAATCTTCCGCGGACATGCCGTCAATCGGGGTGATGTATCTCTTTGCCTGCGTGGAGAACAGTTCATAGTATACGCCGTGCTTCTTCATCAGTTCAGAGTGATTGCCGATTTCAACGACTTCGCCGTGTTCGAGCACGATGATTTTGTTCGCTACTGTCGCGCTGGAGAGTCTGTGAGATACGAAAATACAGGTCTTATCCTTGCGCAGGCGGTCAAATTGATTGTAAATTTCCTGCTCTGCGATGGCGTCAAGGCTGGCTGTCGGCTCGTCAAGGATAATAACGTCGGAGTCGCTGTAGAATGCGCGTGCAATCGACAGCTTCTGCCACTGACCGATGGACAGCTCAATACCGTTTTCCTCGAAGTAACGCATCAGCGGCGTATCATACTTATCTGGTAAGTCGTTGATAAACTTATCCGCAGACGACTGTTCGGCGGCGACGACGATATCCTCATCGGTCGCCTCCCGTTCAAGCTGCCCGAACTTGATGTTTTCTTTGACGCTTACCGCATATTTGCCGAAGTCCTGGAAGATGATGCCGAACATAGAGTACAGGTCCTCAACCGCATATTCCTTGATGTCGTGGCCATCGAGCAGGATTCGTCCTTCTGTTGGGTCGTAGAGACGCGTGAGAAGCTTGATAAGTGTGGTTTTGCCCGCGCCGTTCAGACCGACAAGCACGCATGTATCGCCAGGTTCAAGGGTGAAGCTTACATGATTGATGACGCGGCGCTCGGTTCCGGGATAGATGAACGACACGTCATCGAAAACGATGGTATGCCCTGTATGGTGTGTGATTTTGCGGGGCTCTGCGAGGAGAGGGACGATGGTCGTTTTTTCGTTCATGAAGGAAATGAGGTTATCAATGAACAAAGTTCCTTCGTAAATTGACGCGGTAGTCGATATCAGTGTGCCGATACCGTTTGAAATGGAACTGAGCGCACCGGTATAGAACGAGTAATCACCAACTTCATACCGTCCTTCGCATACACCTTTGGCGATAAACAAGAACAGCGCACAGTTGATTGCCGTTGTGATAACGGTCGTACAGATGTGAAGGATACCTTCATCGACGAACAGCTTTTTCAAGCCCTTGAAGTACTTTGCGAAAGTTTCCCGATACCGTCCGATAAAGAGTTCGGAGAGGTTGAACAGACGGATTTCTTTGACCATATCCTTGTTGGTCATAAGGTCAGAGTAGTAGCTCATTTGACGGCGTTCCTTGGAATGGAAGCGTATGTACCGGAAATTCTTTTTGCGGTAGCTGAAGTTGATGACAGCCGTCGGGATACTCATTGCGATGATGATAAGCGGTGCGAACGGGCTGACGCCGATGAGTACTATGATGAACGAGAACATGCTGATCAAAGTACTGATAATGGTGAAGTTTGCGTTCAGGATATTAATCGGGCGGTTGCCGGCTTCCCGCTTGGCATTCTCGAATTTCTCATAAAATTCGGGAAGGTCGAAGCTGGCGAGGTCGATTTCGCGCGCTTTGCTCATAATTTTCAAGTTGACGTGGTTGACCACAAGCTCGCTTGCGATGTTGTTAAGGATATTGCTGACGCGGTCCACCAATCCGGTAATGAAGTTATAGGCAAACCGCAGGATAAGTAGGCTCATAACACGGTCGAATCCACTCTCCGCGCCTGTAGTCGCGGCGACGAAAGCGGATGCGAGCGCGTTAAGAAGCTCTGCGGAGATTTTTGCGCTGATAACGGGAGTAACACCATTGAAAATGGCCATGAAAATCATGAAAAAGAGAATCCACGGTCTGGTCTCCCACACAAGGCGGAAAATGTAAAATAGTCGATAGAAAAATTTTGTGACAAGGCGATAGAGATAGTCAGGCACTTCCTTTATGGATTTCGGCTTTGGCTCCTTGAGCTGCTCTATCATCTTTTCACGACGGCCCATAAACTGACCGCCAGGTCCCCCAGGTCCCATAACATATACCTCCTAATTGACGGGAATGAGGTTTTGGAAAAAAGCTTTCCCCAATCCCTTTTTTAAATTTATACTGGATGAAATAATAAATTAGGGCAAATCATGATTCCTCTATGTCTTTTTTGCCTCGATCAATTTGCGCAGGATTTGGGCAAGGCTGTTTTTTTCTTCCTCCGTCAGCGGTTCCAGAAATTCTGCTGCGCGGCGGCGGTGCTCCTCACGGAATTCTTCCACTCGGGACCGACCCATATCGGTGAGGAAAACGAGAGTTTGACGGCGGTCCTCATCTGACTGACGGCGCACAATTAGGCCATCGTTTTCCATTTTTGTAAGAAGCTCCGATAAGGACTGCGGACGAATGTTGAGGTGTGCGGCAATCTGGGATTGGCTCATTTCCCCGTGGTCGTTTAAAAAACCCATCAATCTGCCGCGTCCTTGACCTCTTGGCTGTGGTCTATCTCCGAACGGCGGATGGTCTCCGTCTTCATGCGGCGGTGGCGGCGGTGGCGGTGGATTGGGTCCGCGCCGTGACAAGGCGTTGAGCATTCCTAACATCCGGAGAATTTCTTCATCAAGTGTTTTCATTATAGTTTCTCCATTAAATTAATCAGGTACCTGACTTTTTTTCTGGGGATATTATATCATATAAAGTAAGGATTGTCAACCCATAAGGTACCTGTTTATTTTGTTTTTTTGAAATTTTATACCGATGCTTGCAATACCGTGCCGTGTGATATATAATTATATATAATTATGATAAAAGATTTGAAGGAACCTTTTTCAAGAAGCGTTTCCCATTTATTTACGACTAAAAGAACGAGAGGATATACTCATGTACGATATTTTATGCGAGATGTGGAAAAATCCCGGAAACACGTTTTCGCCGATTCCGTTTTGGTTCTGGAACGATAAGCTTGACCGTGAGGAACTTGTACGGCAGATTGACGACTTTCATAAAAAAGGCGTCGACGGCTTTGTGATTCATCCGCGCATGGGGATGGAAACGGAATATTTGTCCGATGAATATTTTGAAATGGTGGAGGCGTGTCTTGAGGTTGCGGAGCGGCGACGAATGATGGTCGTTCTGTATGATGAGGCAATGTATCCGTCCGGTTCCGCCCATGGAAAAGTAGCTGCCGAAGATGCGCGCTATGCTGCACGGGCGTTGACCGCAGTCAAAACCGGTGAGACCGCACCGGAGGATGAAATTTTATATCGCGCATGGCTGAAGTTGGAAGACGGTTTGCTGACCGACGTACGTCTTGACGCGCCGAAGAATGATAACACCTATGTTTCCTATGATTTTGTTCTCGGGTATACTGGCGGAACCATCCGCGGCATCCTGCCCGATGAGGATGACGGCCAGCCCAATGCACCTGCAGCGGCCGATATCTTGAATCCATCCGCAGTGGAGGCGTTTACCAGACATACTCACGATTTGTATTACAATCGGTTATCCCGCTTCTTTGGCAAGACTGTTATTGGCTTTTTCACAGACGAGCCATCCGTAACGGGCAGGTGCGCGAACATGTCCGGTAAAATCAGCTGGAGCTACGGGATGCTCGAGGACTTTTTCGAGTACGGCGGGGATTTTTCCCACCTTGCCAGTCTGCTGTTTCCTGCGAAAGACAAAAAACTTGTCCGAAACGCCACCCGCATATATCAAAAAGCGCTTCGCCATCGGTTGGACAACGCTTACTACAAGACATTATCCAGCTGGTGTGCAAAGCACGGTATCGCCCTGATGGGACATCCGGCAGAAAGCGGTGACTGCGAAACGGTCAGACGGTTTGACGTGCCGGGACAAGATTTGGTGTGGCGCATGGTAGAAGAAGGGACGGAACTGACCTCCCCTGATTCTGTAATGGGAAAATGTGCGTCGGACGCAGCAAGGCACATGGGTGCGCAGCGCAACTCGAACGAGTGTTTCGGCGTCTGTGGGGAGAAAGGAAATCCGTGGAATTTCACCGCGGACGAAATGATGTGGTATCTCAATTTCCTGTTCGCGAGAGGGTGCAATATGATAATCCCACACGCGTTTTACTACTCCCTTCGCACACCGTTGCAGTCGAATGAGCGGCCGCCGGATGTGGGTCCCAATAACATTTGGTGGCAGGATTACCGTAAAATCGCAATGTACATCAAGCGCATGTCGTGGCTGAACGCCACGTGCTATAACAATCCCCACGCCGCTGTGCTTTGCAGCGCGGAATACATGCCTGTGAAGCCGGTCGCGCCGCTGTATCAAAAGGGATATACTTTCAACTACCTCACAATAGACGATTTTATGGACCGCGCCCACATTCACGACGGGAAAATCCGCATAGACCGGTACAGCTACGATATTCTCCTTGTCGACGGAAGGCTTCCGCTTGATGCCGCTATCGTTGAAAAAATCGGACGTTTCGTCATCGAAGGCGGAAAGATGTTCCGGGGCTCTGATTTTATCGGATTTGTCCAGAAACACGTGCATCGCAAGTCCTACTTTGAAGGAAAAACAGCGGATGCACTGCGTTTTGTCCATCTCACAAAGAGCGGCTGCCCGTTCTTTCTGATGATAAATGAAGGCAGGAACGAAATCACGGGCAGACTTGTCACAAGCGAAAACGGCGCGGCAGCAAATTTCGACCCATTCACTGGAAAAACCACGCCTCTCTCCGCCCAAATGTGCGACAACGGATTCGCATACAATATCGTAATTCCACCGCACAGTGCAAAAATCATCGGTATCAATCCCGATGCTCTCGTGACTTTGGCCGACAAAGTTCCAGATGAACCGCACTTAGCGGAAGTAGTCTCCCTTGACGAAGGTCACATGACATTTATCCGCCGTGAGGCCGTCACCAAGGTGAATCTCACCTTCACCGAACTTCACGACATCGCGGATGTATCAGTCAACGGCAAACCGGCAGGCCGAATCCTCTTTATGCCATATGCGCTTGACATAACCGACCTCACTGTTCTAGGCGAAAACACCGTCACCGTGACCATCACCGGAAGCATGGCAAACAAATACGGCAAACCTATCCCCGTCGGATTTGCCGGCTGCGCTGTAAGACTGTATTCTTCATTGACGTAAGTTCGACGCACCCCTCCGCAAAAACCTTTCAACAAAAGAGGACTCGGGGCACTTTTTTCCAAAAAAGTGTCCCCCCGCTTTTTCTCCAAAAAACGTGTGTTATTTACAATTTATTAAACATTAGGCGAATGTTTGGGTGTAAAATAAAGAAGTATGATAGAGAATAAGAAAGAGAAAAAAATGAACGTATTTGACCGTTATTCACCGTTTATACGGGAATTTATATATAGTCATGGGTGGGACGCACTTTCTCCGATACAAGTCTCGGCAGCGGAAATTATTTTCGACAGTGAAAACAATATCCTGCTTCCCTCTCAAACGGCGTCCGGAAAGACAGAGGCAGCGTTCTTCCCGATTCTTTCAGAATTCTATGAAGATATGCCGCAGTCGATTGGAGCCATCTACATTGCGCCGCTGAAGTCTCTTATCAACGACCAGTTCGAACGTATTTCCGAATTGTGTGACGAAACCGGAATTCCCGTCTATCATTGGCATGGCGACGTGGCGCAGTCACACAAAACGAAAGCTCTCAAAAATCCGCGCGGGATTCTGCAAATCACGCCGGAATCTCTTGAATGTATGCTGATGACCCGTTCGTCCGATTTAATACGGCTGTTCGGCGATTTGCGGTATGTGGTCATTGATGAAATCCACACGCTGACCGGATGCGATCGGGGAAATCAGATCATCTGTCAGCTCGCACGACTAAGGGGAAAGATCGGAGCATCTCCAAGGCGTATCGGACTATCCGCCACGCTCGGCGATATGGAAAAAGCAGCGGCGTGGCTTGGTGCGGGGAGCGGCCGCGATACAGTTATACCCGATATCCCCCCCGTGAAAATCCTCTGGCGGCTCGGCATGGAACATTTCTACATCAATGGTCCGGATGTTGCGGACCTGCCTACTCCTGAGGGGAATCAGCGAAAAGAAGAGATTTCCATGGATCCGGGATATGAATATATTTATGAATCCACAAAAAATAAAAAGGCAATCATTTTCTCAAACTCCCGTGAGGAAACGGAATATATCTGTGCGACCATGCGTGAAATCGCAGCATACCGGCACGAGCCGGATGTTTTCCTGATACATCACGGATTTTTATCGGCAAGCATCCGCGAAGAAGCGGAGATGAAGATGAAAAACGACGAGACAAAAGCAGTTGCGTGCGCTACAGTGACGCTGGAGCTTGGAATTGACATCGGCAGGCTGGAACGTGTCATTCAGCAAGGGTCGCCGAACACGGTATCGTCCTTTTTACAGCGGCTTGGGAGAAGCGGCAGACGGGGAGACCCACCTGAGATGATGATGGTCTTCCGGGAAGACAACGCGCTGCCGAACACGCCGCTGCCTCAGCTCATTCCGTGGAATCTTCTGCAGGCGATTGCCATTGTGCAGCTTTATATAGAGGAGCGCTTCATTGAGCCGCCGGCAATACGGAATTGTCCGTACAGCCTGCTGTTCCAGCAAACCCTGTCTGTTGTAGCGTCGAACGGTGCGATAACCGCGAAGGAGCTTGCCGGACGGATCTTATCCCTTCCGCCATTTGCACACATTGAGGAGCAGGACTACAAAACGCTGCTGCTTTCGATGATAAACAACGACTGGCTTGAAATGACCGACGAGCGGGAGCTTATTGTAGGTCTGCGCGGCGAAAAGCTGACGAATTCCTTCAAATTCTATGCGGTATTCAAAGACTCCGAGGACTACACAGTCCGGTGCGAATCGGACGAAATCGGGGTCATCACGACGCCGCCTCCGGTGGGAGACCGGTTTGCACTCGCCGGACGTGTGTGGGAAGTGGAGGAGCTTGACATTCCCAGACACCTCATTTATGTGAAGCATGTGGAAGGCAAAATGGAAATCAGCTGGCCGGGCGACGTCGGTGAGATACACACGCGCATTCTTGAGAGGATGCTGCAGGTGCTGCGCGAGGATACGGAATATCCATACCTGCGCCAAGGCGCATTGAATAGGCTGCGGGTCGCGCGTGCGGTCGCGCGAAATACCGGCGTCACGACAAACTGCATCCTGCCTCTTGGCGGATACACGTGGGTCCTGTTTCCGTGGCTCGGTACGCGCAGCTTCCGCACACTCAGGCGGTATCTCGTCCGCAACGCCGGCAAGTACAAGCTGACGGGAATGGAGTTTGAAGGATGCTATTACATGACATTTAAGCTCGAAGGCGGACGCGGCGACGACATGATGCGGGAAATTATGGAGAAAATCGCGCGAGACGGCATCGACCTTGATTCTCTGATAAGTCCCAGTGAGGCTCCCGTTTTCGAGAAATACGACGAATACATCCCGTCAGAGCTACTTCGAAAAGCTTACCGCGAAGACAAGCTCCGCGCTGACGAAATCGTTGACCGCGCTGTCACGGGCTGACGCTGCGGGGCGTTTTCCCTCTCAAAAAACTTTAATCTGGAAAGAACAACGAGGTACTTTCTTTATGCCAAACTATATATCCGTCCGCGGGGCGCGGATGAACAATCTCAAAAATATCAATGTCGACGTGCCGCGTGATAAGCTGGTCGTTTTCACCGGACTGTCCGGCTCGGGCAAATCCTCCCTTGCGTTTGACACCATCTATGCGGAGGGGCACCGCCGTTTTGTCGAGTCTCTCTCCTCGTATGCGCGCATGTTTATCGGGCAGCTTGACAAGCCCGACGTCGACTCCATCGAGGGGCTTTCCCCCGCGATTTCCATCGACCAGAAAACCACCTCGAAAAACCCGCGCTCCACGGTCGGAACCGTGACCGAAATTTACGACTATCTTCGTCTCCTGTACGCGCGTGTCGGTATCCCACACTGTCCGGTATGCGGCCGCGAAATCCGCCAGACCTCCACTGACGTGATTATCGACAAAATCATGGAGCTTCCAGAAGGAGAGCGCTTCATGATTCTCTCCCCTGTTGTACGAGGCAAGAAGGGGCGGCACGAAAAAGTATTCGCCGACGCGAAGAAAAATGGTTATGTCCGCGCGCGTGTAGATGGAATCATTTACGACCTGTCTGAGGAAATCACGCTCGACAAGAATCTCCGCCACACCATCGAACTCGTCATCGACCGCCTGGTTATGAAGGACGGCATCCGCGGCCGCCTGTCCGATTCCGTCGAATGTGCGCTGCGCGAATCCGATGGGAGTCTGATTTGTGCGATAGTTCCCGGGCGCGAGTCGAGCGCGAAGCCTGTTGAAACCGAATTTTCCACCAACTACGCGTGTCCCGAGCACGGCGTTAGCTTTGGCGAGCTTGAGCCTCGTATGTTTTCATTCAACAACCCGTTTGGCGCGTGTCCGACCTGCACCGGTCTGGGAGTGCTCCGCGCGGTGGACCCGGAGAAAATTATTCTTGACAAATCGCTGACCCTGCGAAACGGCGCAATCGTCGTCAACGGCTTCAAGTCGCTCACGGAGGACAGCTGGAACGGTCCGTTGGTTGCCGCGGCTATTGAGAAGTACGGCGCGAACCTCGACATGCCGATTCAAGATTTTCCAAAGGCCGCATATGACGTCCTGCTGTACGGTCTGCCCGAACAGCTGACAGTCACCCGCTACTTCGGAGACCGCGGACAGACGCAGACGACCCACTTTGACGGTATTCTGCGCATGATAGGGACACGCAGTGACCCGAACGCATGGGACCCCGAATACTACGAACAGTTTCTGACGGACACTGTCTGCCCCGACTGCGGTGGTGCAAAGCTCAAAAAAGACGCGCTCGCGGTGACAGTCGGTGGAAAAAACATTCACGAATTCTGCGTCATGTCAGTTGCGGATTCCCTCGAATTTACGAAATCTCTCCAGTTTACGGATACGGAAATGCAGATTGCCAAAGAAATCATCAAGGAGCTCAAAAGCAGACTGGGATTTCTGGTAAGCGTAGGGCTTGATTACCTCACGCTTTCCCGCAAATCCGCGACTTTATCGGGCGGCGAGGCGCAAAGAATCCGTCTTGCAACGCAGATTGGCTCTTCTCTCGCAGGGGTTTTGTACATTCTGGACGAGCCGTCAATCGGCCTGCATCAAAGGGACAATGGAAAACTGATTGCCACGCTGAAGAATCTGCGTGACCTTGGAAACTCCGTCATTGTCGTAGAGCACGACGAGGAGACCATGCAGGAGGCGGACTACATCGTCGACATTGGACCGGCGGCGGGTATTCACGGTGGAGAAGTCGTTGCGTGCGGCACCCCAGCGGAAGTTGCGGCATGTACCCAATCGATAACGGGAGACTTTTTATCCGGTCGTCGGAAAATAAAAGTACCGGAGGTGCGCCGCGCAGGAAACGGAAACAAACTGACAATTGTCGGAGCGCGGGAAAACAACCTCAAAAATGTGACGGTAGACATCCCGCTCGGGTGCTTCGTATGTGTGACGGGGGTATCGGGCTCGGGCAAGTCATCCCTTGTAAATGCGATTTTATACCGAACGCTGGCACGGAAGCTGATGCGCGCAGTGACATATCCGGGCGCACATGACGAAATCCGCGGAATCGAAAACCTTGACAAAATCATTGCGATTGACCAATCCCCGATAGGACGCACGCCGCGCTCGAATCCGGCAACGTACACGGGATTATTCAATGACATCCGTACACTGTATGCAAAGACGCAGGGGGCAAAAATGCGCGGATACACAAGCGGGCGGTTCTCGTTCAACATCAAGGGTGGACGATGCGAGGCCTGTGAAGGAGACGGTGTAAAGAAAATTGAGATGCACTTTCTCTCGGATGTATACGTGACCTGCGACGTATGCCACGGCAAGCGATACAACCGCGAGACGCTTGAAGTAAAGTATAAGGAAAAAAGTATCGCAGACGTGCTGGACATGACAGCAGACGAAGGGGTCGAATTTTTCAAAGACATCCCCAAAATCGCAAGCCGGCTCCAGTGTCTGTGTGATGTTGGACTGGGGTACGTGAAAATCGGGCAATCTTCGACGACTCTGTCGGGTGGTGAAGCACAGCGCGTCAAGCTGGCGACTGAGTTATCTCGAAAAGCGACAGGGCGAACGATATACGTTCTCGACGAGCCGACAACAGGACTGCACAGCGCGGATGCGGAGAAGCTCATCGCGATACTCCAGCAGCTTGTCGATGCAGGCAACACGGTCGTTGTAATCGAACACAACCTCGATGTAATCAAATCTGCCGACTACATCATCGACATGGGGCCCGAGGGCGGCGACGGCGGCGGCGCCGTCATCGCAACCGGTACTCCTGAGGAAGTTGCGATGTGCGAAAGGTCTTACACGGGAAAATATTTGAAGGACAAGCTGGGAATTGGCTGAGTCTTTGGAAAACAGTTAGGGGGATTTTTGAAAAAATCCCCCTAAAACTTTTCATCTGTGGTATGCCGCAAAAGGATTAAGCTTCATTAAATACTGATTAAAATTTTATAGATTTGTTGATAATTTCCTTGTACTGTGGTAAAATGAGGATGTACATTAACATGGATGTTTTTTTGAAAGGCAGGTAAATGCAAATGAAGAAAAAGTCTCATATCGGTGGGATTGTTGTGTACCTCCTCGCCGTACTCATTTTTCTAGGTATCGTTTATTATGTTACACTCCCGCCTCTTTCCATTTACTCCGGTGCGTTTTGGACGTTCTTCCTTTTTGTGGATGCCGTCGTGTTTGTGTCGTACTTTATTGTGAATCTTCTGGCAGGGACCATGTTCTCCAACATGATGCGCTTCCCTTCCGGTGCGATTGATTTTAAGTCAGGCATGAGTGCGGGAAAGTCGCGAAAGTTTATTAAGGTACAAGTTGTTATTACGCTGCTGGTTGTGGTGTTTTTGGTCATCGGCTCAATTGTCTCTTCTGAAATATTTCGGGCGAAAACCTACAGCTCGCTGATTACAGTTGAATCGGGTGACTTTTCCACAGATATTGCTGAAACGGAATACGTTTCCGACATCGCGCTCATGGATTCCGCTTCCGCGAGAATCATCGGTGCGCGCACGCTCGGCACGCTGTCCGACCTCGTGTCACAATACAATGTGGCAAATACTTACACGCAGATAGCGATGAGGGAGGGTGATGGCAGTACCGCGCCGTACAAGGTGGCGCCGCTGGAATATGCGTCCTTCTTCAAATGGATAACAAACAGCAGGTCCGGTATTCCGGGATATGTAAAGGTTGACCCGGTGCGGTTTGACGCAGAGTTTGTGCGTTTGTCTGGCGATTACATTAAGTATTCGCCGTCCGCTTATTTTTCCAAGGACCTCATGCGTGCGCTCCGCTTTGCGTATCCGGGTGCAATTTTCGGCTCAGTTTACTTCGAAGTGGATGACGATGGACATCCCTACTGGATTGCGGCAGTGATGAAGCCTAACGCGGGACTGTTCGGTGCGTTTGATGTAGAATCCGTTGTGACGCTTGACGCATGTACGGGCGAAACGGCAAGGTACGCGCCTGCCGATTCTCCGGAGTGGATCGACATTGTGTATGCCGGCAACCTTATTTGCCAGAAGTACGACTGGTACGGGATGCTGCGCGGCGGTTATATCAACTCTGCGTTCTCTCAAACGGACTGTGTTGTCACGACTGATGATTTCGGCTATAAAATCATTGGCAATGACGTATATATTTTCACAGGCGTGACTTCGACTTCAAACGATGAAGCGAACATTGGTTTTATCCTCGCCAACTCCCGTACAGGTACGTATCAGTACTACAGCGTGCCCGGCGCAGAGGAATACAGTGCGATGTCTGCGGCCGAAGGTTCGGTACAGCAATACGGATACAAGGCGTCGTTCCCGTCGCTTGTTAACGTTGCCGGCGAAGCGACATACATCATGGTGCTGAAGGATGCGTCCGGCATTGTGAAGATGTACTCCATGGTCAACGTGCGCAACTACAACATTGTTGTGACAAGTGACACGCAGGAAGAGGTATTCCAAAAGTACAAGTCAGCGTTGTCACAATCAAGCGGCGCAATATCAAACGACCTTCTGACAGAAGAAAAAATCACCGTAGACGAGGTTATCTATATCACACAAGGCGGGGAAACAACGGTCTACATCAAATCAGGAGGTAAAGTATACCGCATGGCGTTCACGGAAGACATCCTCTTTGTGGACGAGGGCGATGTTATCTCAGTCTATTATACCGGAGAAACAGATGGCGTGGTATCTGTTGTGCGATTTGAAAGGTAAGTGAGAAAAAACGATGGGGGAACCTTAGTAAAAGCTCCCCCATCGTTTTTATTTAAGAGACAAAAATCGACAAAAATAACTATAATAAATAATTCGTGAATTATATAATGAAATTTTATGAATTAAAAATCACAAAAGTATTGACAGAATGCAAGAATTATGTTACAATGGGGCCAACAAGAAGCGGAAGGAGTCGCTTAAAACGATATCCAACCCCACTCACAGGGAGGAACTATGGTATCACCACCTACTTTCGATATCGCAATACTCATTGTGGTACTGATTGTCATGACAGGAATGTTGGCTTTGGCAGCAGGGTCTAAAAAATAAAACCGGACATGCTTTCGATTGAAAAGCCGTACGGTTTTTTGCTTGACGCAGGATTTATTCATCTTCCTCGCAGTCCGGGTCCTTTTCAAAGTTCTCCTTTGAAACGCCGCAGTCAGGGCACTCGAAATCATCTGGGAGGTCTTCCCAAAGAGTGCCGGGTTCAATACCGTTGTCGGGGTCACCCTCTTTTTCGTCATAAACGTAGCCGCAGATTAAGCATATATATCTCATTGTCACACCTCCTTTTCGTAGATTGATTCTAGTAATGCATAACTTATGTTACATAATATATCAGATCGGCTATAATTATATCAGATATATGTTGTATTTGCAAGAAGAATTTTGTTCAATATTTGCGAAATATTTTGTGCAATATTCACAAAATTATCAACATATGCCGTTTTTGCACCCTTGCCAAGTTCCACGGCGATAAAGCTCTTTGTCGATTTCGTTTGCTACCTCCGTTTTCCGGCGGCTCCACAAGGGAGCAAGAAGGTCGTCAGCCATGCCGTCACCGGTTACTCTGCCGATGATGGTCTCCTCCGGAAGCAGCTCAAGCTGGTCGCATGTGACCGCCACATATGCTTCTCTGCTCATTGGTTCGTATGCACCCGCCTGATACTGCTCCGCCAGCTTTGTCCCCGACAGCACATGCGCGAGGTGTATTTTCACCATATCCGGAGCAAGTTTCGCTAAGTCAACCGCGGACTGGCGCATGTCGTCCGCGTCCTCTCCCGGGAGACCGTTTATGAGGTGTACGCCGATTGTGAATCGTTTGAACTGCCCTCCGAACTCCTCGTTTATGGCATCCGCCGTGCGGCGCAGTCTGCCATATCCCTCCGCAAATTCTGAATAGGTATGGCAGCGGTTGATTCGCTCCGCGGTCTCGTTCTTCGTAGTCTGTAAGCCGAGCTCCACCATCAGCGGGATTTTTCGCGCCGTGTCTGACAGTACGCTGAGAATCTCGTCAGACAGGCAGTCTGCGCGGGTCGCGATGTCGAGCATAACCGCACCGTCCAGCGCCGCCGCACGGTCGTAGAAGCCCCGCAGGATTGACGGATCACCGTATGTATTTGTATTGGACTGGAGATACGGGATAAATCCGATTGGGGTCCACTTCCGACAGGCGATCTCCACCCCGCGGACGTACTGTTCCTCCATCGTCTCCCCGATCGCGCTGCGGCTTCCCGATTTGCAGTATATGCAGCCGCCTCGTCCGCGGAAACCATCGAGATTCGGACAAGTACAGCCAATGTCCAGAGATACCTTCGCCGTCTTGCCGCCGAAGCGGGATTTCATATACCAATCGTAAGTCATGTATCGTTTGTTGGAATCCGAATATTTGTACGGATTTGTGTCACGCTGCGCCATAAAATAAACCTCCGTTTTTCCTGTCAGAATCGTGCGCGCCTGCACTTTTCTTTTATTATACATCGTGATAAAAATAATATGAAAATAATATGATAACTATTTTGAAATTTTCATGATAGGTATTGTTTTTTGGAATAAAATATCATATAATATAAGAGTATCATAATCCTTTATGCAAGTTAAAAACAGCACGCTTTCATTTATTGCAGACTTTTGTCACGTAAATCGGCAATTTATGAATAAGCAAATGTTCCATTATGCAAAATTTATTGCAAATAAATAACGCAGCCTTAAAAAAGAGAAAAAATTTATGCTCCGGCTACAAATGTCACCTAAATGGTGCACAACGAAGTCTTAAAATCCTTTCTTTTGTCAAAAGCAAAATTTTATATATAGAGGTACACGATAATGAATAAAAAAGCTTTTTCTCAGATGACAGCGGACGAACTCCGCGAAGTCTTTGCCAAAGAGCAGTCAAAACTCGACAAATGGTCCGAAATGGACCTCACCCTCGACCTTACCCGCGGCAAGCCCAATCAGGCTCAGCTCGACCTGTCCTCCGGTATGCTGAATATCATCAACAACCGCGGCGATTGCTTCAGTGCGAGCGGGCTCGACTGCCGCAACTACGGGATTCTCGATGGTCTGCCGGAGACGAAAAAGCTTTTCAGTGACCTGCTTGATATTCCAACCGAACAGATTCTTGTTCTCGGCAACTCTTCCCTCAACGTAATGTACGACACCATGGTACGCGCGATGCTGTTCGGCGTTGCGGGCGGACACGAACCGTGGTGCAGACAGGGTCGAATCAAATTCATCTGCCCTTCCCCGGGATATGATCGCCACTTTACCATCTGCCGCACCCTCGGCATTGAGATGATTCCCGTTAAGATGACAAAGGACGGTCCCGACATGGACGAGGTATACGACATCGCCTGCTCCGACCCGTCAGTGAAAGGTATCTGGTGCGTGCCGAAGTTCTCAAATCCCGAAGGAATTACATATTCCGACGAGGTTGTAGACCTGTTCGCTGCAATGAAACCCGCCGCACCCGACTTCCGTATCTTCTGGGATAATGCGTATGCGGTACACGAGTTGTACGACGAGATGGTTCCGCTCGCCAACATTTTCGAGCGTGCGAAGGAATACGGCACTGAAGACAATATCTTCTACTTCGCGTCCACTTCAAAAATTACTTTCCCGGGTTCCGGACTTGCCATTATGGCGGCATCCGAGAAAAATCTTGAGCAGATTAAGCCCATCATTGCAACCCAGACCATCGGTTACGACAAAATTAACCAGATGCGCCACGTAAAATTCTTCAAAAACGCGGACGGAATTCGCGCACACATGAGAAATCACGCCGCCATCCTGCGTCCGAAATTCGAGCTTGTGGAGCACATGTTCCAAAATGAGCTGGGTGGACTTGATATTGCGCACTGGTCTGAGCCCCGCGGCGGATACTTCATCAGCCTGTACGTACCGGACGGATGCGCACGCCGCGTCTACCAGCTTGCACGTTCGGTCGGCGTCACACTGACGACTGCCGGTTCAACCTATCCCTATGGTCGCGACCCGCACAACAGCAACCTCAGAATTGCGCCGACGTTTCCAGAGGACAACGAGCTCAAGCAGGCAATTGAGATTCTATGTTCCTGTATCAAACTGGCGGCTGCAGAAAAGCTGCTGAAGGGCTGATAGAGTAAAGTTTCACGGGGAAAACTTTTTGAAAAAAGTTTTCCCCGCGCTCCTTTCAAAAACTTTATGTTGGGCGAATGGATATGGTAGGCTGTCTAAGCTTATGATATCCTTATTTTTGTTATGCTAAAGAAATTTTGGAAAACGATATCGATTTTGAAGCTTAAGTCATGCATCGTGATATTGGTCGGATGCGCGATATTGACATTTGGGTTATACAACATTCATTCGCTGTCCGGCGTGACGGAAGGCGGAGTCCTCGGGCTGACGCTGCTGCTTGACAAGCTATTCGGAATTTCTCCGTCGATATCGGGATTTATCATGAACGTCGCATGTTACGCGCTCGGATGGCGCACGCTCGGGCGTGAATTTGTGCTGTACTCTGCGGTCGCGTGTGTCGGTTTTTCCTCCTTTTACGCTGTGTTCGAACAGTTTGAGCCGATATATCCGCAGATTGCCGAAATGCCGCTTGCTGCCGCGCTCATCGGCGCAGTATTCGTAGGAGTAGGCGTCGGGTTGTGCGTCAGAGAAGGCGGCGCTCCGGGAGGCGACGACGCTCTCGCGATGAGCCTATCCAAACTGACAGGTCTGCGCATCCAATGGATTTACCTTGCAAGCGACCTCATCGTACTCAGTCTATCCCTCCTCTACATTCCCTTCAAACGCATCATATACTCCCTGCCGACTGTAATTCTATCCGGTCAGATTATTGGCTGGGTACAAAAGAAATAATCGGCATGCGACCCTAAAAAGTTTTACAAGGTTCTTAGGGGGTACTTTTTCAAAAGTACCCCCTAAAGTATCGTATTCCCTCAAAAACTTAGAACTGTGTATTGGCCAGCGCTGCTGTCAGCTTAACGCATTCTGCAACATCGGACATATCGACGGTTTCAACTGTGGAATGGATATAACGTGTGGGAATGGAGATGCAGCCTGCTAGGCAGCCTGCGCCTGTTTGCTGCATAGAAGAGGTATCGGTACCGCCTGCAGCGAGAATTTCAAGCTGGTATCTGATGCGTTCCGTCTTGGCTACGCTGACCATTTTTTCGACTAATGTACGGTCGCAGATGACGCTTGAGTCCTTGATTTTTATTGCGGCGCCGCCGCCGAGTTTGACTTCCATGGGGGACGCGCCTTGTGTATCTCCCGTTCCTGTAACGTCAAGCGCAATGCCAATGTCAGGCATGATGCCGTATGCCGCTGTCTTTGAGCCGCGGCAGCCGACTTCCTCTTGGACCGTGAAACAGAAATATACATCATTCTCAATTTCGATATTTTTCAGCGACTTTGCCGCTTCGATGAGAATCACCGCCCCAATTCTGTCGTCAAGCGGGCGTCCTGCTGCTCTCGTTCCGGCCAGCTTTACAAAGTCCGATACCACCGCAAAGGTATCACCGATTTTTACGCGGCGTTCCGCGTCCTTTTTATTTTTTGCGCCAATATCGACGACAAATTTATCCTGACGCATTTCATTCGAGCCGCTTTCGGGAACGAGGACGCCCCGCATCCCGTTCTCAAATACCACATGCGTGAATGCCGCCGACATGAAGTTGATGCCCCCGATTGTGTTGAACCGTAGAAAACCGTTTTCCTCAATATAAGTAACGATAAAGCCAATTTCGTCGATGTGCGCAGCGAACATGACCTTCTTCTTATTTTCTCCGTGCCCTGCTTTATATGCGATGAGATTCCCGAGCGCGTCCGTGCGCAGCGAATCGACAAACGGTGCGATTTCTTCCGCTATCACCCCGACTACGGCATTCTCACGTCCCGATACCGATACGGGTTTCATCATTTTTTTGGTTAAATTAAACATAATTATCTCCCATTCTTTGTGAATTCAGCCCTGTAAATTGGCCCGCCGGTTGCTTATTTCATTTCCATCATGACCGCATATGCCAAGTCGATGACCGACAGCATGTCCGCTTCTGCGATTACGTTTGACGCGGTGTGAATATAGCGCGCGGGAGCCGATATAGCCGCGCACTTTACGCCGACGCCGGAATGATGGATGTATCCCGCGTCGTTACCGCCGGACACATAGCATTTTGGCTGTACGGGAATGCCGGTCTTCTCCGCAGTCGCTAAAATAAAGTCGTACACCTCACGGTCGTAAATCGTTTTCCGGTCCATAAACGATACACATCCGCCGCAGCCCTGCTTGGCCACGCTTCCGTATTTGTCCTCTCCTTTTGTTCCGTCGACTGCGGTTGCTTCTATTACAATCGCCATGTCGGGGGCAATCTTGTTCGCCGCGGTCATCGCGCCGGACGCGCCGATTTCCTCCCGGACGGTGAACGCAAAATATACGTCATATGGCAGCTTCACCTGATTCTCACGCAGGCGCTTGAGCAGCATACACAGTACGGTGCATCCAAGACGGTCGTCGAGCGCTTTGCCCTTTATCATGCCCTTTCCGAACTGGACAAAATCGGAGCGATAGGTGCCAAAGTCTCCTGGGGATACGTACTTTTCCGCCTCTTCCTTATTTGCCGCGCCGATGTCGATATAGAGCGAATCGAAGCTGCCGGAGCCGCCAAGGTGCGCCGGTTTTACGCCAAAATAGCCATTCACGCGCTTCGTTTCATCCCCTATGGAGACGTTTCGTCCAGCGAGGGTTTTCGGGTCCTTTCCGGAAAGCGGCGCAATTTTGAGATATCCGTCTCCGTCAATTGACTTTATCATAAATCCCACTTCGTCCATATGTGCGGCAAACAGCAAGCGGTCGATTTCCGGCTTTCCTTCTGCGGTCATGGGTTCTTCGTCGAGGTTGGTATTCCGCGCGCACTCGTGGGCGTGGCGGTATACCGCGATGACGGAACCGAGACGGTCACAGGTTACTTCATCCGCGTATGGTGCCACAAATTCTTTGATGATTCCTGCGACTTCCCCCTCATATCCGGACGGACCAAACGCAAGAGAAAGCTCGTGAAGCAAGTCTATAGGCGTGTAGTTATCGTATTTTGACATTATTTTATTCCCCCAATTTCCTTATTCTTCACAATTTCGCCGATGAGCTTAAGAAATGCTTCGGCGTCGTCGAGGGAGAGTGATTCGTTATAGGAGTGCATGCCCGCCAAGGGAAGGCTCACAACGGCAACCGGAATTCCCTCGTTTACACAGTACACGCACGATGCATTCGTTCCTGTGGAAGTGGACTCCACCACTTTTGTGGTCTTGATTTCAGCCTTGTCCGCAAGGGAGAGAATCGCTTTGGTAAGTGTGCGGTCGGTCACGGCAGAGAGAGAAATCATTGGTCCGCCGCCCAACTTGCCGCCTTCCTCAGCGGACACGCCGGGAGTGAGGGCGAAATTCACGTCGGTGATGACCGCAAGCTCCGGCTGAATCGTATAAGCCGCGCATTTTGCCCCTTCTCCTCCGACTTCTTCCCCAGAGGAGAGTGTGATGTACACATCGAAAGCCAACTCGTTTGTGGGAATGCGGTCAACAGCACAAATGAGTCCTGCAGCGCAAGCCTTGTCGTCGAAGCCGCGGCCAGTGATGCGGTTGTTGAGGAGGTCATCACCGGAATAATAGTAGCCGACAGGGGTGCCGATTCTGACAAGCTCTTCGGCTTCGGATTTTGTGCGGCATCCGATATCGATGAGAAGGTCATCCCATGAGGGGGTTTTGTTTTTCTCCTCGGGCTTCACAAGGTGCGGCGGGATTGCGGCAAATACGCCATAAAGCTTGGTATCCGCGTAGACCCAGACGTCTGACGCGGGAAGAAGCTGTCTGTCGATGCCGCCGACCGGTGCAACACGGAGAAAGCCTTCGTCTGTGATGCCGTTTACTATCATGCCTACCTCATCAAAATGCGCGTCGAGCATGATACGCGGGGCCCCCGGATTGGTGGATTTTTTCACAAGAACGATATTCCGTGCAGCGTCGCAGTATATATCGTCAAAGTGCTCCCCGATGAGGGATTTTACCTCACCGAAGGCGCTGCGCTCGCAGCCGGAGATGGACATAATCCCGCACAGCTGCCGGAGCAAGGTTTTGTATTCAAGCATGATTTTCCTCCTGATGTGAATGGGATTTGCGGGGAATCTATTATCTTACAGT
This sequence comes from uncultured Ruminococcus sp., assembly GCA_964621755.1. Lineage (GTDB taxonomy): Bacteria > Bacillota > Clostridia > Oscillospirales > CAG-272 > UMGS1696. Next base: position 38,129 of record CAZUPI010000010.1, on the reverse strand, counting down.
GCTCAGAAGCGGTTTACGAGTTCCTTGAAATGCCGTCCGCGCGCCATAAAGTCTGGGAAGGCGTCAAAGGATGCGGATGCGGGGGACAAAATCACCGTATCGCCCGGTCTTGCGGCGTTTTTGGCATCCTCTGCCGCTCCGTCAAAGGACGGATTTTTTATTATCCGGAACCCGCGTGATACCGCTTCCTCGTACAGCGGAGATTCTGTGACCGCTTTTTCAATCGTTCCAGCGGTTGCGCCGGTCAGGACAAGTGTGTGTACAGAGGAGTGGAATATCGCGTCCGCAAGGGGTTCATATGGGATGTGCTTGTCGTACCCGCCTGCAATCAGCACCACGGGACGGTCGTTTATAGCGGACAGAGCCGCCGCGGTACGGGTAGGAGAAGAGTCAATCGAACCGTTGATGTATGTGACCCCGCCGACCTCGCGAACAAATTCCAAACGGTGCTCAACGCCGCCGAACGTTTGCGCAATTTTCCGTACCGCGTCATATGAGACTCTTCCGTGTGTCACTGCAATCGCGGTCATATAGTTTGCGGTATTGTGCATTCCTGGCAGTCTGATATCGCGCCGCGGCATCACCGTGCGCTTGCCCTCATTGGGAAAATAGGAGTAAATCACATCATCCGTATCGAGCCATACTGCGCTGTCGATGGCGCGGAGGGCGCCATCCGGTATAGGAGAAAGAGAGAAATACGTCACCGGTGTATCGTTTTTTTGCATCTCGAGCGCCGCCTGACGAGTCAGTTGGTTATCATAATTCAGCACCGCACGCCCGCAATGCTTCAGAATCCGTTTTTTCGCCATGATATACTCGTCCATGGATGTGTGCCAATTGAGATGGTTCGGAGAAATATTCGTGATTGCGGCGACGTCAATCGGCGCGTCCACAGTCATAAGCTGGAAGCTCGACAGCTCGACTGCAACCGCATCGGCTTCATTCATAAGCGGATAGCGATACAGGAGCGGTTCTCCGATATTACCGCCGAGAAACACATGTCCGTCACCGATTCCAGCTTCCAGCATAAGGGAGGTCAGTGTAGTGGTAGTGGTTTTTCCGTCGCTTCCGGTTATTGCGTAAACCGAGCAGGGGTGCAGCGAAAGGAAAAGCTCCATTTCCGAAGTAAGATTTGTCCCACGCGCGGTCGCTGCGGCAAGCTCAGGCAGGTCAGGGCGGATGCCGGGAGAGCGGAAGACGATATCCTCATCGATATTTTTGAGGTAGTTTTCACCGGTGATAAGTGACGCGCCGAGTTTTTCAATCTGCACGGCGTTTTCGCCTAATTCGGCGGGGGATTTTTTATCGCGCACGGTCAGGCGCGCTGCGGAGGAGGCGACGAGACCGGCGAGCGGCATATTCGAAACGCCCGCACCAAGGAGCGAAACGGATTTGCCGCGGAAAAGTTCATGAAGCGATATTTTCATTGAAATCTCCGTATAATGGTGATATGGTTATCTTATACATATTATATACTAACTTATTCCGTTTGGCAATACATTTTCCGGGGATTCACACGGCAGCAAGGTTCACTTTTTCGAGAGTTACTACGTAAGTTTCAAAGCCCTTTTGAGCTATGAGATTTGTTTTATATGTAAGCCTGGAATTTTGCGGAGCCGCTGTCCTCTCTTCTGCTGAGTTCACAAGTCGCGCGGATGCGGAATATACTGAAACCAGAAGGGCATGCGGTAAAATTTTCGCGGAGGGTGTGTTTAAAGTGAGCGGCCGCAGCCAATACTATAACCGGAAGTGAGAGAGAAACCTCTCGTATATTGAAAGGAATGAATCAAATTGACAATCAGGCGGGGCGATATTTACTATGCTGACCTCAGTCCGGTAGTCGGAAGTGAACAGGGCGGAGTCAGACCGGTGCTAATCGTACAAAATGACGTTGGCAACAAATACAGTCCGACAGTCATAGCGGCAGCCATAACCAGCAGGATGGGCAAAGCGAAGCTGCCGACACATATAGACATATATGCAGACCAGGTCGGACTGCAAAAAGATTCGGTAATCCTGCTCGAACAAGTACGTACTATAGACAAACAACGGCTCGGGGAAAAAATGGGTCACCTCGACCACAAAACCATGACCGCTGTAGATGATGCTATCACCATCAGCCTTGGTCTGCGAACAGAGAATGTGGAAGTATAACGGAAATATTTTAGGGGGAATTTGTTCGAAAATTCCCCCTATTTTCTGAAAAAGGTTCTCCGGCAAGGTTTTGGGACAGCCCCTTTGCGTCTTCCATTACTTTCCCATCAAATAGATATACGTAGACTCCATGATGGAGGCGCCATTCTGTCCCGAACGCTTACGGACCGTGATGTAATTGCCGTTTTCGTCCTTTGTGAGAAGCTCAATAGAATTGTAAAGGCCGGCGCCGCGGAGTTCTGATGCAGTGATGCGGATTTTGTCGCCGTTCTGGAGTTCCTCGGTACGGACTACCTCACCATTTATCAGAATATCTGCGGATTTGATTTTGTCGCCGATGATGGTGATGTATAAATCGTAATAATCAGTACCCTCATACAGGCCTGTAATGCCGATGTTCTTCGACTTCTGGTAGTATTCCAGCGATTCGATAAGAGTCGTCGGCGATTCCATCTGCTCGTCCATCCAACCAATCCTGTTGACAAGCCATTCTCTAAGCGTGCTTGCTTCTTTGTCATATGTCCAGTCATATCCCCAGCGTTTGTTGTCTACCGCAGCGGATGCGCTTATCTGCTCATTCCATACATCCAGCTCTGTGATGATGTTGTCGAGCTTATCCTGAATCTCGCCCCAACGCTCATAGATCTGAAGAACAAACCATGGGTCGTTGTACAATGCCTTGTACCAATATTCGCGGTCCTGGCTCTGTCCCTGCTTCCATGTCTTGTAGTTGCTGCTCGTGCTGTCGAGATTCACATGGTTTCCGGCAGCCCAGTCCATATCCCAAACCGGTCCCCATGTGATAAGTCCGCCGCCAATATCCTTATACATATAGCAGCTCTTATACAAAAGCTCAACATTCTTGAAGACCGAGTTGACCATCCAGAAATCGATGAACGAAGAAACATCCATATATTCTGAATAGTGCTTCCCATCCGCGTTCAGTCGGTTCGGAGAGTAGATTGCATCCTCCATATCCTGAATGTAATCCTTCAAGTATGCCATCATCTCTGTGTTAGTCACCAAATATTCGGGATTCTTAAGCATCAGCTTCATATCGTTCGTTGTGGTAAACTTTGTCACCTCATCGTAGTAGAAGTCGTCTTCAATGAGATAACCGCCCGTAATGTCATATCCGGAAGTGTCTACATAATCAGAAATGACATAGCCCTCGAATTCGCCGCTCGTGATCCACGACAGGTCACGTGTCAAACGCTCTTCCAGTTCGTCACGCTCCGTTGTGGTGAGCCCTTCCTTCTTGTATATTGCTTTCGCTACATCCTCTGCTTCGTCTTCCCAGTTGAATATCCCGACCCGTCCATCCGAAATGCGGATCGCTTCTGTGAATTCATATAAACCGTAATACTCGCCGTTGAAAATGAGGTTTACAAACATTGACTCACAGCCGGACAGTCCAAGGTTCATGCTAAAATCGTAGGACAGCTTGTTTCTGAGGTTTGAACGGTCAAAGGTATTGGCAAGGAGACACCAGTGCTTGTTTTCTCCCATGCCAAACAGGTCGGTCTTTGTGCCAAGCTTAATCTTGAACGGACGCTTTGCCTGATAAGCTGTGGAATTACCGCGGAGTTTTATCTCAATTGCTCCATTATACGAGGTGTCCGCATAATCCGAGGTTGTCACAATCTGCATATTTGCGCTGGAATAGCTGCCTTTTGATACTTCGTAAAATTCTGTATTGCTGGTCACATAAATCGTCGGAATGTTGCTGTTGTAGTATACCGCATCGTCATATCCTTCCACATGAAGCGTAACCATGCCGTTCTCATCTTTCGAAGTCAGCGCATAGGTACCCTCTTTGCCGGATGCTGTTCCGACAGTTGCACCGGTTGCCGCATTCTTGACAATCCATTTGAACGTCACGCCGTCGGGATAGTTCACTGCCCGCAAGGTATCGCCGTCCCGCTCAATCGAACCCACCACGCCTGAAAATACGCGGAGGTCGTAAGACTTCATAATGCCGTCGGCACGCGCGGTGATTTTCACATCTGCATAGCCGAAGTCCGGCTTTGTGACAATCGCGTTTTTGCCGCTGATTTTCACAATGTTCTCGTCACTGGACTTCCATGTGATGGTCTTACCCATGACTTCATCTACTAAAGTAAAGTTGGATTCTACCTTATCCGCTGTTTCGCCATCGGCGAGGGTCACGGTCACAAAATCGAGAACGGAGAACAAGGGACTTTCATATGTATCAATCGGCAGGGGGTACAAGCCTTCCTCAATGTGCCAGTAGGCTTCATCAAGCCGGAGGTTGCCGCCGCACAGGGATTCGTATGATTTCGCCTGACCAATGCCGCGGTATTCACTTCCGCATCCGGCAAGGTAGTACACGTTTTCAAGCTTGTTCACACCAGAGTCGCCTGACGTTATTGCGTTGCCTGCGCCGCCCTCATGGGTCACTGTGCCAAGCTGGAGAACATTCGACAAAGTACCGAGATTGGAGGCGCGTATCCGCCCGATTAGGCCGCTGGTATAATTTGCGTTGCCGTTATTGTCGCCGTTTATTTCAACATTGGTAAAAATATTCGATATATGAATGGTTTCGTTGGAGCAGCCCGTGCTGGTCTCGGTGCGGCACTGACCGATGAGCGACGCGATACCGAGAATATCACCGGAGGTGTTTTCTACGTTTACTTCTCCGGAGATAATGGAAATGTTATCGATAACTACGTTTCCGGAAACCTGTCCGCAAAGTACGGCATAGGTAGCGACTCCCTTTGCGTCTCCTTTTATGGAAACATCTTTGAGAATGAGGTTTTTGATGATTGCCGGGTCATCTTTATTCTTCGAGCCAACCGAGGCGAACATACCAACATGAACGCGGTTCGTAGCGCTTACGTTGATATTCAACCCCATAATAGTATGTCCACGGCCGTCAAAGGTTCCGGTGAAAACGTTGTTTCCCTCAACGATGCCGCTTTCACTCGCAGCACCCCCGATTGGGCTAAAAGCGGTGCCGGTCAAATCGATATCCGCAACGAGAACATAGTCGCCGTCGAGCGGATACTTTGCGCTCTGCCCGATTTTGACAAGTTCGGCAGCGGAACGGATGGTAATGCCATCAATACTGTCCGCATCGCTGTCGACCGAACCATCCGGCTTTATTTCGACTGCAGCAGGCTCGTTTTCAACGACAGTATCCGATGAAGATAAATCGGTTACCGCACTATCGCTCGAAGTGGGGGAAATCGGCTGCGTTTTTTCGCACCCCATGATGGACCCGCACATCAGCGCTACCGACAGCGCCAGTGCAGCGACGGATTTTCTAAAGGGAAAATTCACCTTATTCATCAATGGAAAAACCTCCGGTATTTTATGATTTCTGGACTTCATATATAAAAATAAGAAATGATGAAATTTATTTTAATATATTTTCGCTTTAATTTCAATAGTTTTTTATAAAATTTACATTATTATTCTGAAAAAACGGTGGAATATTTTGTTATAATAGATGTTAAAGGAACGTGAGTTCGATGATTTTTCGGAAACTGAGACTTGCTGCAGGTTCCGATTTTCCGAAAAGCCTCTTTCTGTCGGCTCACATTATAAAAGAAAGAATGACAGTCAAAAATTCAGAAAAATTCAGAAAAATTTAAAATAGGTATTGCAATTTTTACGGCTGTATGATACAATAGTAAGGCTGAGTTCATGTAGCCGTTAAGGCGGCTATAGTTTAACGTTTAAACGGAGGCAAATATGCAAATAGCTATAGGTATAGTTCTTATAATTGCCGCACTGTTCCTTATCGTAGCGGTTCTTATGCAGCATGGCAAGAGTCACAATCTGTCCGGTGCTATCGCCGGCGGCGCTGAAACTTTCTTCGGCAAAGAAAAAGGCTCTACAGTTGACAAGAAGCTGTCCAAGCTGACCACAATCGTGGCTATCGTGTTCGCTCTCCTCGTTCTCGTCTCCTATTTTATGCAGGATACTGTAAGTAACTATACATCCTCTACCTCCTCCAGCGACGAAACCGGTGACGTAATCGTCGATGATACGGATACGGATGAAATAGAGGATGCAGGTGAAGCAGAAGATACAGTCAGCACAGAGGACGGCGAAGCAGAAGTAACCGAACCGTAAGTGTGCAAAGAACAGAAACGACAAAACAGGCGGGGCTTTTGTTCCGCTTTTTTGTTTTGCAAGTAGAGACACAAAAGGATGGTTTTTGCACAAATTCAGCTGCCTCCAATCCTCAGGAAATCGTTCACGAGCTTGCCGGATGAGATGGCGGGATTTCGTTAAAACTATAAGAAAATCCGAGGTATGCGAAAAGGAACTCGAGCAGGAAGGGGCAGCGCCCCGTAAAGCACAATACAAAGGAGATAAAATTGTCTACAAAAGCAAAAAAACATCAAAAAAATAGAGCAAAACAGGATTATCGCAGGGTTGCGAAAAAAGAGCGGGCAGCGAAGTCTGTTAGGCGTGGACGTCATTCTTCAGTTGACACTACAATTGAAGGAACGTTTTCCTACAGCGGACGCGGGTTCGGTTTTTGTATTCCCGATGAAGAATACGGTCTCCCCGACATTTTCCTCCCGCCACGGATGACGATGGGGGCGATGACGGGCGACCGAATCAAGGTGAAAATAAACAGCAGGTCCGAGGGGGACCGAATGGAGGGAGGGGTCACGGACGTGGAGTACGCTTGCAGCTCCATTATCGGGACACTCAGCCGTCGACGCGGGTACTCGTTTGTGACACCGGACAGCAAAAGGTATGGTGTGATTATCTATATTCCTGAATCGGAAGCGGACAAAGCCGGGAATTCCGATATGGTCAAGGTTGAGGTCAAGCCGAGCGGGGAGGATTTTTTCACCCGAACACGCTCTCTCACCGTGCGCGGACCGTATGATATGCCTTATTTTGATACGATGGGCGAAATCGCTACCGTTTTCGGAAGCGCACTGTCGAAGGACGCCAACTATTCCGCGATACTCTATTCCTCCGGAATCCGGACTGAATTTCCCGAGTCCGCCCTGCTTCATGCTGACGAAGTGTCACGTGAGCCCGTCGTGTTCGACGAAAACGCGGCATTTCCGAAGCGGTATGACCTGCGCGGTCGCGCGATACTTACCATCGACGGAGCTGGAGCAAAAGACCTCGACGACGCTGTATCACTTGAACGCGACGGGGACGGCTGGAAGCTCGGCGTGCATATCGCAGACGTATCGCACTACGTAAGGCAAAACACGCCCACCGAGCTTGAGGCCAGAGAGCGCGGCACAAGCGTATATTTCACCGACAAGGTCGTACCGATGCTGCCGGAATCCTTGTCTAACGGTGCGTGTTCGCTGAATGCCGGGACTGACAAATATACCATGACCGCCGAAATTACTCTCGACGCGAATGGCAGGAGAACCGGCACGAAACTGTATAAATCCATCATCAGAAGCAGTGTCCGCGGCGTGTACGATGAAGTCAACGCCTTATTTGCGGAGAGAGAAAAAAGCGAATTTTACGAAAAATACCGTGCGGTTTATCCGATGCTTTGCAATATGCGGGAACTTTACGAAATCCTCGCCGGAAACAGCCGCGAACGCGGTGTGATGGAACTGGAGGACAGTGAGGTCTCCATTCTTCTTGATACCGCGGGAAACCCCATCGATGTTGTACGGCGGGAACGAGGGGATGCGGAAAAGCTGATTGAGCAATTCATGCTTCAAGCGAACTATGGAGTAGCGGAGACGCTCAAGTCGCTCGGTCTCCCCTGTCTGTACCGTATTCACGAGAAGCCGGACCGCGAAAAAATGCAGAACTTTGCCATTTTCGCGCACAATCTTGGACTTGACACACGCGGCATCACAACAGACGTAAAAAATGCGTATTCTGACGAAAAAAAGCCGGTATTTTCGGAATCCAAGGGACGGAAACGGCCCAAATCGGATGCAGACGCAGTATACAAAACCGACGCGGCTACCATGGAAGAGATCACAAAGCTGTCAGAGCGACTGATGGAAATCCTCGACGAAGCAGACGGGCGCGGCATCGGTGGAATTGTATCGTCGGTTCTTCTTCGGAGCATGATGAAGGCGAAGTACCAGTCGGTCTGCGCCCCCCACTTTGGTTTGGGAGCGGCGGTATACTGCCATTTCACCTCACCTATCAGGAGATATCCAGACCTATTTGTACACACGGTCATCACCACGGTTCTCGAAAAGACCGGTCTGCCGTATCTTGACGCAGGAGACGACATGTGCGGCGACCTCGACAGTTCGTGCGCCGGTGAACTTGCCTCCGCGGCTTACGAGCGCGGGGTATCCTCGAGCGACTGTGAGCTTCGTGCGCAAACGGCCGAGCGAGACATTGAAGACCTCTACATGGCGATATACATGTCGGACAAGGTAGGAGAGACATTCAGCGTGACAGTCTGCTCAGTCATCCGCAGCGGGATGTTTGTACAGTGCGAAAATCTGATTGAGGGATTTATTCCGGCGGCATGCTATCCGGGCGCGGTAGTGAACGAGGAGTTCATGACCCTTGCCGCAGGTGGTGCGGTATATACCCTCGGAACGCAGCTGGAAGCGGTGCTGCGCGACGTCGACGTTAGCACGGGAAAAATCACGTTCGAGCCGAAGAGGGAGAAAGATTCTTTGTAGTTATTTTGTTATTTTGGCAGTTTCGCGAAAAAGAAATATTTTTACGATTCCCGTCATAGGCTGCATGAGTTTTGAAAAATGCTTGCTATTGGAATTTCCACATGATATAATACGTTATCGCTTATTATATTCATAAGGAAATTTATATAATGAAAATCTTTATCATCTGCTTTATCACAGGAATTGCGGCGCAGCTCATCGACGGTACACTGGGCATGGCATACGGGGTGACGTGCAACACTCTTTTGCGGGCAATGGGAATTCCATCGGCGATGTCGTCGTTCTGCGTACACGCGGCGGAAATGTTCACAACTCTCGCGTCAGGCATTTCGCATTTTAAAATGAAGAACATTGACCGTCACCTGTTTCTGCGTCTGATTATCCCGGGGGTTATCGGCGGTATACTGGGCGCGTACATTCTGACGAGTTTCGACGACAGTATCATTTCCCCGCTTGTGAGCGCGTATCTGATAATCATGGGAATCGTGATATTTTTGAAGGCGTTCCGAAAAAATAACAAAGAAGCGCGAAAAATCGGCAAAGCGGTGTATCCTATCGCATTTGTAGGCGGATTCAGCGACTCTTTGGGCGGCGGAGGCTGGGGGCCGGTCGTCACATCGACGTTAGTCGCAGCGGACTGCGATATCCGTCAGACTATCGGCTCCGTCAACGCGGCAGAATTTTTCGTAACCGTTGCGGAATCGGCAACGTTCATTTTGACGCTCGGTTCAATCGGCGACTATCTGCCGTCCGTTCTCGGACTTATTCTCGGCGGTGTGCTGGTATCCCCGTTTGCGGCGTACCTCTGCAAAAAACTCCCGATAAAGCCTCTCGTCGCCGCGGTCGGTATTCTGATTGTCGCGGTAAACACATGGAAACTGATTTCTGCGTTGGTGTGAGTTTTTTTGCAGGGCTCCGCTCTGCTTAAGCCCCAAACCTTTTTAAAGAGGGTTTCTTGGGTCTGTGTGTTGACATTTTATCATGCAAAAAATCCCCGCTCATATGAGCGGGGATTTTTGTTACGAAAATCCATATATTTTTATAATATTTTTATATAGAGCCTGATGGCGTAGTTTTCGTGTTTATTATTTTGCGTATTCGATCGCGCGGCTTTCGCGAATGATATGGACTTTTATCTGTCCAGGGTATTCAAGTTCGTTTTCAATCTTGTGTACTATATCACGTGCCACGATTACCATTTGGTCGTCGTTCACTACCTCAGGCTTCACCATGATGCGGATTTCACGACCCGCCTGAATGGCAAAGGATTTCTCAACACCTTCGAATTCGTTTGCGATTTCCTCAAGTTTTGTGAGTCTCTTGATGTAGTTTTCGAGATTCTCTCGTCTTGCGCCAGGTCGCGCCGCGGAGATTGCGTCCGCCGCCTGCACGATAAGTGCGGTGATTGTCTGCGCTTCTACGTCTCCGTGGTGCGCCTCAATCGCATGAATGACTTCCTTCGATTCCTTATACTTTCTTGCAACTTCTACGCCGAGCTGTACGTGTGAGCCTTCCACTTCCTGTGTGAGAGCTTTACCGATATCGTGGAGAAGTCCCGCTCTCTTTGCCAGCATACTGTCAACGCCAAGCTCATCCGCTATGATGCCCGAAAGCAGCGCCACTTCAACCGAATGTGCCAACACGTTCTGTCCGTAGCTGGTTCTGAATTTCAAGCGTCCAAGCAGTTTTACCAGTTCCGCGTTGATACCGTGGATTCCGGTATCGAAGGTTGCGCGCTCGCCCGCCTGCTTGATGGTTGCTTCTACTTCGCGGCGTGCTTTTTCAACCATTTCTTCGATACGCGTCGGGTGGATTCGACCGTCAGAGATAAGCTTTTCAAGAGCAAGTCTTGCTATTTCACGGCGAACCGGGTCGAAACTGGAGACGGTAATTGCTTCCGGTGTATCGTCAATAATGAGGTCAACACCGGTGAGGGTTTCAATGGTACGTATATTTCGTCCCTCACGACCGATGATACGTCCCTTCATTTCCTCGCCCGGAAGCGGAACAACGGAAACGGTTATTTCGGACACATGGTCGGCAGCGCATCTCTGTACCGCAAGTGCGATAATGTTGCGCGCTTTTTCGTCTGCTTCCTCCTTGAACTGCTCTTCCAGTTCGGTTATTTTCATCGCCTGCTCGTGCTTGATTTCGTCTTCCAGCTGTGAGATGAGTTTTGCCGTTGCTTCCTCAGTGGTCATGCCGGCGATTTTCTGCAGTGTTTCGCACTGTTCTTCCTTGATTTTTTCAATGGATTCGTTCAGCTCCGTGGTTTCCTTGAGCTTTTTAGAGAGGTTTTCATCTTTCTTCTCAGCAGCCTCGATTTTACGGTCGAGCGTTTCTTCTTTCGCTGTAACGCGCCGTTCCTGACGTGTCAGCTCGTTTCTGCGGTCCTTCAGTTCTTTTTCAAATTCGTTTTTTGTTTGCAGAATTTCTTCTTTGGCTTCCAGAAGCGCTTCCTTCTTTTTAGTCTCGGCGGACTTTATGCCGTCTTCCAGTATCTTGCGCGCCTGTTCTTCAGCAGAACCGATTTCCGCTTCGCCGACTTTTTTCCGGTAGACTACGCCACACAGAAATCCTGCGCCGATACCGACTATTCCGGCTATGATTGCTGCAATAATTGGTGTCATTCCGCACCTCCTTTTGTTTGTTTGAGCCTTGTCTTGCATTGGTTCTTCACCTTTCGCTTTTTGCACCTTTTATTTAAGCTTATGATATGTCTGTAACCCAACCGCATTCCGCGGGATATTAAAAACATACTGATTAATATTATAATCGCATATTCCTATAAAGTCAAGGAGTATTTTTTAAAAATTGAAGAGTGAAGCGCTCCCTTTTATCAAATGAAGTTTCTTTTTGGCTTATTTTTTTCATTTTGGCGGGAATAATAAGGTCAGATTATAATTGGGAGAGCTTATAAAATGGAAAAAATTTGGACATATAAAACAAACACCTCCTATCCGGAGCTTACCGAAGACCTGAAGTGTGATGCTGCAATCATTGGAGGCGGCCTGACTGGCGTGCTTTGTGCACATCTTCTCGCGACTCGCGGGCTGTCAGTCGCCCTATTTGAGGAAAAAACAATTGGTCATGAGGGATGCAAAAGCGCGCGGAGCACCGCAAAAGCAACCGTAGCACATGAATTGATTTATTCGGAACTTGCCGAAAACATTTCACCGGAGGTTTCCCGTAAATATGCGTCGGCAAATCTGGCAGGACTGCGGTTTCTGCGAAGTCTTCTCGAATGCCGCGGGTCCCGGGACATGTATCTTTACGCGCTGCATGGAGAACGCAGATTGCGGCGTGAATTTATGTACATGCAGGAAAACGGCATTAAGTGTGAATACTTGAATTTCGCCTCCGACAAGCCTTCGAACCACAATGATAAGATTCTGCCCTTCCCTGCGGTCGCAGCAATACGCCTGCCCGAGCAGATGATGCTGGACCCGGTGAAGCTGATGCAGGACGTCTGTGCGATGGGGCACTTCAAAGTGTTCGAACATTCAGAGGTAACGTCGGCAGGCAGCAGCTCTCTGACCTGCAACGGTCATACGGTAACAGCAGAACATGTCATCTTGGCGACAAATTATCCGGCCTTTCACGAAGTGTCGGGCACGCCATTGAAGCTGAGCCGCAAGACATCGTATGCGGTTGCAGTGCGGTCTGCCGAGGGATTCAAGTTTCCGGATGTGATGGCGTTCGGCGCCGACGGCGGATACGGGTATCGGTACGCGTGCGGAGGAAAGGCTTTGATTGTCAGCGGTGAGACACATCGCGGTGCGCCCTCTCCCAATGCAAGCGAGCGTCTGCTTCGCGCAGCATGTGAAATTTCGTCAGGCGGCGTTGAAGTGGTACAGCGGTGGTCGAATAACGACACGTACACGCACGACAGCATCCCCTATGCGGGACGTCTCCACTGCGGAATTTACGTTGCCTGCGGATATGGTGCGTGGGGCATGACAAATTCAGCTTCCGCAGCGTTGATTTTAGCGGAGCAAGTCTGCGGCGACGGTATTTGGTATGACGATATATTCTCTCCTTACCGAAACTTCCTGCGCGGCGGTGCAGCAGAGTTCGCGGAACATGTAACGGTTGCGGTTGGCGGCGCCGCAAGAACGTTCTCAGCCCCGCCGGACGCATACGCAAACGACGTAAAACGCGGTCACGCTGAAATCATCAACTACCGCGGCAAACGTGCAGGAGCGTATCGCGACTTTTCCGGGAACCTCCACGTTGTCGCCCTGCGCTGTCCCCATCTCGGCTGCTCTCTCGAATGGAATGCCGAAGAGCTGACATGGGACTGCCCCTGTCACGGCTCCCGCTTTTCCTATACCGGCGAATGCGTATCCAATCCAGCCAACGCGGGAATTGGAGTGGAGAAGACTTTTTAAAGTCAAGATTTTCCATTGTTCTCCCTCATAAAAGTAAATGCTACTGTCATGGATTTTATCATTAAATCGTTGCAATTTGCCTTTGTTTGTGGCATAATATACGCAAATATATTTATACTGCAAAGGAGATACCTACCTATGGGAATTCATTTTTATCCCGAACAGAATATTTTTAAGCTGGATACAGCGACCTCATCTTATGTTATCGAGGTTTTTGAGGAGGGATACCTGCTCTGTCAGTACTATGGCGCGACAATTCCGGATGTAAACTTCAAGGGACATGCGTTCCGGGAGTATTTTGCTTCCTTCTCTCCGAGTAATGCGTCCGTGAAAGACAGCGCTTTCTCGGCTGACGTTTGCCCTCTCGAATACTCCGGCTTTGGTGTGGGCGATTTCCGTAAAACGGCTGTTGCCATCCGCAATGCCGATGGCAACGACTGCACCGACTTCCGCTATGTAAGTCACAAAATTCACAAAGGCAAACCTGCACTGAGGGGACTTCCCGCAACCTATGCGAATACGGAAGACGAATGCGAGACACTTGAGCTTTATGTGCGCGACAAAGTCACCGACGCTGCCGCAGTTCTGATGTACACCGTCTTTGAAAAGTATGGCGCTATGACCAAGGCAGTCCGCATTGTCAATGAGTCTGACCGTCCGATGGATATCGAAAAGGTCTACAGCGCGAGCGTGTCTCTGAATTCTATGGACTTCGACATGCTTCACCTATATGGACGGCACAATGCGGAGAGAAATATGGCAAAATCTCCACTGGAGCACGGTCATACTTCCCTCTCGTCGACGCGCGGCTCCTCCTCGCACTTTCACAACCCCTTCGCTGCACTCGTTCGCCATGGCGCCGACGAAAATCAGGGCGAAGTATACGGCTTCAACCTCGTGTACAGTGGTAACTTTGACATCACCGCCGACGTCGACTACTACGAATGCACCCGTGTCAACATCGGCATCAACCCCGACGGCTTCACATGGCACCTCGACCCGGGTGAGGAATTCCAGACTCCCGAAGCGGTTCTCGTCTTTACAAACGAAGGAATTGGCGAAATGTCCCGCATCTTCCACCGCCTGTACCTGAACAATCTGGTTCGCGGCAAGTGGAAGACCGAAAGGCGCCCGCTCCTCATCAACAGCTGGGAAGCCGCATACTTCAACTTCAACACCGATAAACTCGTTTCGTTTGCGGAACGCGCGAAAGAAGTCGGAATCGAAATGCTTGTCATGGATGACGGTTGGTTCGGTGTGAGAAATTCCGACAACTGCTCCCTCGGCGACTGGTATGTCAACGAAGATAAGCTTCCGGGCGGACTCGGAGTGCTGATTGACCGTGTAAACGCACTTGGTCTGAAATTTGGTATCTGGTACGAGCCGGAAATGATTTCCCCCGACTCCGACCTCTATCGTGCGCATCCCGATTGGTGCCTGCACGTACCCGGACGCGACTGCTCCATTGCCCGCCACCAGTACGTTATCGACATGTGCCGCGAGGATGTGCGCGAAAACATCTTTGGGCAGATGAAGGATGTACTGTCGAAATATAAGATTGACTATGTAAAGTGGGACTTCAACCGGAACATCACAGAAGCTGGAAACGCACTTCTGGGCGCGGAACATGGAGAGGAAATTTTCCACCGCTTCGTACTCGGTACATACGATGTGATGGACAGACTCACTCGAGAATTTCCCGATCTGCTCCTCGAAAACTGCTCGGGCGGCGGCGGACGCTTCGACCCCGCTATGCTGTACTACTCTCCTCAGATATGGGCTTCCGACAACACGGATGCGCTTGAGAGAATTGCCATTCAATTCGGCACATCGATGTGCTATCCGGCATCCACGATGGGCGCGCATGTATCGATGAACCACCGCACCGGTTTTGAAACGAAAGGCAACGTGGCAATGTGGGGTACCTTCGGCTATGAGTTTGACCCGAATCACCTGAATGAAAAGGATATCGAAATAGTGAAGCGTCAGGTTGCAGACTATCACAAGTACTACAACCTCATCCATTACGGCGACCTGTACAGAATCGTCAATCCGTGGGACAACAGCTATTATGCCGCATGGGAATTCGTATCCCCTGATAAGAGCGAAATGCTGTTCACGCTTGTAAATATGAGATACTACCACTGCCATACGAGATTCATCCGTTTCCATGGACTTGACCCCGACAAGTATTACAAACTTGAGGACAACGGCGAGGTATACTCCGGCGCCTTCTTGATGAACGCGGGTCTGAACGTTTCCAGAAAGCCGAACGGCACAGGCGAAAGCTATACGCTCCATTTTATAGAAGCATAAGGAGACCTGCAGTGTTTAAATTACAGAAAATTTTTTCTGACGGTGCGCTGTTTCAGGCGGATGCCCGCCTTACCATATGCGGCGAAGCAGGAGAAAATGCGGACATTACAGCGAAGATTACAGGCAAATCGGGAGATTTTTCAGTAGTATCGGCAGAAGCTGATGAAAACGGCAAATTTACCATTGTATTCCCGAAAACACCGTCCGCGTCCTTTGAAACATATGAAATCACGCTCCACTGCTCGAAGTGCGGCAGCGATTACACCATACACGACGTTTTGTTTGGAGAGCTTTGGCTCGCTTCCGGACAGTCGAACATGGAGCTTCCCAATTCCGCAATTCCGGAAGTACATAAGCTCTATGAGGAGATTGCGGATAAAAAAATTCGCGTATATCATGTAGACTATCCTGAATACGGTGGAAACGGGGCGTTTCCGTGGACTCCCAACCAGATGATGAGTGGAGAATGGATGTCCTCCGTGAACTGCACGTCTCTCGACAAGGTTTCTGCGGTTGGGCTGAAGTTTGTATCTGATATTTATGATTTTCTCAACCATGACGCCAATGTTCCCGCTGCATTTCTCAATGCAACATGGGGTGGCACGTCAATGCCGTCTTGGTTCCCGCTTGACGCGATTGACGCGGACGCATCCATCAAGGAGAAGCTGCAAAAGCTGGGCAATTATCCGACTCCGGAAAACTGGAACACCAGAGGTGACGTCAACTTCCAGCAGACCACGGCGCAGTACAACGTAAAAATCGCACCGCTCGAGGGTGTGACGGTGCGCGGCGTTATCTGGTATCAGGGAGAAAATGAGGCCGGCGGCGAATTCCAGAACAAGGTATATGCCGATTATCTCCGATTCTACCACAAGACCTACGCCGAACGCTTTGGCGCGGACCCGGACAACTTTATGATGATTTCGTCCCTCATTTATCCGTGGACCTACGGCGGATCCGGAGAATGCAATGTCGGCTATCTCAACGACGCATTTATCGAAACAGCTGTGGAATCGCCTGACAAGTTTGCAGCGGCGCCGATTTGCGACCTTCTGCCTTCGTGGGCGTACCATCAGAACAACCACCCGATTCACCCGACCAACAAATACCCGCTCGGCGAACGGATGGCAAGTCTTGCGCTCGATAACGTATATGGCAGAGGATGGGAGCAAAGGTCCCCTGCTCACCTCAAATCATGGGAAATCTGCCAAAACCGCATCAAGCTGCACTTTGACCCAGTCGGATTTGGCTTATACCTCGACGGAGAGCGTCCGGTAGGGTTATACGTTGCCGGAGAAGACAATGTATATCTTCCCGCGGAGTGCTGCATCGAGCATGATTCCGATACCATGGAAGTATGGTGTGACGCGATTTCGGAGCCGAAACATGCAGCGTATGCGATACAGTCACTTGAGCCGTGCTGCAACATCTGGGGCGGCTGCTATCCGGTATATCCGTTCCACACAGACAAAGAAAACCGCATCAAAATCGAAGCGCGGCCGTGGTATGACACATTCCGCACATCGGTATGGGCGTCGCAGATACACGATGATGTAGTTGACCTGTTCTACCATCCGATTTGGAATCCGGAAGCGGGCTCGGAAGTGTGTCCTGACAGAGCGTTCACGCTGGAAGGACAAAGCGTGCGCGTGTGTTCGGATAAGCCAATCTTCGGCTGCTATGTAAAGTCATATCCGTACAACCGTCTGGATTTGCAGAAATTCGGGAAAATCTCAGTCAATCTGTATAACACGAACAATCTGTCTGCAAAGCTGATACTGGAATGGGCAGACGGTGCAAAAGAAATACCGTTTGTGAAGTCCTGCGACTTGTACGGCGGATGGAGCGCATATGAAGCCTCCCTCGACGGAATTCCGGACGGGGCAGAAATTCAAAAAATGCGTTTTCGTTTTATCCAATCGAGTTGCCGGTATCATTTTGTGAATCTCGAAAAAGTTAGACTTCACAAAAAGATGTAAGTTAGCTGAAAAGGGAGAAACTTTTTAAAAAAGTTTCTCCCTTTTCAATTTTTATCGTTTATCCCATCAGATAGAACGCCACATACTCGATGCGTCTTTCAAGCCAGTCGCGCAGCCACTCTACCTCTTCCAGATAGTCGAGATTCTCGTTTTTTGCAAGTACGCTGTACTGACGGTTGATGTCCCATCCCGCGCCATCCTCGGCGTAGTTTGCTAAGAACGAACTGCCGTAGTTGTCAAGAAGCCAGTCAATTACGTTCTGCCCGAGCTCGTTGTCTTTATACAGGTTTTCGAGCAGCGGATAGACTTCCTCAAATCGCCTGATTAGCAGCGCCTTAAATTCCGGATCCTGCAAGAGCTCGTGGAACCAGTAATTATCCATCCAAATACCGTCTGCGGAGTCTTCACTCCCTGTACCATAGCCCGGATTGTTGCAGTAGATGAAATATTTCTCCTCATGGCAGGTGTTCGAGACGTTACCCATGGACAGGTCATAGTCCCAAATCGGGCCGGCGTACAGCTTGCCGTCCTTCAAGAAATATCTTGTCGAGAAATCATACACGTCAATTGATTTTGTAACTTCCGAATGAATGTAAAAATTCACGAACGAGTCAACGTCGATATACAGCGAATATCTTGACATATCATGGCTGGCAATCGCGTCTTCCATCTCATTGAAAAATGCTTTGATCATCATTTTATCATCTTCCGTGACGGTGTCCGGCTTCGATACGCCGAGCCGTTGCCCAATGACAGGGTCTACGTAGTAGACCAAACCGCTGCGGTTCATGTCGATCTCAAATATGTATTCGTAATTTGTTACATCAATGTCAACTCTTCCCTTTCCGTCGGTGATAGGCTCCAGCACAGTATAGTTGCCAACATATTTTCCGTCAACGTAGACGTCTGCATAGCGGCATGTTGAGGTATAGGGCAATCCCATTCTGGCGCCGAGATAATAAGCAAGGTAATTGCGCATCAGGGTTTTATCGAACATATTGGCGAGGAGACACCATTTTTTACCTTTATCCATTCCAAGAAGGGACACCTTTTCCGGGAATCGGATATTATACGGCTGTTTGGGAGAGGATGCGGTGGAGTTGCCGCGCAGGGATATCTCACATTCGTCGGAAATGATGGTTTCATACTTTTCATCCGCTGCTGACACGACAACGATACTGCACGGAGAATAGTTCCCACCGACTTTCCCATTTCCACTCCCCGTTTGGATATAGATGCGCGGAATATCCCCTTGTTTGACGCGCAAGTTTTCCTTTGCTTCCGTCAAACGAAGGTAAAATTCTTCTGCCACCTCCTGTGTCAGTTCTCCGCCTGTAAGAAAGTTGTTCAGTTCGGTTTTGATTTCCTTGAAAGCGGCAAGGCTTTCTTCTTCATACATGCTTATAGCGCAGGGAAGCTCTTCTGCTGCATACATTGCTTTTTTGGCATCAAACAAGCTGTCGAAAAGATATTCCGATTCGCTCTCTTCCTCTGTGATGACCATAGATTCATCCGACATCTGCATTTCATCGGAGACAGTGCAGGATACACATAAGAAGGCAAGAAAAAGCGCGACAAGTATTTTATACATATAGGCTTTACTCCGATTTGATTATGAAAAAAATATTGCACATATAGATAATGTTATATTTTATCAGATTTTTATGAATTTGTCAATAATATACAGTTTAATATTTTCCCACACATTTCACTTCATCGATAAGCGGCACACGGTCTGCTTCCTGATGGGCATACATTCTCGCAAAGCGTACTTTTACTGTCATGGGTCTATGCTTTTTTATAAAGTGAAGCTTTTATCTTCATTATACATATCGCAAAACGGATTGTCAACCGATATAGACGTAAGAGAATTTTTTATTTTTTTTAAAAAACTATTGACAAAGGAATTTCAATGTGATATAATAGTTAAGCAACAGAGGGATGGTTTGAGTTGCTTTGTGACTCGGACGGGAGTATGTGCCGGAGTGGCGGAATTGGCAGACGCCCGGGACTTAAAATCCCGTGTAACGAAAGTTACGTACCGGTTCGAACCCGGTGTCCGGCATTCTCTGTTGATTAACTGAATATCGCGGGGTAGAGCAGTCTGGTAGCTCGTCGGGCTCATAACCCGGAGGTCATGTGGTTCAAATCCCTTCCCCGCAATTGAAAATCCCTTGGAATTGTGTTGTTCTGAGGGATTTTTTGTGCTTTTCGGGGCAAAAGCGTGCAAAAATTGCTATGCCAATAGGGTCGGTTGAGATGCTCTCACGCGGTTGACAGGTGTTTGATTCCAATAAAATAACGGCAGACGTACTAATAATAAGTACATTTGCCGATGGGAATATGTTTTAGCAACTATTTCAATCCACATATTCTTTCTTTCAATCCATATATTAAAAAATATGACAAAAAATTCCACGAACTTGACAATGACACTATCTCATGATATAATGAAAGCACAAATTCATGTTCAGTGAGCATATTCCCTTTTTATTATTATACCACATTTCCGCTGATATTTGCAACCCTGAAATCCAACATCTCGGAGGTGATCTATTTTGAAGCCGCTGTTTCCTGCTCATATCCATCCTGATGACAAAAGTATCGTCCAATCCTGCCTCGACCATTCACGCAATACTGCACAGTATGCAGGGCACACACTGGAGTCGGTAAATTTGTATGCAACCGGTTATCTTGCAGGTTTGCTCCACGATTGTGGTAAATATAAAATGGAATATAAAAAGTACCTGGAAACTTCAGCAAACGGAGAAAATGTTCGTCGTGGTTCCGTGATACATACTTTCGCGGGTGTAAGATATCTTCTGAAGTTTCATATGAAGAATCCAGAACGGTTTGAGGATCTCGTCAGCGAAATCCTTGCTTATGCTGTTGGAGCGCATCACGGATTGTTCGACTGTGTGAACGAAAGCCACGAAAACGGATTCCTGCACAGAATAGAAACAAATCCGGAAGGCGACCGGGAAGCAATACACAATTTTCATGAACAGTGTGCGAATGAAAAAAAAGTAGATAGACTGTTTGAGAACTCCGTGAAGGAACTGAAACCGATTTTAGAAAAATGCAATGATACTGCCAAAGATGATGATGAATCAGCTTTTTTGCTGGGACTGGTTGTCCGGCTGATTACATCCGCTGTCATGGAAGGAGATCGCCGTGACACCGCTGAATTCATGAACGGCGTCGTATTTCCTTCAGAAGCGAATCAGGAAGTGTGGCACGATCTACTTGAGAAGACCGAAGTGAAACTGAATACATTGCCTGCCGATACGCCGATCAATGCCGCAAGACGCAGAATTTCCGATATCTGCCGGAATGCTGCGGATAAACCATCAGGGATCTATCGTCTTAATGTTCCGACAGGCGGCGGCAAAACGCTGTCCGCACTCAGGTATGCGCTCGCTCATGCGGCAACGCATGATAAAAAACGTATTATTTTTACTTCTCCACTGTTATCAATACTTGAACAGAACAGCAGTGTTATCCGGGAATATGTCGGAGATGACTATGTTCTCGAGCACCATTCCAATGCGGTACAGGAGAAAAATTCACCGGAGGAACTGGAACGATATGAACTGCTTGCGGAAAGCTGGTCCTCTCCGATCATCATAACAACTCTGGTACAGCTTCTGAATACGATGTTTGACGGAAAAACCTCGTCAGTACGCAGATTTCATGCACTCACCGATGCTGTCATTGTTATTGATGAAATCCAGACGGTTCCAGGAAAACTGCTGACACTATTCAATCTGACAATTTCGTTCCTTGCCGAATTATGTAATACAACGATTCTGTTGTGCTCCGCGACACAACCCTGTCTGGAATCCGTCAAACACCCTGTACTTAAAGAAATTGGTGATATTGTACCGCATAATCCTGAACTTTGGGAAGTTTTCAAACGTACAGAAATCAGTTTTGCCGGGGGATACCAGATAAATGAAATTCCTGCGTTCGCATCGGAAGTTCTTGAAAATACCTCAAGCCTGCTGATTGTCTGCAATAAGAAATCAGAGTCTGAATCCCTATTCGATGCCATGCGGAACAGTGAATATGATGTATTCCATCTTTCCGCCGCAATGTGCATGGAACACCGGAAAGAAACTCTTGATAATCTTCAAAAGTCTCTGGAATGCAGTGACAGAAAAACCGTCTGCGTGGCAACACAGGTGATCGAAGCTGGTGTCGATATCTCATTCGGCGCCGTGATCCGTCTGACAGCGGGCATGGACAGTATCATCCAGTCCGCAGGCAGATGCAACCGGCATGGAGAATCAGATGACACAGGATCGGTGTATATTGTCAGGGCAGTAGATGAAAAAATGACCAATTTGCATGATATTCAGCTTGCACAGCAGGCAACCGAACGATTACTTGCTGTATATAAAATGTCGCCGGAAAGATATGGTTCGGATCTCGCATCCGACGAAGCGATTCAGTATTATTACAAACAACTTTTCAGAATCCAGCGTGATGATGGTGAATTCTGTCATGATTATCCTGTCGACAAAAATAATACCTTGTTTTCTCTGCTTTCGAAAAACCGTAAATGGCAGAGATACGATAAAAATGCTCCCATGTTCTTCGCGTTCAATCAGGCATTTGCATCTGCCGGGAAGCTGTTTGAGGTGTTCGACAGTGACACAACTGATGTAATCGTACCGTGGGGAGAAGGCGAAAACATCATTACTGATTTATCATCCGAAAGAGCAAAGCATGATATGGGATATGTAATGGATCTGCTGAATCGGGCTAAGAGCTACACAGTCTCTCTGTATTCTTATCAAAAAAAGAAGCTGGAAGAATATGGAGTGATTCATCCTCTTCTTGGAGGAGCCGTTCTGAGTCTTGACGCACAATATTATGACAACCGTACAGGAGTAAAACTGAATAACGCAAAGAAGGTGCATAACGAATGCGATATCCAAATCTGGTAGAATTTGAAGTATCCGGAGATTACGGACTTTTCTCGGATCCGATCATGAGAGTCGGCGGTGAAAAATGCAGCTATCACATACCAACCTATGAAGCTCTCAAAGGAATTCTTGCTTCAGTCTATTGGAAGCCTACGATCATCTGGATTATCGACGATGTCCGTATCATGAATCGTATCCAGACGGAAGTGAAAGGCATCCGCCCCATCAAATACAACAACGGCGGAAACGATCTTTCCTATTATACTTATCTCAGAGACTGCCGTTATCAGGTACGGGCACATTTTGAGTGGAATTTGAACCGTCCCGAGCTCGCGGCTGACCGCGATGAAAACAAGCATCACAACATTGCACGCAAGATGATTAAAAAAGGCGGTCGGCGCGACGTTTTTCTCGGAGCCCGGGAATGCCAGGGGTATGTGGAACCGTGTGTTTTCGGAGAGGGCGAAGGTGCGTATGACGATCTGGACGAGCTGGCTTTCGGACTGATGTATCATGGGATAACATACGCGGACGAAACATATTCCGTTGAAACAAAAAATAAAATGACAGCGAATTTCTGGTATCCTGTAATGCGCAAAGGAGTGATTACATTTCCGAAACCGCAGAAATGCCCTCTCCATAAACCGCTTGGGTCGATGGAAATGAAGAAATTCGACGAAAAATATGATAATTTCAGCGGACTTAAAGAATTCGGGGAGGTAGAATGATGGGGCTGTTTCAGAAAGCATATAAAACTTATGAATATCACAGCCAACTTGCCGGGTGTGCTGGTATTTTCAAAGAACCTCTCGCACCCATCGCGCATATCATCACTTCTGCTCAGATCGAGATCATGCTGGATCAGAATGGAAAGTTTATGCGTGCGTTTGCTGTCGGCAAAGATGAACCGAAAATCATCATCCCGGTTACGGAAGAATCACAGGGAAGAACAAGCGATGTATGCCCACATCCTCTGTGCGATCAGATAGGCTATATTTCTCCTGTCAACGCGAAAAAATATGATGCCTATGTGGAACAGCTAACCGACTGGACACAGTCCAATTACAGTCATCCCATGCTGGAACCGATACTTGCATATGTAAAAGGCAAAACCATTCTGTCAGACCTTGCACGTTCAGGCGTCGAGAATGTCGGCGAAAAAGACACCGTGCGATGGACTGTGGTAGGACTTGAGGACGATGACAGTGAAAACTGCTGGAAAAACCATAAGCTGTTTGACTCCTTCATCAGCTATTACACAGCACATAAAAACGCAGACAATCAGGTTCTCTGCATGATAACGGGGCAAACGACTGCACAGGCTCATCAACATCTCAAGGGAGTCATCTCCATAAACGGCAATGCGAAACTGATTTCCGCCAATGATACCACGAATTTCACCTATCGCGGACGCTTCAAAACCGACGATCAGGCTGCTACAGTGGGATATGAAGCATCCCAGAAAGCACATAACGCGCTGAAATGGCTTGCGGCGGATCAAGGTGTCATTATCAGTGGACGGACGTTTTTGTGTTGGAATCCGCAGGGGAAAAAACTGCCGCCTGCAATCAGTCCTCTGAAACGAAAAAATGAAAACCAAGTGATTGAAGTCGAACACTACCAGAAAGAGCTCTATGAAACATTGCAGAGTTATAAAAATAATTTCAAGCCGACGGATGACGCGGTGATAGCAGTCTTCGATGCGGCAACCACAGGACGGCTTGCAGTGACATATTACAACGAAATGTTCGTATATGATTTTCTGGAAAGCCTGAACAGATGGGATACAACCTGCTGTTTCCGAAATAATTGGGATGGGATAAAAGCTCCTTCCCTTGAACGGATTATCAACTGTGCATTCGGTACGGAGAGAGCCGGGAAAATTGAGGCAGACGAAAAAATTGTTAAACAGCAGATGCAGCGGCTTCTGACCTGCCGTGTTGACGGTACAAAGATGCCTTATGACATTGTACACGCAATCGCGCAGAAGACCATGCGTCCGTTGTCATACGAACCGAAAACACGGGATTATCTGCAATTTACAGCCTGTGCTGTCATCAGAAAGTATTATATCGATCACAAACAGGAGGAATACGATATGGCTCTGGAAAAAGATAAAAACGATATCAGTTATCAGTACGGCAGACTGCTGGCTGTGCTGGAAAAAGCGGAGAAGGATACCTATGACAACGCAGAAAATAGGGATACCAACGCTATCCGTATGCAGTCCGCATACTCTACTCATCCGGCACAGACTGCAAAAATCATTATTGAGCAGCTAAAAAACGGATATTATCATAAACTGAAACCGGGAATTCGGATGTTCTATGACCGCTTGATTGGCGAAATATACGAAAATATTTCCAATCATCCTGAAAGCGAATGGAATTCCCCTTTGAAAGAGACATACATCATCGGCTACTATCTTCAGAAAAACGCACTTTACACAAAAAATAAAGAAATGACTGAAACGGAGGAATCTGAAAATGAGTAAGCTTGCAAATAAGATCGATTTTATCGTACTGATTTCCGCAAATATGGCCAATGTTAACGGGGATCCGCTGAACGGCAACCGTCCGAGAACGGATTACAACGGCTTCGGTGAGATGTCCGATGTGTGCATCAAAAGAAAGATCCGCAACCGTATGCAGGATATGGGAAATAAAATCTTTGTACAGTCCGATGATAGAACGGACGACGAATTCACCAGCCTCAGGGAACGTGCCTCCAAGACAATCGGCAAAGTGAAAACAAAAGATGACTATTCACAGAAAGCCTGTGCTGAATGGCTGGATGTACGCACCTTCGGTCAGGTATTCGCATTCAAGTCCGACAGCGTATCCGTCGGTGTTAGAGGTCCTGTGTCCATTCATCAGGCCGTCAGTGTGTCTCCTGTGGAAATCCAATCCATCCAAATCACCAAAAGTGTCAACGGTGAACCCGGCGACAAGGGCGACAAGAAGGCGTCGGATACCATGGGCATGAAGCATTTTGTGCGCTTCGGTCTGTACAAAATCAAAGGCTCCATCAATGTACAACTTGCGGAAAAGACCGGTTTCACCGAAGAAGATGCTGAAATCGTCAAAGAGTGTCTTCGTACTCTGTTCGTAAATGATGCCTCCTCCGCAAGACCCGATGGTTCCATGGAAGTTGTAAAGCTGTACTGGTGGAGACACAACTGCAAGGACGGTCAGTATTCCTCTGCTAAGGTACATAAACTGCTGAATGTTAAGCTGAACGAAGGTGTTTCAGAACCCTCTTCTGCAAGGGATTATACCATCACTGTTGATTCGCTCCCGGATCTTGCACTTGAGGTTATCGATGGAATATAACGAAGATAGCTACCTGATGCTGTCGGGAATCCAGCATTTTGCATTTTGCCGCAGGCAGTGGGCTCTGATCCATATTGATGATATCTGGGCAGAAAACGAACGTACGACAGAAGGAAAGATACTGCATGATAATGCGCATGATGTGTACCGCTCCGAATCGAGAGGAGAGATCATTATATCCCGGGCTATGCCGATTTTTTCACATACACTGGGGCTGTCCGGCGAATGCGATGTGGTGGAATTTCGCAGGAATGCACAACAGGGTATCACATTGAAGGAGCATGATGGATTGTATACCGTCTACCCTGTGGAGTATAAACGCGGCTCACCAAAGGAAAATCCATGTGATATACTTCAACTGACGGCACAGGCAATGTGTCTGGAAGAAATGATGTGCTGTACGA
This sequence comes from uncultured Ruminococcus sp., assembly GCA_964621755.1. Lineage (GTDB taxonomy): Bacteria > Bacillota > Clostridia > Oscillospirales > CAG-272 > UMGS1696. The sequence goes on along the minus strand of CAZUPI010000010.1, from coordinate 12,005 downwards.
TTCATGAAGGAGCACTGTACTACTTTGAGACCAGACATCGTGTCAAAGTCGGTATAACGGATGAACTGCGTGACACTGTCCGAAAGTATGCCGCCGAAATGCACAAGTATTATGCCAGACAGTATCTGCCGCGTCCTAAACGTACCAAAGCTTGCAACGCCTGTTCTCTGAAAGAAGAATGTATTCCGAAATTGGAAAGAATCCAATCGGCTAAAGCGTACAATGATGAAAATCTAGGGAGTGTTGAACCATGAAAAAATTACAGAACACGCTGTACATCACCACCCCGGATGCATATCTTTCACTGGACGGTGAGAATATTGTTTTGTCAGTAAACAAGGAAGAACGTGGACGTAAACCTCTGCATCTGTTCGAGAGTATCGTTGTGTTCGGATACCTCGGGGCGTCTCCTGCGCTTCTTGGAAAATGTGCAGAATACGGAATTATAATCACATTTCTTACACCATCCGGGAAATTTCTTTCAAGAAGCGTCGGCAAAACCTACGGAAACGTGATTGTCCGCCGTACCCAGTACAGAATAGCTGATGATCCGGAGCGTTCCCTGCATATCGCAGCGAATATGCTTTCCGCGAAGATGACAAACAGTGCGGCTGTACTCCGTCGAGCATTGAGCGACCACCGCGAACGTGTGGACGCCGCAAAGATCGAAAATGTCGCTGCGGATATCAAATACAGTGCGGTGAGGGCATATTCAACGGAGTCAGCGGAATCACTCAGAGGTTTGGAAGGTGAATGTGCCAACCGATATTTTTCCGTATTTGACGAGATGATTCTGACTCAGAAAGAATCTTTCAGATATGATAACCGGAACCGTCGACCACCCCTGGATCCTGTCAACGCAATGCTTTCGTTTGGCTACGCACTCATGACATCAATGTGCACATCAGCTCTGGAAAGTGCAGGACTTGATCCATATGTTGGATTTTTCCACACAGAACGTCCCGGGAGATGCTCACTTGCATTTGATCTTCTTGAGGAGTTTCGCGCGCCGTTTGTGGATCGCTTTGTGCTGACCATGATCAACAAAAAAGTGGTATCCGAATCATCATTCTGCAAAAAGGAAAATGGTGCAGTGCTTCTTACAGATGCGGCTCGGGCAGAATTTCTGACACAGTGGCAGAAAAAAAAGTTCGAAGAGATCATCCATCCCTATCTAAAAGAAAAGATACAGTGGGGAATGATCCCATTTGTACAGGCGATGCTGCTGGCAAAGTATCTGCGAGGTGATATTGATGATTATCCGCCGTTTGTATGGAAATAAGGGATCCGTATGTTGGTTCTGATTACATATGACGTGAATACAACGGACGCAGCGGGGAAGAAAAGACTGGCTAAAGCAGCCAAGATATGCGTCAACTACGGCCAGCGGGTACAAAATTCCGTATTCGAATGCTCACTTGATAACGCACAACTCATTGTTGTCAGAAACAAGCTGCTGAAAGTTATCAATGAAGAGTGCGACAGCCTGAGAATCTATAACCTTGGAAATTCGTATGCCAACCGAATCGAACACTACGGAGTTAAAGAAACGTACGACCCCGCCGCTCCAATAATCATGTAACCGGTGCGAATCAAAAGTAAACATGAAATCCCAGGTGATTCGCACGCAGAAAAAAGCCCCAAAACCTAAAATCGGAAGCTGAACCGATAAAAATGGGCTAACGCATAGTTGCAGTTCCATAAATACAGCAAATTGCGGATCAGCATAATTTGTTGATTACGCCGTCACTCCCCTCGCGGGAGTGTGGATTGAAATCGCATGGTTTAACGCAAGATGCAATTGAGGAGATTGTCACTCCCCTCGCGGGAGTGTGGATTGAAATCAAGCAACATTAGTAATTATATTTTTGGCCGCCGTCACTCCCCTCGCGGGAGTGTGGATTGAAATACTATCATCAGCAATGAGCACTATAATATCATCTGGTCACTCCCCTCGCGGGAGTGTGGATTGAAATTCCCTATTTGCAATAATATACAAGAGCTCGTTGAGTCACTCCCCTCGCGGGAGTGTGGATTGAAATGGCTATCTTGCATTTTACCGGAACAGGAAGAAGGGTCACTCCCCTCGCGGGAGTGTGGATTGAAATTGCGATGACCTCCGTACTCGGTGACTCGTCAACAGTCACTCCCCTCGCGGGAGTGTGGATTGAAATTACAAGTGTGGTGGGATTTGTAAATGTAATGGAGTCACTCCCCTCGCGGGAGTGTGGATTGAAATAAAGCGGGCAAACCGGAATTTTATAAAGTAAGGAGTCACTCCCCTCGCGGGAGTGTGGATTGAAATTTAGAAAGTCTACTATTGCAGAATACACAGCTCAGTCACTCCCCTCGCGGGAGTGTGGATTGAAATAAAGCGGGCAAACCGGAATTTTATAAAGTAAGGAGTCACTCCCCTCGCGGGAGTGTGGATTGAAATTTAGAAAGTCTACTATTGCAGAATACACAGCTCAGTCACTCCCCTCGCGGGAGTGTGGATTGAAATTATGATGCCGTAATTATGAACCTTTGGGAAAACGTCACTCCCCTCGCGGGAGTGTGGATTGAAATCATGAAGCGATAGCAGCAGTATAAACATCTGTGGTCACTCCCCTCGCGGGAGTGTGGATTGAAGCGGAAAAAAAGGGAACCGCCCGAAAGCAGTTCCCTATCCGCTCATTCTGCAACAACCGCAAGAATAAGCCTGATTCCCAGTTTAAATCCATAACAGTTCTCCAATCCAAAAATCCCAATATACTTTTCGATCAGCCCCATCCAATAGAGATCCGAAATCATCTTCTGTTAAACCGACAACCAGATCAGAAAGAACGTGAACGGCTGGAGGCGGGAAATCAGGGAATCGGCGGCATGTTTATGAGCCTTTACACCGATAAGGCAAAGGGCATTCCGACGGAACAGCGGTTTATGAAACTGACATTGGTACTGGAACAGGAGCGGGAAGCCAACCAAAAGCGCCTGAAAGACTTAGCCTTGATGTGATGCCCGCACAGACGAGCAGGAAAGCGATATGCGGACATTTATCAGGGAAATCCGCAAGTACGCCGCCATTCAGGATCTGGACGAAGCGGTGCTGAACCGGCTGATCAGCAAGATTCCGGTGGGCGAGGTTCAGGAGATAGACGGCCAGAAGTTCCAGCAGGTCATGATTATTTATGACTTTGTCGGTGAGATACCGCAGATAACCGCATAATTAGTAAATCCTCATCTCTCAATCACTGAGGGATGGGGATTTCTGTTAAATGCGCAATATTATGTAAACCATATTGTTTATCATTATGTTTTAGTAAATACATAAATAGATACCTTACACTTGCTCTAAAAGCATAAATGTGATACAATATAAATTATTAAGGCATGAATAGGACCGAAAGGAGTTTGCATATGGAAATCAGGGTTCTTCGTTATTTCCTAACTGTAGTCAGGGAAGAAAGCATCACAAAAGCCTCAGAAGTTTTGCATATCACGCAGCCGACACTTTCCCGTCAGCTTGCGCAGATGGAGGAAGAAATCGGTGTAAAATTGTGGAAAAGGGGACGCTCTGCAAAATGGCACGGGGACAGATGGTGCGATGGCTTGCAGAAAATCATATTACAGATGCAAAGGAAATCAAAGCTTTCCGTGATTATGGATACGCCTACAAAGAGCAGGATTCCACACCAGATCATAATGTTGGAAGTTGGGACGAAGGCTTCTGATTTTATATTGCCAGCGATTCCATCACCTTGGAGGTTAGATCCAGACTGGGTGCAGTCAGAGGCACGAACAGTGCGAAAGTAGAGGTGCCGATCTGGGTGATATACTGAGTCTGGTTTTCGTCATACTTAGGAATAGGAATAATCCCGTAATCGACTTCCATATCCCGCAGGTATTATGATATTCCTCCAAAAAATAATTGGCAGAAACGGTAAGATGATATAGAATAATCATAAAGTATCTTATACATTTCTTTATGATTATTATAACATATAGAAAACAAAAAATCTTCAACTATATTCATCAGTTTGCAAACTATATTCACTTTGGGAGAAATTTCGCTGTAACAATCTCGAAAGAATTCAGCTCAAAACTGACACCACTTGATATGCGATGCCAGTTTGTTGTTTAAAATGATTCAATATTCTTCGCTCTATTCCCACAATCTGGAACAGCGCATTCTATCCAATGACAGATAAGGACGACAGGACCTTTTTCACAGATAGGTCCGGAAGAACTGCACGACAAGTTCCAGCGCTTCTTTAGACCAGCAGTCCGCGCCGTGTCCGGCGCCGACGACTTTCACAAACTCTGCCCGGCCTCCGTGCTCCCGGAGTTTGTCGCAGAAGCGGAGCCCCTGTGCCACGGGAATAATGCCGTCTTCCTCCCCCTGAATGAAAAGGAAGGGAGGAAGGTGCTTTGCGCTCTCAATCCGGTAGTGCGGACTGGCAAGACGGAGATGCTCCTCAGGGGAGGTTTTGTACTCCTCCTGCCAAATTTCCATTGCCTCAAAGGGCAGCCCTTCTTCCGCCTCACCCGGGCGGAGCCGCTTTCCCTCGGCGATTCGGTCAGAGAGCAAACCAAGGAGATCAACAGGACCATAGAAATTGCAGCAAGCCTTCACTTCACTGCTCTGATCAAAATTTTCGCCAATGTTGAATTCCACTTCGTCATCTCCGGTCAGGGCTGCCATGGACACGGTATTCCCGCCGGAGGAGTCACCGAGAAGTCCCACGCGGTCCGGATCAATGTGGTATTTCACAGCATTCGCCCGGAGGAACCGGATTGCCTCTTTCGTGTCCTGCACGGCAGCCGGGAAGACCACGTTATCTTTGTAGGTTCCACGATAAGAAATGGCAGCGGCGACAAAACCGTGACGGGCAAGGTCCACCAGATATGGGACATGACCGTACCCTTCCGCTCCGCCCCAGCCAGATCCGGGTACATCCACAATCAGCGGGAAACGGGGCTCTTCGTGTTTCATAGGCGGCTTCGGAACGGCAGCCTTTTTATCGCCAGCGTCCTTTTTGCGCCATTCGGCGAACTTTTTCTGCACCGGCGTCATAGGACCCGGCTGACCGTCCCATACCGGCGACACTGGACAAACGAGCTGTAATTTCAACTCCTTGCCGTTTCGTTCAGCGAACACCACGTCATGGACGTAACAGACGTTGTATTCTAGGGCATCCTTCTTATAGAGTGTTCTTGCAATGTTCATGATTCATTTCCCTTCTCTCAAAATTATGATGTCATCCGTTTACCAACGTTCGAAGTGAACGCGATCTTTTTCGTATAACTCTCTCGATTGCTCTTTCTCTTCAGCAGGGTAGCCAAGTGCGAGAATCGAATGAGGAACTACGGTCTCCGGCAAATCAAAGAGGGTCCGCTGAGCTTCCACCCGGCGCATCTGCGGGTATGTTCCGAGCCAGACAGAACCGATTCCCAGTGCATGAGCGGCCAGCGTCATGTTCTGCCCGGCAATGGAAGCGTCGATAATCCAATAATCCGGAGCATGTTCGAAGGCCCGATCCAAATCTCCGAGAATCAGAATGCCCGCAGCCGCCTGGCGAAGAGGTTCCGCAGGACGTCCATTGGCATCCGCCATTTTACCGAGGATATCCCGGTCCTGCACCACAAGAAAATGCCAGTCACGAGCGTTTACGCAGCTCGGGCCGGACATCCCGGCAGTGAGAATTGCATGAAGGTCCTCTTCGGAAATCGGACGGTCGGTGAATTGCCGGATACTGCGGCGTGTCAAAATATTCTGTAAAGCGTCTATCATGTTCATCTGCTCCTTTCTTTAGTACAGTAAAATAGATTATTCTCCTTAATTATAGCAAACCAACCGCAAAATTTCCACCAGTAAAAATCAGAAAAAGTGAAATCGAAGGAGTTATTTACAATCTGTTTACACAATGAATATTGCCATATGACATAGGCGGGGATCGGTATCGGAGGGGTCATTTTTCGGAATGATTTTCAACACAAAATTGTAACGGATCAATCTCCAATTTTTTGCAGATTTTAATTACGACATCAAAGGATGCTCCGCCAATATTGCGGGATAGCATCGTCATTAGTGTACTGTACGGAATATCTGACTCGATAGCAAACTGGCGAAGGCTCGTGTATCTGTCGAGAATCAAATTCCGCAGCTTCTGCTCGCGGTTCATTTTGGCTCCTCAACAACAGTAATCCCAACGCCCTTTTCCTCAATGGCAGTAATCTGCTCCTCTGCGCAATCCCAGTCTGTGATAATAGAATCAAAGGCATCAACATCACATACCTTGATAAACGAATCGATACCAATCTTGGAACTCGGAATCACAAGACATCTCCTGCGGCTATTCTTGATGACTGTGCGCTGGAATGTCGCCGTCTCGTCCGTACCGTTGGACAGTCCGAAATCCGCTGTCAGACCGGCACCGGTTATAAAACAAAGGTCGAAATGCAGACGGCTGACAAATTCATTTGCCAGACTATCGACCAGAGAGCCACTCTGCCGCATCTTTCCTCCGGCAACATATACATCTATGTTGTCAAAGCCCCGGAGCTCTTTACCGATGTCTACAGAGTTCACAATCACGGTATAGTGAATGTCTCGGGGCAAAAATGAAACCATGATATGCCCAAAGGAGCCTCCTGTTAAATACACTGTATCATTCTCACGAATCATTTTAACCGCAGCACGTGAGATTTCTCTGTAGTTGTCAAAGACAGGCATATTGTCAAAGTCGCGGTTGACCGGCGGCCTTACACAGACCTGTCCAATCAAAATGGCGCCTCCGTGCGTCCTCTTACAAATTCCTTTCTGTTCGAGCAAGCGGAGATCTCTGCGTGCGGACTCATCGGATATGCCATATTTGTTTGTGATTTCCGCAATGGTAATCTTACCGTTTGCTTTGATTGTATCTGATATTTCCTGATGGCGTTCTTCCATAAACATAACCATACCTCCAAATAAAATGTGAAAGGGTTATCGAATTCGACATCATCATTATACAACACAATCGGAAATAAATCAAGGCTTTCGGTAATCGAATTTGCGTATATTTGAGTAAGAAAAAAGCTGTTACAGGATAACTTGCAGCGGCTTTCATTATGGCACTGACAATCAAAACGGATTTCTGTCTCGAGGAAATGTTTCCGTTGTTCTTTCTGGAGAAAATCGGCTGTTATAACTGGGGATTTGTCGCAGGAAAGTATCAGACCTATGAGCCCTGGAACAGCGTCTGGGAAAGATACGAGAAGAATCCGAACTTAGACTGGGATTTCACAAAATGATTCCACGACCTATACAGACCGAATCTTCGACCGTATAATCCGAAAGAGATTGAAATAATCAAAAAATTCACTACGCCGGCGGACAAGGATGCAAAAACCGCTGGTCTGAGGGAATCAGATAATATTTGATAAAAAAGCAAAACCTCCTGCCACAGGAGGTTTGTTTTGTTAAAAGGAGTTGGATAAGTTCTGTGGGAGGCTTTTTGCCAAAAGAACTTTTATCGCCCTTCCCGAATTTTCTTCGCCGCTTCTTCACGCTGACGACAGATATCTGCCCACTTGGGAATTCCGTTCAGTTTCTCCGCGAAATCCCGCATGGCTCCGGGAATGTCAATCTTCTGCGGACACATCTTCGCACATGCACCGCAGCCGATACATACCGACGGCTGTTTATTCTCCGGCAAACCTTCGATGCGCATCGCCACATTCATCACCGGTGCGAAGCGAATATCATTATACACTGCAAGCAGTCCGGGAATATTCAACTCCATGGGACAATGCTCCACACAATACCGGCATGCGGTACAGGGAACGGAATCCTTCATCCTTTCGGCAATGGAAAGAAGCATCTCCCGCTCACTGTCGGCAAGGGGTCCTCTTTCAGTGAAGGTCTTGATGTTATCCTCCATCTGTGATATTCGACATTCCGCTGAGCACCATCTGCACCCCGGGAATATCCTGCAAAAACCGGAAGCCCCATGCGGGAATGCTCTCATCGGGACGCAGTTCTCGAAGCTGTGCTTCGTCTGTATCGTCCAGCTTACATAAACGACCGCCGCGGACAGGCTCCATGACCCATATAGGAATATTCCGCTGGTTCAGCAGGTCCACCTTTGCCTTTGCATTTTGCAGTGTCCAATCCAGCCAGTTCAGCTGAATCTGACAGAATTCCATATTCTCACCGCAGATATCGAGAAATTCCTGCAGATTGTCCACACTGCCGTGACTGGAAAAACCGAGATGCTTAATCCTGCCAAGCCGTTTCTGCTCTTTGAAATAGTCGATGATTCCCCACTTGGAATCGAGATAGGTCGCCATGGAATTTTCGTAAACATTGTGCAGCAGATAAAAATCGAAGTATTCCACACCGCACTTTTTCAGCTGCTCCTCGAAAATCGCGGCGGGATTATAGCTGGAGCTGATTTGATGTCCCGGGTACTTTCCGCCAGATACCAGCTTTGTCTGGGGTACTCCTTCAGCACACGACCAATCACCACTTCCGATGTTCCGCTGTGGTAAGGATACGCTGTATCAAAATAGTTTACACCATGCTCGATGGCATACCGCACCATATCCGAGACCTGCGCTTCGTCGACGGTACCGTTTTCCGTAGTTGGCATCCGCATGGTTCCGAAGCCAAGCAGCGAAAGTTTTTCGCCTTGAAAATCAGTATAAATCATATCCCGCACATCCTTATTTCAGCTTTTTTCCGTCGGAAAATGCATTGCCGACCTTCTCTCCCAGCACCAGGTAGGTGTGATTCATACCGTCATAGGTAATGGGACGGAGCTTTGTGGGATCAATCTTGCCGTCGGTCAGCACAGATTCGTCCGCACATACGTTGACTATCTCGCCAATCAGCTGACAAGTTTTTGCATCGTAGCTGACAAGTCTGCATTCCGCCGCCATGGGCAGCTCGTCGATTACGGGAGCGTCCACAAATTCGCTCTTCGTCACATGGAAACCCGCTTTTGCCAGCTTATCCTGTACCTCGTTGCCCGAGGCAATGCCGACATAATCACACTCGACCACTTTGTCCGCAGTCGCCATGCTGACTGTGAACGCACCTCTTGCTAAAATATTTTTCGTTGTCTTATGTCCCCCGCTGATGCACATTGTTATCTGATTCGTTTCACTAATCCCGCCCCATGCGGCATTCATAGCGTTGGCGGTACCATCCTCGTTGTAGGTCGCGATGATAAACACCGGCTGCGGATAGAGAATGGGTTTTGCTCCAAAATTCTTACGCATGATTTGTACTCCTTGTATTACATATAGATTTATGGTATCCTATCGACATACAAGTATATTATACAGGTTCAAGTATACTTGAAGTCAATAGAGTTCAGATTTATTTAGCTCTTCAAGGCGCTTTTTTACTTCGTCAAGGCTGATATCCTGTTCCTTTGCAATACGGGAAAGGTCGTCATATTCGTATTTTGCGCGGAAAACGCCGTAACCGGAAGAAACCTTGCGGCGAACCTCTCCATAGGGCGTCTGTATGGTTTCAATGTCCCTCTCCAAAATATACCGATGCACGACAGCTTCCCGAACACCGATAGTCGTCGTATGCTTGAACAGCAGGTGAAGAATCGTTTCCTTGTCCTGTTCCCTGCACATGACACGGAGCAACGTGCCGGGCCGGGACTTCTTCATGCCGATTGGAATCGTATAGACCTCATGAGCGCCGCCCTCAAATAGACGTTCCATTGCAAAGCTGATTGCTTCAGCGGTCATATCGTCCACATTGCAGGAAAGCTCCAGCACAACATCGGTTTTATTTTCGCTTTCTCCGAGCATGGCACGGACACAGTTCGCCTCCTGAAAATCCTTTTTGCCCATGCCATAACCGATTGCCTGGGTTTTCATCACGGGCATATCTCCGAAACGGGTCGCAAAATGTTTCAGCAGTGCTGCACCGGTAGGCGTACAAAGCTCTCCCTTGACACTGCCGCCATAAATCGGAACATCCTTCAAAATATATGCGGTAGCAGGTGCCGGGACAGGTAAAATTCCATGCGCACACTTCACATGTCCGCTCCCCACATGAATGGGCGACACAACTACTTCATCGGGAGAAAGCTCGTTCATCAACAAACAAACCGCTGTAATATCGGCGACAGCATCCATGGTTCCTACTTCGTGGAAATGAATTTCTGTTACCGGCACCCCATGAACATAGCTTTCTGCTTCTGCAATCAGATTGTAAACGGCCATAACATCATTCTTCACTTTTTGCGGCAGTTCCAAGGCTGATATACTATGTTCAATTTCATGCGTGCCGCTGTGATGGTGATGATGCGCATGACTGTGGTCGTGTTCATCATTGTGCTCATGGTCATGCTCGTGATGGTGCTCATCTTCATGAGAATGCTCGTGCATTTCCTCGCCTTCCTCGACGCCGTGAATGGTCACAGACATATGTGTGCCGGTAATCCCGCATTTAACAGATTTTTCTTTTTTGATCTGTACGCCCGGGATGGACAGCGCATTCAGCCGTTCTATAAATGCGTCGGGCTCAGGTAGAAGTTCTATGAGGGCTGCGGTCAACATATCGCCTGCAGCACCCATTCCGCAATCCAAATACAGTGTTTTCATTTCTTTGCCTCCATGTGGTTAATCATACTTGCAAGATATCCGGCTCCAAAACCGTTATCAATTATGGAATTTATTTTCACAATTACACTCTCTATGATTTAAACAATTCCAGCAAGACCTTCTTGCTTTTTGAAGCTTTTTTCTGTCGAACTTACGTCAATTATAATTAAATTATAATCACTTTTTCCCTTTTGTCAATATATTCAGATATCCGAATATTGTATTTTTATATGAAACATGATATAATTTTTTAGTAACAATATGCGGAAAGGAATGATTGAAAAATGAAACTGACATTCGACAAACAAGCCTTTCAGATCGACGGAAAAGATACGGCTCCGTAGACGCACTCAACGCAGCTTACGGAACCGACTATCATTCACTGAATATATTGTCAATAATTTTTTATTGCTAGACTATTTTGCGACAATTTCGGTTTCACATAATTTTATATACCCTTTATTGGTCCTTAATAATTCTTTATGCGTACCACTATCGATGATTCGACCATTCTGTAATATCATAATTTTATCGCAGTTAACAATGGTTGATAATCTATGTGCTATGATTACTATTGTATATTTATCTTTTAAATTATCTATTGCCTTTTGTATTTTAGTTTGTGTTTCATTATCCAGTGCAGATGTTGCTTCATCAAAAAGAATAATTTTAGTTTTTTGCACCAATGCTCTTGCAATCGCTAATCTTTGTCTTTGACCACCTGATAAGTTGACTCCACCTTCTCCAACAACGGTATCATATCCGTTGGGTAAACTTTCGATAAAATCATCTAAACATGCTAAATGACAAGCCTCTGTTATTTCTTCTTCTGTAATATCATTTTTAACAAGTTTCAAATTATCTTTTATACTTAAATTGAAAATATATGGGTTTTGACTAATTATTGTAATATTTCCCCTTATCGATTCTTCATCTAATTCTTTTATATCTATTCCATCAATAGAGATAACGCCACTTTGATTATCGTACATTTTACATAAAAGATTAAAGATTGTTGTCTTACCTTCTCCGCTTTTCCCTACAATACCATATATTTTGTTTTCTTCTATTTTTAAATTTAATTGATTTAAAATTTTATTTTTCTCATCACAAGAAAATACTACATCTTTAAAATCAAAATTACCTATAATACTATCAATATGCTGACTCCCGGATTTTTCCTTTTTATATTTTTTTATTAAATAATATCAAATACTCTATTACAAGAAATATTAAAGCTTTTACATTCCTCGAGTAATGAGGATACCGTCCCCATCGGGTCAGTTAATACAGTTCCTCTATAACTATATAAAGCTATGCCAATGGCAACCGTAATGATATCATTTGTGATTAAATATATCAAAAACACTATTGTCATAAATTCAAAAAAATCTTTTAGTTAATCTATAACT
>CAZUPI010000009.1:0-72574 GCA_964621755.1 uncultured Ruminococcus sp. | reverse complement strand
CCGAAGAATAGAAGGACCGCAAACGCCGCTACCGTGATATCGATTGGTTCAATCTTCAGGATACGCTTTCCGCGGACGAGTTTCATGAAGTAGCAAAGGGTGGTATAAACTACAATTCCGCCGAGCACCATCGTCGGAAAGAGCGGCATGGTACAGAATAATGTCAGCACGCCAATTTCCGGACGAACCAGCACGAGATAGAGCCAGAGTACGACCAAGATTGCGCCAAAGATATAAATCGGTGAGAACGCATAAGTTGCCGCACCGCAGATGACACCGAGAAGAAATGCGGTATTGAGGTGTCCGCCATCTCCTGTGATATTGGCAACATCCTCCGATGTAAATCCAGTCGACAGCATGATTAATTTGCCAATGAAAGTTTCGCGCAGAGATTCAGATAAAGTACGTTTTGACATGACAAGCGGTATTGCAGCAAGAATCATCACAACCGCAGGGAGGATATACGGGTGTTCTGTAACAGAAGCCGCATCGCCCAAAAACATAGAATATATGAAAGCGGACACTGCGGTATAGATACCGAACGAGGCCAAGAAAGTGCCATAACTTTTCAGCCTGCATCCCAACAGGTGCTTCATGAAGTTAGAGACACCGTTTATGATGACGCTCGACTCGATATGCCGACACAAACCGTATCTAAATTCGACAAAATGATGGGTGGTTTTCGATTCACGAATGCGTGAAAAAAACGGCGCTTTCATATTGCTATTATAACCGCTGAAAATATAACCGAAAAAGCCGTTTTTAATAAGATGATAAATATACGCACAGAATCTATCGAGGGCGGCCAAAATGAGACTGCCGCGTATAAGTTTCAAGAAAAAATTCCCGCCGCTGTTATCGCCGCGACCGACTGACGCCATAAGCGGACTCCTTTATGTGAATTGAATTTTTCATACCATGTTTTTTATTATACGATATCGTGGTAATATTTTCAACAATAAAATATTAATTATTTGTGTGTATATGAAAATTATTGGAAATATTCATATGAAATTCCCGCTTTCGTACAATATCTCTTTCTTCGGTAGTTTGACGTTCTGTTTTACCGAAAAGTTCCAAGCCATATGTACAAAAACGGGATTTTTCAAGTTTTATCTGAAAAACGCAACCTATATTACAAGAGGATGATTCCAGCTTTTTCACATGTTTCGATGGTGTGGCAGTCCCATACGGACGCTTGCACTTCGCCAATGTGTGCGGTCTGCATCATGAGCATACACAGTCTTGACTGACCAATACCACCGCCGATTGTAAGCGGGAGTTCGTTGTTCAGCAGCATTTTATGGAACGGTAGTTCCGCGCGCTCTTCACATCCTGCGAGTTTTAGCTGGACTGCAAGAGATTTTGCATCAACGCGAATACCCATAGAGGAAATCTCGAACGCACAATCCAAAACCTCATTCCAGATGAGAATGTCTCCATTGAGGTTCCAATCATCGTAATCAGGTGCACGGCCGTCATGCTTGATGCCGCTTTTAAGCTTGCCGCCGATTTTTTCAAGGAAAGTAGTAGGATGCTCCTTTACGTAAAGATTTTCACGTTCCCGCGGCGTTTTATCAGGGTACATATCTTCAAGCTCTTGCGTCGTGATAAACGAGACCTCCGGAGAAATTCGGCACGTGAGAGCGGAAAATTCATATCGGAGAGCATTGTTGGTCGCAACTACCGCGGACACGATCCTGCGCACCGTCTGATGAAGATATTCTTCGTTGCGCATGCTGCAATCAATTACTTTTTCCCAGTCCCACTGGTCCACATATACAGAATGAAGATTATCGAGTTCCTCGTCGCGGCGTATCGCATTCATATCGGTATAAAGCCCCTTACCCACATAAAAATCATAGCGTTTGAGGGCAAGTCTTTTCCATTTTGCGAGGGAATGCACGACCTGTGCCTCCTCTCCTACTGCCGGGATATCGAAACCAACGGGACGTTCTGTCCCATTCAAGTTATCGTTCAAACCGGAATTTTCGCGCACAAACAATGGTGCCGATACACGCCGGAGATTCAATTCAATGGCGAGGTTCATCTGAAAAGTGCGCTTGATATAGTCGATGGCGCGCTGGATATCATATATAGAAAGGCGCGGCTTATAGTTTGTGGGAATATATAGCATAGCTGTCTCCTATGTATTATGATTTTACTATTTCATTCGGGTCAAAATCAGGTTTTTTCCACCGAGTAACGTCACGGTTGAAAATGGTGTCGAGCTGCTCATGCTTATCGAAGAAGCCGCCGTTTTTAAGGTAGAAGAGTCCGTCCTCGGTAAGCCCTCCATCATAGTCGAGTCTCCATTTGCTGCGTGCAGTATTATCACCGGTCAAACGAATTTTTTCCGGCGCAAACCATTCTCCTTCGGTAGTATACGCCCATTGATTTCCGTAATATACCATTCTGGTAATATATCCGCGGACATCGCTGAAATTTTCAAGGAAGGAATGGACGCCTTCGATATACATATCAGTCATCGGGCGAAGGAAGGAAGCAATAAGCTCGAATCTTTCAGATTCTGGAAAATAGAAATAGGCAGAAAATTCGGTCTTATTGTTGCCGTGAGGCTTGACGTGCATGAGAAAGCGGTAAGTCTGACCAGTTTTCCAGTTATATTTCATATAACTTTGGCCGCCCGAGCCTTCCCCACCGAATTCTCCAACATGAGTACGCTCATTTTTATCCAGACATACCACTCTAAGGTCTTCCGGAATGGTGGATGGATCATCAGTCACATGAGGACTCCAAATAGAGAACAGGATGCGGCGCTCCGATTCAGAGTTGGTTTGAATCCCGAAATAACCGCCGCGAAAACCTATTGCCATTGCATATGTCCCAATGGGGTCATAGCCAACCGGAACAATCACTTCGTTATAAAACCATTCTACATTGCCGTGTTCCTTTATGTCATATCCACAGTGTACGCTGGGACCGCGTCTGGTCCAATAAAAATTCTCTTTTTCTTCGGGGGAAATGTACGAGCTGATGTCCTCTTTATCAATACCGTAAAAAATAAGTTCAGTCGGACTTGCATAGTAATCGCCTTCCCTTTCGATTCCCTGAAGCTCGAATCGGACATACCCCTCTCCCTTTGTGGTATAAGTTCCCAGCATGATTTCCTTATAACCGGGCTCAAGGTTGATTTCATAATCGTTATTTAATGCGGCAAAACGGATTTTGGATTTTCCGGTCTGGTTGCGCAGACGGATGGCTGCATCAAAAGTAACAGATGATTTAAAACGAACGTATATACCGAATTTAGCATCGGGATTAGACCACTCTGATATACCGCCGCGTGAAACCCTTCCGCCAGCGTTTGGCGTTTCAAGATATGCATTTCCCGCCAATGGGACCCTAACAATTTTCTTTGCCATGTCAAAATATCCTTTATATTGCTTATATTGCGTTCAAACATGATATATTTTACTTAAGTTGTATCAAAAATATGCCTTTACATTTTACCATCACAGCGCCAATATGTCAACAATGATTTACAACAAGAATGATAAAAGTGTGTTTTGTCGAAATAACACAGGTTTTATCGGAATATTTTTGTCGTTTTTACAGAATTCAATATTCTTTATTTGAGCCATTGACTTCTGTAGTAAAAAAGGTTATAATTATATAAATTATTTCTATCTTTTGAAATAATTCTTAAAAGTGTAACAAACAAAGGAGACAATTGCAATATGGCAGACTCAAAAATTATTAAACTTCCGGAAAGTGAACTTGAAGTAATGCAGGCTATCTGGGCTCTCAACGAAGAAGGCGAAAAATTCGTATCCGCCGGACTGATTATGAAGCGCTTCCCTGCTCTTACCAGACTCAAGCTCACAACTGTTCTGACTCTTATAACCAGACTTCAGACGAAGGGCTTTATCACCACTGAAAAGCTTGGTCGTTCCAACTGCTACACCTCAATTATCTCCAGCGAGGACTATAGAAAGTTTGCATCCGGCGATTTCGTCGAAAAAGTTTATATGAATAATAAAATGGGGCTTATTTCCGCTCTTGTCAGCGACAAAAGCCTTACCACTGAGGAGCTTGAACAAATTAAAAAGATTATCAGCGAAAACGAAAAGAAATAATAATTTTGTTTTGTCTTGTGTATAATTCGGGAAAACGCTTTTTAATGTGTTTTCTGGTTCTATCCATTCACATAAAGCGAGAGGAGCAGCGATATGGAAAACAGAGTATTTGTGCTGTTTTTTGTCATCGCTGTTCTTTCTTTTGTCTTCTTTGGAGTTTCTGTGCTAATTCTGCGCCTGCGGTCCAAATATGGACTGCGGATACTACCGATTTTGTGGGTAATTGCATTTCTATCGGCTACCATTCCGATAACAAGTGGACAAAATATCGCCGAACTTGATTTATTTAAGAACTACACCGGCGGCATACGAATTGAGATGCATCGCGCTGCAGAGGAGCCACCGGAAGCAGATGTACCGGAAATTTATATAAATTATAATGCGCTTCAAGTCATGCGCGGCATATGCTACGCAGGACTTACCGCATGGTTCCTGTTCGCCACGGCGTCGTTCACGTTCGGCTTGGCCTCATACTTTGATGGAATTCATTATCTTACGAAAAATTCGACTGTATGTCATGACGAACGTATTGAGGCGATTTTTGACTCTGCTCGAAGGAAAGCAGGTGTCAAGAGAAAAATCACACTGCGAATTATGAAATCTCAGCTGCGGATTTCGCCGTGTACCTGCGGGATTCTGTTTCCGTCGGTCTATATCGGAGGAGACTATCTTAAGGATTACAGCGAATTGTGGCTGCAGCTGGTGTTTATGCATGAGCTGACGCACATCAAACACCGCGATACCTTGACAAAGTTCATTACTCTTGCGGCTACTTCATTTCATGGAATGCTGCCCATGTCACGTACTATTCGCGGAGCAGTCTGCGAGGATATCGAATATCTTTGCGACGAGGCAGTACTTGACAAGATGGGGGACAGCATACGCAGTGAATATATTTCCATGATTATCGACGTAGCGGAAAGAAATCTGCGTGAAGATTGCCGTGGTACAGAAATTTTATCATGTGTATCTCAGAGCGGAAATGCAATTATCCGGCGATATAACAACATGAAGGAGCGACATGATAAGAGGCGAAATATCGTACGCGCCGTACCTGCGCTCATCGTTGGTGTGCTTGTCAACATGGCAGCCATGTCCGTTGTTGGAATAAAAAGCATAGACAATCCCGGTGTTGACCTTGCCAATCCGTTCGTTGAAGCAGCGGTATGTGAATATTTTGGAGTTGATGACCCACACGAGCTGACTGAAAATCATTTGAACCAAATATACAGCATTGAATTTTCCCTATCAGATTATCGTGAATTCCCGGAGGTTGAGGTTCCCGGACGGTATGCTTTGGCCTGTACGCTGAATGAGGGATTTCTCTGGAACGGTATCGAGTGCGTACCGATGATACATCCCGATAACAATTCCCGATATTCGTATGAACTGCTTCCGCGCGTCATTCGTGCAGACAGATTTGAAAAACGGCTTCCAAATGACGAAAACAGCGCGCGGATGATACGTTCTTTTTACAAAATATATGAAGAAGCAGACGAAGCAATATACATCCTTGACCCACAGATATCAGAGCATGAAGCATCAGAGATTGTCAATCTGCAATATCAATCCGGCCTGATCAACTTGTTTCTGACAGACACGCGTGAAGTAGATACGCGAGACCTTTCCCTGTTTTCCAATCTCCGCACCGTGATATTTTCAGACAAGACTACTTCCTCCGATGAAGCGATATATGAATCAACCGTCTTTGCGGTCATCCGTCGAGAAGATTAAAGAATTTTGAAAACCGAGGCGACGATGGGGTACTTTTGAAAAGTACCTCCATCGTTTTTTCACTACTTCATAAAATCTTACTTCGCTACAATGTTGACAATCTTTCCGGGAATATAGATTTCCTTGACAACTTGCTTTCCTTCGAGAGCAGCTTTGATGCGGCTGTCAGCGAGAGCAAGTGCGATTGCATCTTCTTTCGTTGTGTTGTCGGGTGCCACCGTAATGGTACCCTTGAGCTTACCGCTGACCTGAACGGCGATTTCGATTTCATCGTCTTTTGTCTTGTCTTCGTTGTAGGTCGGCCACGCAGCGAGTGACAGGAACGGCTTTTCCCCGAGCAATTCCCACATTTCTTCGCAGAGATGCGGTGCAAATGGGCAAAGAAGCTTAAGCAAAATCTCGAGCTCGTCCTTTGTAAGCGTGCCAACTTCATAAATTTCATTTGTCAGGGACATCATGGCGGCAATTGCCGTATTGAACTTCATCTCATCAATGTCGAATGTGACCTTCTTTATTGTTTTGTGGAAGGATTTCTCGAGCTTCGGCGTAACACCACTTCCCTTGACGATATCGGTAAGAGCGGCGATTCTGTCGAGGAAGCGTTTACAGCCCTTGATGCTCTGCGGATTCCACGGTGCCGCCTTTTCAAAGTCACCGATGAACATTTCATAGCAGCGAAGCGTATCTGCACCGTATTCGGCGATAACGTCATCAGGGTTGACAACGTTGCCGCGTGATTTGGACATTTTCTCACCATTCTCACCGAGAATCATGCCATGAGCTGTTCTCTTACGATAGGGCTCCTTGCAGGAGAGTACGCCAATATCATAGAGGAATTTTGCCCAGAATCTGGAATAAAGAAGATGCAGGGTTACGTGTTCCATACCGCCGTTATACCAATCGACAGGCATCCAATAGTCGAGTGCTTCTTTGGATGCAAGTGCATCAAAGTTGTTCGGATCGCAGTAACGGAGGAAATACCACGATGAACCGGCCCAGTTCGGCATGGTGTCGATTTCTCTTTTCGCCGGACCGCCGCAGTGCGGGCATGTGGTATTAATCCAGTCGGTCATCTTGGCAAGCGGAGATTCGCCATTATCGGTAGGTTCATAGTCAGTTACGTCAGGCAGGAGAAGCGGGAGTTGATCTTCCGGAAGCGGTACCCATCCGCATTTATCGCACCAAACCATCGGGACAGGCTCGCCCCAATAACGCTGACGCGAGAACACCCAGTCACGGAGCTTGAAGTTCTTCTTTGCGTGGCCGATTCCACGATCAGTAAGATATTCAATAATTTTTTTCTTTGCTTCATCAACCTCAAGGCCGTCGAGGAATCCGGAATTTACCATTCTTCCGGTTTCTACGTCGGTGAAAGCCTCATTCTGGACATCGCCCCCCGCTACGACTTCGATAATCGGCAGATCGAACTTTTTCGCAAAGTCCCAGTCACGAGTATCATGTGCAGGAACGGCCATAATTGCGCCAGTACCGTATGTTGCGAGAACATAATCGGAAATAAAAATCGGGATTTCACGTCCGTTTACTGGATTGATTGCATGAACGCCTTCAAGTTTGACACCTGTTTTGTCCTTAACGAGCTCCGTTCTTTCAAAGTCGGATTTCTTAGCGGCTTCCGCCTGATAAGCGCGCACCTCGTCTATGTTTTTGATCTTATCAGCCCACTTTTCGATATATTCGTGTTCAGGGGCCATAACCATGTAAGTTGCGCCAAACAAAGTGTCGGGACGTGTGGTATATATGGTGATTTTTTCGGCTTCAGAAGTTGCGAAATCTACCTCCGCGCCTGTACTGCGTCCAATCCAGTTAATTTCCTGTGTCTTGACTCTTTCGAGAAAGTCGAGGTCCGCAAGGTCGTCGATAAGGCGGTCCGCATATTCGGTAATTTTGAGCATCCACTGACTCTTGACTTTATGCACCACTTCGCTTCCGCAGCGTTCACATACGCCGTTCACAACCTCTTCATTCGCCAGAACGACTTTACAGGAGGTGCAGAAATTCACATTCATTTCTTTTTTGTAGGCAAGACCATGTTTATACAATTGGAGGAAAATCCACTGGGTCCATTTGAAATAATTCGGGTCAGTGGTATTGATTTCACGCTCCCAGTCGAAGCTCATACCGAGGGCTTTGAGCTGTTCGGTAAAGCGCTTGATGTTGCGCTCAGTTACAATGGTAGGGTGGATGTGGTTCTTTATTGCATAGTTTTCGGTAGGCAGACCAAAAGCGTCCCAGCCTATCGGGAACAAGACGTTATAGCCTTCCATTCTCTTTTTACGCGAAATAATATCCATTGCGGTGTACGGTCTGGGATGACCGATATGGAGGCCTTGACCTGACGGATAAGGGAATTCAATCAGGGTATAGAATTTTTTCTTGTTGTAGTCAACTTCAGCGTGGAAGGCACGGCCTTCTTCCCACTTCTGCTGCCACTTTTTCTCAATCTTGTCAAATTCGTATTTCATTGTCGACTTCCTTGTGTATATAAATAAAATATTGTATAACGAAAGGGATCGTTAGG
This sequence comes from uncultured Ruminococcus sp., assembly GCA_964621755.1. Taxonomy (GTDB): domain Bacteria; phylum Bacillota; class Clostridia; order Oscillospirales; family CAG-272; genus UMGS1696. The sequence goes on along the minus strand of CAZUPI010000009.1, from coordinate 64,201 downwards.
GGAATGTGCTTTCCTGCAAGAAAGCGGTACAAAAAAATTTTAGGTTTCTGTCAGAAGGTTTGAGATATCGTGTTCTGTGGTATCCTGATAGAGTTTTTCAAGTTTATAGAATTCGCGAGATTCTTTGTTGAACATATGAACGATAACGGAACCATAGTCCTGCAGTACCCAGACGCCTGTATCGGCACCTTCAATGTGAAGGGGAGCAACTCCATAAGGTTCAAGTTTATATTCAATTTCATCCGCCAAAGAACGGAGTTGTGTACGTGAAGTACCGGTGCAGATGACAAAATAATCCGCAATAATAGTCTGCTTTTCGACGTGGAGCAGTTTGATGTCTCTCGCCTTTTTGGAGTCGAGCACCGATATAATGAATTCTGCAAGTTTTTTCGGATTCTCAAGCGCTTCTTTGGTCAGTCCTTCTTCAATCGGCAGCTTTGCTCTTTCTGCGTCCATATAATTTCTCCAATCTGCCGCCTGATTTTTTTGTGCGGCTGTTGTTATATTCATATAATGTTAGGTTCTCGGAATATAAATAGATTCTTCATCGATAGACTGCGCGTTATAAATGCCATCGTATATGACATCTGAATCTGCGTAGTACGACGCCGATATCCATTCATCGGAGTACAAATTAAAGGTAAAGTTACGGTCAAATATGGAATCGGATATTTCTTTTTCGTAAATATTAAAATACTGATTGATAGCCTCAAGGGTTGCTGCACGGTTGACGACAAAATATGCGCCGGTCACATTTCCTGGGAGAGTCATCATGTTGATGTTTTCAAGGTCGATATTGAGGAGTGCCTTGGCATAGAACATGATATCGGATGCGGTAAGGTCTGTGTGGAGGTATTTTATCACTTCCCCCGCAAGCTGTGTAAGGGTGGAGACATTTACGGATTTTACGGTTGCCTTCACTTGATTGAACAAAGCGGTGAGGAAGATTTTCTGCGCATTTACGCGCCCAAGGTCAGCCTGTACATAGCCCATTCGGAATCTGACAAAACACTCCGCTTGATATCCATCAAGCGTTTGATAACCAGCCGGAATATCAATATACAGATTCTGCTCAGGGTCAGAATACTGCATAGCGCTCGGAACATAGAGGGATACGCCGCCTAAGATGTTTATAATGCTCTGGAACCCTGCAAGGTTGATGACGGCCGTATGATGGATGTTAATGCAGAGGCTCTGCTCAAACATTTTTTCATATTCCTTCATAGCGGAGGTCAAAGCTTCATCATAAGAGTCTGAGGCATAGGGGTCGTAAGCATTGCTATAGAACGTGGAAAATGCTGCGTTCACTTTATTGGTGGGAATGTCCCCTGAAACGAACGTATCTCGCGGAATTTGCATGACTGTTATGGTATTGCTCACAGTATCGATGTTTACAATCATAGTCACATCTGCGAGGAGCGCAGCGTCATCATGTCCGATAACCAATATATTGTATACGCCATCCTTGACCTTATATTCATCGTTGTTGACGACTGCATTCGTACCTTGTCCTTCTGTTTGGTTGTCAAGCGGTGGGTTGTTCGGGTCGCTTGAGGTCATGGGAGTGGTGTCAAACGGAAGCTCATCTGGGGTTGGCTGTGCGGGTTTATAAAAAATCATCCATGCTGCAACAACCAGAACCAGCGCGTAAATGACAAATATTGTGACAATCATTGTGATTTGCGACTTTTTGAGCCTAGCATTTTTACGTCTGATTTTCTTTTTCTTTTTGATTGTCTGATTCAGAAAAGCCTCATCGTGGTCATCCCGCGCGATATGCTCTGCATCACCGTCAGGATAGTACATCGATACGTCTTCTTCTTCGTTATTCGGATTATTTAGCATCATATCAACGAATTGTTTCCTTTCAGAATTTCATTCATCTGTACCTTTATCCGTCTGCGAAATAAAATAATTTCGCGCACGAATGGTATTACTGTCGATGATGTCGTGCTTCTCCAGCAAACTACTTATTGTAAAATCCAAAGAATATATCATAGTGTCACACAAAACCTCATACTTAGCAGTATCGTTATTCTCGCATGTCTGAATACGGTCATAGAAATAATTTCTTACATCTATGCAGTCCTGATACTTTCGGGTTGGCTCAATGTAGTCAGCCAGATAGATGATAGCTTCAAAAACCGTCATACCGTATCTTCCGGTCGTGTGTGATCGGATTCCAGCGAGGATGTCTTCGTCCACGTACTCCGGAAAATCACGTTTGGCAAGTCCTGCCGCGGTTTTGGCGTGCAGTACGGATACGGACAAAGCTCCCTCCGTTCCTATCATTATACCAAATTCTTCACAATATTGCAACTGTTTTTTATAATCCGCCTTTTTTGTGATATCGTGCAGTAATGCAGATGCGCGGAGACGATTAATATCGTCCGGCAGATAAATTTTTCCAAGGCGTACAGCCTCATCCGCAACCGACAACGTGTGAACATAGCGCTTGTCGGTAAGATATTGTTTTACTTTCTCAGAGAGCTGCTGTATCTCTTTGTCCGATGGAAAGTCTGATCTGGATTTAAGTATTGTTTTTTGCATCATAAAGTTTTTCCTGTTTTATAATATCTGCTACTCCGCTGGGAAGGTACTCAGTGAGGGCTTCTCCCATTTCAATTCTGCGGCGTATTTCGGTCGAGGAAATGTCAATCGGCTCGGATGTGAGAAGCGTAACATCCGCACTGTATTTTTCGATGTATTCTGATTTTTTGGATTGCAGAATTAGCTTATCTGTATTATCGCGTGGAATGCAAATAACTTTGGCAAGGCGGAATATTTGCTCTGCCCTGTACCATCTATCAAGAGAGAAAAGCATATCCGTCCCACAGATGAGATAGATTTCACGCTCCGGGCAGGTGAGATATTCGAGTGTATCTACTGTATAACTGATGCCGCCCTTTTGAATTTCGTAATCTGAAACCGTGACTTTGCTAATACCATCAAATGCCACGCGACACATTGCAAGACGCAGCTCCGGTGTATCTCCCTTTGCTTTGACTTTATGTGGTGGGATAGACGTCGGCATAACGATGATTTCGTCGAGGTTGACGTTTTCGAAAACCGCCCTCACCGCGTGGATATGCCCGAGATGAGGAGGCGCAAACGTTCCCCCGAAAAGGCCGATTTTCTGTTTCTTCTTATTATTCATTTCAGAGTTCTGCGGATATTTTCCGGTTCTCCGGTTTTGATGATTTTTTGAACAGAATGATTTTGCGTCCTATGACAGCTACTACCTCGGAACCGGTTGCAGCAGCCAACGCTTCCGCAGCATCCCGTGCGGTTTCAGATGAATTGTCAAGAACACTGATTTTCACAAGCTCCCTTGCTTCAAGTGCGTCTCCGATGGATTTTATCATAGCGTCCCCTATGCCGCCCTTCCCGATTTGAAAAATGGAATCGGTCTGTGAGGCGATGGATTTGAGCGCTGCTCTTTGTTTACTGTTAAGCATGATATACTCCGTTCTTATCCTAAGATTTTCGGTTGAAAAATTGTCGCCAGTCGGTGCGTGAATTCACGCATGGCAATCCCGCGGTGTGATACCTTATTTTTATCCTCCCCTGAAATTTCAGCGAAAGACTTATGGTATTCCGGATAATAAAACAAGGAATCGTATCCAAATCCACCTGTTCCGATTTCCTGTGTAAGAATGATTCCCGAACATTCTCCGCGCACAGTCATTGCGCGTTCTCGCGGAAGTCCAGATTTTGCGGATAATTCTGCGGAAATTTGCCATGCTTCGGGGATGGTATATTCCGAATCCGGCGGCAAAACCAACGCTGCAGTGCAGACAAAATGCGCAGTCCGCTTTTCCGCCGGCACACCCTCGAGCTCCCGAAGAAGCTTTTGGCGGTTTCGATCATCTGTCGCGCCCTCTCCAGAATATCGGGCAGAATATATGCCGGGAGCGCCCTTTAAATAATCTACCACAAGTCCGGAGTCATCGGCAATGCCAATATAGCCGAACTTGGCAGGAGTGCCGGCTTTGATAAGGGAGTTTTCCTCAAACGACGCACCATCCTCCACAATTTCGCCGGTAAAGCCGATCTCTTTTAGAGACTGCACACCGATGAGGTCGCCGGAAACAGTGGAAAGAAGCGTTTCAAGCTCGGCAATTTTCTTCTTATTATTGGAGGCTAAAACAATTTTTATCATTCTTCATCCTCTATGTCGTCTTTCTTTTCCTCTTCTTTCATGAGCGCGTCGATGAACATCTGGGCATCAAACGGCTGCATATCGTCTATATGTTCCCCTACGCCAATATATTTGACAGGAATATTGATTTCATCCTTAATGGAGAATATTGCACCGCCTTTTGCGGTTCCATCAAGTTTCGTGAGAATGAGCCCGGTAATGTCGGCCGCTTCTCTGAACTTTTTCGCCTGCATAACCGCGTTCTGTCCCGTAGTAGCGTCAAGCACGAGAAGGGTTTCGCGGGCAGCGTGCGGAAGCTCACGGGAAATAATGCGGTTGATTTTTGCCAGCTCGTCCATCAGGTTGCTCTTGTTGTGAAGTCGTCCGGCAGTATCGATGATGAGTACGTCCGCCTTCCGTCTGTTGGCGGCAGCGATGGCATCATATACGACAGAGGCAGGGTCTGAACCTTCATTTTGGCGCACCAGTTCTACGCCGGCACGCTCGCACCAGATGGCAAGCTGTTCGATGGCGGCAGCACGGAAGGTATCGGCTGCGGCTACCACGACGTGCTTGCCCTCCCCACGCAAATTGTTTGCGATTTTGCCGATTGATGTTGTCTTTCCAACACCGTTTACGCCGATGACAAGGATGACCGAAGGGGAGGTAGAAAGGTCAAGTGGTTCGCCCTCTCCGATCTGCGCCAAAAGAATTTCACTGAGCGCGGTTTTTACGTCGTCAGAAGACTTGATTCTTTCAGTTTTGATTCTGTCTCGGAGCTCATCGATAATTTTTTCGGTAGTAGAGACACCCATGTCAGCGGAAATCATGACTTCCTCAAGCTCTTCGAGAAGTTCCTCGTCGACTTTGCGGAAAGATTTTACAACTTCGTTTACCTGTCCGAATACCGCTTCTTTGGTTTTGGCAAGTCCCTGTTTCAGTTTATCAAAAAATCCCATATGTTACTCCAATGTTGTTTGATATTTAAAGATATTAGGTGGGGATTTTCGAAGGAAACTTTTTGAGTAAAAGTTTGCCCGAACCCCCATCCAAAAAACTTTTTACTCTTTGGTCAATCCGACGGCGTCTTCGAGTGCACTGAGGGTAAATACTTTCGATACACCGCTCTGCTGCATGGTCACACCGTATAGAGTATCCGCGATATCCATTGTTCCGCGGCGGTGCGATATCATGATGACCTGCATTTTCTTAGATATTTTGCTTATGTAACGTGCTACTCGTGTGACGTTTACCTCATCAAGCGCCGCTTCAATCTCGTCAAAAATGCAGAAAGGAGACGGATTCACGCGAATAAGGGCAAACATGAGAGCTATGGCGATAAAGGCCTGCTCACCGCCGGACAAAAGATTCAAATTCTTGATGGTTTTTCCAGGTGGGGCTGCATTGATTTCAATGCCGGAATTCAGGGCGTCGTCCGGGTCGACAAGCCGCACCTCTGCATGACCGCCCCCAAACAATTCGCGAAACACTTTCCCAAAATAACGATTGATTTTTTCAAACGCCTCAAGGAAGATTCTCTTCATGTCGGTTTCGATGCTGCTCAGAATTTTTAAGAGGTCCTCGCGTGAGGCGCGAAGGTCATCGAGTTGTTTTTTGATGTAATCGTAGCGCTGTTTTACCTCATTGTACTCCTCAATTGCTTCGACATTGACGTGTCCAAGAGATTTAATTTTCGCGCGAAGTTCATTTTGTGAGGATTGGTAAGTATTTCTTTCTCCCTCCGTCACGGTGTGACAATCGTTTTCCTCCGCGTATTTTTTAGCTGTAGCATAGGTAAGTTCGTAGTCGTCCCACAGGCGCGCCGTCATTTTATCGGAATCACTTTTTAATGCTGCGAGTTTATTCTCGTTTTTTGAATGTGCGATGAAGATAAGTTCTTTTTTAGCAGTTTGCTCCTTCTCTGTCTGGCGCAATGTTGTGATTTGCAGCTCGATCGCATCTCCGTTTAATTCCAGTTTATTGTGGTATTCGGTTAATTCTGCAATTTTGATATTGTACGCCGCTATGATACGCTTTTTTTCTTCGGATTGTTTCGTGATATCGATAATTTGTGCTTCAAGAAATGCGATTGAGTCGATGTGCGCAGTAAACTCTGATTTTAGTGTCGAAAGTCTTTCTTCCGTATCGTGAATCGAGTTTTCAGTCGCATCGCGGTCGCGGGAAAGCTCAGCGAGACGAATTTTGCAATCATTTCCTTTTTCTGTAAGCTCTGTAACTTGCAGCTCTTCTTCTCCGCGGAGAGCTGCTTTTGTTTCGCGTTCAGATTTGATTTTTTCTATGGAATCAGATTGTGTTTTAATATCGCTGCGGATTTTCTGAAGGTCCTCCGCACTGTGTGTGCTGCTTTCCGTAAGCGCCGCGCTGTCTCGTTTCAGACTTTCCACCAGACTGCGTATGGTACTGCGACGGCCGTCCGTTTCGCTGTAGCTCTTCTGCTCTGCTCCGATTAAAGAATTGATTAACTTGCGCTTATCCTCTGCTGCCGTCGACTGCGTTTCGAAAGAAGCAATTTTCTCAAGCGCTTCTTTCAATTCAGCCTTGATTTTAGTCAGTTCCGCCGTCGTTTTGTTCCGTTCGGCGGTAAGAGATTCAATCTGCGCCGCGCGGGATAGAATTCCGCTGTCACGCTTTGTCTGACCGCCCGTGAACGAGCCGCCAGCGTTGATCTGCTGTCCGTCAAGGGTAACGGCACGAATTCGCCAGTTCTTCTGACGTGCGGCATTGGTAGCATTGTCGAGGCTCTCAAAAACGGCAGTTCTTGCGAGAAGGGATTTTATAATATTGGTATATGCCGTATCGTAGCTAACAAGCTCATCTGCCCATCCGACAAAGCCGTTTGTGTGCTCAAGTCCATCGTATTCGCGTCCCCTTTCCTGTGCGCGGATAGTAGTCAGCGGATAGAAGGTAGCACGTCCGGCATTATTGCGTTTGAGGGATTCAATAGAGCGCTTTGCGGCTTCCTCATTGTCTGTCACGATGTTTTGCAGTGCAGCACCAAGAGAGGTTTCAATTGCCACTGCATATTTTGGCTCTACTTTTATCAGATAGGATACAGGCCCGCGGATGCCGTGAAGCCGTCCAGCACGGGCTTCGCTCATAATATGCTTAATACTGTTATTATAGCCATCAAAATGCTCGCGCATACGCTCAAGTGCAGTTATGCGGCTTTCAAGGGAGTCGAGTTCTGTTTGTTTTTGTCTGGCATGCCTGTCAATTGCGTCGGCTTCCTTTCGCATTTTTTCCGTCTTCTGGCCATATCCAGCGATTTCAGCATCGATTTTTGCGACAACCTCCCGGTACTCCTCAATTTGACGTTCCGCAGCGGAGGCAGCTTTATCAAGCGAGACAACCTCTTCTTCATATTTCGCAATTTCGGCGTTCACGGTATCGCTGCGCTTTTTTTGGCTGGCAATGTTGCTTTCCTGAACATTTAGGCGCACGCGCAGGTCGGTGAGCGCGGATTCGGCGGATTTTTGGTCCATGAGAAGACGGTCGAGTTCCGATGTGTATGAATTAATGGAACCCTCCAGCACAGAGATTTTGCTAGATAAGGATTCGTATTCGGATTTCACCTTTTCAAATTCAGACACGATTCCGTTTAGCTGCGCCTTTGATGCGGAAAGCCGTTCAGATTCTCGGTCAATATTTTTTTGAGCGGATTCGCACATAGCATGCTCGGTCGTTATTTTCGAATCGGCGTGTTCTTTGTCTTTGGATAAAACGAGAATTTCTGCCTTTGCATCGGCCATCTGCTTGGTAATAGCTGCAATTTCCTCTCGGTTTTTCTGGGAGGCTTCCTTATTGCTATGCGACTCCTCATACAATCTCTCTATTTTTGCAGAGGTGGTATTTATAGTGTCCTCTGCCATTTCAAGCTCATGTGCGGACAGATGGGTATCGTTTGCAGTTTTCTCCAGTGCGTTTTTTAACTTATCGGAGTCGTATAGCCAGAGGGAAACATCGACTTTCTTTTTTTCACCGTACAGTTCGAGATACTGTCTCGCACGGGCAGCATCCTTTTCAAGGGGGCCGAGTCGAACCGACAACTCGTGTTCAATATCTTCGACCCGTTCCATGTTGGCCTGTGTTTCAGCGAGTTTTTTCTCCGATTCGGTCTTTCTGTAACGATACTTGGAAATTCCAGCGCTTTCTTCGAAAACGCCGCGGCGTTCATCGCTCTTTTTGGAAATAATTTCCGCGATTTTTCCTTGGCCAATGATGGAATAACCCTCTCTGCCGATGCCAGTATTCATAAAAAGCTCGTAGATATCTCGCAGCCGAACTTTTCGGCGATTGATAAAGTATTCGCTGTCTCCGCTGCGGTAATACCGGCGCGTCACGGTAACTTCATCGTAAGGGGATGCAAGAACCCGCGGTTCTACGCTGTCGTCGAATGTGACCGACACCTCTGCAAAACTCATCGGCTTCTTGTCGTTTGCTCCGGCAAAAATCACATCTTCCATTTTGCTGCCGCGTATGTTTTTCGAGGACAGCTCGCCGAGTACCCAGCGCATGGCATCGGTTATGTTGGACTTCCCGCTTCCGTTAGGTCCTACAATAATCGTGGTGCCGCTATTGAATTTTAAAATTGTACGGTCGGGAAAAGATTTAAATCCATGCAGTTCCAGTGATTTTAAATACAAACCTTTACCTCCCCGTGTAGGTTATTTTTATATTATATCGCGCAAAATTGTCTTTTTCAATAAATTTGATATATTTTACACTATATTTATTTTCTATTCTTATTTTGTTGCACCGTTTCTGTCCGATTGCCATAGACATATCTCCTCTGGGAATAGCAATTGTGAGAACACTTCCCTTTTCTGGTGGATTTTCGTCGAGTTTTTCGCAGATTCGGTTGTAATACAGTTCTCCAGACACCAATTCACCAAGCGAAGGATGGTTGGGGCCGGCGTAATATGTAGAATCGGAATGCAGATTTTCACTTTCACACAGACCAATGCGCAAACAGCTCACATGATTCCGGACAAACACGTCGAGTGCGGCAGCGCTTCTTGCAACTGCGTCGTCAAGAGTTAATGGAATATATTCTCCACGAATAGTCATATTATACAGTTCCGTATCTCGGAAAACGATGGTAGGATAGATGCGCGTTCCGACTGCACCAAGCGCACATATTTCTTTTGCACATTCGACCTCATCCGCCAACGCAGCGCCTGGAAGCCCTATCATCATTTGTCCGACTGTGGAAAATCCTGCATCGCGGAGCATAGTCATTGCGATGCGAGAGCACTCGGGAGTGTGTCCGCGTTTGCAAAGAGATAAAACGTCCGGTGAGAACGACTGTATGCCAAGCTCAACCGCGGAAATGGTGTATTGCCGGAGTATCCGGATGATTTCCGCATCAATATAGTCCGGACGAGTTGACATGCGAATGCCGGATACCTCGCCTGCCTCAACGTACGATTGAGCCAAATCAAGCAGTGCCGCCATCAGGCTTCGGTCGATTCCGGTAAACGAGCCGCCGAAAAAAGCAATTTCACATTCTGCTCCGGTTCCCCGTACGGTCGACAGAACATCCTCTATTGTATTTTTTGCCATATCCGGTATAAAAGAAGAAACGCCCGAAATTGCGCGTTGATTACAAAATACACACATATTCGGGCATCCGAGGTGCGGAATAAACACCGGTATGTTCACATGAAATTTTTTCTTCATATTTTATAGATTTATTGAAAAAAGCTTTTCCTGTATTTTCTCAGTCTACTTCTCCGAATAGAATGAGAGCTTCGTGGGCGGCCTGCTGTTCGGCTTCACGTTTTGTTTTGGCTTCCCCTCGTCCGATAATATTGCTGTTCAGGCGGGCTTCCACTTTGAAATACCTGCTGTGGGCCGGACCGCTTTCCTCCGTACAGACATATTCGAGAATTTCTCCATTCACCTGCTGTACCACCTGCTGAAGGGCGGTTTTATAATCGATAAATACACCTTTTTCGGAAATATAGTCGATTTCGGCTGAAATGAACGGAAGAAGAAAACGGTCGACCACCTCAAACGATTCACCTGTATCAAGATATATGGCAGCGAGAAGCGCCTCAAAAGCGTCGGCTATAATTGAAGGACGTTTTCTGCCGTTATTCATGATTTCACCGTGGCCAAGATACATATAGTCGCCGAGCGAGATGGTTCCCGCATATTTTGCCAATGCCTTTTCACACACGACCGCAGCGCGGATTTTGGTAAGGTCGCCCTCCTGCTTACTGCGGTATTTTTCGAAGATATACGAGCTCACGACTATCGATAGGACGGAATCGCCGAGAAACTCGAAACGCTCGTTAAAAGGTGTTTTAATGCCCTTTGCCTTCATTTCATTTGAGTAAGAGGAGTGCGTGAGCGCGACCTTAATAAGCTCTTTATTTTGAAATGTATAACCGATTTTGGCTTCAAGCTCCTCGATCGGTTTCGCTTGATTATTCATTGATTTGCTCCAAACAGTAGTGATTATTTGCTTTCCGCTTTCTTTTGCTCCTGCATTGCAGCGGCAACTTCAGTGATGACTCCAGTTTTCACAAAAGCCTCAGCTTGACGTACTGCATTGCAAATCGCTTTTGCATCCGAGCTTCCGTGCGCTTTAATGACCGGCTTTTGCAGCCCAAGGAGCGGCGCACCGCCATACTCCGCTGCGTCAAAATCATGCTTTAATTGATGCAGCTGTTCTTTCATGACGAGGAAGGACATTTTTGTCATGACATTTTTGGTATACATATCCCTGAGAGCCCCGAACATGAATTTTGACATACCTTCGATCAGTTTGAGTACTACATTTCCGGTAAATCCGTCAGTGACAAGCACATCACACGGCGCTGTTGGGATATCCTTACCCTCAATATTCCCTGCGAACTTTATCGCGCCGCATTCAGATAACTTCTGGTATGCGTCGATTTGTATTTGCGTTCCTTTGTGCTCCTCGGTGCCATTGTTGAGCAGTCCGACTGCGGGAACCTCTACACCATGAACGTTTTTCATGTAAATAGAGCCCATGAGCGCCCACTGAAGCAGATAATCTGCAGTCACGTTTACATTTGCACCTGAATCCATAAGGAGTATCGGATGTTCAAATGGGAGAATGGTGGCAATACCGGAACGCTGTACGCCCTTTATCGTACGAATAATGAGGGATGAACCAACGTGGAGAGCGCCGGTATTCCCTGCCGAAACAAACGCATCTCCGCTTTCTTTGAGGAGCTGAAGTCCTACAGCCATAGACGAATTTTTTTTACCGCGCACAACCGATAGTGAGTCATCCTCCATAGAAATAACAACTTCGGTATGTACGATGTCGATATTTTTTGTGTCCGCGCTGCAGTTTTTCAGATGTTGTTCAATTATTTTCTGGTTTCCAACCAGTATCAGCTTGGATTTATATTTTTGCGAAGCGAGAACTGCACCTTCTATGATTTCCCTCGGTGCGTTGTCGCCGCCCATTGCATCTATTATGATTTCCATTTCTTGTGACTCCATTGCGGTTATCAAAGTTCTGTGAAATTAGCGTTTTTGTGAGATTTCTTCGAGAATACGTGCTGTCTCGTCCGTCTTCTCAAGCGCACGCTTTGCATAGGCTTCGTTTCGATATTTTTTCCCACCCCGGATTTTGTAGCCGAGAGGCGATATGATGCCGAAATTCGCGTTCATCGGCTGGAACTGTGTTTTATCCCCGTGTGCGACATAGTTTGCCATAGCGCCTACCATCATTTCTTCCGGGAAGATAAAAGATGCCTTGCCGACCGTTTTCAGTGCGGCGTTTGTTCCCGCGACAAAACCGGAGGCAGCAGATTCGATATATCCCTCGACTCCGGTCATCTGTCCGGCAAAATAGATATTCGGATTTCGGCGAAGCGAGTAATCCGGCTCAAGCAGCTCTGGAGAATTCATGAAAGTGTTGCGGTGCATGACACCATAACGGTGAAATTCCGCTTCTTCGAGCCCCGGAATCATGCGGAACACCCGTCTTTGTTCCGGAAACGTGAGATGCGTTTGAAAACCAACAAGGTTAAACATGGTTCCTTCCTCATTTTCACGTCGGAGCTGTACGATTGCGTAATATTCTTCTCCCGTTTTGGGATGTTTTATACCCACCGGCTTCATTGGTCCAAAGCGAAGCGTATCTTCCCCACGGGACGCCATGACTTCGACTGGCATACATCCTTCGAATACCTTGATTTTTTCGTTTTTTTCGAATTCGTGCAGTTCTGCGGTATTCGCCTCGATGAGGGCTTGATAGAACGCTTTATACTCCAGCTCCGTCATCGGACAGTTGATATAGTCCGGCGTTCCCTTATCGTAACGGGTTGCGAAAAAAGCTTTTGACATATCGATACTTTCGGCATCGACAATGGGAGCAGCAGCATCGTAAAAATGCAAGCTGTTTCCGCCGATAAGGTTTGAAATAAATTCGGCAAGGGTGTCGGAAGTAAGCGGCCCGGTTGCAACCACAGTAATTTCATTTTCAGGGATCTCGGTCATCTCTCGCTCCACGATTTCGATTTCGGGATGGGAGCGAATTTTTTCGGTGATATATTCAGAAAACAGAACGCGGTCCACCGCCAACGCGCCGCCTGCCGCAACCTGCGTTTTCCGAGCAGCTTCCATGATGAGCGAACCCATGCGGAAAAGTTCTTCCTTAAGGAGACCCACGCCGTTTGTAATTTCAGCCGAGCGGAGTGAATTGGAACAAACCAACTCTGCAAAAGTGTCGGCATGGTGCGCGGGGGATTTCCTGTGTGGCTTCATCTCGTAAAGAGTAACATGTGCGCCTTGACGTACTGCCTGCCATGCCGCTTCACTTCCCGCCAGTCCCGCACCATAGATGTTTATATTGTTCATGCTTCTATATTCGTTGTATTTCTTGTTTCGTTTTCTTCGGGTGGAATATCCTTTTTATATCCGCAGCTCTCGTTCTTGCACACGAGCTGATTTTTTCCCTTTTTGCGATAGAGCATTCCGCCGCAATTCGGACATTTTTCAGAGGTCGGCATATCCCACGACGAGAACTTGCACTCGGGATATCTTGAACAACTGTAGAAGACGGTCTTATTTTTACCGTACTTGGTTACGATATCCGCGCCGCAATCCGGGCATTTTACGCCAAGCGAACGGTTTTTCTGCTTAGTGAATTTGCACTCCGGATAACGTGAGCAAGCGTAGAAGCTGCCATATCGTCCATTGCGGAGAACCATATCTGCGCCGCACAGCTCACACTTCGTTGGTGCAATTTCCGGCACTTTTTCGACCAGCCCATCTCCTGTTTTGGTAAGGGGTTTTGTATTTTTACATGTAGGATAATTCGGACATGCAGCGAACTTGCCATAGCGCCCGTTTTTGACTATCATGCGGCTGCCGCAGTGCTCACAAATGATGTCGGTTTCTTCTTCGGGCAAGTCAATATTGTTGGAGTCGGCATTCTCAAGCGCCTTATCAAGCTCATCTTTGAATCCACCATAGAAGTTTTGGAGAACGGTAAGCATAGCACATTCGCCGTTTTCAATATCGTCAAGGCGGTCCTCCATGGAGGCTGTAAACTTATAGTCCACAATGTCCGGGAAGTATTCGCACATCAATTTTGTCGTAACCTCGCCAAGCGGAGTGGGTACGAGTGACTTCCCCACCCGTTTGACATAGCCGCGTGAAATGATTATTGTGATAATAGGGGTATACGTACTCGGACGGCCGATACCTTTTTCCTTAAGGAACTTTACAAGTGAAGCTTCGTTATACCTTGCCGGAGGTTCAGTGAAGTGCTGATTTGGGGTGACTGATTGAGAATCGAGGAGGTCTCCTTCTTCCACTTTGGGAATTCGCATATTGTCTTCGCCCGCCTCCGATTCGTCTGCTGACTCCTCATAAAGTGCCATATAGCCCGGGAACTTGACAGTATAGCCACTTGCACGGAACAGGTATCCGGCACAGGTAAAGTCAGTCTGAACGGTTGCAAGCTCAGCTGATTCCATCTGGCTGGCGATAAATCTATCCCAGATGAGCTTGTAAAGTCTATATTGGTCTGAGGTCAACAGCTTCTTTATTGTTGCGGGCTCGTGCTTGGTACCGGAAGGACGAATTGCCTCATGCGCATCCTGCGCGTTGGCAGCGGATTTATAAATGCGCGGGGTCACGGGGTAATATGATTCCCCGTACTTGCCGACGATATATTCCTTTGCCGCAGATCGTGCTTCTTCAGAGATACGCGGTGAGTCGGTACGCATATAGGTAATAAGGCCCTGCACACCACCGAATTCCGTGCCAAGGTTAACACCTTCGTACAACTCCTGCGCAACCTTCATGGTACGCTGAGACTGAAAATTGAGCTTGCGGGAAGCCTCCTGCAACAGGGTTGAGGTAGTAAACGGCGGTGCAGGATTTTTGATTTTCTTTCCCTTTTTGATATCGGAAACCAGGAATTTTTGACCGCTCACCGCATCTACCACCTGCATAGCAGCAGCTTCATCCGGCAGCTCGATTTTTGTTTTGGTATCGGCTGAGCCATAGAATTTGGTTTCAAAAGTTTTGCCTTCCACCGTTTGCAGAACAGCCTCGACGTTCCAATATTCTTTGGGCACAAAGGCGCGGATTTCATTTTCACGGTCGACAATCAGTTTTGTCACCGCAGACTGTACACGTCCGGCGGACAGACCGCTTTTCACTGCTTTCCAAAGAAAAGGGCTGACTTTGTATCCTATGATACGGTCGAGGATACGGCGGGTTTCCTGCGCGTTCACCAAATCCATATTGATTTCCCGCGGATGCTTGATTGCGTCGCGCACAACGGTCTTGGTTACCTCGTTGAAAGTAACGCGCATCGCCTTATCGGCGGGGATGCCAAGGCAAACTGCAAGATGCCACGCAATCGCTTCTCCTTCGCGGTCGGGGTCGGTCGCAAGGTAAATTTTATCGGCTTTTTTAACCTCTTTTTTAAGCTCTTTGATGAGGTCTCCTTTACCGCGGATATTTATATAATGAGCTTCAAAATTATTTTCAATATCTACGCCGAGAGTAGACTTCGGCAGGTCACGAACGTGTCCCTTAGAGGCTAAAACCTTATAATTGGAGCCAAGATAGTTTTTGACGGTATTCGCCTTTGTAGGAGATTCCATGATAAGAAGATGTGCCATTGTTATTCCCTTCAATACGTTAATTCATGAGGATGGGCGTCCCCGCTAACCTAATCGTTCTCGGACTGCATGATGTCGTCCGGCTGTACACGCATGAAGTAACCTCCTTTGCCGGACTCGACTGCACCCGCCATCTCAAGCATGGTAAGGGCGCTCAGAACCGCAGCAACGGGAGTTTCAGCATCGACCAGCTCGTCGGGCAGTGTTGGTACGCTTGGTTTCATTTTATTATATACCTTGATTTCGTTTTCATCAAGCATATCAAGCTCTATTTTTTTCGCTGGGATGATTTTTTTCCCAGAATTTTCATTTTGTTTTTCGCTTTTTCTTGTACTTTTTTCCTTATTCAATCCGAAAATGGATTTTCTTACATTTTTCGGCGGTTCAAACTTTTCGACAACTGCGGGAGTTTCAAGTTTTGCGATTGGTTCATTTTTTGCATTCTGTACGACGCTCCGGTCATTTAGTCTGCCACCATAGGAGCCACTCCCATAATAGTTTGCGCTTTCGACCCTTGAGCCTATTCTGGTGCGTGCCATTGCGGATTTTGACAAATCTTCCATATTCATTCCTCGCAGCATGGAATGAGCGCGCTGTACGCTGACAGTACGGGGATAGATAAACTCAAATTCCGTGAGGATATCCTCTGCGGTCAGAACGGTAAGAGCACCGTCGCGGATGAGCGCGTTGGTTCCCTCCGCTCCTGCGTCACCGATTTTACCCGGAACCGCAAATACTTTTTTGCCCTGATCAAGTGCGCGTGCCGCTGTTATCAATGAACCGCTGTGGCTGTCCGCTTCAACAACGACTGTGGCGTCAGAAATTCCGCTCATGATTCGATTGCGCACCGGGAAGTGGCTTCCAATTGGAGGAGTCCCTGGCGGATATTCAGAGATGACAGCTCCAGTTTTGATGATTCGTCTATAAATATCGTAATGCTCACGAGGATATACCACATCGACGCCGGAGCCAAGAACCGCGATGGTACATCCGCCGTAGTCAAGCGCACCCACAAGAGCCATACTGTCTGAACCGAGTGCCATTCCGCTGACCACAATAGAACCGCCGAATGTGAGTCCGACACCAATGGAATAGGCCATACTGCGTCCGTACTCGGTCATTTTACGCGTTCCGACAACTGCCGTGGTCATATTTTCATTGCAATTAGGAAGCTTTCCAAGTACATACAACACGATGGGCATATCGGGAAGATATTTCAAAGCGTTGGGATACTCGCTCATATTTGGCGTAAGGATATCTATGCCGAGAGCGTTGCATCTTTCGCATATTCCTTTCGCCTCTTTCAAAGAGTGCGTTTTCAGTACAGTCTTTGCCCGTTCGATTTCCTTTGCGGACAACTTATCGGTCGGCTGAAACTCGTTTAATTTTCCGTAAAATATCGCTTCGGGTCCACCGGCCTCTTCCATAACTTTGACTGCCAGCGTACTTGCCTGTCCGAATGCTTCCGCTAACCAAATGTAGTACAATTTAACGTCATCAGTCATGCCGACCTTTTTACGGGAAAGCCCTTTTTGAAAAAGCACCTCCCCGAGACTCATATACGAGTCTCCTCCTCTCCGCCAAAACTTTTAAAAATAAGGATAACAAAGTCAGGTGCAAATTGGAAATATGTCGATTTTCATACGAGTTTTATAGGTTGCAAAAGAGCGCATGCGGTCCATATTTCTTTATGTGCTGCTGGTTCTGAATTTTCTGTAGCTTTCCCACAGAATGCAGACAGCAGCAGAAGCAGCATTCAAGCTCTCCGTATTCCCCGCCATCGGAATTTTCACACACGCAGTACAAGCAGATATAACCACTTTGGACAGTCCGTGACCCTCATTACCGATGATGGTGCAGTCAGTTGGATACGGGTCGTATTCGCCGAGGGTCAGCGTATGACCGCCAAGCGCAGCTGCGAATACGCGTCTGCGAGAATTTTTCATTTTATGGATAACCGCAAGGCTATCGTCTGTCAGATATAAAGGTATTCGAAATAGGGTTCCCATCGCCGCGCGAACTGTTTTACGGTTATAAATATCGGCACAGTCTGAGAGAATAACGCCGTCAATACCCATGGCTTCTGCTGAACGGAGGATGGTGCCAAGATTGCCCGGATCACGGATACCGTCGAGCATGATAAGTCGTTTATCTTTCTGCCAATCGTCGAAATTGCTTATATCGCCCCGCATCAGATTCCAATGAAGCCCAGTCATATAAGCAAGCGCGGCGATTATGCCGTCAGGGGATTTTTCGGTTGAAATTTTCTCGAATGCGGAGTCTGAGAATACGCATATAGGAATTCCGGCGAGCCGGTATATTTCCGCAGTTCGCTCCGCCGTATCAAGTGCGGATTCGGCAAGAAGCAGGTATTTGGGACGCGCGTATTTTACGGCTTCCGCGGCAAGTTTTTTTCCATCAGCCAAAAAGATTTCCTCACGGTCACGGTATTTTTTATCGGTCAGCTTACTGAGCATGACCGTTTTAGGGTTTGAGCGTGAAGAAATATAGTCGGCGTTATAGTGATTAAGGAAATCGGTTAAGGTCATTTTTAATGTTGATTTCGTATAAACAAAGGGTGTCACGTTGACGCAACACCCCCATTTATGTTCGATTAAAGAGCTGCCTTTGCAGTTTCAACGAGTGCGGCAAATGCTTCCTTATCGGATACTGCGATTTCTGCGAGCATCTTACGGTTGAGGTCAACGCCGGCGACTTTAAGACCATGCATAAGGGTCGAATAATTTATGCCGTTTGCCTTTGCCTGCGCAGAAATACGGGTAATCCAAAGTGCGCGGAAATCTCTCTTCTTCTGCTTACGTCCAATATATGCGTAATTGCCGCTTTTCATGATGGCCTGCTTTGCCATCTTGAAGTGTTTGCTCTTAGAACCCCAATAACCTTTGGCAGCCTTTAAAACCTTATTTCTTCTCTTGCGCGTCATCATTGCGCCTTTTACTCTTGCCATTTTATTCTATCCTTTCTATCCCTGTACTATCTACCGGTTCTTCGAATCAGTCCTTGTTAATCAGTCTCTTGACGTTAGCTGTCATAGCGGGGCTGAGAATCTGGCTGCTTCTGAGGTGTCTCTTTCTCTTCTGTGTTTTCTGACCGAGGTTATGACGGTGGTCAGAATGGAATACCTTTACTTTACCTGTTCCGGTAACGGCAAATCTCTTGGCTGACGCCTTGTGTGTCTTGATTTTTCCCATTTTTGTATGTCCTTTCGGTTTGGTTAATAGCGAATTTGTTTCATCCGCTGCGTTATTATAGCTACGAATGAATTGGGGTCTATCCGCGCGAATTACTTAGCCGTGTTTTTCACCGGCGCGATGAACATGGTCAGTTGTTTTCCGTCGAGTACAGGCTTCTTGTCAACGGTACCGAATTCGGATACTGCTTCTTCGAACTTTGCAAGCATGTCGCGTCCGATTTCCTGGTGCGCGATTTCGCGTCCCTTAAAACGGAGACTGACTCTCACTTTATTTCCATCCTGAAGAAACTTTATCGCACGGTTCGCCTTTGTCTCAAAATCATGTGTGTCAATGCGACAAGAAAGCTGAACTTCCTTGACTTCTACAACCTGTTGTTTCTTTCTAGCTTCTTTTTCCTTTTTGTCTGCCTCATAACGATATTTACCGTAATCCATCGCACGGGCTACCGGCGGTGTTGCGGTAGGAGCTATAAGCACGAGATCAAGCCCGCGCTCATATGCGTAAGCTTTGGCATCGTTCAAATTCATGATACCGAGCTGACCGTTGTTTTCGTCAAGCATACGTACTTCTTTGACTCTGATGTCATCGTTGATTGTAAGTTCTTTCGCGCTAATAGTTATGCACCTCCAAATGCTAAAACAAAAAATCGCACAAAGAATATTCTCCGCACGACTCTAACACACGGTACTTTTCCACCGGTGCTTAAATATTAACCCTGACGTGCCATGTGCAGCAAGGTGAGAACGGAGAATGTCCTGCTTTGTTTTTTAATTCTTATGTATTATACTCCTTTGTTATGTTTTTGTCAAGAGGAATTTCACTTTTTTCTTGCACATTTTTATTGATTTTTCAGTCTGGATTTCTGCATTTTTGACCAAAAAGAGGGATATGCGACAGCATCTCTCTTTTTTTATGGACCTTATATTTCAGCATTGCATATGTAACCATCAAATAGATAAGCATTCGGAAATTCAGCATAAAAATACCGCTGCCGGGATATGAACAGCGGTATTTTAAAAAGTTCTGATAAGGTGCGGGGTGCTTTTTCAAAAATATCCCTTGCCCCCTCGTCACACATTTGCGGGTTCTTCCGATGCTTTTTCTTCAAGGGCCTCGGCTTCCCGTTCAGCGGCTTCTCTTGCAAGCTCCTCTTCGTAAGCTCTGATGACTTCTTCTTCCAGCTTTCCTCTGAATTCCGCATTAATCGGATGAACGATATCGCGGTATGTCCCATCAGGATTCTTGCGGCTGGGCATCACGATGAAATTCTTATCGCGAACACTGATAACCTTGATGTCGTGCAATGCGAGCTGGTCATCAAAGGTAACGGATACAATGGCCTTCATCGGTCCCTCATCAAATAACTTTCTTACTTTAATATTAGTGATAACCATTTTGTGTCCCCTTTTCATTTTTGTCTTGGCTGATTTAATTCTTGGCTGATTTAATTATACACGCACATTATGAAAATAATTCAAGCGATTCATAAATATTTTTTAAAATGAATGTATCTTTTTTTGAAAATTATGCTATAATTATATTAGATTTAAAATGGTTTTATTTTTTCTCAGAACCGCAGAAATCTCCTATATATCTTTTCGTACACTCAAAACATTATAAATAATCATAAATTATTGTATAAAAGGACAGAATTATGGCTTTACCAAACACGCACTTCGGGGCGGATTACATAAAGGGTCTGCTTGGCGGAAAAAAGAAAATTTTTTTTGATGGTATCGGCGGCATCAGCATGAACTCCCTCGCACACATCAGCCATCTTATGGGACATACGGTCTCCGGTTATGACCGCAGTGAAAGCAACATCACACGCAAGCTCGAATCAATGGGTATTAAGGTATACTACGAAACAAGCAGCGAACACATCAAGGATTGTGACGCTATCGTCTACACAGTCGCCATGCCTGAGAGCAATCCCGAATATGTCTACGCAGGCGAACATAGCATTCCGCGGATATCAAGAGCGGATTTTCTCGGCTATATCATGACCGGCTTTCAAAATCGCATTGGCGTTTCGGGTACTCATGGTAAAAGTACCACTACAGGAATGATATCACGCATTTTGTCAAACGCTGGCGTTTTTCCAACTGTATTCAACGGTGCGCCAATGAAGGAATCCGGCACAGTTGATATTATCGGAAAGCATGATTATTTTGTATTTGAAGCGTGCGAATATATGGATTCATTTCTAGACTTTAATCCGTCGGTTGCCGTAGTGCTGAATATTGAGCTTGACCACGTGGATTATTTCAAATCCATGGAACAGATTATCAATTCCTTCTCCGCATTTATGAACATCACAGGAGAAAACGGCTATGCGGTTGTCAATCTGAACGACCAAAACTGTCTCAAAGCAGCGAGCCAATATAAAGGCCATCTTATATCGTTTGGCCGCAACAATTCTGCCGCGGACTACTATTCGGCGAACGAATTGGAGCACGGCGGCTATCCAGTTTTTGACATTATGTCAAACGGCAAAGCCATCGCCCATGTGTCACTGAAAATTCCCGGTGAACATAATATAAGCGATGCTCTTGCAGCTTTTACGGCAGCTGTTGTAAGTGGGATTCCGGCAAGTACGGCTGCCGAGGGGTTGTCTCTGTACGAAGGCCTCTGCCGCAGAATGGAAAAAATCTGCATTACCAGTCACGGCGCTGCACTGTACACAGATTACGCACATCATCCGACCGAAATCGCCGCTACCCTAAAAGGAGCGCGGAAAATCTGCGCCGGCAAGCTGAACGTTGTCTTCCAGCCGCACACCTTCTCAAGGACCGCCGAACTGTTTGACAATTTTGTCACAGCATTTGCGGACAGCGACGCGGACGAGGTCGTACTTTGCGACATTTATCCTGCAAGAGAAACGAATGTCTATGGCGTGTCCTCAGACATGCTCGCAGAAAAGATTGCGGCGCGCGGTAAAAAATGCTCTGTGATTCATTCGTTTAACGAAGCTGCGGCATATGCGGATCAAATTTCTGCTACTAATGATATGATTCTCGTTATGGGCGCAGGTGACGTCATTGAGGTCTCTGATATTCTTAAAAAATAATGTTATTTTGGGGAAAAAGTTTCCCCAAAACCCTTTTTGTGGAAGTGGCAAAATTGGTATGCGAGTCTCGCGGTGAGGAGTTTTTTAAAAAAGCTCCTCACCATATTTTTATGTCACATTTTTGATTTTTATAACGTGCAGAGGTTGACAATTTCACATTACATGTGTTAAAATAAATTATAATCATGTTATTTCCCTAATTCAACACCAGCGAAAGGAGCGAATACGATTGTACAACGAACGACGTGAACAGATACGTTCTCTTCTACTGTCTAAGCCTTTTATTTCTCTGAAGGAGCTGGAAGAGCTTTTTCCGAATGTATCCGGAATGACTCTTCGCCGCGACATCGAATATTTCGAGAGTGAGCATGAAGCAATAAAAGTACGCGGCGGCGCGAGGAGCATGAAGTTTATCACCACGCAGGCCGATGATTCCATTACGGCACGCATGAAGGAAAACATTCATTCCAAGGATTCTATCACCGCACGCGCGGCGGATTTTCTCGAAACCGGACGGTCCATCTTCATTGATTCCGGTTCAACCCTTCAGCGGATTGTCCCTTATGTGCCGAACGACCGTTTT
Source organism: uncultured Ruminococcus sp. (assembly GCA_964621755.1). GTDB lineage: Bacteria > Bacillota > Clostridia > Oscillospirales > CAG-272 > UMGS1696. The sequence continues at coordinate 42,045 of CAZUPI010000009.1, read as the reverse complement.
ACCTTCACGACAACCGACCCGGTATCCGCCCTTGAACTGTGCAAAATTGGACTGCCAATCGTAAATGTGGTCGGAGGAAGACTTGACCGCGACAACCAGACCATAACCGGTTTGCAGGCAACGCGTTTTCTGTCGGATATCAACATTGATATTGCGTTTCTCTCTCCGTCAGGTCTCTCAGCGCGCAGCGGATTTACCGTGGGTAATTACAGCGAATGTGAGTTGAAAAAGATTGTCGTGGAAAAAGCGAGATTTGTAATTATTTTGATGGACTCCTCAAAAATTGATAAATCCTTGCCGTACACCTTTTGCAGCTTTGAGAATATTGACGTGCTGATTACCAGTTCCGCTCTGCCGGATGAGCTCGCCCGTCTTGCGGAAGATAACAAGGTGCAGGTGATTAACGTATCAGAGGAGAAGCTATAGTAATTCGGCGAATACGATTTATCATGATAAATAAAATATTCACATAAATGAAAGGAAACATAACACACATGGCAAATTTAGTCATAATGCCCCGTCAGGGACAAAGTGTTGAGTCATGTATCATCACTACATGGCAAAAGAAAAAGGGCGACCATGTTGAACCGGGCGACATCCTTTTCTCCTACGAAACGGATAAGAGTGCGTTTGACGAACCCTCGCAGTTTTCCGGTACGATTCTCGAAATCCTAGCGGCTGAGGGCGATGTTACCCCTTGTCTCGCTCCGGTTTGCATAATCGGTGAGGAAGGTGAAGATTATTCTGCCCTCCTTCCTGAAAGTGCAAAGAAGGAAGATGCTGCCGCAGTGGAAGAAAAAGCGGAAAATACTGCTCCCGCAAACGAGAAAAAGGCCGCCGAAGCAGAAGCGACTGTTTCCGAAAGCGACGGCAAGAGAATCTTCATCTCTCCCAGGGCAAAAAATCTCGCGCTGAAAACCGGCGTCGACATGACAAAGGTCGTTCCGACCGGTCCTCACGGAAGAATCATCGAACGTGATATCAACAAGGCGCTTGACGATGGATTTACGGCAACCGTATCCGCAGTAGAAGACTTCCTCGCTGGCAAGCCTGTTGTGGTTGAAGAAATTTCTGCTGTTAAAGAAGAAAAGGTTGAAACACCCGCACCCGTGCCGGCAGCCGCTGCATCCGCAGACGATCTCCGTGCATATACGGAAGGACCCATGTCCAACGTGCGTAAGGTTATCGCAAAATCCATGCATGCTTCCCTGTCCGAAATGGCACAGCTTACCCTCAACTCCTCTTTCGATGCCACCAATCTTCTCGCATACCGCGCAAAGCTCAAGGAAAACGGCGAAGCGCTCGGCCTGTCTAAGATCACCATCAACGATATGGTCCTTTACGCAGTTGCACGCGTTCTCCCCAATTATTCCGAAATCAACGCTAACCTCGTTGACAACACCTTCCGCAAATACAAGCATGCAAACATCGGCATGGCTGTCGATACCGAACGTGGACTTCTCGTTCCGGTTATCTTCGGTTCCGAAAAGCTCACGCTTGCTGAAATCTCCGGGCAGACAAAAGCGCTCGCAGGCAAGGCACGCGAAGGAAAACTCACACCTGACGAAATGTCCGGCGGTAGCTTCACGGTATCCAACCTCGGTTCGATGGGCGTTGAATCCTTCACACCCGTTATCAATCCGCCGCAGACCGCTATTCTCGGCGTATGCTGCACTACAAACCGCCTGAAGGCTGACGGTAAGGTATATCCGGCTATGGGCTTATCCCTCACCTTCGACCACAGAGCAGTTGACGGCGCCCCTGCCGCCAAATTTCTGAAGGAGCTCTGCACCGCGCTCGAAAACTTCGACCTTCTGCTTGCGAAATAATGTTGGTTTTTGAGGTAGGGTTCGGAGAGGTTTTTCCAAAATACCCTCCCCGTTTCACTCCCGCTAAATAAGATTGGAGCATAAAATGGCTGAAACAAAGTTTGATTTGATTATTTTAGGCGGCGGTCCTGCCGGATACAATGCTGCTGAACGTGCAGCTCACGGCGGTCTCAAAACACTCGTCTGCGAAGAGCGTGCACTCGGCGGTGTCTGCCTGAACGAGGGTTGCATTCCGACCAAGACCCTGCTTTACTCCGCTAAAATTTATGACTATGCAAACCACGGTGACAAATATGGTGTCGCCGTGGAAGGCGCAAAAATTGACCACGCCAAAGTGGTCGACCGCAAAGACAAGGTGGTAAAGACCCTTGTTTCCGGTGTTGCTGCAAAAATGAAGGGCGCCGGCGTCACTGTTGCAAACGGCACCGCGAAAATCATCGGCAAGACAGCAGGCGGCTTTGCAGTTGATTGCGTCGGCACTACATATGAAGCCGCAAAATTACTTGTATGCACCGGCTCCGAGGCAGTTGTTCCCCCTATTCCGTGTCTCCGTGAATCCTATGAGGGCGGTTTTGTGGTTACCAATCGCGAAATTCTTGACCTTCGCGTTCTTCCGAAACGTTTCGTTGTCATCGGCGGCGGTGTGATTGGTCTTGAAATGGCCTCCTATTTCAACTCGGTTGGCTGTGAAGTAACCGTAATCGAGATGCTTGATAAAATTGCAGGGCCAACTGAAAAGGAAGTCTCCGCTAATCTCGAAAAGAACTATAGCAAGAAGGGTGTAAAGTTCATCCTCGGCGCAAAGGTATCAGCTGTGAACGGCAAACCTGGCTCAGGTATTGTAGAATATGAAAAGGACGGCAAAACCGAAAAAGTGGAATGTGACCTTGTTCTCGTATCCACTGGTCGCCGCGCAAGAACCAAAGGAATCGGTCTGGAAGAGCTCGGTATCCAGATGAACCGCGGGGCGATTGTCACCGACGAAACCTGCCGCACGTCCGTTCCCGGCATCTGGGCGGCTGGCGACGTAAACGGAAAAATTATGCTTGCGCATACCGCTTACCGTGAAGGCGAAGCTGCTGTCAACGATATGCTCGGCAAGCGTGACCGCGTTGACTACCGTGCAATCCCGTCTGTTATCTACACCAATCCAGAGGTTGCCTCGGTCGGTGAAACAGTTGAATCTGCAAAGAAAGCGGGTATTGATGCCGAAGAAGTCACCCTCAGCCTCCGCTACAGCGGACGCTACCTAGCAGAAAATGAGGGCGGCGATGGCTTCGTGAAGGTTGTATACGGCAAGGAACACCACGAAATTCTCGGCGTTCATATGATTGGCTCCTACGCTTCCGAAATTATCTACGGTGCAGCCGCTATGGTTGCAAGATGCCAGAGAGTGGAAGATGTCCAGAAAATCGTATTCCCGCATCCGACGGTTTGTGAGGTCATCCGCGAGGCCATGTTCACCATTCATTAATTCGTTAATAAAATTTATATTTTCAACATATTAAGGAGACTTAAAACTATGCCGAAAAGTCAATATGTAGACCCCGGTAAGGTATTTGAACCCGGTTACATCGATTTTGATAGTATTCCTCTCTGCCGTTACAACAAGACGCTGGAAGAGGAAAAGAAGATTTACTCCAAGGCAGATTTCATGCGCATTTATCACGACATGAGAACCATTCGTGAATTCGAAACAATGCTCAATGAAATCAAGGTAAAGTCCGAGTACAACGGCGTGAAGTACAACAACCCCGGTCCGGCTCACCTTTCCATCGGCCAGGAAGCATCCGCTGTTGGTCAGGCTTATTGTCTCGACATCAATGACTTCACCTTCGGCTCTCACAGAAGCCATGGTGAAATTCTCGCAAAGGGTCTTTCCTCCATCAACAAACTCGACGAAACCGAGCTTTACGATATCATGAGGGAATTCCTTGACGGCGCCATCCTCAAAGTAGTGGAAGGCAAGCAGGCAAAACAGGGCGATGTTCGTGAGCTCGCGAAGGATTTTCTCCTCTACGGTGCGCTGGCTGAAATTTTCGCTCGTACCACCGGTTTTAACAAGGGGCTCGGCGGCTCAATGCACGCGTTCTTCATCCCGTTCGGTATTTTCCCGAACAATGCTATCGTAGGTGGTGCTGCGCCTATCGCTCTTGGTGCTGCTCTTTACAAGAGAGCAAACCATAAGAAGGGCATTGTTGTTGCCAACTCCGGTGACGGCGCGCTCGGACGCGGTCCTGTGCTTGAATCTCTCAACTTCTCCTCTATGGACCAGATTACCAAGCTTTGGGGCATGGACGGAAAGTACTCCGATGAAGGCATGCCGATTCTGTTCAATGTATTCAACAACTTCTACGGCATGGGCGGTCAGACCATGGGCGAGACCATGGGCTTCACCAATCCCGCGCGTCTTGCAGCCGGTTTCAATCCCTCTCAGATGCACGCTGAAAAGGTAAACGGCTACGACCCGCTCGCCGTTATCGACGCTACTACACGCAAGAAGGAAATCCTAACCTCCGGTAAGGGTCCGGTACTTCTTGAGGTTGCAACCTACCGTGTATCCGGTCACTCCCCGTCCGACGCTTCTACATACAGAACCCCTGAGGAAATTGAAGCGTGGAAGGCAGCGTGCCCGATTGCTGCATACCGCGCAAAGATGGTTGCCGGTGGAATCGCTTCTGAGGAAGAATTTAATGCGATTGACGAAGAAATCATCAACCGCACTACAAAGATTATCAAGCTTGCAATTGACGATGAGATTTCTCCGAGAATGGACCTTTCCAAGGAACCCGACATGATTTCCTCCATTATGTACTCCAACAATCATGTTAAGTCTATGGATGAAACACGTACACCTGAAGTTCTCATTCCGAAGGAAGAAGACCCGAGAGTAAAGCAGATTGCGAACAAGGCTCGCTATGCTTTCGACGAAAAGGGCGAGATGATTCCGAAGATGAAGCTCTACAACATCCGTGACGGTCTGTTTGAAGCTATCATTGACAAGTTCTACGAAGATCCGACCACCATTGCGTATGGTGAAGACAACCGTGACTGGGGCGGCGCGTTTGCGGTTTATCGCGGCCTTACAGAAGCGCTTCCTTACCACAGATTCTTCAATGCGCCGATATCCGAATCCGCTATCGTTGGTTCCGCTGTAGGGTATGCAGTAGCAGGCGGTCGCGCGATTGTTGAGCTAATGTATGCTGACTTTATCGGCTGTGCCGGCGACGAAATCTTTAACCAGCTTTCGAAGTGGCAGTCTATGTCGGCAGGTATTCTGAAGATGCCGGTTGTACTCCGCGTTTCCGTTGGTTCAAAGTACGGCGCACAGCACTCTCAAGACTGGACTGCGCTTTGCTCTCACATTCCAGGTCTGAAGGTATGCTTCCCTGCTACGCCTTACGACGCAAAGGGCCTCATGAACCAGGCACTGAACGGCACTGACCCTGTAGTCTTCTTCGAATCACAGAGAATTTATGATAAGGGTGAAGAATTCCACGAAGGCGGCGTTCCGACCGATTACTATGAGGTTGATTTCGGCGATCCTGATATCAAGCGTGAAGGTAAGGATGTCACCATTCTTACAATTGGCGCGGTTCTTTACCGTGCGCTTGATGCAGCAAAGAAACTCGAAGCAGACTATGGTATTTCTGCAGAGGTTATTGACGCGCGTTCGCTCGTACCGTTCAACTATGAAAAGGTCATCGAATCAGTTAAGAAGACCGGTAAGATTATCATCGTAGGTGACGCAGTTGACCGTTGCTCCATGATGAGAGATATGGCTTCCAATATCTCCGAAATGGCGTTCGATTATCTTGACGCACCGCCGGCAGTATACGGTTCCCGCAACTGGATTACTCCCGCGTTCGAGCTTGAGAAGTACTACTTCCCACAGGCTGACGGTATCATTGACGTCATCTCTGAAAAGCTCATGCCCATCCCGGGACATGTAACAAAGTATAACGAGACCGAACTTGAGCATATTGAGCGTTCAAAGAAGGGTGTGTAAGGATTTGTCTTTGAGTCTTCGATACTCACGAGAGAAATTTGAATTCATCGCATAAAAATAAATGTGAGGTATTCCTACAAAATATAGGAATACCTCACACTTATTTTGGGGTTAAGCAGTTCATTCGTCTCCGAGATACGTCTGATAAGAATTTTCAATCAAGTTCTCAACGGACTTTTTGTTTCTTTCATAAAGATCGGTTAGAGAAAGTGTCGTGTCGTGAACCAAATCATAGCCGACATTCGCAAGAGCGCCGCCAAACTGGCTGTTGTTGAAGTAGCCAAGGTCGAAGGTACGTCCAACCATAATGTAGTCCAGCATTTCGACAGAATTTTCATCGCGGAGATACTTATTCTGGAGTGTCACATCATAGTATGCAGGAATGATTTCCTTTTGACCATAGTATGCCATTGCTTCGAGAATTGCACCGGTGCGGGAAGTATCAGGATTGGTGATTGGAATACTCCAAAGTGTGCTGCCTGCGCCTACAAAGGAGTAGTAGCGTCCAATAGTTTCGTCATACTTAGGCCACGGAATCAAACCGAAATTGATTTCCGCATCACGGAAATAGTCGTTTGACAGGTGTGAGATTTCACAGTCCACAAAGGCGAGCAGACCCTCACAGAACGCCCGCTGGTGTGCATCGCCGCCAAGCTGATTCCAACCTGCATTCGATGTGAGAAGCGACATGAACTTATCATATACATCGACAGTCTTTTCACTATAAACGGTCAATGACGGCACACCGTCTGTCATGGTAATGACACGTTCCCCAGTGATGTACAACGCTTCAATCGGACCAAGCCAATGGTTTGTACCATAGCCAAACAGGTCGTCTCCCTGAACATACTTTCCATCTCCGTTAACATCGATGCTGATAGTTCGAGCTATGGTATCAAACATATCGAATGTCCAAGTCCCGTTCGCCGCGGCCGCATAAGGATATTCTATCTGGAAATCATCGAACAGATCCTTATTGAACAACATTCCCGTGGTTGCACCAAGGGTCGCGTAAGAAATATCTCCGGTCATAGAATAGAGCTTGCCATTAATCGCAAAATTTTCTCGTGCGTCCGCACTCCACCAGCTCTTGTCCAAATCAATGTTCTCAATGTCAAACCAGTTAAAGCAGAGATTGCGCTGGGCATATACGAACGAAGCGCGGGCGTGTGGAAGAATCACATCATAAGCATCGTCACCGGCTTGTATCACTGGAATCGCGTCAGTCTCGTAGTCGTCCGAGCTGCTTTCTATTATTTTCAGCGAGATGTCAAACATTTCCTCAATTTTAATATTACGGGTATAAACTGCATCATTTAGTACGTTTCCGGTCAACTCCTCTGCCCAGATTTCGTTCACCTTGGATCCTGTACGAGAAAGAAACCGAAATTCGTATCCGTCGTAAGTCAAACCATCTGGCAGTTCAAGCACCTCTTCAAGTTCCGGCGCTTCGGTTTCCACATCTTCATCAGATGCTGCCTCTCCCTGTACCGTAGCAGCCGCCCCACTGTCGTTTGCCGGATTACTGTTATTATTGTCCGACGAGCAAGCAGCCATGGACAACAGCATCGCAAAAAGAATGAACAACGCAGAAAAGCGTTTTTTCATTTTATAGCCTCCTTTAAAAAATCTTATTTTTTCTTGCAATATTTTTCCTTGCAATTATGACTTAATTATATTATAATTAATGATAGATTTTCTACTGAATTTTTACGATTTAATCTATATATTCTCGATATTTTAATATTACGTGAGCTCGACGAAAGGGGGGAGTTGGCTACCCAATGCCATACTACTATGAAATTCATAAAGACTTCATGATTAATAACATGGAGATTTCTCATGGCACTTCTATGCCTTATTTTCACTATCACAATGTGTACGAGATGTATTACATGCTCTCCGGGCAGAAGCTATATATCGTCGACGACCATATGTATACAATCAACCCATATGAATTGATTATTCTTTTGCCGGGAGACATCCACCGTTCTTTATCAAAGGAAAACAAGCCACAGAGTCGGTTGATTTTTTATTTCAGTGAGAACTTTTTCTCGCGTTTTGGGGACATGGTGGAACAATTTTCACTCATAGACGGTCTAAAACGACGAAAGTTCACTATACCGGCTAGTGAACGTGTGTATTTCACCAACTTAATCAATCGAATTTCGGCAATGGATGACCGGGATATGGAGAACCCACTGAATTATTCGCTCATGCAGTGTTATCTGTATGAATTTCTGATAAAAGTCAACAAATACGCCAAATCGGCAGAAAATCAGTACGAGAGCCACGGTCCGATATTAGCAAAAGTACTGGAATATATCGACAATAACTATCAAAACAGCATCACATTAGCGGATGCTGCTGAGTCGGTACTCTTGTCGCCGACATACCTGTCCTCTCTTTTCAGTAAGACGCTTGGCGTAAAATTTTCAACATATCTCCAAGATTTCCGAATTCGAAAAGCAACAGAATATCTCGGAACAACAGACGAATCCATTTCCGCGATATCTCAGCGGTGTGGTTTCTCCACTCCAAGTTACTTTGGGGATGTTTTCCGCCGCATTACCGGGATGTCACCTACCGAATTCCGCCGCTGCTCTGCCCCCTCCCAGTCCCCAAAATATGAGAAACCGGACCTATAATAAATGGTGTTTTTCAAAAGTCGACCTCATCACATTTTGTTATTGACTGTTACAAATATTTTTGGTACAATGTAGAAAATAAAGTATGACCTTTGAGGAGGTACTTATGAACCAATTGAAGATGATCGAGCCTTATGGTGCAGCGTTTTATGAAAATCGCAAGCGCCCTCTGAATATTCGTATGGCTATGGCATCTCGCGAAACTGCGAAATATTGTGACCTGCGAATTGATGAGCGGCAATTTATCGGATATACTTCGGCGAGTTGTGCCACATCCTCTATGTATTACACGTTCGGCAGCGGGATTTCTGTGAACGAAAACGGGTTCCGCGATAATCAAAAAAAGTATCCGGAATTTGCAGATACTCTTCAGAAGATATTGGAATATGTGTGCGAATTTGATACACATTATCAGATTGACCGCCATCAAGATAAATATGAGCAAGAACTTACCTCAACAGGTGCTTGCTGGGGTGGCGGCTGGGCCGGACACTCCAATCCGGACTATGACCTTCTCCTTCATCTGGGCACAACAGGACTTCGGAACAAAATTGCGGAGTGCCGTAAAAAAAATCCCGATAAAGCGGATTTTTACGAAGGCTGCGAAATTTTCATGGATGCACTCGACATTCTCGGCGACAGACTTCACGTGTTATCCCTTGAAATGGCGGGTAAGACCGAAGATGCCATAGCACGTGCGGAATATTTCAAGATGTCGGAGGCTTATACGGTGATTCCGCGAAAGCCGGCCTATAATATGCGCTCCGCTGTGCTGTTCTTCTGGATGGTATTTACGTTCGATGGAATCGATTCCCCTGGACGGCTTGACCAGTTCTTTCTTGACTTCTGGCGTATGGACGACCCGGAGGAAGCCTTTCTTCAGTTGGAACGGCTCTGGCAGGCATTCCACGACACTCGTACATGGAATCTGTGTATCTGCGGTTCGGATGAAAACTGGAATGATAAGACAAATGAAGTATCTTTGGCGGTACTTGACCTTGCTGCAAAATATCGGTATCAGACGCCGAATATCTTATCGTACGTGTCGGCGGATACAGCGACTATTTTGTGCATCTTTCGCGCGATTTGCAGGACAACATTATCGCCCGTACAAATTTTTAATATGTCCTTATTGTTGAGGATGCAAACGGGGGAACCTTTTAAAGAAAGGTTCCCCCGTTCTAAACCTTGTTAGGCAGGATTTATAATGGAGGTGTTTTTGATTTTTTATTGTTCAAAAATGTGATACCCTGAACCCACCGCCGTTACTTTGCCGCCAAAGTTTACTTCTGCAGTTACGCCAAACGGAATATCCACAAACAGACGAGTCTTGCCGTACCGTTTGGACCAGCGAGCGGAAATATCGCCTTTGACCGTATCAACAACTGCATGGGCAGATTCCAGATGTGTCGGGAAATACGGTTTGATGCGCACCTTGGCATAGGCAGGCGCAGTCGGAATAATTCCAGCGATATAGGCGTAGAAGAAATATCCTGCCGCGCCGTACATCGGATGGTTATGCGAATTCATACCCGGATTCTTTTTGAACTCGAAGCACTCCCAAATTGTCGTTGCCTCGTGCTGAATCATATACCCGAAGGATGGGTAAGTTTCATTCGTCATCAGCCTCCATGCGTCATCAATATAGCCGAATTTTGCCAGCATATCGAACAGATATCTCGTGCAAAGGTTGCCCGTGGTAAAGCGATAATTGCCCTCTCGCAGGTCGCGGCACATCACATCGGCAACTTTTTGTTCGTATTCACAGGGAATCAAACCGAGCCAAAGCGCAAACGCCTGTGATGCCTGCGAGCCGTTTCCGACAGTGGCGGTCTCCGGATGCCACCACTTTGCAAGGAAGGCTTTGCCAACGTTGATGGCGAGGTCGATATATTTGAAAGCATCGTCTGTCCTTCCGAGTGCTCGCGCCATTTTGGCAAGTGTTTTGCAATTGAAGTAAGAGTATCCGGTCGACATGAGAATACCTTCGGTCTCGGAACTGACCGCGCCGTCGTCCCCAATGCATGCATAGGCTGGTGCCGCCCAGTCACCGTAATATGTGATAACCGTATCCGGCGGTATACAGACATGCAGATGCAACATCGGACGATAAGTCAAAATCACGCCGGAAATAGATGGCACGGGTATTGTTTGGCTCAGCGGAGGTTATCCATTTGCCGTGAATTTCCGATTCGTCAAGAACGCCGTCGACAAATGAGGTTATGTATTCCGGGGATTCTTCTCCAGCGAATCCGGTGACGGTCACGCTGACATCAATTCTTGTGCCATGTGGGAGTTTTTCGCCGGCGTACTTTAGGGATTGTTCGGATTTTTTGACGATGCCGCTATCCCAGTAAAGGCGCTTATCATCAAATACGGTAACACGGCAGGATTTCTGGCAGTCATTCCGTTTATCAGACTTCACTGCCCACGAAAACACAGGAGTGTCAGTATCTGTGGTGCATTTACGGACTCCTTCTCCGATTTTAGCACCGTCCAGGTACATGGCTGTTACTTGAATCATGATTCTTCCCTTTCAGATTAGATTATTATCATAAAAATATTTTATTCCCGCGCCGACATCTTCAGGTATATGAGCGTCGGATGCAGTTTGAATTCGAACGTTATAACGTTTCATAGCAGTATAGAGTGCATGGTTCATCCCACTGGGTGCATTTGTGCGTCGGGATATTCCTCTGTTCTGCTCGGCATACATATTCGATTTGGCAAGCGCGAAAGCAAGACTGTCATAATACGTATCAAGTGCAAAGGAAGGCGTATGTCCGAATAGCTTGACTGAGTCCGGATGGGCAAGTCCGTTAAAGATGCCGGTTTCGGCAAGGTCCACAGAAATTTCGAAAAATCTGCGGTACAAGTGGTCAACGTCCAGGCCGTTCCAATGCTCAGGTTTATGGTCAAAGGCAAAATTGTCGATAAAATGAACGCTGCCTACGATAAAATCAAGCGGCGTATCTTTGATAAGCTGTTCAACATGGCGGATGTGGTCCGGAAGATAGCAAATTTCTATACCAAACTTGATTTTGAGCCCAAAGTCACACGCTCGGGCGGCTTCGATTAGACGAAAATATTCATCGAGCACATGAACGCCGGCTTTGCGCCTCAACCATTTGTCTATATAATCGGATTTTTGGCGGACTCCATTATACATCGGCAAAAATTCGCGGAACAGATATGAGTGGTCGAGAAGGTGCAGTTCATTGATTCCGTTCGATTTAGCATAAGCGACAAATTCGGCTATCCATTCGATGGTATACGGTCCTCGCTCCATGTGAACATGCACGTCTGTCATGTGTATCTCCTTGGATTTTAATAGCTTTATTATATCTATTATATCATAAATTTTAAAAAAATCAACAAAAAAGCTCATTCCGTTTATGGAATGAGCTTTTTCAATTAGATGAAAATGATTTTAGATTCTCGTCGGATTAGTTTTCGTCGCTGTTGTCCGGATTCTCAGGCTGTTCAGGCTGTTCAGGCTGTTCGGGCTGCTCGGGCTGCTCGGGCTGTTCGGGCTGCTCGGGCTGTTCGGGCTGTTCGACCTTTTCGACTGTGAAGGTTACGTCGAAGGACTTGGTACCTATCTTAAAGATGAGCTTGTATTCGCCTTCTTCGAGTTTGTTTGCTTCAGGAAGAGTTACTTCGATGGTGTTTTCTTCACCAAATCCGATTGTAGCGCCTGCGAGGTTGACATTTTCGTTATCATTGGAAATGCTTGTGAGAGACAGCGTGTTATCCTTGAAGTTTACAAGGTCAAAGTCCGGAGTTACAGTGATTCTTGATTCGGTTGCAGATGTCTTAAATTCCGGTGCAGCAGACTCAATAATAAGGGTAATCTGACCGCGGTCTGCGATAAATTCAACATTCTTCATATAAAGGTCAGCAAGCTTTACTGTTTCAATCTTGTTGTCGCTTGTGATGCGAATGATACTCATATCTGCTGCGAATACAAATGCGGAACCGTCAATAGATACAGTGCCAGAAGTGTAACCGGTTACAAAACCGTTCATCACGATGTCAGCCTTATCGGTTGTGATGGTGTCATCTGTACCGCATCTGTAGTCATTGCCGACAACAAGTGCGTCTGACTTGGAAAGTTTGGTCTCAATTTCGCCGGTTGCGAAGTTATAAACTGTATATTCAACGTATGCTTTGCCGTCTTCGTATACAAGTCCATTTGCCGCAAGAATTCTTACAAATTCAGCGTCAAGGTCATAGTTGCCGAGTTCACCGTCGCTGATATAGAGGTAACGGAGAGTTTCCACAGAACCAACTTCGTTATCAAAGACTGCTACAACATATGCGCCGTCGTTTACTTCAATGGTAGAGGTATATGCGCCGCTTCTCTGCATGATAGTGCCGTTATCGTTCACTACGATTACGGTGTTCTTATCGCATACGAAGCTTACGCTGTCAAGACCCTTTACGGATGCAATGCTGTCTGCATCTCCGCGGCTGATGCTGTAGTAGTTTCTGCCGCCGAGTTCAATGGTGGTGTTGCTTGCAGATCCGATGATATAGGCAATTTCATCAAGCCCGTTGTTGCTCTGAATAAATTCCGTCTTACCGGAAAGAATAATACCGTCTTCAGTTGCGGGAGCGATGACTCTGTATACATCGGCAGATTTGGTATATCTGTATACTTTGCCTTCTTCTGCACTGCCGTCGGAAACGTATACATTCTTTTCTTCACCGTTGATATACGCGGTCAGGACATAGCGGAAGCTGCCGTTTTCATATACGCGGTATGCGTCGGAAAGTGCTACGAGATATTCGCTGGAATCAGATATGGTAACGCCTTCTGCGATAGCAACTACTGCGCCGTTATGAATTACTGCAGTCACAGATGTGCCGAGCTCAAGCTTTGCGTGAATGGATTCAGCAGTGATGCCTGCAACCTTATTACCAAGGTCATAGGAGTCGTCGCCGATTCTGACTGTGCTGGAAGTGATGCGTTTTACTGTTCCAGTTACTGTGTCAAGAACTTCTGCAATATGAAGTTCTGCGGTCTTTGCGTTGTAATAGTAGAGAACGTAATCGCCTTCGTCTGCTTTTGCTTCGTTGATAATGTTGAGGTCCTCTTCCTTCGCATTGTCAGCGATATTGACCTTTCCGTCGCTGTCAATTTCCAGCATGTCCATTTCGAACACACGAATGAGACCGCGCTTTGCCACTTCATTTCCGTTATCGTTCATGAGCGTGATACGGTAGAAGCCGAGAAGGTCCATGAGTTCATCCAGTGTTTCAATCTGCTCGAGCTTTCCGTCGTCATCGTATGCGTAGAGGATAAGCTCGTTGTTGTTTGTGGACAGTTCATCGGAATATTCGTCAACGAGTGTGTACTTGTTTTCTCCGATTTCAACTGTACCGCGGTCTTCGTCAACCTTGACACTGTCGAAGTTCTGCGGATTGGTCATCGGAACTGCGGAAAGAACCGAATATTTATTGGATTCGTTGCTGTAGATTACGCGGAACGCTTCGCCAAGGTGGTCGTTTGCTTCACCATCGAGGTTCATTTCTGCATACGGAACTGTCATATAGAAGGACTTGTCGTTCTCATCTACGCAGCGAAGTGTTACATAGCCGTTCTTCACTACAGTGTCGCCATCTGTGGTGTAGTCGTTTGTGGAGACGAGAACCGCTTCGGTCATGCTGTAGCCGAACACTTCTTCAATAATAGAAGTGGATTCATAATATACATTGCCGTTTGCAGTAGTCTTGCCGATGAGATATTCAGCGGTCAGAGCATTGTAAAGGATAACAGCGGTTTCGGCACGAGTGAGGGTTTCGTCATAAGCAACGTTGTCAAGACCGCGGTCAAGGCCGAGCTTAATTGCGGCATTGATATAGGACCACGGATAGTTTTCGTTCATCTTGTCGTTGTCCTGACCGAGCGCACGAACAAGCATAGTCATGGCATCCTGTTTTGTGATACCGCCTTTCGGTTCAAATGTCACTTTGGAAGTACCAATAATATAACCAGCTGCGTTTGCCCATGAAATTGCGCCGTTATAATATGGTTCGTAAAGGTCCGTAAAGTCTGTGGTATTTACGCGTCCTGCGTCATCACGTCCGAGCATGAGTCGGAACAGGAGCGCCGCCATCTGTTCACGGGTTACATCGTCGTCTGGTGAGAATTCATTATCAGTCGTTCCCTTGATAACTCCAATGTCGGATAAAATAGAGATTTCGGTCTTTGCGATATTGTCAGCATCGACGTCGTCATAGTTCTTCGCAAAGGTCATCGTACCGCACCCCGCTACCATCATAGCTGCGAGAGAGGCACTCATAAACTTCTTAATACCGTTCATTCTTTTCCTCCGTACTGGTAACTGTTCGGCGTGAGCAAGCTGTTCCAGATGGGAACACACAGCCCACACACATACTTCTATCTTTGGCGGTTTGAATTTTTTCTCTCATCCGCCGCGAGACTATCATACCATATTGCCATTTTAAAATCAATGCTTTTTATTCATTTGCAATAAAAATGTAACATAAATTCACGTATTTTTCATCATTTTGTATATATACGGAAGTAGAGTAAAATTTATGATACAAAAAGCAGTCTTTCGATAAGACTGCTTTTTCGTTGCTCGGCAACAAACCTTATTTCTATAATAAATTGTCTCCAATAGTCAGCTTCATGTAATTCACCTCATTGTATCAAGTTTGCCATTGCGCAGTGGATTTTGTACCGGTGATACAGTATACCGTATCAGTCTCCAAAAAGCAATAACGCATATTGTAAAAATAATTCTCAGTTAATGAGAAAAAACATTGGTTATGTCGAATGATTTTCCGCGTGGATTTGCTTGGTAAGTTCGACGATAGATTTTATGTAGTTATCGACTTCTTCGCCTCCGGAATCAAGGTCGGTCATAATAACAAGAATATAGGGATACGCATCGTAAATAATCGCCATATCGTGATACGCATCAATATCCCAGCCGTATTTATGCGGTACAGTTCCCTGTTCGAATGAAGCGCATATCATGACTGTATGTTGGGATTTCATCATATTTTCCTTCATAAAAAGTGCGTACTGGTCTCCGGTTTCAAAAAAATTGTAAATTTCGGTCATAAATTTTACGCAGTCCTCCGCTGAGAGATTCATAAATCCGGTTGCGGTACCCTTGATTCCGAGTTCCGCAACAAGATTGTTAAAGGAGGTTCGACCGAAGCGGTCCATAATTTGCGCAAAAGCAATGTTATCACTATACAATATAGTATACTCGAACAGCTCACGCCATGTCATTTCCGTTCCGTCAGGCATTTCTTGTATTTCACCGGAGCCTTCCACAAACATGGTCTCGGAATCATATATCCAGATTTCGTCGAGATTATACTTCTCTTCGTCGGGCAAATAGACAATATTTCCCTCTTCATCGCGTTCTGTCTTACTTTTTTCAAATTCTGAAATCTCGCGCAGGACAGCATATATGTATGGAGCTTTGATTAGACTTGCAGAATAAAGAATTCTGTTTGCGTTATATTCGATTTTATTGCCTGTAGTAAGGTCGAGATAACTGTATACAATCACATGCGGATACGATTCGTAATATTCATCCGAACCTTCATCCGTTTCGTACAAACGATTTGGAGCGCCGTTTTTCAGAGCTTGAAAAAGTTTATCGGTCAAAGTTAGATTTTGTTCCTCTGAAGAATCTGAATCCGGCTGTGTTTCCAAAGGCTCTTCTTCCTTCTTCTCCTCAAACACAGGCGCTTCATTTTTCTCCGCAAGAGTTTCAGTCTCGTCTGTATTTTGCTCAGACTCCGTTAGTTCGTCAGATAGCGCCTCCTCCGTCAAAAACGTATCTTTGATTTGCGCATCGGTAGTTTCGTCCTGCGCTGCATCCTGCAAATCAGATATTTCGTCATTAAGCGAAGCGATTGCCGTTTTTAGAGATGATATATCCTCCGTTAAAGCCTCTACCCTTTCTTTTGCAGCGTCACTCTCCTTTGCTTCATAATAGTATAAGCCCATAAGCGCAATGGACGCAGCGAATAATATAAAAAATGCAATGCTCAGAATGATGACCCCCGTCATCGAATTTTTACTTTTTTTCATTTGATATATCCTATGTAAAAAGGTTTTAAAGAAAACTGGGGGTAACTTTTCCTCAAAAGTCACCTCCAGACTCTTTTTTTCATTCGTCATCCATTTCCATCTTCATTGTAGAAAATTACTTCCTGTGGATAGCGAAGTCCAAGCTTATCGTGCGCGATTTCCGCTACATAATCCTCGTCAAATGGTTTCGCAATATCAGCTTCCATCTCATCAATGTAACTTTGCAATTCCTCAACCTGTTCCCGCAAAGCGTCCGCTTTCACCTTTTTCTCATTATTATCGAGCCGGAGCATAACAAGAGTTACAATACACGCTACCGTAAACATCACTATTGCAAGACGCACAAAAATATTTTTAGATACAGTTTTCATTTTGATTCCTTCTATTTTAATACAGTAAAATAGATATCTTTTTTAAAGCTTTTTTTGATTCGCTCAGAGCGGGCATGCCGTATCCCGCGCCCAATAAGAGCAACGAACCGCCCGACGGTCTGATGATAAAGGAAAAGAAGGGCACGCTTGAAAATGCCGATAAGAAATTGAACCGGTTTGATAATAACCCACAAGGCGGCAAGCCTAAGAAAACGGACGATTGCCTCTGAAAAAAACATAACGACACGTCCCGCCGTGTTGTGGTACAGAATAAAGCCTACGACAACAGACAAAAGAACGAACAATCTGAAAATTCCGTTCATCTGCCAGTATAGAAACACCGAGTAAATGGCGGTAATGGTGAGCATATAAACGGCATCGCATAAGAAGAAAACAAGAAACGGCAGCTTTCCATGTTTCATCCCAGCATTTTCACTGGAATACGACGCAATGCCGCATAAAATATGTATTATTCTTATTATATCGTATAATCCTCCGAAAATCAACCCCAAAATCAAGGAATATACAATTACTTCAAGCTGTTTTCCAATAAAAATATCCATATCATTTTTTATTTGAATAATTTTGAAAAGATGCCGTGTTTCTCATCTTTGTCCTGTTTGCCGTAATAATAAAAGCTGTCAAAATCGCCGTTTATTTTCAGCTCACCATGTTCGGTGCTGAAGCTCTCGATTTTTAGGTTGCGTCCCTCTACCGCTATCATACCAAGGCTTGACGATAACGTGATTTGCTCGTCTGTGAAGCTCTCGACCTCCTCGATTCCGGTAAGCTCCATGCGTTTGCGTGAAAAAAGACATACATCCTGTCCGGTCTGCTCCATAATCGCACCTCTTGAAATCTCGGTTTTGTTTGATTATATGCGGCAGGGTCAGGATGTATGCCTGATTGGTTTATTATTTCCTCAGTCGTTGATAATTTCGTACATCGATGCGGCATCAGCCTTTGCGGCATGCTCACGTACGTCAACTACGCGGAGCTTCAGTGTGCGTTCCCCATAGGTTACAGTAATGACGTCCCCTTCTTTTACGTCATAGGATGCCTTCGCGCGTTTGCCGTTTACCTCCACGTGCTCGGTATTGCATGCTTCGTTTGCGACAGTGCGGCGTTTGATGATTCTGGATACCTTCAAAAATTTGTCAAGTCTCATATTTTATACCTCCGCTTTCTCAGGGTAGGATGCAATGAAGTCGTCTGTCATATCGGATATTGCTTTCTCCGTATCCGTCGTGCTCATGACAGTGGACAAAAAGATAGTCTCATTGAGAATTTTTTGTTTTTCGTCGGGGACAGCTGTGTCAAGTGCAGATGTAAGAGCCTTCAACTTTTCGGCAATCTCGGAATCAGTGCCGAAGCAATAACCGGCTTTACGCGCTTTTTTCGCTACCTTCTGGACACGCATAAGGGACGGCAGCTGCTTTGGAACCGCTTGGCACAGATGTCGTGGATAACGTCATCTACGGTAAAACGCCCCTGCTCTTCTTCTATGGAGCTGTGGAACATCACCTGAAACAGCACGTCTCCAAGTTCTTCACGAAGGAGCTTTGAATCGCGATTATCAATGGCTTCGATGACTTCGTAGGTCTCCTCAATGATATCCGCTCGGATGGATTCTTGGGTCTGTTCTCTGTCCCACGGACACCCTTCCTCACTGCGCAGCACTTCGACCAGCTCGCGAAGTGAGGTAAAATCATGTTTTTCTTCGGTTTTCAGTTTGTTTTTGAGCTCTTCTATTTTTTTATTCATTCTTTATTTTTCCTCTGGATAGTATCATTTTTATTTCATCTTTGGTTATGGTTCCGGTTATGAGGATGAACACGGCATATACCGCAGCGGCCACAAGAATTGCGGTGATGCACCCGACTTTTGGGTCGAGAAATCCGGCAAGGACATGATTGACAAACGCGGCAGTCACAGCGCAGGCAAGCCCGGAAACAGTCGGTTTCAGAAAAATTTTTGAGAATTTCGGTCGAATTCCAGTACATTTTACAACAAACGCGAGGTTTATCACGGTAACTGTGAGGTAGCACAAAAAGGTAGAAAGAGGTGCTCCTGCGATACCGATTCTTTGTATCAGGATGACGTTAGACACACACTTTACAACCGCGCCGCACAGCATGGAAAGCACTGGACGCCGTTCTTCGCCACAGCTCTGCAGGATTGAATTGGTCACGGCCAAGATGCACACAAAAAAGGACGACGGTGCGAGCAAAGTCAGAAGAGGTGATGCAAGATGTGCGGACGAGGCTTTGTAAAAGATACACAGCACCGGATCAGCAAGAACGGTGAGTCCGAGAGCGCACGGCATGCCGATAATCACAGCTGCACGCAGCGACATTTCAATAGAATACGCGGCCTTTTCGCGCTGTCCAGAGGAGATAGCCGCGGCGATAGCGGGTACAATAGAATAAGCAATCGGATAGACAAATACAGGCGGAAGATTGAACATCGGTACAGCGAGGGAGGTATAGTTTCCAAATAATGTGGCAGCTTCCTCTTCCGCCATGCCAGCGTGCTGTAAGATGCGCTGGATAAGAGCAGTGTCTATCATATTGGTCAGACTCATGACAGAGGCGCTGATAGTGATAGGGAGAGAAATTTTTCCAAACCGCTTGATGATGTTCATAAGCGGGACCTTTTCATTTTTGATTTCAAGGTTGTCGGGCAAAAGGTCGTGGTCGCCGCGCAGAAGCTTTGCAAGGATAAGGTATATCATTCCCGCTAAGGAGCCGAGTGTGAGTCCCGACACCGCATAAGCTGCAATGACGTGGATCTCATATCCCATTCGTATAGCGTACACAGCGGCGGCAATGCCGATTATCAGTTTTCCGAGTGCTTCAATGAGCTGTGACACCGCAGTCGGCATCATGTTTCCGCATCCTTGGAAATAACCGCGCATCGCGCTTGACACACAGATAAACAGCATAGTCGGAGCGGCAACCGCAACAGAAAGCGAAGACTTATCGGAGCGGATGAGCTCGGCAAGGGAGCCGGAAGCAAAAAACATCAGCAAGAATACGCCAAGTCCGCATGTGACAAACAGAGCAAGCGCAGTTCGGTAAATGGTCTTTGCGGCAGTGATGTTTCCAGCAGCGCGTTTTTCCGATACCATAACAGCAAGGGCGACGGGCAAACCGGACGTTGAAAGCATATAGAAAAAGGTATAAATCGAGTAGGCGGAGTTAAAATAACCCATACCCGTGTCGCCGACGATATAATTCATCGGGATTTTGAAAAGCAGCCCTGTGATTTTCACAAGCAGATTCGACACGATCAGGACAACCACGCCTGAAAAAAATGTGTGCTGCGTCCTTCGCTGTACTTTTTGCGGTCCTCTGATTTTTTCCTTATATTCCCTACGTGACGTCGGATTGAGCTCTGCCACTGCGACCTCCGAATGCGGTTATCCTATAAATTCACGGAACACCGAATTTTTTGGAATCATACGGTCGTCAAAATTTTCTCCGTCGAATACAGCGAGCTTTTCTGCAAGTACGTCCGCTTCAGCGCGATATTCGCTGGTTTTCGGGACACTTTCGAGAAGTGGAAGCGCGTGTTTGCAGATGACGAACAATTCATACGGAAGAAAGGAGTTGATGAAAATATCGCATCCGCCGGCATTCGGGAAGATGTTCTTCTCTTCGTTCTCCCGTACGCCGTGCCACAAGTGAAAACTAAACTCCGGTGTCGCGCCGCGGAAGTTGTGGTCGCGGACGATTCTGCGGAGAAGTCTGATTTCATGGCTTTCAAACGTCACGCTCTTGTATTCCACATCGTCGGTTACAGAAATAAAGATGCTCTTGTATACGCCGAACATTTTCGTAATTTCCGGATAGACCGCCTGAATTCCTTCAATTACATATATATCGCGCGGATCGGGAATATATTCGTGATATCCGACTCTCCGTGTGGCGGTAAAATCGTATTTCGGGACAAGGATGCTCTGTCCGGCGCGCAGTCTCGTCATTAAACAATCAAGATAAGATAAATCTATGGCGTTGACAGAATCATAGTCAGGCGCTTCTAGGTCGACGCGGTTGCGGTCTTGACGGTCACGGAAAAAGTCGTCAATTGACATGACCACCGCGTGGTGTCCGGTTGAATTGATTTTTTTGATCAATTTTTCGGCAGTAGTCGTTTTACCGGAGCAGGTTGGACCGGATAAGGCAATAATTTTTGTATTTTCCCTATTTGTAATTTCGTTTATTGCGGCATCGAGGCTATTTATAAAATCGGTTTCGCAGGAGAGGATAAAAGCCTCTGCTTCTGCGGGAGTTTGGATGTTAACATCAAGTTTTCTCATATGTTTTGCCTTCTGAGTTTATAATCGTAGTCTATTTTCCAAAAAACTCAAGAGCCAATTGACGCAACAAGTCTCGTCTGTGCTGTCCTTCCTCGCCGTCGTGGTCACGGAGATATTCGTAAGGGTATTTGGGCTCAGCAATCCGTTCAATACGTACGCCGCTCTCCCTTGAGTCAGGGAGAGAGACGAATTTGGTCATCGAGGAAGCTCCTGCGGCAAAAATGCTGTGCACTTCTTCCATCATATAAACATTGTACAACCCCTCATGACCGGGTTTGGCATATCCAACGTTTTCGAGATTGCCGACGGTATTTTTCTGACGATACATATAGTATGGATGATATCCGGCAGTGGGGATGGCAGTCTGGGAATAGTCAACACTTGCAGCCGCAATGTCTCCGCTTCGGTCAAATACACCCTCGGATTTCAGTATTGAAGCGTGCTTCACGCTGAACGTATGAACGGTAATGTTTTCAGGGTCAAGGGCAATAATGCGGTCTACCGTATTTATAAAAGAATCCACGGTATCGTGCGGCAGTCCTGCAATAAGGTCTACATTAATATCTTTGATACCGCTGTTTTTTGCGATTTCATAGGCACGGCAGAACATCTCGGAAGTATGAGCACGTCCGATTGCGCGAAGAACATCGTCGTTGAGGGTCTGGGTGTTGACACTGATGCGGTTGACGCCGTTTTGCGCAAGGACCGCCAGTTTTTCCGCTGTAATGGTGTCAGGCCGTCCAGCTTCCACGGTAAATTCGTACACTTCGGTGAGATTTTTACGGATCTGTGTAAGCAGAAAATCAAGCTGCTGAGGGGTTAAAATAGTCGGCGTTCCGCCGCCAATGTAGACCGTCGCGACCTCCATATCAAGCTCCCGTATAAGGGAGAAAATGTAGTCTATATCACGTGCGAGCGCTGCGAGGTAGTCGGGAATGAGCTTCAGTAACCCGGGAGAAGTATACGATACAAAGGAGCAGTACGCGCATCTGGTCGGACAAAACGGAATTCCGATATATACGCTGCACGCATGTCTTGCGGCATCTGTTGTGAGTTTTGACTCAGCATAGGCTACATTTGCAGCGAGTTTTGCCTTTTTATCGGTAACGAAGTATTCTGCGGAGATTTTTTCGGCAGCTTTTTCGGGAGTCATTCCGTGCTCAAGCAGTTCCGTGGCAACCTTAGCAGGCCTCACGCCGGTGAGAATTCCCCACGGCGGCGTATAGCCGGTGAAGTCAGTCCCTGCTTTCATGATGGCCTCCCCGGCTGAAAGCTTACGCACGTGCTCTGCATCTTCGGACACCTCCCACGCAGTATAAGCTTCGGCCGTAGACGAATTGTCACCAAGAGTTATTGTCACCTTGGAAAGGACTCCGTCCCCGCTTTCTGTCATGTCAAGGGTCAGGCACGGGATTTCCGGAGTTTGTTCTTCCTTATCCGGAAATTTTGCTCCCGGGAAAAAAATCATCGCAAGGGTTTGTACGTAATATTGTTTTACGTTTCCGTTTACTTTTACTATCATTTTGGTATTCTACTGTCTTTTAGGTTGTTTTAATACGTCTGAATCCATCGGAATGGTGACGGGACCGTCGTTCGTTATTGAGACCATCATATGTGCGCCGAATTGTCCGTGAGATGTATTTTTTACCTCACGCGTAACCAGCGCAGTGAAGTAGTCAAACAGACGCTTTGCTTCGTCAGGAGAAGCGGATTTCATATAATCGGGCCGATTCCCTTTCCGATACGAGGCGAGGAGTGTGAAATTCGGCACCACTATCATTCCGCCGTCAATATCAATGACAGACAAGTTCATTTTATCGTTTTCATCGGAAAATATGCGCATTTTGGTAATTTTTCCGGCAAGCAGCGCGGCATCCTCTTCGGTATCCCCTTCCGCCACGCCAAGCAGAACCATCAATCCGCGTCCGCACGATGCGATGATATCTCCGTCAACCGTGACTTTTCCCTCTGATATTCTCTGTACGATTGCTTTCATGGTGTTATATCCTTTACATTTCCACTTTCATGCCGTCGTACGACATGGTAAAACCATAGTCGGCGGCGATTTTTTCAAATTCCTGCTGAGAATAGACTCTGCCATCCGTAACAAATCCATTGTGTGAGAAGTGATGGCAAATAAAACGTGTCTTTTCATCTGCTGTTCCGTTTTCGAGCAGAAGTTTTCTCATTCTGACATCGGCGCGGATTCCCATGTGATTGCGGTCGTTCTCATCGCCAAGCATGACATTTGTACAGTCAAGACTGATGAGGTCGCAGCGTTTGTTGCGCAGAAATTCGACGGTTTCTTCAGGAAAAATTCCGGTATCATGTGCATAGAGGAAAGTCTTGCCGGTCGATTTTTCCACGAGAAGCATCATGCGGCACTCCTGATGTTTATCATGGTCAGCGGGAAGCGGATATACGGTAACGCCAGCCGCGGTTTCAATCGGTTCGAAGGACTGGGCATAAGTAAAAACAAGACCGCCGCTTTCTCCGTAACCGTTCGCAGAGCCTTTCACGTACCGTTCGAGCCGTTCTCCAGCGCACATATTACCGTAGACGTGAAGGGTATCCAGGACATTTCGCTTGCAATAGACAGGTCCGCGTCTGGTGGAAAGCTCGTACGGGTCAAAATGGTCTTCATGCGCGTGGGTAACCACGATATCTTCGATTGCGGACAAATCGACTTTTGCCCGGACCGCGCCGTAGTAGATATCCGGTGGAAAATCCACGAGAAGCTTATCGTTTACCGCGATGCCTGCGCGTCCGCGAAATTCTTTCCCGAGGTTTTTCCGTGCGGCACTGCATATCGGACATTGGCAAAAAAGAGCCGGAAGTCCCTCAGACGCAGCGGTGCCGATATAGGTTATTTTCATAATAACGTCCTCGTTTCTTGTGGTTTGCCTCTCACGCGAATCCTCTGGTAATGTTGTGAACGTGGTTTATCGATTTAATGCGCGACATAATGGAATTGAAATGCTCAATGTTTTTGCATCCGACAGTGAGATTAATAATGATATCATGGTCGGTGCGCTTTTTAGTATTGATGGACAGAAGCGAGACTTTCATATCGGCAAGAGCGGTTGTGATATTGGCGAGAAGCATGATGTCGTTTTCCGCGTAGATTTGCAGCATAGCCTCAAACAGCGCCTTATTCTGGCTCGACGCAGTTGTGACCTCTTCATCCCATTCGGCTCGTATCCACCGGTCGGAAGAGGACTCGTTTTTCATGCCAGACAACACATTCGGACAGTCGCGTTTATGAACGGAAATGCCATATCCTTTGGTAATAAAGCCGATGACAGCATCGCCGGGAAGCGGGTTGCAGCATTTTGCGAATTTGACCTCACAGCCGTATTCACCGTCGACAATAATCCCGCTGTTAGAACGGATGCGCTTGCTCTTTTGCGTTTGAATTTGCTCGGTTTCGGTGACAGGCGGCGCTTCCTCGGGTTTTACGACGCGTTCGTATTCGTCCTTCAGCTTGGATATGACTTTTGTCATCGCGATGCCGCTGTAACCTACTGCGTTCAAGAGGTCTTCCGGGTCGCTCATGCCGAGACGATGTGCGGTGGCGGCGATAATCTCGTCTCGCTGCGCGTCTGTCGGATGAACATGGAATTTTGCCATCTCCTTCTCGATTTCGGCAAGTCCGATTTTGATATTTTCGGGTCGCTTTTCCTTCTTGAACCACTGTCTGATTTTTGCGCGTGCTTCACTGGTCTTGACAATTTTCAACCAGTCGCGGCTCGGCCCCTTTGCGGCAGCAGAGGTAATGATTTCCACGATTTCCCCAGTCTGCGGCACACGGTCTATCGGGGCTATCATACCATTGATTTTCGCGCCGACCATTTTGTTGCCGATTTCCGAGTGAATGGCATAGGCAAAGTCGATAAGGGTGGAATTCTGCGGCAGCGCGATGACGTCTCCTTTCGGGGTAAATACGAAGGTTTCGTCGCTGAAGATATCGATTTTGAGGGCATGCATAAAGTCTTCATTGTCGATGGCGCCTTTTTCGGTATCGATGAGTTTCGCAATCCACGACAGCTTTTTATCAATATCCTCTTTGCTTTTCTCGCCGGATTTATATTTCCAGTGCGCCGCAACGCCGTATTCTGCGATGTGGTGCATCTCACGGGTACGAATCTGCACCTCAAATGGAATGCCATCCCGCCCGATTACCGTGGTATGAAGAGACTGGTACATGTTCGGCTTCGGCGTGGAGATATAATCCTTGAATCTGCCTGGGATGCTCTTGAACATCTCATGAATAATACCAAGCGCGGTATAGCATTCAAGCTCGGTGTCGACGATAATGCGGATGGCATAGAAGTCATAAATTTCGTCAAAACTCTTGTTCTGCTTGAACATTTTGCGGTAGATGGAATACACGGTTTTGACGCGTCCCTCGAGAGTAAAATGGATGTTGTATTCCTCCAGCTTTTCGGCAACGTATGCACGGGTATTTTCGATAAAATTCTGGTTCTGACCGTATTTTTTCTCAATATCGTTTGATACTTCCGCATAGCCGATGGGGTCGAGATAGGAAAGTGCGAGATTTTCGAGCTCTTGCTTCATTCGCTGCATACCAAGTCGATGTGCGAGAGGAGCATATACATGCATTGTTTCCAGAGCGGTCGCACGTCTTTTGGCTTCCGGTTTGACGCCGAGCGTACGCATATTATGAAGGCGGTCGCAGAGCTTAATGAAAATGACACGGATGTCCTTCGACATGGCAAGCAACATCTTGCGGATGTTTTCCATGTTCGCTTCTTCCTTGTCCTCGACGTTTATCACCTTCATTTTGGTAAGTCCGTCGACCAGCATTGCCACATTTTCGCCAAAACGTGCGCGAATCATATCAAGGTTAGTCTTATCCGGACAATCCTCGACTGTATCATGCAGAAAAGCGGCACAGATTGAGTCGGTATCAAGTCCGAGTGCGGTAACGATTTCCGCTACCGCTATCGGATGTGATATGTACGGCTCGCCGCTGACGCGAAACTGTCCCTCATGCAAGGCTTTGGCGTACAGGTATGCACGTTCAATTTTTTCGATGTCGTAATTTTTTTCACTGTTCTCAAGAACAGACAAAATTTTGTCAATACCAGCGTATTCATCGCTGTGTCCTGTTTTCTCTTCTTTTATCATACTCTGTTTTCATCATCCTTAAGCGGCTTACATCAATCCGAAGCCAGCTTTGAGTTTTTTATATATGTCGGATTTGTCAAGATTGGTTTTATTTTTCATGTGTACGTATCGGAAAGCGTATATTTCATGCTCCTCGTTCACCTGCTCCACCCCGAGAATGTTTAACTCCCGAAAGGTCATGAGAATAAACTTGAGTTTGATATAATTCATTCGCGTTCCTCCTGTTTTCAGAAGGTGCAAAAGCGCGCGGATGCTGAATACCTCGTGCTCAACGCGCAGCTCATGCCTGAGCGTATTGTATACTGCGCCGAATTCTCCTCGAACCGGAACAATATCCGCAGCGGTATGGCGTCCAAGATTCAACTCGTTCAGCGACACACCAGACAGGAGCTTGTCAAACAGCTCGATATCCGCGTTTTCAGCGTCGAACTGTGTGCGTGTAAGACGGATATCCTTGACCACAAGCTGTATAGACCGCTGGTTTTGAAACTCGTTGATATCAAGGGTAAACATCACGTCAACTATATCGCCGGAATAAATATCGAGGTCCGTAAGCGTCTGGCGGAAGCACATGGCACTGATATAGTTTGAGTTGATTTTGAGAGTAAGTCTGGTATGCTTTCCTCCGCCGACCAAGGCCGTATCATACAACAGAACCTTGTTCAGCACGAACACCGGCGGCGGGTTCGACACTCCATATGGCTCAAGGTAATATAACTCGTTTACCTGTTCCATGGTGATATCGTGCGGGGAAAGTTCGCAATCAGCTTCCAGGGAGGGTTGTACATCGGTATCGGTCAGGCATTCTCTGGCACATTCGTTGATGCGGCGTCGAAACTCGGGCAGTTCTTCCCTTTTGATGGTAAATCCAGCTGCAAGCTCGTGTCCGCCGTACTTGACGAGCAGGTCTGAGCAGCGGCTGAGCGTTTCGACAAGATTCAATCCTTTGACACTTCGTCCCGATCCTTTCCCGAGGTCGTTGTTTCCTTCCCCCTCTCCATTTCCTTCGAATGAAATGAGGATGGAAGGACAGCCGTATTTTTCTGTGATACGCGAAGCGACAATGCCGATGATGCCGTGATGCCATGTCTCGTCTTCCAGTACAATGACCGGGTCATGCTCGAAATCATGAGTAGCTGCGATTTGGGCATATGCGGCTTCGATTATTTTATTTTCCTCAGCCTGTCGCTCGTGATTGATGTCGCAGAGTTTTTTGGCGATAGGAGCTGCAGTTTCACGGTCTTTGGCAAGAAACAGCTCGACCGCAAGGGAGGCGTCGCGGATTCGCCCTGCCGCGTTGATGCGGGGCGCGATAGTATAACCTATGAAAGAGGCGGTAATTTTTTTCTTACTGTTGTATTTTGACTCGGTACGGGTGGCTTCTATCAATTCGAGAAGTCCTGGGCGGTTGGTGACATCGATAAGCTGTAGACCATAGCTTACGATAAGTCGGTTTTCGTCGCGAACCGGCATTACATCTGCAACCGTTCCGATTGCGACAAGGTCACAATATTCTTTTGAAATGCGCTTGACGCACTTGGTCATAGGGTCGTCTGGGTGCCGCACGGAATCGAGCGCACAGAGCAGTTTGAATACCACGCCTACGCCGGCCAGCTCCTTAAAAGGATAGCGGCAGTCGGGACGTCTGGGATTGACGACCGCCACAGCTTCGGGAAGCTCGGTATGGCACTCATGATGGTCGGTAACGATAAGCTCGAGCCCGAGCTCTTGTACAATTTTGGCCTCCGGAATTGCGGTAATTCCGGTGTCGACCGTTACAATAAGCTGGCATCCGTCCTCTGCGAACTTTCTGACTGCGCCTTCGGACATACCATATCCCTCTCCGGAGCGGCACGGGATATAATAGGATACATCTGCTCCGAGTTTTTTCAGATATAAGTATAATATGCTGACTGAGGTCACACCGTCCACATCATAATCACCATAAATAACTATTTTTTCATTTTCTTCAACTGCCTCCAAAATGCGGTACACCGCATTGTCCATATCCTCCATTTCGAAAGGGTCATGCAGCTGTTCGGTTTCCTTCAGCAGGAAACTACGTGCATCCGATGGGGAGACACAGCCGCGATTGACGAGAAGCTGTGCGGTTGGAACCTTGATGCCGAGTTCGCGGGATATTTCGTGTACTACCTGGTTGTCTGTCATTTGTTCATGTGTCGCGGTAACAATCCATTTGTTCTTATAACGCATTAGTATTCTCTTTCTATATATAAATTTTTATTATCATCGTCTTCTCCTGCAATGTCCTGCATCTACAAAAATCATATTCATACACAGCTACATAATCCTGAACGCTGCCTCTTTCGAGAAACAGCCGCTCAGTGGTTAATTCGGGAGAAAATATTTCATGGCAGTCGTTTCAGCTTTCGTATTATTCTATCCGCTTTACAATCTCCACAATTTGAATATCCGGCCCAGACTTTTTCTTTAAGCGGTCAATCACAGCAACTGCCAAGAAAGAAAGGACAAATCCAGCTGCCGCCGCAATAAGGGAACAGCCGTCCGAATGCCATATCGCGCCTGCGATAAAATAAAATGCCGCGCAGACAAGAATCGGCATGATAAACACAAGTGCGGCATATCCAAGAACTGTTGCGCTCTCAGTTTCCACTTCGACGATATCGCCCTGTACCGCTCCGATTTTATTCTGCGCAGTTGTCTTCATCTTTCCGCTGCCCGCTACGATTCCGGAAAGCTCACAATGATGTGAACATCCGCCGTTCTTTACACAACCCTCGCACATCGACGAGCGGCTGACCTCAATTTCGGCATTTTTTCCATCTGTTTTTAGTACAACGGCTCGCTGTCGCATCTTGTGGTTCTCCTTTGATTCGTATTTTGCGGTCAATCTGGGGTATATTCTGATATGATTTGAGAGGCAACTCTAATGCCATCCACCGCAGCTGACATGATTCCGCCTGCATATCCCGCACCTTCACCGCACGGATATACGCCGGGATGCCCCGGTGCGGTGAGGTTGTCGCCGCGCATGATTCTAACCGGTGCGGAGGTTCTCGTTTCTACTCCAGTGAGAGGGACTGCGGGATCCGCATATCCCCTGATTTTTTTATGAAAATCTGCAAGTCCGGTTTTCAGCATATCTGTCACAAATTTCGGGAATATTTTATGAAAATCGTATGGGGTTACACGTCCATCACGATATGTTGGAATGATTTTGGAATAAGCTGTACCCTGTGTATCATTCATAAAGTCGCCCACAGTCTGCATAGGCGCATAATAATTTGCTCCGGCCGCTTTGTATGCTTTCTGCTCAAGACTGCGCTGGAATTCGATAGCACCTGTGGGAGTTGCGCCATAGTCTTCCGGCTTTACAGATACGCATACCGCAGCGTTAGCATTTCTCCCATCGCGCGCACGGGTGCTCATACCGTTTGTGACCACGCCGAACTCCTCACTCGCGGACGGTACAACCGTACCGCCCGGGCACATGCAAAATGTATAGCATCCACGGTCTCCCTCTCGATGGGAAAGCTGATATTCCGCATGACCAAGGGTTTTATCCCCAGCATAGGAACCGAACATGGCAAAATCAATCTCCTCCTGCAAGTGTTCCGCACGTACACCTACGGAAAACGGCTTTGGTTCAATCAGATATCCTTTTGACAAAAGTTCGGAATAGGTATCTCGCGCGCTGTGTCCGATGGCAAGAATCAGAACATCATAAGGGATGGTATTTTCTCCGGCTCTAACCGTAGTTTCAGTAATATCGTGGACGATAGTCTTATAGTGAATTTCGCCGCCGAGCGCGGTGATTCTGCGGTCAGCTTCCTTTACGACGTCACGAAGAATGTCCGTACCGATGTGCGGCTTAGCTTTATATTCGATGTCGGCAGGTGCGCCGAGCTCGTGAAATTTACGCAGTACGTATGCGATATTGGGGTCGCCGATTCTGGTGGTAAGTTTCCCGTCAGAAAAGGTTCCCGCGCCGCCTGCGCCAAACTGGATGTTGGTGTTTCCGTCAAGGATTCCGTCTTTGGTGAAACGCTCAACTGCGGCAACGCGTTCGTCAACCGCAGCGCCTCGCTCAAGGATAATAGGTTTGAAGCCGTTTTCTGCGAGGACAAGTCCGGCAAAAATTCCGGCAGGGCCAAAACCCACTATAACCGAGCGGCTAGTCATTTTCCGACTGCCGTGGGTCAGATGAAGGTCCGACTCAGTAAAAAGCTTCACGTCTGGGATATGTTCAATTGTGGCTCTTTTGCAGTCCAGCTCGGCATAGACCGTGTAAACAAAGGAAATCTCCGCACGATGTCTGGCATCTATAGATTTTTTGGAAATTTGCAAATGATAGGGCTTTACGCCTGTTTTTTTATACAACAGAGATGCCGCTTTATGGATTGCCGCTGCGTCGTGGTCGCGACCTCTTTCATATGTGACACGAATATTGCCTATAGTTATTTTTTGTACGTCTTTCATTTATCCATTCTCGAAGGTTACTTCTATTTCATAGCTTCCGATTTCGAATACGCCTTCCTTATAGGCGGAATCGATTATCACCTCCGCTTTGACTCTTATGGTTCCGGTATTCGTGCTGGAATACGGACTCATATCAAGTCTTAAGGTGATATCTTCGGGATTTATTTTAGTGATTTGGTCAATATCACCGCAGATCGTCACGATTACAGGGGATTTATCCCATGTATAACTCACGCCGTCCTTCCCACCCGTATCCTCGATATTTTCACCGGGCACGGTGACCTGTCTGGTCCGAATATCGCTGTTGACTGTGATGGTGACTCTCACTTCCGATGCGCTTGCTAAGACGTCATCTGCGATATCCAAAACGACTGTTTTATCATAAGTATTGCTAGTAAAATCGAGTTTTTCATCAATTTCAATAGGCTGTATCAAATCTCCAGCATCAATGACTAACGGGTCTCCTATCACGTCAATCGTCTCCGGAAAGATGGTGATAGTGGCATTTTCAGCGTTTAAGTAGCCGTATTTGAAATCCACTTCAATCGGAACGGTAACTTTTTTGTAAACCGGTACGGTAATGGTGACTTCGCTTGGGTAGTATTTGATATACGGGCTTTCGTACACTTCCCCGTTCTGGTCGACAAGGAAGACCTTTTCCGTAAAGGAGACCGTATTGGTAACGCCGCTAAGATCGAGATTGACAACCGCTTTATCGATATTTTTCAGTACGTTTGCCGGTCCTTCGACGGTGACTTTATCCACAGGAAATTCAATAATTCCGGTATAACATCCCTCAGGCAGATTAGTATTGTCCCGCGACTCGGTGATGTCAACAGATATTTGTCCTGCTTCATCAAGATAAACAGAGATGGTTTCCTGAGACATGCCGACAAGCTTGCATCCCGCCGGAACATCAATATTGATACGGCAGTCATATCGGTTACCGCCAGCGTCAATTTTTCCTACGTCGGCGGTAGCAATGATATCCTTTTCGGTAAGCTTAGATACAACGCTCTTTTTTCCGGAGAGGGTGACGTCAATCATGGTGCCATATCCGTTATAAATGGCAAGCCCCTTTTCGGAGACAAGCGATTCCGTATTGACAAGGTCGACGACAATGTGGCTGAAAGTCTGTTCATATTCGGGACTTTCGACCTGCATGACATATATCCACATGCAGAAAGCAGCGATGACGCACAGAATTTTTGCCACCAGCTCACTGTGTGAGCCGGAGCTGCCGGACGTACCTTCGGCAATATTCTTCATTTGGGGTTTTGATAATTTTTTATCAGGCATATAAGGTTCCTTCCCACTCCGGTAAGCCAACGGCATTATTTCTGGTCTTTCTGAAGACCGATGAAGGAAAATTTGCGTTTTTCTTTATCGGCGTCGCTCATGAGCTGTGAATGGAGGACTTCCGCAAGCGTTTCACGTGTATAGCCGCGCACGAGAATCCCTTCTACAGCAGTAGATATAATTCCGGTTTCTTCGGATACGATGACGACGACCGCATCGCTGTTTTCACTCATTCCAATACCCGCGCGGTGACGAGTTCCGAGGTCCTTGATAATGTCGGGGTTATTAGAGACCGGCAGCACACACCCGGCGGCATACAGGCGCTTATTTCGCAGGATAAGAGCGCCATCGTGCAGAGGCGCCTTATTGAAGAAAATATTTTTGATAAGGAAAGCGGCGGGATAAGCATCAATGATAGTTCCGGTCTGAACCATCTCGCCTAGCTTGGTCATGCGCTCGAATACGATAAGCGCGCCGGTCTTGGATTCTGCTAAGTCACTGACTGCGGAGGTCACTTCGTCAATAACGGTCTGCATGGAGGACGCATTCTTAGATTCGCTGATTCCCTTAAGACTTTTGAGTGGCTGTGCTCCGACTTTTTCCAATACAGAGCGGATTTCCGGTTGAAACAGGATTACGAGAGTAATGAATCCAATTTGAAAAATATTCTGCATAATGTACTGCATGAGATACATATCCGCCAGATTGCTGATAAACTGTATGATGAAAAGAAGCAGCACTCCAACCGCAAGCTTTCCGGCGCGTCTGTCACGGATAAACTTATACAGGTAAAAAAGCAGGACCGACACACAGGCGATATCAATAATATCTGCAAATGATATCATTTTCATGATACTAATGATGTCGGTAATCTGCTCAGGCAGTGAAAAAAGCAATACATTCACGACAGAATAGTCCCTTTCCGTTCTTTGATTATTATATTATAACATACACGGATATGATTTTCAAACCTTTTTCGATTTTTTATTGTTATTATTTTAATTATTGGAGGAATCAAGATATCACTGCAAAAAGTTTTCCCCGGGAATTCAGGAAATTTGCGTGAAAAAGAAAATGACTCTTTATTTTTTCACATTTCAATGTTATAATAATATTGTGAGTCTATAATTTTGGAGTTAATTCTGATGCTTCCTTCAAATTTGAAAAAGTTGAATATTGTTTGCGGACATTACGGCAGCGGGAAAACCAATCTTGCTGTAAATCTTGCATTGGAGATGCGCAGGCGCGACGCCAATGTGAAAATTTATGCAGCCGACCTTGATATTGTAAATCCGTATTTCAGAACCGCCGATGCAGCGGATATTCTGCGAAAACATGAGATTGAGCCTCTGATTCCAGAATTTGCGAACACCAATGTAGATATTCCCTCTCTTCCGCCAAAGCTCATGAGCCTAATGAACGGCAGTATGGACAACGAAATTTCGATACTGGACGTAGGCGGAGACGAAGGAGCGGTCGTACTGGGGATGTATAATATGTATATTCAGCGAACCGGTTATGATATGTATTATGTAATCAATCAGTACCGCCCCTTAATTGCAGCTGTCGAGGATGCTTATCTTTGTATGAAGGAAATTGAGGCGGTCTCCGGATTAAAGTGTACAAAGCTTATCAACAATTCATCGCTTGGCGCGGAAACGACTGCGGAGGATGTTGTCGCCAGCGTGGTGTATGCGAAGGAATGTGCGGAACGGTGCGGCATCCCGTTGATATGCCATGCGTACTGCCCGGAATATGCACCGGATGTCCCGGAGAGCTTCCAAAAACATGGTTTTGAAGATGAAACGCTTTTCGCGATTGAAAACGTCACGCGGAGATTATTCTGAAAAATAATACTTTGCCGTGCAGAATTCGGTGCGGCAGATGGAGGAAAAAATGAATAAAGTTACTTTTAACGTTGAAAGATGCAAGGGCTGCGGCCTGTGCGTTGAAGCCTGTCCCAAAAAGATTCTTTCACTTGAGGAAACCGCATTAAACAGCAAGGGGTATCATCCGGCGAAGATGACCGAACAGGAAAAGTGCATTGCATGTGCCATGTGCGCCATGATGTGTCCCGATTGCGTTATTAAGGTAGAAAAAGACTCATAATCGGCAAAATCTGAATTAAAAATCCATTGGAGGTATATATGTCTAAAAAAGTGCTGATGAAAGGCAACGAGGCAATTGCAGAAGCAGCGATTGCGTCAGGATGTCTTTATTTCTTCGGGTATCCGATTACCCCCCAGACGGAAATTTCGGAATATATGGCAAAACGGATGCCAAAGGTCGGCGGTCTTTGCCTTCAGGCTGAAAGTGAAATTGCTGCTATCAATATGACGATGGGTGCGGCATCAGCCGGTTCGCGTGCTATGACTTCCTCCTCTTCCCCCGGAATCGCGTTAAAGAGCGAAGGCATATCGTATATCGCCGGATGTGACCTGCCCTGTCTTATCGTAAACGTGCAGCGCGGCGGTCCCGGGCTCGGTGGAATCCAGCCCTCTCAGTCCGACTATTATCAAGCGACACGGGGAGTTGGTCATGGAGACTTAAGGCTGATTGTGCTCGCTCCCTCTTCGGTACAAGAGATGGCCTCCCTCACAGCAGAAGCATTTGACCTTGCGGACCTTTACCGCATGCCCGCGATGCTGCTTGCCGACGGTGCGCTCGGTCAGATGATGGAGCCTGTTGACTTTGAGGCGTTCCCGAAGCGTGAAATACCCGAAAAGACATGGGCGACCAATGGTCACGGTGGCAAGAGAGGCAGGAACATCATTAACTCGCTGTTTATCGACCCGCATGAACTGGAGGACTCGGTTCGTGAGAGATACAAGAGATACGATGTGGTAGAGCAGAACGAAGTCAAGTATGAGGAATACAAGACGGACGACGCTGATATCGTACTTGTGGCGTTCGGCATTACCGCACGCATTTGCAAGAGTGCGGTGAATGAAATGCGTGCCGCCGGAATCCGTGTCGGCCTGCTCCGTCCGATTACGTTATGGCCGTTTCCGAAGAAGATTATCGGCGAGCTTGCAGATAAAGCGAAAGTCTTCCTGTCGGTTGAAATGTCAATGGGACAGATGATTGACGATGTCAGACTTGCAGTTAATGGAAAAAAGCCTGTCCATTTCTTCGGACGCACAGGCGGCATCATTCCGTCGGTTGAAGAAGTTTCGGCGGAAATTCAGAAGATTGCCGACATTCTCTGAGTGTCAGTCAACAATCTTTGATTTGAGTTTAGATTGAAAGGATTTATATATATGATGAAAACTGTATTTGACAGACCGCAGGCGCTGTCCGATGTTCCGCTGCACTACTGTCCCGGATGCACACACGGGATTGTTCACCGTTTGGTTGCGGAAGCCATCGATGAACTGGGCGTCGTCGAAAAAACGGTCGGTATTGCTCCGGTCGGCTGTTCTGTATTTGCATACAACTATTTCGAATGCGATATGATTGAAGCGGCACACGGTCGTGCCCCTGCTGTAGCTACCGGCGTTAAGAGAACACATCCCGAATGCGTGGTATTTACATACCAAGGCGACGGGGATCTCGCAGCTATCGGTACGGCTGAAACTGTTCACGCGGCAACACGCGGTGAGAATATTACCGTCATCTTTATCAACAACTGTATATACGGCATGACAGGCGGTCAGATGGCGCCGACGACCATCCCCGGGCAAGTTACCACCACCACACCGTACGGAAGAAGCCGCAAAATTCAAGGAAGCCCGGTCCGTGTCTGTGAAATGCTGTCGACGCTGGACGGCGTTGCTCTTGCAGCACGCGTATCGGTCGACAACCCCAAAAATGTCATCACAGCGAAAAAAATGATACAAAAAGCTTTCCAGAATCAGCTCGACGGAAAAGGCTTTTCCATCGTTGAAGTACTCTCCACTTGTCCGACCAACTGGGGGCTCTCTCCAAGCGACGCTCTGCAGTGGCTGCGCGACAATATGATTCCATATTACCCGCTCGGCGTTTACAAAGATGCCGAAGCTGTAAAGGATGGTGAATGATATGACGACGACAATGATTTTTGCCGGAAGCGGCGGACAAGGCATTCAATTTTCCGGAAAGCAAATAGCGAAAACCGGAATGTACGTGGGAAAAAATGTGACCTTTCTTCCTTCCTATGGACCGGAAATGCGCGGCGGCACCTCCAACTGTACTGTAATCGTATCCGATGAAGAAATCGGCTCGCCGAGTGTCTCAAATCCGGATATTCTGGTAGCAATGAATCTTCCCTCTTTTGACAAGTTTGAACCAAAGGTAAAGTCCGGCGGTACGATTTTCTGCGACTGTACTCTGATAGACAAAAAATCCGCGCGGGATGACATCCATGCAATATATGTTCCCGCAACGGAACTGGCAAACGAACATGAACTCAGCGGATTCGCGAACGTCATTATGCTCGGGCTCATTATGAAGGTTACTAAAATTTTCGATTATGATAAATTTACGAAATTTTTAATTTCCAGCATTCCATCCACTAAGGCTGCGCTGATTGAAAAAAACAAGAAGGCGCTTGAGCTGGGATATCATGCTTTGGTATGATTTGATAAGAATGGCCCTGGGAGAGCTTTTTCATAATACCCACTTATAGATAGATAAATCTTGACAAATCGCCTGACATACCCTATGATGATAGGCGAAATACATAAAGTGAGGTGCTCACCAATGATTCAAATAGGTTTTATTGACTATTATCTCGACGAATGGCACGCTAACAATTATCCGAGAATGATTCAGGCTGCGTCCGGCGGCGAGATGGAAGTTGCATATGCTTACGGGATGATTGACTCCCCGATTGGAGGCTTAACGACCGACGCATGGTGCGAAAAATATGGCGTCAAAAAGATTGAGACCATAGAAGAACTTGTGAAAATCAGTGATGTTCTGGTAGTTCTCTCTCCCGACAACTGTGAAATGCACGAGGAGCTGTGCAAAATTCCGCTTGCGTCCGGCAAAAGGTGCTACATTGACAAAACGTTCGCGCCTGATTATGCAACTGCAAAGAGAATTTTCGCCAACGCGGAAGCGCACAATACCCCATGTTACTCCACTTCTGCGCTCCGTTTTGCGGACGAGTACCGTAATATCGACACCGACGGCATACACGGAATCCAAAGCTGGGGTCCCGCAGAATTCGAAACATACTCCATTCACCAGCTCGAACCCCTTGCCATGCTGATGAAAGCCACGCCCAAACGTGTCATGTATCTCCCCGGCGAAGGCTGTTACTCCCTGATTATCGAATATTCTGACGGCCGGTATGCATCTGTCAACGGCTTCCGCGATGGCTCTCCGTTTATGATAAACATTGCGAAATCGTCTGGAAACTGTGTGCTGAACATCAATTCTCCGTATTTCGACCACTTCATCGAAAATCTGGTAGACTTTTTCCGCACCGGCGAGGTAAAAGTTCCTCACGACGAAACGCTGCACATTATGGCACTCCGCGGTGCGGGCATCGAAGCGCAGAAAACACCGGGGGTATGGGTCAACGTTTGCGAAGACTAAGCGGTTCGTGAATCCAAAACATCAGAAGAAGCCGCTTAAATTTATACCAAACACAAAGGGTAACGTATTCCTGAAACATGGAGGAATACGTTACCCTTTTCTTCATTGTCGATGAATTTGTACTGCCATCTTTTACAATTTATATTGTATCAACAAAAACTGCATTCGTGTTGGCGTGGTTTCCCCGGTCATCGATAACGTCAAGACGGAAGTATACATCGTTGGGGTTGACTTTGAAAGACGCTTCTGTGACAGATTCGCCGTAGTGCGCGCCAACTGCCTCGGTGTGGCGTGTACCGGTAATATAATTTATGCGATGCACGGGTGAAGTGGTGATGTGCACAGTGTCGTCTTCCATATAGAAATCTTTGATTTCAGGACCGCAGGAAGCATAAAAGCTGCCGTCCACGAGCGCCTTTGTGATAGTGTTGTACTCCAGCTTTTCTGCGCGAATCACAGCCCAGCCGCCGAAAGAATCAGATCGCGGATGGTCGAGCAACTGAGCATTATGGTTGTCGTCCGCCGCTATGCAGTAGATATGCTTGCCCTGTCTAAGCAATTCGTCGTATACGTGGCTGTTGTATTCGTTAAAGCCGATGCGTTCACATCCGGTATTGAATATTTCGAATGCGTTCATGCCGGTGTAGCCGGAGTATTCAGGATACGCTTCAAGTGACCACGCAGGGTGGTTATATGTAACGAAAAAACCTGCCTCTCGGCCGCGTTTCATCATATCTGACACGCCTTCGTGGGAATATATGCGGTTGTAATCGTCATGCTCAAATTTGATTTGGGGCTTATAGGCAAGCGCATTGCCCCAGATATAGCGGTCGCGATGATGGCACACCTGTGTCAGGTTATCCTGCGTCATAGCGATGAAGCACATATGCGCCGTACGGGTTCTGTTCCATGGCTGCCCGGATTCGTTTACCTCAAGTTCATAGCCGTTGAGCGCAAGAAAATTTTCGTCGCACAAGTCGCGATGGTCTATGAGCACATCGTGGTCTGTATAAGCGATAATGGAGTATCCCTGGGCAATATAGTTTTTCTTGAGTTCTTCCACAGTGAATCGGCCATCGGATATCGTAGAATGGCAGTGTAAGTTTGCTTTATAAGCACCGCCTTTTTCCGGTAGAAAATATTTTCTCATGCTTTTTTTCCTTTTATTTTAGAATTTTGTATATCAAAGGATGTTGCTTCGGCTCGCTTTCCCCTATTTCTATCGCAGACTTTATTTTATTTTCTGCATCTGCCAATTTCGTTTTATCGGATGTATATAGCGTACATAAAGTATTGCCACACTTTATGCATTTACCTATTTCGCATTCTAATATAATTCCAGCGGACAGGTCTGGGACATCGTCTTTTGTCCGGCGTCCCGCGCCAAGAAGACAGGCTGCTCTTCCAATTTCTTCAGCATTCATGTGAGTGATATAGCCATCACGCGCTGCTTTTATTTTGCGGCTGTGTTTTCCGACCGGAAGTGTATTTTTTTCAATATAGGAAATATCGCCTCCCTGTGCCGCTATCCACTCGAGAAATTTATCATACGCCTTTCCACTGTCAATTGCGTCCTGAACCAGTGAATGCGCGGCATCATATGGAAGCGTAAGGGCAAGAGACGCCATATTGGCGGCAAGTGTCAGACATACTTCGTACAAGCTGCCGCGTTTTTCGCCGCGAAGGACCTGTAAGGCTTCCATTACTTCAAGCGAATTGCCAATATTTTGACCAAGAGGGACATCCATATCGGTTATAACTGCGCACATGCGCCTGCCGTTCGCTTTACCAATATAAACCATCGTTTCCGCCAGTCTCACCGCCTCTTCGAGGGTCTTCATAAAAGCGCCGCTGCCATATTTTACGTCAAGCACAATCGACTTGGCGCCTGCTGCCAATTTCTTACTCATAATACTGGAGGAAATAAGCGGTATGGAATCGACTGTTGCTGTAACGTCTCGAAGCGCGTACAATTTTTTATCTGCAGGAGCTAAATTGCCTGTCTGGCCGACGACTGCGATGCCGATTTTCTTCACCTGTTCCATAAAGGCGTTTGCCGAAATTTCAGTTTGATACCCTGGGATAGATTCAAGTTTATCCATGGTTCCGCCTGTATGTCCAAGCCCGCGCCCGCTCATTTTTGCAACTGTACATCCGACAGATGCTGCAGTCGGTGCTACGATAAGGGTAGTTTTATCGCCCACGCCGCCGGTACTGTGTTTATCGACCGTATGATTTAACATTGACAAATCGACTGTATCGCCGGAGTACATCATATAGTACGTCATGGACGCAGCTTCGCGGTCGCTCATCCCCATACAGCATATCGCCATACAGAGAGCGGACACTTGATAATCCGGA
Source organism: uncultured Ruminococcus sp. (assembly GCA_964621755.1). Classification (GTDB taxonomy): domain Bacteria; phylum Bacillota; class Clostridia; order Oscillospirales; family CAG-272; genus UMGS1696. Next base: position 1,986 of record CAZUPI010000009.1, on the reverse strand, counting down.
ATTTCGGCAGATGTATAACCATTGATAAAGTATCGAATTTCATCGTCTGTCAGTTCGCTGCCATGGCGTTTTTTTAATATGATGTCGTACATATTCATAACTTTTACCTATTTTATATCCTCTGCTGTGAAGGAAAACGGCATCATTTCGTCGAGGGAATATTCAAAAATTTCTTTTCCATTCGTGAAGACAAGCCGAAAATCACCAGAACAAAATTCCCGCATCACTTGACGGCATACACCACATGGGTAAGTCGGGGATTCTATCGAGCCGTTTTTGCCTCCCACAATTGCGATTTTATTGAATTTTTGTCATTCGTCTTTTATTGCCTGAAAAAAAGCCACTCGTTCCGCACAGACGTCGGTGTGAAAGAAGCATTTTCAATGTTGCATCCGGTGTATACCCGACCATCCGAAGTGAGAAGTGCAGCTCCGACTTTAAAACCGGAGTACGGCGCGTAAGCCTTCTGCATCGTTTCTATGGCTTTTTCAATCAGTTCACGATTGGTCATTCTTTTTCTCATTCTTCTCCTTGTTTTCGTCTGATTCCTCTTTTTTGAACAGTGCGGCCTCCACATCGGACTTGGTTATCTTCATGAGGTCATCACGGGATACACCGTCAAGTGCGGCGATACGGTTTGCCTGTTCGGTAAGAATTTTCTCGAACGTATTTCTGACTCCGCGCGCATTTCCGAATTCGCCCGCCGCTTCCGATACTGCCGTGAAATACTCCCTAATTGTGGTTTCGGCTTCTGTCTCAAGAATATAGCAGCTCTTTTTACACTGTAAATTGAAAATTCCAAGCATTTCTTCAGCCGAATAGTCTTCAAAATTGATATATTTGTTGAATCTGGAGCGGAGGCCGGGATTGGAATCGATAAAATCCTCCATTAAATCGATATATCCGGCAACAATAACCACAAGGTCGTCACGATTATCTTCCATCAATTTGAGGATTGTGTCGACTGCTTCAAAGCCGAAGTCGTTTTCCGTTTTGGACGTAAGCGTATACGCTTCATCGATGAACAGGACACCGCCGATTGCACTCTCCAACACTTTTGTAGTTTTGATTGCGGTCTGCCCGATATATCCCGCAACCAGTCCGCTGCGGTCCACTTCAACCAGTTGTCCCTTTGAAAGAATACCAAGCGAGTGGTAAACTCTCGCCATAAAGCGTGCTATCATTGTTTTTCCGGTACCTGGATTGCCAGAGAAGACCATATGGAGGGAAACATCAGTGGTCGGAAGATTGTTATCACGACGAAGTTTATAGACCGTTGCCATGTTTATCAGGTTTTTGACCTCTTTTTTCACTTCGTCAAGTCCTATGTAGGAGTCAAGCTCTTTTTTGAGGTCTTCAATGTTTTCTTTTTCGGGAAGTTTTTCTTCCTCCTGAACAGGACCTCCGCCGTCGCCGCCATCCGATGCTTTTATAAGATTTTCATCTGCTGCATCTGTAGAATGATTGGCATTTGTGGATGTTTGGGATTGCGTTGTTTTTTGAGTCGGCTTTTTCTGCGCCGCATTTTCTGCATTTGACGTTTTGTTTTGAGCAGTGGTTGTCGCACGGCTGCTGCCCCAGATATCGTCGCTCAACCGCTTGATATTGCTCTCCGTCATTTTGCGTATCAGGTCGAGCTGCATGGAGATAATTTCATCTTTCTTATCCATTACTATTTATTCTAAGAATAATTCCTTAATTCCTTTCAAAAATTTGTATTTTTTATATTTGCCTAAAATTATTTTACAACGCCTTTTTTTAAGAATGACATTTGCATAAATTGCGCTCTCCCCCTGTTACAACGACAGCATATGCCTTCTTTGCTCTTTCGTAGAACGCGAATCGTTCAAGAAATACGGGTTTACGGTCAGTGTGTTCTGCTACAATCTTCCGGTATTCCTCCCAAATCGGAATGGCGAGGTCGCGGTCAATCTCAGTTTTGTCCATCAAGTAGACGTTATCGTCGTACGTATCAAGCGGAAAAAG